>NZ_JACOGK010000028.1 GCF_014269395.1 Megasphaera hominis
CTAGCACCGTATGTAGTTTTTCTTCTGCACAAACCTTAGTTCTATGCATATTAAATGCTCCCTTCCAAGTAGAGTGAGATTTTATTATTTCTCATGTCTACCTAGAAGGGAGCATATCACCTGCGGAACGGGCTCTTTTTTTGCGTGTGTTATAACGACGTTTTGACTTCCACACCGGAGATGGCTTCATAAAATTTCACGAAGCAGGCATTGTCTTCCCGGCCGTGACCGGCCTGCATGAGGCTGGCCGTCATCTGTTGTACCAAACCGGCCTGGGGCAATGACACATCCAGATTTTTCGCCGTTTCCATGGCATTATTAATGTCCTTCATCTGATTTTCCAAGAAGCCGCCAGGCGCGAAATCACGCGCATAGATACGCGGTGCCTTTTGTTCCAAAATGGCACTGCCAGCCAGGCCGCTGCGTACGGCTTCATAGACCTTCTTCGGGTCGGCGCCGGCCTTTTGTCCCAAAACCAAGGCTTCCGATACGGCGGCAATGTTTATAAAACAAATGATCTGATTGCAAAGCTTGGTCACCGAGCCGGCACCGTTCGGGCCCGTGACGACAGCCGTAGAACCCATAGCCTGAAAGACCGGGTCTGCCTGCCTGGCAACATCTTCATTACCGCCGATCATGAAGGCCAGCGTGCCCGCTATGGCACCAGGTTCACCACCACTTACGGGGGCATCGAGGAAGGAACAGCCCTTCGCTTTTGCTAAGGCGGCAAAGTGCTGCGATTCAGCCGGCGAGACGGAGCTGGAATCGATGAGGATCGTGCCCGGCGAGATATCGGCCAAGACGCCATCCGGACCGGTCAGTACCTGTTCCACAACGGAGCCATTGGGCAGCATCGTAATGACTACATCCTGATTGGCAGCCGTTTCCCTGGCTGTGGCCATGACCTTGACGCCCTGGCCTTTTAATTCGGCAATGGCTGCGTGATTGCCGTGCCCATTGTCAATGATCGTTACGTCCATGTGTGCTCGCACCAAATTGCGGACCATAGGCACCCCCATGATCCCTAAGCCGATAAAACCAATTTTCGTCATTTCTTTCACCCTTTCGTGTATGTCTGGACCATGCTTTTAATCGGCTCAAAGCTGCGCCGGTGAATAGGACACGGTCCGTATTGCTGTAAGGCATCCATGTGGGCCTGCGTCAAATAGCCCTTGTGGACGGCAAAGCCGTACTCCGGGTATTCTTTATCATACGCTACCATCAGCCGGTCCCGCGTCACCTTGGCAATGATAGATGCAGCGGCAATGGACGCGCTGAGGGCATCACCGTGCACGAGAGAACGATGGGGTATGGCCAGGTCCGGCAAGGGCATAGCATCGACTAATACCTCTTCTGGCCGGACCTTCAAAGCGGCGACAGCGTCATACATGCCCTGCTGTGTAGCATGATAGATATCGAGGGCATCGATTTCCTTTTCCGACTTGGCAATACAGGAAACGGCTACGGCTTCCTCCATGATCTTATCGTAAAGGAGTTCCCGTTTGGCCGGCGAAACCTTTTTGCTGTCGTTCAGGCCGGGACATTCCCAGTACGGCGGCAGGATGACCGCAGCGACCATGACCGGACCGGCTGCCGGTCCGCGGCCGGCTTCATCGATACCGGCAACATGGTAGATGTTTTCATTGTAATACTGCGTTTCATACGCGTACATCTGGAGCAGCCGTTCCCGCTCCTCTTCTTCCCTTACTTTACGACGCATGAAGGCAGCTGCCTCCTTCTGGACGGATACGCGCTTATCATGCTCCATGGCTTCCAAAATCTGAGGCACATCCGTTTCGGCTGCCATGAGGAGCGCCTTGATTTGAGCTACCTTTAATTGGCTAATATCCATCTAAATCGCCCCTTCTGTCATTTCAGCGACCCGGTCCAGAGAGATAGGACCGATTTTTCCTTCGCGGAATTCCTTTAAGATAAGCTTGTACGTCTTTTCCAAGTCGACTACGCCACCGGCGACGATACAGCCCCGTTTGTGGCCAATCATGTCAATTGTAACCAATGGATCGTCTGAGAGCTCTGTCAATTTGTAGCGTGTCATGAGGGCCTGAGGATACCAGCGGCTAAGCTCTGTAATGAGCTGGGTCATGACCGTTTCCATATCGAAGACTGTATCGGAAATGGCACCTGTAGCGGCCAGACGGTAGGCACTGACCTGGTCTTCCAGCTTGGGCCAGAGAACGCCTGGCGTATCGAGGAGGTCCAGCTGATTGCCAATGCGCACCCACTGCTTGCCTTTCGTTTCGCCTGGCTTATCAGCCGTCTTGGCTACATTACGGTGCGATAATTTATTGATCAGCGTCGATTTGCCTACGTTCGGTATACCTAAGATCATGGTCCGTACAGAGCGCGTTTTCAGTCCCCGGGCTTTCCAGTGATCGAGCTTTGGCTTAGCCAGCTGCTGGGCCAATGCCGTCAGCTGTTTGACACCCTTGCCGCCCTTGCTGTCCATGGCGATGACCAGACGGCCTTGCTGCTTATACCAGGCCATCCATTCCTTGAGGCATTCCGGATCGGCCAGGTCAGACTTGTTGAGGACGACGATAGACGGCTTCTGGCCAATGAGCTTGGCAATCATGGGATTGGTACTGCTCAAAGGAATGCGCGCGTCGACGAGCTCAATAACCACATCGATGACCTTCAGGTTATCTTCTATTAAACGACGGGCCTTGGCCATATGGCCGGGGAACCAGTTGATAATCATATATTTCTTCCACCTTTCTGTGACTCTTGCAGAGGCCCTGCGTTGGCCTTATTTTTAAGTATACCATATTTATTCAGCAAGACAAAAGAGCCGGCCTGTCTCACCCCAAAGAGGGAAACAGGCCGGTCAGGAAACGACACGACGTACTTAGTGCTGTACAGGAGCTGTCATGGGTTTTGCTTTTTCTGCTGCTTCTTCCGTTACGATAACGTTGCGGGACAAGAGGCTCGTGCCGCCGAAGACGAGGGCACAGACGATCCATTCTGCATAGATGACGTGCGGCAGTACGCGTACTTCCGGAACGAGCATCCAAAGGACGAGAACGATAATGGAAGCCATGAGCGTGTAGAAGGCTGCCTTCTTGGCACAATATTTCGGTGCATACATAGTCATGAGGATGATTACGGCGAAGGCCGTCATCAGGGAAAGGCCAGCCATGAGGGTCGAAATGATGCCGCTAATGGTAAGGGCGAAGCCTAATGTCAGGAGTCCCAAGAGGAGGACAGATACGCGGGTCACCTTCATATATTTGGCATCGGACATATCCGGGCTGATGAACTGTTTGTGAATATCGTGGGAATAGAGCGTCGCTGCCGAAAGGAGCAGGTTGCAGGCAGTGCTTACATCGGCGGCCCAGAGGGAAGCCAACGTAATACCGGCGATCCAGGGATTGAGGCCCATGATCAGCTGCGGCAACGCCGATGTCGGGGAAATCTGAGGATACATTTCTGCGGCAATGACGCCGAGGAGGGCGGCGATGAAGCCGACGGGAAGCATGATCAAACCACCGATGATGAAGCCCCGGCGTGCGGTCTGTACGTTCTTGGCGCCCAGGGAAATCTGAATGATGGCCTGCAGCGAAATGTTAACCGTAACCAAGACGACAATCCACGTAACAATGGTCATGGGACCGACACCGGAAATGAAATCAAGGGACGTGACTGACGGTGCCTGAATGGCAACCGTGTCGATGCCGCCGGCCATGGTCAGAATGAGGAAGGCAGCGACGGTAATGCCGATATATTGGAGGGTTACGTTGAGGACATTAGACTGGCTTGCCGACCACATACCGCCGATGAGCGTAATGCCGATGAATACGACAGCGCTCGTGAGCATACCCGTAAGCGGTGTGAAGATGTCCGGCATGAGAGCCGCTAAGATAGCACCGCCGGCGACGTACTGCAGGCTCATAATGACGAGCTGCACGAGAATCTGACAGGCAATGCCGGCGATCATCGCCGGACGGTCGTAGTAGCGTTCGAGTAATTCCGGAATGGTCGTAATGTTGAGCTGACGGTATTTCTTAGCTACTGTCAGGCCCATGACGACGGCGCCAATGCCCCAGGCGGCTGTATACCAGCCGGCCGACAGACCAACCTTATACGCTTGTTCGGCTACGCCAATCGTAGACGCGCCGCCGACGGCCAGGCCGACGATTGAAACGGTAATCAGCGGTGTCGTCAGTTTACGGCCTGCCAGGACGTATTCTTCCGTCGATCCGGCAGCGCGCCGTTTTACATACCAGCTAATACCAAAGAGGACGCCAATATAAGCCAAAATAATAAGTACTTGAATCCATGTCGTCTCCATGTGTAAAACCCCTTTCTGTACATCAAAATGAATAAATAAAAAAATCGTCCCTCCTAGAGGGACGATTGTCTCGCGGTACCACCCTGCTTATCCGGTTTGAGTATAAAAAAAGAGCAGTACCTCAGGAACGGAATCATATCCGCGGTACCACCCTGCTTATCTCGAATCAGATCAACTCATGGCCGTGTAACGGCAGCTACTCCGGTGCAACCTACTCGTATTTCAATCGCACAGTTCAGGAACGAACTTCACACTACGGCACCCACCGGTTCGCACCGACCACCGGCTCTCTGAGAGATATACGCAGTATTACTTTTTTCCATCACAACTTTTAACTTATCTTGTTGTTGAGTATTATTATACAGGAAACTACCCTAAAGTCAAGGCTATTTTCTGATTTTATTTTAAGGTAAACGTTAAACTAAAAAATAATTTTCCTTTCTATTCTTTATTTGTTATCTTATATGACAAAAGGCGTACAGCCTGTGTGAGCCGTACGCCTTCTCTCTTTCCTATATTACGTTATACTTAGCCTTTACGGGATTCTGTGAGATCCTGAATGTGGGCAATGAATTCATCGATCGGTTTGGCGCCGATATCCCCTTTAGAGCGATCGCGGATGGAGAGAGTCTGGCTTTCCATTTCCTTATCGCCAATGATAGCCATGTACGGAACCTTTTCCATCTGGGCTTTGCGGATCTTGTAGCCGATCTTTTCGTTGCTTTCGTCTACTTCTACGCGGATGCCGAGTTTCTTGAATTTCTTACGCAATTCTTTGGCATATTCCAGGTGTTTGTCCGAAATGGGCAGGAATTTGACCTGTACCGGAGCGAGCCATACCGGGAAAGCACCGCCATAGTTTTCAATGAGGATGCCCAGGAACCGTTCAACCGAACCGAAGCAGGTACGATGTACCATGACCGGACGATGTTTCTGGCCATCTTCGCCGATGTAGGTCATGTCGAAGCGTTCCGGCATGAGCATATCGAGCTGGATGGTACCGCACTGCCACGTACGGCCAATGGAGTCCTTAACGTGGAAGTCCAGTTTCGGGCCGTAGAATGCACCGTCGCCTTCATTGATCTGATAAGGAATTCCCCGTTCTTCAATGACTTCACGCAGGGTATTCGTAGCGAGGTCCCAAATTTCATCGGAGCCCATGGAGTCTTCCGGACGGGTGGACAGTTCTACGTGATAGTCCAAGCCGAATACCTTGTAGGCTTTATCGAAAAGGTCCATAACGCCGCGGATTTCCGATTTCATCTGGCTCGGCAGCATGAAGATGTGCGCATCATCCTGGGTGAAGCAACGGACGCGGAAGAGACCGTGCAGGGCACCGTGTAATTCATGACGATGAACAAGGCCCAGTTCTGCCATACGCATAGGGAAATCACGGTAGCTGTGGACGTTGCTCTTATATACGAGGATACCGCCCGGGCAGTTCATCGGTTTGATTGCATACGGTTCATCATCAATGGTGGTGAAATACATGTTGTCACGATAGTGATCCCAGTGACCAGACTGTTCCCACAGATGACGGCTGAGAATCGTCGGTGTGCTGATTTCATCGTATTCGGCTTCCGAATGAAGTTCATACCAGAATTTCAGCAGTGTCTTACGGAGTACCATGCCTTTAGCATGGAAGAACGGGAAGCCCGGGCCTTCTTCGTGGAAGCTGAAGAGATCCATCTGCTTGCCCAGTTTGCGATGATCACGTTTTTCTGCTTCTTCCAGCATGTGGAGATAGTCTTCCAATTCCGATTTCTTTTCGAAAGCTGTCCCATAAATACGCTGGAGCATCTTGTTGTGTTCATCACCGCGCCAGTACGCGCCTGCTACAGTCTGCAGCTTAAAGGCCTTGACAGCGCCTGTAGAAGCTGCATGAGGCCCTCTACAGAGGTCAACGAAGTCGCCTTGGCGATAGAGGGAAATCTGCACGTCTGCGGGCAGATCCTGAATCAATTCTACTTTGTAATCCTGACCGGCTTTCTTGAACATGTCGAGAGCAGCGTCACGGCTGATTACTTCTTTTTCGAGGGGCAGATTTTCCTTGACGATTCTTCCCATTTCCGCTTCGATAGCCGCAAAATCTTCCTGTGTAAAGCGATGTTCTGTATCCATATCGTAGTAGAAGCCATTTTCAATGGACGGGCCAATAGCAAATTTGACGCCCGGGAAGAGGTGCTGAATGGCCTGCGCCATAATATGGGCAGCCGTATGACGTAAGGTGTCCTTGCCTTCCTGTGTATCAGCGCCCAGGAATTCAACGGTCGAACCATCTATAATTGTTTCGCGCAAATCTGTTATTTCTCCATTGACCTTTGCGACGAGTACTTTTTTTGCCAAGCTGTTGCTCAGCTGTTTCACAGCTTCCTGCAACGAAATGCCATCGGCAAATGATTTCTTTGTGCCATCTTTCAAAATTAATTCTGCCATAAAAAATCCTCCTTTGTAAACAAAAAGCTCCCGTCCGCAAGGGACGAGAGCATACTCACGTGGTTCCACCCTAGTTCATGGAAGGCCCGGCCTTTCATGTACTCAAGCGCTGTAACGGTACGACCGTATCATTGTACTTCGTTCCAATGATCAGCTCCAAGGTGGTAATACATCGTTTCTTTATAGGATACTCACAGCAGCTGTATCCCTCTCTGCATAAAGTGACCGATGATCTTGTCCTTATCAAAGCCTTTATCAACTTCAATTTACCTGTTCAGTATACGGCTCTTTTTCATAAAAGTCAAGATTGAATACACGAATATTATTTTGTTATATATCGGTTATTTTTTTAGATATGTCGTCTCTTCTATTATTGCAGAGAACGATTACAGACCAAGAAGCAAGAACTTTAATTTTTAAAACAATATGTATTATTTCATAATTACTTTTAGAGATTTTATACTAGTAATTTATATTAATTAGTAATTATTACTAACTTTTTCTCAAGAAACATTATAATTTGGCATATAACGTGGTATAATGATAGTAGAAAAAATATTTAATATTGATATAAAACGCGGAAGCTTCTACCTCTGCAGTTTATATACGATATCTCAGGTTTTGCACCACCGACAGGAGAGATGACCTATGCAAGAATACGGCAGACTGAGAGAATTACGGTATGAAGCCAGACGTTCCCAGCAGGAAATTGCAGACATGCTGCATTGCACACAGGTTGCATACAGCCTGTATGAATCAGGAAAGAGAAAAATTTCTATTGCCCGCCTGGCCATTTTGGCTCGTTTCTATGAAACGTCCATTGATTATTTAGTAGGCCTTGTTGATGAAAGAAAGCCGGCCGGTCCTTATGTAAAGGATTGGAAGGAACTTCGTTAACAGGAAGGGCTAGCCTATACAAAGAGCCCAAAAAAAGACCTGTCTCTGACGAGACAGGTCTTTTAAGCGTCTTGACGAATCAATTAGCCTTTGATTTTTTTGATAGCTTCTGTGAGCATCGGAACGACTTTGAATGCGTCGCCAACGATACCATAGTCGCATACTTTGAAGATCGGAGCATCTTCGTCTTTGTTGATAGCGATTACGCAATCAGCACCACTCATGCCAGCGAGATGCTGGATAGCGCCGGAGATACCGCATGCAATGTAGATCTTAGGACCAACAGTTTTACCTGTCTGGCCTACCTGATGGAGAGCGTCGATCCAGCCAGCATCAACAGCTGCACGGGAAGCACCAACAGCACCGCCGAGGAGATCAGCCAGGTCTTTCAGCATGCCTGTGAACGGTTCAGGACCATTCATGCCACGGCCGCCGGAAACGATAACGTCAGCTTCTTCAATTTTAACGCCTTCGCCGCCCATTTTGATGAGTTCAACGAATTTCGTCATGAAGTCAGCATCTGTGAGGTTAGCTGTCTTTTCGATAACTTCGCCAGTTGCGCTCGGATCAGCTTCCGGTTTTTTGAATACGTTCGGGCGAACAGTACCCATCTGCGGACGGTTATCCGGGCAAATGATTTCAGCCATGATGTTGCCGCCGAGAGCCGGACGAGTCCAAACGATCGTCTTGTTGTCGTCGTCAACAGCGAGGCCTGTGCAGTCAGCCGTAAGGCCTGTCTGCAGGGAGTTGGCAACACGCGGGCCGAGGTCACGGCCGATGTTCGTAGCGCCAACGAGGAATACGTTCGGTTTTACTTCGTTGAAGAAGTCGCAAATAACTTTTGCATATGCCGTCGTATTGTAGTTTTCGAGTTTTTCGTCATCATATACGTATACTTTGTGAGCGCCGTGAGTAATCAGTTCCTGTGCCAACGGTTTTACGTTATGACCAATGAGGATCGCACCTACTTCATCACCGATGGTGTCAGCTAAAACGCGAGCCTGGCCCAACAGTTCGAAAGATACGTTACGTAATTTGCCTTCGAATTGTTCAGCAATTACATATATGCCTTTGTATTCTGCTAAATCCATTTTCACTTTTCCTCCTTAGAATTAAATGATCTTCTGTTCAGTCAGTTTTTCCATCAATGTGTCAACTGCTGCCTGGTAATTGTCATCTTCGACAGGAATTACGAGACCCTGAGTTCTCTGAGGCGGTGTGAAAATCTTACGAACTTTTGTCGGCGAACCGCTCAAACCGATCTTAGATTCATCAGCCTTTACGTCGTCAGCAGACAGTTCAGGAATTTCGCGGCGTTTTGCTTTCATCGTACCACGGATGGTCGGGAAGCGTGGTTCGTTCAATTCTTTTACAGCCGTGATCAAAACAGGGAATTTAGCTTCTGTTACGATATAGCCTTCTTCGTTCTGCTGTTTAACAGTAACGGTGTCGCCTTCGACTTTCAGATCAGCAGCGTATGTGATCTGCGGAATGCCGAGTTCGCAAGCGATCTGCGGGCCAACCTGAGCTGTATCGCCATCGATAGCCTGTTTACCGCAAAGAATGATATCGAATTTTTCAATGCCTTTGAGTTCAGTTACTTTCTTGATGGCCTGTGCAATGCAGTAGCCTGTAGCGAGAGTATCGGAACCACCGACTTTGCGGTCGGTCAGGAGATATGCTTCATCAGCGCCCATAGCTAAACCTTCGCGAAGAACGTCTTTTGCCTGCGGGGGCCCCATGGAAAGCAAGGTAACCTTTGCGCCCTGATTATCTTTTAACTGAAGAGCAGCTTCCAAAGCGTTCTGGTCGAACGGATTGAAGATGTTCGGTACACCGGCACGAATGACGGTATGTTTTACGGGATCAATCTTAACTTCTGCTGTGTCTGGAACCTGTTTGACACATACCAATATTTCCATATTTCTGTTGCCTCCTAAATATAATTTTATATCAGCAGAACTAATGTCTGCGTCAATAGCATACCATAAATTAGCGGAGAAGTGCACTTGATGTAACCATGAGCTGTACTTCGTTGGTGCCTTCGTAGATCTGCGTGATCTTAGCATCGCGGAGATGACGAGCTACCGGGTATTCTTCGCTGTAGCCATAGCCACCGAAGATCTGAACGGCTTCCGTAGCGATTTCCATAGCTACGTCAGAAGCAACTCTCTTGGCAATAGCAGCATCTACTGAGAACGGCTGGTCTTCCTGTTTCTTGCAGGCAGCCTTGTAAACGAGGAGACGTGCAGCTTCGACTTTCATCTTCATGTCAGCCAATTTGAAGGAAATGGACTGGAATTTGCAAAGCGGTTTGCCGAACTGTACACGCTGTTTGGAATATTCAACGGCATCCTGGAGGGCTGCTTCAGCAATACCGAGAGCCTGGGCAGCAACGCCAATACGGCCGCCGTCCAAGGTCTTCATAGCGATCTTGAAGCCTTGGCCTTCCTGGCCGAGGAGGTTTTCAGCAGGAACCTTTACGTCCTGGAAAACGAGTTCCATCGTCTGGGACGTGTGAATACCAAGTTTGTCTTCTTTTTTGCCGAAAGTGAAGCCAGGCATGTCCTTTTCAAGGATGAAAGCACTGATACCGTTGTGACTGCCCTGGGATTTGTCAGTCATAGCGAAGACGATATAAATATCGGCTGCGCCACCGTTTGTGATGAAGATTTTGGAGCCGTTCAGCGTATACGAGCCGTCTTCGTTTTTAACAGCTACCGTCTGCTGACCGGAAGCATCCGTGCCGGCATTCGGTTCTGTCAGGCCGAATGCGCCGAGTTTTTTACCTTCAACCAACGGGGTGAGGTATTTTTCTTTCTGAGCTTCTGTACCAAACTGCCAAATCGGGTTTGCGCAGAGGGAAACAGTAGCCGACAGGGTAATGGACATACCTGCGTCATATTTAGCCAATTCTTCTACAGCGAGGATATAGCTCAATACGTCGCATTCTGCACCGCCGTATTTTTCTTCAAAATAAGCGCCGCAGAGGCCGAGGCCGAGCATTTCGCTGACGAGATCTTCGTCAAAAATACCCTGGTGGTCACGTTCTGTGATCGTCGGAGCTAATTTCTTTTTGCCAAAACCAGCTGCGAGATTGATAAATTCCTGATGTACGTCTGTCAAGTTAAAATCCATTTGGTTTACACTCTCCTTAACACATGGTATGCAAAAACTTCATACATCCGGGCTGAAATAGCGGTACAACATAGGCGAGCTGTACGGCCTTTTACCCACACGCGGGTACCGGATATATCATCCGTACTGCTACAGGACAAACGGATAGAGCCTGCAAGTTCTTACATTTGCATTGTACAACTTTTCACGTATTTAATCAATAGAAAAAACAGCACTTTATACAATATATCCATTCCGTTTACTCATAGCAAATAGTTCCCACAAATAATAAAATAAATCTAAAAACGCAGTTATGCCCTAACAAATAATGACTATCAGGTTTTATTATTTTGCATGTTTATGCCTTATTTATTTTATCATAGCGCATCTGCCAGGACTTAGTATAAGCTCAGGAAATGGCGCAAAATATGGGCTGTAATGCCCCATATCACGTGATTTTCATAGCGGTAGATGTAGACCGAATAGGTCTTGCGGCGCCGCCATTCGCTCGTCGTATCCGGTGCAGCACTACGCAATAAATCAGACGGGAAATCCGGGCCCGGCCGGGTGGCAATTTCCATGCGCTTTTCTTCCGGCTGATACTGGCGCAGCCAGGCCAAGGGCACGGTAAAGACTTCATCGAGTTCATCCTTGCTAATTGAAAAATCAAGGCTGTGCAAGCGTGCTGCAAAGGGCCAGACCGTAACACCTACCATAGATTCCAAATAATCCAGAGGCCCCAGGATTTCTATGGCACTTCTCGCTATGCCCAGTTCCTCTTCCGTTTCTCTGATAGCCGCGGCCTGGGCGTTGGCATCAGCTGCTTCTATTTTACCGCCGGGAAAGCAAATATCCCGGGGCTGCCAAGACAGTTTGCTGCTGCGTACTTCAAAGAGCACATGTTCTTCTCCGTCTACTGTGACGACGGGCAGCAGGACGGCACAAGGTATATTATTTAAACAATGGAGGGCCTTGACGTGGCGCGTCGGGCTCAACCGTTCTTCCATGGTCATCTCCTCCTTATGGGAAAAAGGAGATGCACGATGGCATCCCCTTTTAGCATGTATTTATTTAACGACAATGTTGATAATCTTCTTTGGTACGACAATGAATTTAACGACCTGTTTGCCTTCGACAAAGGCTTTGACGTGCGGCCGTTCCAGAGCCAGCTCACGCAGCTTGTCCTGGTCCATTTCGACAGGTACCGTAATGCGGTCGCGGACCTTGCCGTTGACCTGGATTGGCAGTTCGATTTCATCGACCTGAAGGGCTGTTTCATCGACGTGCGGCCATTCCTGCTGGTGTACATCACCGTCGAAGCCCGCTTGCTGCCACAGTTCGGCTGCAATATGCGGCGTAAACGGAGCCAGTACCTTGAGCAGGTTTTGCATGGCTTCTTCAGCTACATCGCGACGGATGGTCTGGTTCTTGTCGACGTAGTTGTACATGGCGTTGACAAATTCCATGATGGAGCTGACAGCCGTGTTGAGGGCATAATGACCATCACTGCCACGGACGTCGTCTGTTACCTTGCGAATAGACGTATATTCGACGAAACGCAGGTCTTTTTCGGCCGCCGTATACGGACGGTCTGCTGCTTCGCCGTTTTTCGCCAGATCCAGGTACTGTTCGACAATACGCCATACGCGGTTGAGGAAGCGGTACGAGCCTTCTACACCCGTTTCGGACCAAGGCAGATCACGTTCCGGCGGGGCCGCGAAGAGAATGAAGAGACGGGCCGTATCAGCACCGTATTTGGCAACAATTTCTTCCGGAGATACGACGTTCCCCTTGGATTTACTCATCTTGCTGCCATCGAGGAGTACCATGCCCTGTGTGAGCAGGCGTTCGTACGGTTCTACCTTATCGACATACCCCGCATCATGGAGGACCTTCATGAAGAAACGGGCATAAATAAGATGCAAAATAGCGTGTTCGATGCCGCCAATGTACTGGTCGACGTTCATCCAATAATTAGCTTTCTTCGGATCGAAGGGCTGTTTTGTATTGCGCGGATCCGTATAGCGCAGGTGGTACCACGACGAGCACAGGAACGTATCCATCGTATCAGTTTCGCGGATAGCCGGACCACCGCATTTCGGGCACGTCGTGTGCAGGAACTTTTCACTCGTTTCGAGAGGCGACGTAGCACCAGCGGTAAACTGGACGTCTTCCGGCAGTTCAACCGGCAGCTGCTCTTCCGGTACGAGCTGTTCGCCACATTTTTCGCAGTAGACGACAGGAATGGGCGCACCCCAGTAACGCTGGCGGGAAATGAGCCAGTCGCGCAGACGGAAGTTAACCGTTGCTTTGCCGCAGTTGTGATCGACGAGCCACTGGGTAATAGCTTTCTTCCCTTCTTCAATAGAAAGGCCGTTGAATTCGCCGGAATTGATCAGATAGCCTTCGCCTTTATAGGCTTCTGTAATTTCGTCGTGTTCGTAATCGATCTTGCCTTCCGTATCCTGAATGACGTAATGGATAGGAATATTGTATTTTTTGCAGAATTCGAAGTCACGCTGATCGTGGCCGGCAACGCCCATGACGGCGCCTGTACCATAATCGACGAGGACGTAGTTGGCAATCCAGATTGGTACCTGTTCGTTATTGAGCGGATTTACGGCGTAGGCACCGGTAAACATACCGACTTTTTCTACGTCTTCCGACGTCCGTTCCATATCGCTCTGGTTGCGCATCTTTTCAATGAAGGCGCGCAGTTCAGCTTCGTTCGGTTTGCCTTTGATGATGCGTTCGACAAAGCGGTGTTCCGGCGCGAGGACGACAAAGCTGGCACCAAAAATCGTATCGACACGGGTCGAGAAGAGTTCTACCCGTTCGCCGATTTCCGGAATTTCAAAGAAGAAGTTGGCCCCTTCGCTGCGGCCAATCCAGTTGCGCTGCATGGTCTTAACGCGTTCCGGCCAGCCCGGCAGTTTATCCAGGTCGTCGAGGAGCCGGTCAGCGTAGTCTGTAATCTTGAAGAACCACTGTTTCAGGTCCTTTTTGACGACCGGGTTGTCGCAGCGCCAGCAAATACCGCCTTCAGCCTGTTCGTTAGCCAAAACCGTGTGGCAATGTTCGCACCAGTTAACCTTGGCTTCCTTACGATAGGCCAGACCCCGTTTGTACATCAGTTCAAACATCCACTGCGTCCATTTATAGTATTCTTTATGGCACGTAGCAACTTCACGATCCCAGTCATACGAGAGGCCTAAGGATTTCTGCTGCCGTTCCATGTTGGCAATATTGTCATAGGTCCATTTTGCCGGCGGGATGTTGTGCTGAATCGCCGCATTTTCGGCAGGCATGCCGAAGGCATCAAAGCCCATGGGATGAATGACATTATAACCGAGCATTCTTCTGTAGCGGGCAATGACGTCGCCAATAGCATAGTTACGCACATGGCCCATGTGCAGGTTGCCCGACGGATACGGGAACATTTCCAATACGTAATACTTCGGTTTATCACTTTCGTCCGGACATTTATCCACTTTTTCGTCCAGCCATTTTTGCTGCCATTTCTTTTCTATTTCCTGTGGAATGTATTTTTCCATAGCACGACCCCCGTATCTTAAAAATGTATTGCAGGTAAAGTTGTTGACTTTTTTATTATAATTGTCGTAACACGTCAAGTCAATTCATGTTTGGCAAATCCCTGCCAAAAATTAGCTGGTTCAAAGCCTTTGCGCCAGAATGAGGCACCGCCCAAATGGTACTGAGGAATCAGTTTTACTTTTTCTTTAAGAGATTTATCATCTTCAAACCAGATTTTGAGGCGTCCTTCCGGCAGCTGTACGTCGAGCTTATAAAGACCCAGGGCATTGTCCCAGACGACAGACGACTTATATTTGTTGCGTACAGCCTGGCTGTCAGCAAGGGTCAGTGTGCGCACGAAGAGCTTGGGCTTCTTGGCAGCTGCCTTAGCTGCAGCCGCCTGTTTCGTACCATTGCCAGCTTCTACAGCGGTCTCCGTTACGGCTGCCGGCCAGTCAGCCAGGTCCTTGGGCAGATCCTTGCCGTTAGCCGCTTCATACCACACGCGCATGTAGAGCGGCATGCCGAGGATGACCTTTTCAGCCGGCACGGACTGGAGTGTATTTTTGATGGACGTTTCTACCCAGGGCAGCGTCGCTGTAGGCCCGGCGACAGGGCTCGTGCGGCCTACTTGGTCGTAGGCCATGAGCATGACATAATCGAGGCTTTTACCGAGGGCCTGGCGATTATATACCATAGACCAATTAGGACTATCCGACGGAGCCGTTACATCCATGGAAACTTTCAGGCCGTAGGCATGGGCTACGTCGGAAAATTCCCGGACGAACTGTGTCAGGAGGTCTCTATCACTATAGTTGACGTTTTCAAAATCGATATTGTAGCCGGCAAAGTCATAGAGGATGCTGTAGCCGATGAGCTCCTTAATAAGCTGTTTGCGCAGGTTCGGCTGGGACAAGACTTCATGGGTCAGCTTGGGACTAAAGTCATTATCGACAAGTGGCCATATTGCATAGCCCTTTTCCTGCCACGACGTAATGAGCGTATCCAGATCGGGATTGCGCAGGACAATGCCCTTACTGGAAAGGCGGAAGGCACACGGTGAAAGGACGGGCTGTTTGGTCTTTAATTCCGGAATAGGGCTTTTTTCATCCATAACCGGGTCCCAGAAAAGGACCATTCCCAAATTACCTTTTTTCGTGATTTCCGGAGCAGACGGGACAGACTGCTTCAGCTCTGCCGCCGTACGCTTAGCCTTGGCAGGCGGCAAGAGGGATTTCGTTTCACCGTCCAAAACATAGCTGATACCTAAAAAGCGGCGTATGCGGCCAATGCTGATGTTACGGCCTTCCTTACTCTTCGCGCCCGGCAGGGTCAGGCTCACGTTACGGTCCTGGCCGAGAACCTTTTCGGCCGTCGCGTTTTGCGGCAGGCGGAACCAATACTGCCCTTCTTTATCGGGATTGGCATAGACGCCATACTGCTCCAGGGCCTTGTCCGTGACAAGCCAGCGCTGGCCATCGTCGACAATCTGCAGATCTTTAATCGTGCCACTTTTTATGGGGTTTTGCACAACCGGCACGGAAAAAGCCGGATCTGCCTCCTTGCCGGCACTATCACTTTGGGCGGCCCAGACAGCATTGCCTGTCGTCATGACCAACACCGCCAGGAGTGCTAATTTCTTTGCAATACCTTTATATACCATGCATATCTCCTTACAAACGAGGGGGCTGCCGCCTTAGAGGCTCTGACTTCCCTAATTGACAGCCCCGTTGTATAATAAAACGACTGTAATTTTCTATACAGTGACTTTTATTATATCACAAAGGGGCGCTCTTTTATGCATCAATATCTATTTTTTATTGGTTCCTTCCCCATCCGTGCCTATGGCCTGCTCTTTATGCTGGGCATCGTCTCGGCCGGCATTACGGGCTACTATATTATGAAACGCGACGGCCGTGGCTGGCACACCCATATATTTGACTTCACCATGTATTGTGGTCTCGCCGGTATTGTCGGCGGCCGTCTCTGGGATGTGTTCTTCTTCGATTGGCCGTACTATCACAATCATCTCCTGGAAATCCCCTTCGTCTGGCAAGGCGGCATGGCTATCCAGGGAGGCCTTCTCTTCGGCGCCATTGCCGGCATTGCCTACACGAAATATCACCATATCGATACATGGGCCTTTGCCGACCTCCTGGCACCGGCCATCATCCTGGGCCAGTCCATTGGCCGTATGGCCAACCTCATGAACGGCGATGCCTTCGGCCATCCTACAGGCGGTAACTTCGGGATTCTCTACCCGGAAACGACGTTAGCCTACCATACGTATGGCAATCAGCCCCTCTGGCCGGCTGAAGTGTGGGAAGGCCAGCTCGATATTCTGGCTTTCGTAGCACTCCTCTTCTACAGCTCCTTTCCCCATAAGAAAGGACAGGTTTTCTGCCTCTACGTCATGCTCTACGCTGTAGAACGGTTCTTCCTGGAATTCCTGCGCGGTGACTACGTATCCCTTACGCTAGGCCTGAAATCAGCGCAAATGACCAGCGTCATCGCCTTTGTCATTGCGGCAGCCGTCTTTATCTACCTGCATTTCAAAGGCAGCGTAGACGAACCGCCCCAGCCCGGCACACCAGCCCCGGAAGATAAGAACGCCTAAGCGCCCAAACATACAAAACACCTCATCGACAGCCCTTGCGGACGTCTCGATGAGGTGTTTTTTGTACGTACGTTTTATTTCTGATCCCGTTCCAACGCTTCCTTCAGCGTATGCCAGGCGAGAACGGCGCATTTTACGCGGGCCGGCATATTGGAAATGTTTTTCAGGGCAATGGCATCTTCCAGTTCTTCCAGTTCATCATCGTCGGTTACTTCCCGTTTGATCATATCGAGGAAGAGATCGACCAGGCGCAGCGCTTCTTCTACGCTCTTGCCTTTAATGAGATCGATCATAATGTCTGCCGAAGCCTGGCTGATAGCACAGCCATGGCCCGTATAGGCAGCATCCTTAATGATGCCGTCCTGGATATCGGCCTGCAGCGTAATGTCATCGCCACAGCTCGGGTTATGACCGTGTTCCTGCAGATTAGCCTGATCCAGGGGGTGTTTGTTTTCCTGACACTGGTTATGTTCCAGAATGATGTCAGAGTACAATTCATTCATGTTTTCCATCGTCGACGCTCCTTAATCCTTAAAGCCCATCTGTTTCCGTACGAGGGGCAGTTTTTCCAGGAAATAGTCTACTTCATCCAGTGTATTGTAGATATAGAAGCTGGCCCGGTTCGACGCTTCGACGCCGAGGTGGCAGCCTAAAGGCTGGGCGCAGTGATGGCCGGAACGGATGGCGATACCAAAGCTGTCGAGAATGGTCGCCGCATCATGGGGATGTACGCCATCGATGGTGAAGGTAATGACGCCCGTCTTTTCTGCCGGATCCGTGCTGCCGATAATATGGATATGGGGGATTTTTTTCATCCCTTCCAGGCAGCGCGTGGTCAGTTCGTGTTCGTGTTCTTCAATGGCATCCATGCCCAGGTCTTCCAGGTAATCGATGGCTGCGTGCAGGGCTACAGCACCTTCGACGTTCTGGGAACCAGCTTCAAACTTGAAGGGCAGTTCGTTAAAGGTCGTCGACTGTTCCTGTACGTATTCGATCATATCGCCGCCCAAGAGGAACGGTTCCATATCTTCCAGAATGGCTTTTTTGCCATAGAGGACGCCTGTGCTGGCAGAACCGCACATCTTATGGCCTGAGAAGACGAAGAAATCACAATCTATATCCTGAACGTCCGTCTTCATATGCGGTACGGACTGGGCCCCATCGACAATGGCCACGGCACCGACTGCATGAGCACGGGCTACGATTTCTTTAACCGGCCGTTTCATGCCATAAACGTTGCTCACGGCGGCGAAGGAAACGATCTTCGTGCGGTCGTCGATCTTGGCCAGGTCTGCTTCTGTAATATGACCTTCTGCATCGAGATACATGTAGTCCAGTTCAGCACCGGTCTTCTGGCAGACACGCTGCCACGTAACGAGGTTGGAATGATGTTCCGAAATGGGAATGACAATCTTGTCGCCTTTATGGAGATGTGTTTCCCCATAGCTGCGGGAAATGAGGTTCAAGGCTTCCGTCGTATTGCGAACGAAGACGATTTCCTGCGTCGATTTGGCATTGATAAAGCGGCGTACTGCTTCGCGGGCTTCATCGTACAGTTCGCCTGCTTCAATGCTCAGGACATGGGCGCCACGATGGGGATTGCCATTGTGGTTTTCCAAGAGATCTACGATAGCGTGAATAACCTGGTACGGCTTCTGCGTTGTCGCTGCGTTGTCAAAATAAACGATCTGATGTCCGTTATGGACTTTAGTCAAGATGGGGAAATCTCTGCGTACATTTAGCATTGCAATCACCTTTCTTCTGACAAAATTGCATTTTTTCACGGAACGCCTGGAGGGCTTTATTTTCCAAATCTTTGTCGCCCAATGCATCGATGATGGGGCGGATATTCGATTCGACGATGATCAGCTGGGCACCGGCTTCGTTAAAGCCACGGCTCATGAGATAAAACAGTTTATCTTTGTCGATCTGGCCGGCACTGGAGGCATGGTTGCCGACAACGTCGTCTTCCTTGCACAAGAGCAGCGGCACAGAAATGGAATGTACCTGCGGGCTCAAGAGGATACACGTATCCGATTCGGAGCCTACGGCTTTTTTGCCGCCGCGGAGAAAATCAATCGTGCCGCGGAAATATTTTTTCGATGTATCGAGAAGGGCCCCGGAAGTGACGATGTCCGTATTGGTTTTGACGCCCTGCGTCGGTACCCAGTACGAAAAGTCTACGACCTGGTCCTTGTCGCCTAAATACATGGCTTTGCTGTTAAAGGTACTTTCGTCATGCATGAGGTCCGTCTTGTAGTAGGAAATGGCCGTTTTGCCGCCCAGTTCAGCGTTCACATAATCGACGACGCTTTCCTTGCCGGCATCGGCATAGCGGTGTTCTACGTGGCGTACGTTTTCGCCATGGAGCTGGACCTTGCTGATTTTGACATGGGCTTTTTCCTCTGTCTTGACGTAGGTCAGGAAGTTGACAGCCCCCTGTTCGCTGCCGCCTTCAAAGAGAAGGTATACGTGCAGGTCACTGCCGGCACCGGCTTCAACAGTCAGCTGGCCTGTGAGCTGCGGCTGGGCCTCGCTCAGTGTATAAGTGAGCCAGACGGAACCGGTCTGGCCGGCTGCGGTCTTTACAGCACAGCCTGTTTCACTTTGTGTAAGGGCACGCTGCAGTTCTTCCGGGTTAGCCCCCTGGAAGTCTCCTAAATCGGGTACGCCATTGCCATCATAGAAGGACACGCTGACGTCCCCTTCGTGGCGTTCTGCCGGCGTATAGGCAGTTACAGCTCCGGCAGCCAGCGGATCGAGTTCCAGATGATTGACTTTCATCCAGCGAAAGGTTGGACGCGGGAGTTGGTTATATTCAATAACAGGCTTATCTTTTCTCATTCTGCTCCTCCTCCCTTATTTCAACGAACCTTTAAGTTCGAGATTGATAAGATTGTTCATTTCTACGGCATATTCCAGAGGCAGGGCCTTGGATACCGGTTCTACGAAGCCCCGTACGAGCATGGCCCGTGCTTCGTCTTCGGAAAGGCCGCGGCTCATGAGGTAGAAAATCGCTTCATCAGAAATACGGCCGATAGAGGCTTCATGACCAAGATCGATGTTGTCGTTCTTGACGACAATAGCCGGGATCGTATCGGACTGGGACTGTTCGTCCAGCATCAGGGATTCGCAGCTGACGTTGGCTTTGGCCCCTTCTGCTCTCGGGTTGATGACGACACAGCCACGGTAAATGCTGACGCCGCCGCCCTTGCTGATGGATTTGGAGTTAATGTTGCTCGATGTATGCGGTGCATTGTGTACGACCTTAGAGCCTGTATCGAGATACTGGCCGGCACCGGCAAAGGTAACACCCGTAAATTCGCAGTGTGCGCCTTCACCCTGAAGGATACTCATAGGATAGAGGCAGGACGTATGGGAACCGAAGGACCCGGTAACCCAGTTAATCGTACCGTTCTTGCCAACAATAGCCCGTTTCGTATTCAGGTTGTACATATTTTTAGACCAGTTTTCAATGGTCGAATAGGTCAGCGTAGCGTCGTCGCCGACGAACAATTCAACACAGCCGGCGTGCAGGTTGGCTACATTGTATTTCGGTGCGGAACAGCCTTCGATAAAGTGTACCTTTGCACCCTTTTCGACGATGATCATGGTATGTTCAAACTGGCCAGCCCCTGGTGCATTAAGACGGAAATAGCTCTGCAAGGGAATGGACACATCGACACCGGCCGGTACATAGACGAAGGAACCACCAGACCAGACAGCACCATGGAGGGCTGCAAACTTGTGGTCCGACGGCGGTACCAGCTTCATGAAGTGAGCTTTGACGACGTCTTCGTATTTTTCCAGAGCCGTATCAAAGTCCGTGTAGATAACGCCCTGCTCTACCAGTTCGTCCTGAATGCTGTGGTAAACAACTTCCGAGTCATACTGGGCGCCGACGCCGGCAAGGGATGTCTTTTCCGCTTCCGGAATACCCAGGCGGTCGAACGTGTCTTTAATATCTTCCGGCACATCTTCCCACTTGCCCTGCATCTGCGAGTTCGGGCGCACGTAGGTGACGATATTATCCATATCAAGTTCGCTAATATCAGGACCCCACGTAGGGAATTTCATGCGATAAAACAAATCCAGCGATTTCAGGCGGAAATCGAGCATCCACTGCGGTTCATGTTTCTTTTCCGAAATTTCACGGACAATTTCCGGCGTCAGGCCGGCATCTGTTTTATAGGAATAGGTAAAATCATTCTTAAAGTTATAGATATTGCCGAAGTCAGAAAAGGTTTCTATTTTCTGGCGTTCGTCATTTAATTTCTTTTCCCGTTCTTCAATGATGTTTTCTCTTTCATCAGCCATAGTCGTACCTCCTATCAGGCCTGTCCTCTGAATGCATCGTACCCGTTGGCTTCGATGACCTGGATCAGGGAGGCATCGCCGGTCTTAACGATCTTGCCGTCAATGAGTACATGAACGAAGTCAGGTTTCAGATTCTGCAGGATTTCACTGTGATGCGTAATTACGAGAATCGAATTGGTTTCGTTGTGATACCGTTCGACCGTTTCAGAAACAATACGGACAGCATCGACGTCGAGGCCCGAGTCGATTTCATCGAGCATGGTCAGTTTCGGTTCAAGCATACACATTTGGAGAATTTCTGTCTTTTTCCGTTCGCCGCCGGAGAAGCCGTCATTGACATAGCGTTCGGCATAGGAGCGGTCCATGCGCAGCTGTTCCATCTGTTTGTGAAGCTTTTTGCGGAACGGCATGATGCGCTGCTGTTCACCGGAAACGGTGCTCTTCGCGTTGCGAATGAAGTTTTCTACAGAAATCCCCTGTACAGCAATAGGCTGCTGGAAGGCCATGAAAATACCGGCTTTGGCACGTTCATTGACCGGTGCTTCCGTAATATCCTGGCCTTCAAAGAAGATTTTCCCGGCTGTGACTACATATTTAGGATTGCCCATAATGGCATTGAACAAGGTAGACTTGCCGGCGCCATTCGAGCCCATGATAACGTGTGTTTCCCCCGTATTGATCGTTATGTCGAGTCCTTTGAGGATTTCTTTGCCTTCTACAGCAACATGTAATCCTTCTACTCTTAATAATTCACTCATTTTTATCACTCCTATGAGACTACTCGTTTCCGAGCCTGGTATATTGTAAATGTATACTTTTTAACTACACATAAGGTTACTCCATTATGCAGTTAAAGTCAACTATTTTGGTGCTATTTGACTATTTTTTTCTAAAAAAACAAATTGGCGTAAAAAGGGACTGCGCATGCGCAGTCCCAGGCTTACCTTTTTCTTTTACTGTGGACCAGCTGACCTGCCGCAGCGATGACGGCTAAGAGCAATAACACGAGTAGCTTCGCCGTCGGTCCTTCCACAGCAATGGCATATATGAGATAGAAAAAAACAACACACCAGAGAAAAATATTGATCTTGCGTGTCATGCGTCTGCCTCTTGCGCCTGCTGTTTTTGCAGGGCCAGCGTGGCCTGAATGTACATGGCACATTCAATACGTTTTTTCTGGATCTGGCAGCTCAACGCATACGGCGTCCGGATGTCACCGCCGTACTTGATGTTGTTGGCATGACAGCCGCCGCTGCAGAAGAACTTCGCCCAGCACTTACAGCATTCCGGTTTATTGAGAACATGCATGTCCCTAAAGAGGGCCGGCAGCTGCGTATTGGTCACGCCGTCATAGACGTTGCCAATGACGTAGCCATCCTGGCCGACGAACTGATGGCACGGATAAATGTCACCGTTCGGTACGACGCACATGTATTCATGACCGGCGCCACAGCCGCGCAGGCGCTTAGCGATGCAGGGGCCGCGGTAGAGGTCCATGATGAAGTGATAATAAATGAACGGATGGCCTTCGAGCTGGCGTTTCAGGTAAAGGTCCGTCAGATTTTCATATTCTGCAAAAATGCGCGGCAGGTCTTCTTCCGTAATCGCATAAGACAAATCATCGCCGACAACCGGTTCCATCGAGAGGCCTTCAAAGCCCAGGTCAGCCATGTGTTCTACGTCCTTCGTAAAGTCCAGGTTGTATTTGGTGTACGTGCCACGTACGTAATATTCTTCGCCGTTGCGGTGCTTGGCAGCATAGACCTGGTTGCGGGCACACGTTTCATATGACCCCTGGCCGCCTGCATTGGGGCGCATGCGGTCGTGTACTTCCTTACGGCCATCGAGACTCAAGATGAGGCTGATGTGATTATCCGTCAAATATTTCACCTTTGCCGGATCGAGGAGCATACCGTTCGTCGTCAGAGACAGTTTAAATACCTTGTCGTGGATCTTTTCCTGTTCCCGGATGTATTCGATGGTCTGCTTGACTACGTCGAAGTTCATGAGCGGTTCGCCGCCGAAGAAATCGATTTCGCAGTGCTGGCGCTTGCCCTTGGTGCTTTCAATGAGCATATCGACAGCACGGCGGGCTACGTCAAAGCTCATGAGCTCCCGGCGGTGCGTATCGTAGTCGCCTTGGGAGGCAAAGCAGTACTGGCAGCGCAGATTACAGTCGTGGGCAATGTTGAGACAGAGCGATTTAATGACCGGTTCTTCTTCTGCGACGACCTTGAAGGTTTCACACATCGGTGCAAAGAGCATTTCTTTGGCAATGAGTTCATCCAGTTCTGCCAGGGATTCATCCAGGTCCTGCCGGCTGTACGTGCCGTCAAGGGCTGCGTAGACATCATCCTTGTTGTCCCCTTTATAGGTATCGAGGATGTCGTACGTAATTTTATCGATGACGTTAATAATACCGCTGTTGACGTCGAGCAGCATATATGTGCCATTCTGGCAATATTTATGAATCATTGGTTGTATCTTAGCCATAGTTCCTCCATACAAAAAGAATACCCTTTACCTTCCGGTAAAGGGCGTCCCCTTATGTCATTTCATTCTTACTTCGTGCAGATCTGATTGCCTACAGTACAGGATGTTTTGCAAGCGGACTGGCAGGACGTCTGGCATTCGCTGCAGCCTGCATGCTGTACAGTTTTCTGAATCGATTCTGTATTGATTGTAATGATGTGTTTTGCCATGGTATTCACCTCTTCATTAGAACTGATTTTATTGTACCATAGAAACGTACTTTCTACAACAATTACAAAAGGCTGAAGCCTTCAAAAACGAAATTTCTTCCTACGCGGACAACGATGGACCGTTCCTGAAAGAGCTCATTCGTATCGAAGAAAATATCGAAGCCGCCCTTATAGTTTACATATACGGAATTAATCTGATTTAAATAGCCTCTGATTTCATCAGCCGAGATTTCCCGTTCACCATCAGAGCGCCATTTCTTATTTTTAAAGTTTGCAATAAGCGGCGCATGAGCCAAGACGCGGGCATGATGCTGTAAAATCCAGTCCCAAATTTCTTTACTGTAACGGACAGCTTCATCATGGTCCTTCTCGTCCAGCCCTTCCAGCGTAAATAACACAGGTTTATCACCAAACATGATTTCATCCATGTAACTGCCTTTTACATATTGTAAGCTCATATGACTGAACCCTCCGCCCTTATAAAGTAACGTGCGCCCAGAAAATACTGCGCCCCTCTATACTACATAAATATAAGGTCTTTGTCAAATACGCATATAGCATACCGTTATCAGCGTTTGCACTCCCGGCATAGGCCCTAAGAACCTTCTTTACCAGGGCATAAATCGGCTAAAAAGCACTGGTCGCATAAAGGTTTTCTGGCCTTGCAGACACGGCGGCCATGCCAAATGAGCCAGTGATGGGCACGGCTCCACCATTCCTTGGGGATGGCCTTTTGCAGTCCCTTTTCTACTTCAAGGGGTGTCTTGCCCGTGGCCAGCTGCAGACGGTTCGCCACACGGAACACATGCGTGTCTACGGCAATGGCCGGCGTATCAAAGAGGATGCTCACGAGTACGTTCGCCGTCTTGCGGCCTACGCCGGGGAGCTTGACCAGTTCATCAAAGGTCTTTGGCACTTCGCCGCCATACTGCTCGCAGAGGATGGCGCAGTTAGCCAGGATATTCTTGGCCTTGCTGTGATAGAGACCGCAGGTCTTGATCTTTTCCTCCAGTCCTGTAAGACCCAGGGTAAGGATCTTTTCAGGGCTGTTGTATTCCGGGAAGAGCTGAGCCGTAACGATGTTAACCCGTTCGTCCGTACATTGGGCCGACAGGATAACGGCAATCATGAGCTCAAAGGGTGTGGAGTAATGGAGGGCCGGCTTCATAATGCCGTACTGGTCTTGAAAGCGCTGGAGCATTTCGTCCTTCACTTTTTTAGTCACTTTCATTTATTTCGCCTCGTTCGTATCAATGACCTCATTCAGGCTGCCCATTTCATAGCCGCCCAAATCAAGAGTAACGTAGACAAATCCGCATTGGCGCAATTTTTGTACAATTTCCTGGCGGTGTTCTAAGATTACAGGCAGTTCGTCTTCACCCACTTCAATGCGGGCAATATCGCCGTGATAGCGTACGCGCAGGGAGCCTTTGATGTACGGAGCTATCACGCTTTCTGCTTCATCTACCATGTGCAGCCGTTCCGGCGTCAGTTCGACACCATAAGGCACGCGGCTGGCGAGACAGGCGGCGCTTTGCTTATCCCACGTACGCAGGCCCAGCTCTTTCGACAGGGCGCGGATATCGGCCTTGGTGAGGCCCGCTTCAATCATGGGACTGCGCACAGCGTCAGACAGTTCTTCCAGGGCCTTCATGCCCGGACGGAAATCACCCAGGTCATCGACGTTACCGCCATCGATAACCCACTGGTAATGCTGCTGCTTTGCCAGCTCTACGAGAGCCGAAAAACGGATTTTCTTGCAAATATAGCAACGGTCCATAGGATTCTTGACAAATTCTTCATCATCAAACTCCGTCGAATGGACGACGAGGTGATGAATGCCGATTTGTTTGGCCATAGAAACGGCATCTTCTTCTTCGCTGTGCGGCAGCGTCGGTGAGACTGCCGTTACAGCCAAGGCTTTATCGTGCAGTACATCATGGGCTGTATAAGAAAGGAAGGTGCTGTCTACACCACCGGAAAAGCCGATGACCACACTGCCCATGTCTTTCAGTATTGTGCGTAGTTTATTGTAGCGTTCTTTCGTTTCCGCTGTTACCATGTGTATCCTCTTCTTTCATTTATTATTTTTTATGAAGCATTCAAACCGCTGCCGCTCCTGTGCTAACGGATCAGGCAAAAAGGAAGCAGCCTCGGTCTTAAGCGCCAGAGGCACACCGTAGTATGCCTCTGCAATGCTGCCGGCAATGGCAGCCTGCGTATCCGTGTCGCCACCGAGGGAAAGGGCATTGCGGATAGCGCCCTCAAAGCTGTGGCTTGCTAAAAAGGCTTCCAGCGCCTCTGGCACGCTGTCAGCAGTACAAGCCGAAAAATGATAGTCCCTTCTAATCGCTGCCAAGGGCGTTTGCAAGGGATAATAGTGCTGTAAGTACGTACGCAGATCACGCTGTGACGTACCCTTTCGGGCCAGATAAATGGCCGCAGCCACGGCCAGGGCACCGCGGATGGCCTCCGGATGATTATGCGTCACAACAGCCGTCAATTCTGCCAAGGCCAGCACCTCTCTGAGAGACTGGCCGGCCCAGGCCACCGGAGCGACGCGCATAGCAGCACCATTACCAAGACTGCCATAGGGTCCGGCCGTATCAGATTCGTACCAACGGATAAATAAGGGCCCATAGCCAATACCGGGATAGCGGCGGCACCAATAGCGCAGCTGCCGGGCAACGCACGTCGTCAGTCCGTCAGCTGTGGCTTTGCTTTCCCTGATTGCCGCAGCAACGGCCAGCGTCGTCACCGTGTCGTCTGTGATATGCGCGCCTGCCGGAAACAAGGGTGCTTCCGGTGGCGGCACAACCTTTGTGCCATTGGCGCACGCAGCTTCATAGAGAGAGCCTGCAAGATCACCAATAATCGTTCCCCAAAGCATAGCCTGGCCACCTTCCGTTTTAGACAGCAAATTAGAATCGTTCCTATTATAGCATACATAGATGCGATAAAAAAAGCGGAAAACACCGTTTAATATCTATCATATACATAATTGAATATTATTCTATAACATATATTATGCTCCTAAAAGACTGCCCACAATGATGCCCAAATACGTGCCGATCACGTAACCAAAGGTGCCGACGAGCATAGCCGGGCCGACGAGCTTCGTCCAGCCTTGAGAAATGGCCATACCTGCCGCCGTCGTCGGACCACCAATGTTGGCGTTAGAAGCAATGATAATATCCTCCAGGTCAAAATGAAAGAGCTTGCCGCCAATGAGGCAAAAAAGCATATTCACAATGACCATGAAAAGGCAGAACACGAAGAGGAGCGGCGCATTCATGATAATGCTCATGATCGACGCTGGTACGCCAATGACAAAGAAGAACATATAAATAAAAAAGGTACCGATTTCCTGGGCCCCATTCATAGCCGCTGCCTGTTTATCGAAATACGTAGCAAAGACCATGGAAATAAGGGTAATCCATACATACTGGCTGCCGAAGAAGGTATTGCACATTTTTAGGAAGCCATTGTCCAGGGGAATAACTGCCGTCAAGGCGTCGCCGATCAATTTCGATACGGTAACGACGACAACAGCGTACATCATGTTCATGGCAATATCCTTCAAAGAAATATTCTTGCGTCCCCAATAGGCCGCCGCCAAGGTTTTTCCTTCGTCGCTAATGCCGTTTTTTTCTACGTCGTCAATATGAGGATGCGTGTAAATGCGGCGGAAAAAGGCGTTGCCCGCAATACCTAAAAGAGCCAGAAAATATATGGCCATGTTCAGGTTATCGGCTACAGTCGCCGCTGACACAAGACTGCCGCTGGGTTTGAAAGCATCGGCCAGGGCTGTAAAATTGACGCCGCCACCAATATACGAGCCCGTCATCATGGCCGCGATTTTAGGCAACCCTTCTACGTAACCGCCCAAAAGGAGCGTACCGGCGACAGCGCCACAGACCGTGCCAGCTGCACCGATGAGAAAAATAAACAGGAGCCGCCCCGTTTCCCGCCAGATTTTGCTCATATTGGCCTGCAGGAGCAAGAGCGGAATGGCTATAGGCACGGCGTAGCCCCAGATGATATCGTCAAAAACAGGCGCATGGGAGGGAATGACGTTCGTATTGACCAATACCAGGGCAAAGAGCAGGGCAATGATGGCTCCGGAGAGCTTCGAAGCCCAGACGTACTTCTGTTCCAAATAAACAGATACGGCAACAGCAATGAGCATGATCGACAGGAGCATCCACGTGTTGTCAGGGCTGATGAGTGAATTCATAGAGGTCACTTCCTTCTTAAAATAAGAAAAAGCATAAAGGCAATTCCCTTATGCTTTTTCCTTTATACGTTCATTATATTTACTTGTTTTATAAACTGCAATGGTTTTTGCTTATTTTTGCGCCTTATTGGAAATGGGCCGCTTCGGCCGAGAGCACTTCATGACGCAGCTTCGACAAGGTTTCACTGCGCTGTACCCACATCATTTCCGGATTGACAAGGCGCTTGTATTCCGGCCAGAGCGTGTCGATTTCGTCGTTGGCATAGTCGATGATTTCCGCTAGTGTCGGCTGCTGGTAGACGAGTTCCCCTTGCAGGAAAATGGGCTGCAGCATAGTCCGTACCGTATAGGAGCCGGCCGGGATAATGCGGAAACGCCACGGCGTAATATCACTGGATAAACGTAAATCCTGGCTTTCATCGATCGTTTCGCCTTCGAGAACGATAATATCTGCCTTCATCTTGCCCGTCACTTTATCGTAAATACGCAAAACGTTCTTACGGCCAGGGTTAGAAATTTTTTCTGCGTTATCACTCATCTTGATCTTCGGTACGAACGTGCCATTTTCATACTGGCCGGCCATCTTAAAGACGCCGCCCATAGACGGGCTGTCCTTGGCCGTAATCAGATTCGTACCGACACCCCAGGAGCTGATCGTACTGCCCTGCAGCTTCAGCTGGGCAATAAGGTTTTCGTCGAGATCATTCGACGCGGCAATGACCGCATCAGGAAAGCCGGCAGCGGCAAACATCTTATGGGCTTCTTTAGAAAGGTAAGCCAGGTCACCGCTATCGAGACGGATACCATAAAAGGGCGGCAGCGTACCGGCATCTTTCATTTCCTGGAAAATCGTAATCGCGTCGGGGACGCCCTGCTTCAGCGTATTATACGTATCGGCCAAAAGGATCAGGCTGTTCGGATAATGCTTTGCGTAGCAGCGGAATGCTTCCAGCTCTGTAGGAAAGCTCATAATCCAGCTGTGGGCCATCGTACCCATGACAGGAATACCAAACCTGGCGCCGGCCAGCATATTACTTGTACCATTGAAACCGCCGATCATAGCCGAACGGGCGCCGTAGACACCGGCCGAAGCACCTTGTGCCCGGCGCAGGCCGAATTCCATAAGCGTATCCTGTGTACCAGCTACACAGCGTACACGGCGGGCCTTGGTCGCAATGAGGCTTTCGTGGTTCATAATCATAGACATGCAGGTTTCCAAAAGCAGTGATTCATTTTTCGTCGTTTCTACGCGCAGCAACACTTCCTGCGGAAAGGCAACGGTGCCTTCGGGCATGGCATAAATGCTGCCTGTAAAGTGAAAATTCTTCAAGTAATCCAGGAATTCATCGCGGAAGTTCCCAGTACTCTTTAAATAAGCCAGATCGTCGTCAGAAAAGTGAATATTTTTGACGTACTCAATCAGATGATCCAAACCGGCTACGACCGTATAGCCGCCGGAAAAAGGATTATGCCGGTAGTAGCGGTCAAACACACAGGCCTGGTTGTGTTTTCCTTCAAAATACAGGCCCTGCATCATTGTCAGCTGGTATAAATCAGTCAGCAAAGCATTCGTATACAATAGTCTCGCCTCCCACTCATATTGTACCTATTATAACATTAAAAAGTAGTATACGCCAACGAATATTCTCGTAATTCTTGACAAGGTACATTGACGTCTGTCATGACAGGAAAACAGTATATTTTTCTCCTAATGGCTTCTTTTTTTCTCCACCTGTGTTATAATGAAAAAACTTGTAATGCTTTTGTTTTTTTCTTATATACTATATATTAAGCGAGGACGATACAAATGATAAAAGATCGCTTATTTCTCCTGGCAGCTACCGTCTTTTGGGGCTGCGCCTTCGTGGCCCAGCGGGTCAGTACGGACACGATGGGTGCCTTTGCCTTCAACGGTCTCCGTTTTTGGCTCGGTGCGCTGGCCGTCTTGCCCGTCGCCTTATGGATCCGCAGACAGACCAAATCTGACGAAGCACCGGATCGGCCGGCCTGGCTTTCCCTGCCCCTGGCATGTGCTATTTTAGGCTTTGTCCTATTCGCCGGTTCCAGTCTGCAACAGCTGGGTCTTTTTTATACGACGGCCGGCAAGGCCGGCTTTATTACCGCACTCTATATCGTCGCCGTCCCCCTCGTGGGCATCCTCTTTCACAATCCCCTGCGCCTGACCCACATTACGGGCTGCCTGACGGCCCTCCTCGGAGTCTGGCTCCTGGCCTGGCACGGTAGCGGCGAGCTGCTTCGTACGGGCGATTTCATCATCCTCGTCAGCGTTGTCTTTTGGACGCTCCACATCCTAGTCATCGACCGCTTCGTCCGCTATTTTTCTGGCGTCTACCTGGCAGCAGGGCAATTCTTCTTCTGCGGCCTCTACAGCTTCCTCTCCGTGCCCGTAGCAGGAGAAACGCTGACCTGGTCTGCTATCGCCGCTTCGGCCATTCCCATCCTCTACTGCGGTATTTTTTCCAGCGGCGTCGGCTATACCTTTCAGATTCTCGGGCAGCGCAAGGTACCGCCTACGGAAGCATCCTTTCTCCTGAGCTTTGAAATGATATTTAGTGCCCTTGCAGGTTACGCCTTCTTGGGTGAAACCATGACGCCCCGGGAGCTCCTGGGCTGCGTCCTCATGACCATCGGTATCTTTTCAGCTCAGGTCCCAAGCCGCATCATTTTTACACTGCAGAAAAAACGCTCTGCCTGAACGGCATTATTTTTAATTATTCTGTTGACAAGTGCTCTATCTTATGATATATTTACATAGTCGCATGGGGGTATAGCTCAGTTGGTTAGAGCGTCACGTTGACATCGTGAAGGTCGTTGATTCGAATTCAACTATTCCCACCATTGAATGTATATCCGCCGATTACTCGGCGGATTTTTTTTATACCGGGAGGGATCGTCGTGACAGCACCGCATATCACCTCTGTCTATGGCAGTGCCGAGGCAGAATACGTCATCAAGAAATCGCGCTTTATCACCCATGTCAAAGAAGTCCGGCGTGAAGACGAAGCCGCCGCCTACGTAGAAGAGCTGAAGAAGAAATATTGGGATGCCAATCACACGTGCTATGCCTGGCAAATCGGCCTAGGCGGCAAGGTCCAAAAATCAAACGATGCCGGTGAACCAGCCGGTACGGCAGGCAAGCCAATATTGGAAACCCTGAAAAAACGGGGACTTACCAATACAGTCGCCGTTGTAACCCGCTATTTCGGCGGTGTCAAGCTCGGTGCCAGTGGTCTCATCCGTGCCTACGGCCACAGCGTGGTCGTTGCCTTGGACGCCGCTGATATTGCCGACTACCTCCCCTATACAGTCCTGATTTACGAATTTGGCTATCCCTACATCAGCACCATCGAACGGCTCATGGAAAGCTATGCTGGCACCATTACGGACCGCTCGTTTGGTGCCGACGTGACTTTTACCATGCAGGTACCGGAAGAAAAGGCTATAGCTTTTCAAGAGGCCCTGACGAACAGCACGAACGGCCGGGCCCGCTTACTCGACGAAGGCAGCAAAATCCTGCCCATCATCCGGCCCAAAGAAGCTGCTCCGGCAACGGACTAAGGCAAAATAAAAAAGGTAGTACCCTGACAACGCTGTTGCCACGGTACTACCTTTTTTCATATACGGACTTTTATTTGCCGAGGTACGCTGTTACTTCTACTTCAACCAACGCATCCTTCGGTAAGGAAGCTACTTCTACGCAGGAACGGGCCGGCAGCATTTTCTGGAAATACTTGCCATATACTTCGTTTACAGCGCCGAAGAAATTCATATTGGTAATGTACACCGTCGTCTTTACGACGTTGTCATAGGAAGCACCGGCAGCTGCCAGGATAGCGCCAACGTTTTTCATGCACTGTTCCGCCTGGTTGACGACGCCGCCACCAACAACTTTACCCTTTTCCGGGTCAATGGCGATCTGGCCGGAAGCAAAGAGGAAATCCCCTGCCTGAATAGCCTGTGAATATGGGCCTACTGCACCCGGTGCTTTTTCTGTACTGATTACATTTACTGCCATGATACACTACATCTCCTTCATCAAATAATTTTGGTATATGTCTATTATATGTCATAACGGCATAATTTTCCACCCTGCCGCCAGACAGGATCCCTGGCCGGCCATACAGGCCGGCTGAGGATGGATACCTTACTCTTTAATCACGTCTTGACGCATCACTTCTTGTTGTACCGGTTCCGTAATGAGATGGCCGTCACGATCGTACTTTTTCTTGTTACAGCCACTCAGGAAATAGGCTGCTGTAATGAAGGCGATATAAGCCCACGACGAGAAGAGGGACATACGCGTATCCGGATTAAAGAGCATGCCAATAGTGACGAGAACCAGGAAGGCAATGCAGAACCAGTTGGCGTACGGGAAGAGCGGCGATTTGAACGAATGGGCCGCCATGACGTCCTTGCCCCAGTATTTACGGAAATTCTTTTGTGAATAAGCCAGTACGAACCAGGCGATCATGCCCGGGAATACAGACGCGCTGTAAAGATAGAGGAATAACTTGGAATCGGGAATGAGATAATTGAGGATAACGCCTACAATGAGGCAGCCAATGGTGACGCCAATGCCGTTACGGGGTACACCGGAGTTAGAGAGCTTGGCAAAAATCTTCGGTGCCTGGCCATTCTGAGCCAGCGTGTAAAGCATACGGCCTGAACTGTACAAGCCGCTGTTGCAGCCCGAAAGTGCTGCTGTCAGAACGACGAAGTTGATGATGCCCGCTGCCGTCGTAATACCGACCTTGGCAAAGGTCATGACGAAAGGACTGCCAATAAGGCTGACCTGATTCCACGGATAAATACAAAGGATTACAAAGATAGAGCCGATATAGAAAATCAAAATACGCCAGACGATGTTCTTCGTTGCCTTACGGAGCGTATTTTTCGGATCCTGGGCTTCACCGGCCGTAATGCCGATAAGCTCGACGCCCTGGAAAGATGCGGCAACTACACACATAGCAGCCAGCATACCGCCCCAGCCGTTAGGCATAAAGCCGCCGTTGACCCAGAGATTTTCAAAGCCTACAGGTACGCCGCCGTTGCCAAAGCCGATGAGGATGACCGCTGCACTGACGACGAGCATGACGATAATCGTCGTAACTTTGATCAGGGCAAACCAGAATTCAAACTCACCATAATACTTGACCGCCGCCATGTTGGCAATAGCAACGATGAGCATGCCACCAAAAGCTGAAATCCACTGTGGCACAGCCGGGAACCAATAGTGTACGTAAATGCCGACAGCCGTTACTTCGGAAAGGCCGACGACGACCCACATAAACCAATAGCTCCAGGCTGTAAGATACCCTACAAAGGGACTAATATATTTATGACCATACGTTGCAAAGGAGCCCGTTACCGGTTCCTGATAGAGCATTTCCCCCATAATGCGCATGATGAAGAACATGACGACACCCGTCAATGCGTAGCACAAGAGGACTGACGGACCAGCCATCATAATCGTATTGGCCGAACCCATAAACAGGCCGACGCCAATGGTACCACCTAAGGCAATCATTTCTACGTGGCGCGGTTTTAAACCACGCTCCATTTTTCCATTCTCTTCCATAAGTCATGTCTCTCCTATCTGTTAGGGTAGTATAAAACTAGGTATAGCAGGTAGATTATTTAATAGTGACTTGATAGTGCTGGTCACGCAGGAGTTCCATCAGATGTTCTACATGTTTTTCATTGGCTGTTTCCAGTTCAAACGAAACGGCCGTATAGCCAATGCCGACACCGTGCTGGCTCCGTTCATGCGTAACAGAAAGAACGTTGGCGTTGGTTTCGGCAATGAGGGACAAGAGTTTGACCAGTTCGCCCGGCTGATCAGGGATGATCGTCGAGAAGAATACTTTCCGCCACGAACGCAGGAGCCCGCTGTTGATGATACGCGTCATATTATTGACGTCGATGTTACCGCCACTGATGAGGGCAGCTACCTTCTTGCCATGAAGGCCGGAAATCTTGCCGTTCATGAGGGCTGCCACCGGGACCGCACCGGCACCTTCGGAAACAGCCTTGCAGCGTTCGAGGAGCCAGAGAATAGCACCGGCAATTTCCGTTTCGTCGACGATGACAATATCATCGAGATAACGGCTGCAAATGTCATAGGTTAAATCGCCCGGTGTCTTAACGGCAATACCGTCCGCCAGGGTCGCCTTGCCATTACAGGTCAGGATTTTGCCGTGATCGATAGAATTCTTCATAGAAGGCATGTTAGCCGTCTGCACGCCGATAACCTTAATCTTCGGATTGACGCTCTTAGCTGCTACAGCCAAGCCGGAAATGAGGCCGCCGCCACCGATAGGCGCGACAATCGCATCTACGTCAGGCATTTGTTCGATGATTTCCAGGGCAATGGTTCCCTGACCGGCAATGACTTCCGGATCGTTGAAAGGATGTACAAAGGTATAGCCATGTTCTTTTGTCAGTTCTTCTGCCTTAGCAGCGGCTTCATCAAAGAAATCACCGTGGAGAACGACGTTGGCGCCGTAGCCCTTCGTCGCAGCTACCTTCATCAAAGGTGCGTGCTTCGGCATACAAATCGTGGACTGGCAGCCGTAGACACTGGCCGCTAAGGCAACGCCCTGAGCATGGTTGCCTGCCGACGCAGCAATAACACCTTTTTCCCGTTCTTCCGGCGTCAGGGAGGCCACCTTGTTGTAGGCACCGCGTAATTTAAAGGACCCTGTGCGCTGCAGGTTTTCCATCTTCAAATATACCTTGCAGTCAGAGAGCTTGCTCACAGAATTGGAGTACGATAAGCCTGTTTTCTGGGCTACACCTTTAAGCCGTTCCTGTGCTTCTTGTACCATTTTTAACGTAACTTGTTCCATCAACCATCACTCCTCTTTAAAAATTGACAAATTGAAATAACTAAGTGCGCAGCCGTTTACCGCTTCTGCTTTCTCCTATTCGTTTGTGCCACGCCCTACGGTACTTCTCTTGCCCTCAATATACAATCAAACATATCCACTGTCAAGAGATATAAAGACGATTTAATTTTCCTCTCTCATAGAGGGCCCCTCTTCTTTAATTTACACGTCAAAAATCACTTTATTAACGAAATAAAAAGAGGTTATAATGTTAAGTTTTATAGTCATAAAATTATAAAATAGCAACAAGTCTATTCACAGTATACAAATAACCATTTCCAGAAGATGTATATGAATTTGTACTAGACAATACCATGCATATGCGTTATACGTATTATTCGCATTTGTATTTTATAATATAAAATTTATTTTCACTATATGGTCGTGTAATTCATAACGTACTATAGGCTCCCCATAAAATAAACTGAACCGCAAGCACTGGGCATGCGGTTCAGAATGTATTACATCAGGTACAGCTAATATCAAGATAGTCAGGTTAGTCTTTATTCCACCAAACAACACCTTTAACATTAGAAAGGGCATTCTTGAAGAATACTGGTGTCTTAACACCAGCCTTGCGCTGTCTTTCATAATCGTCCAGAGCTTCCTTTGCTCTTGGGAAAAGAATGAGGATAGCCGTGACGTTGGTCAGTACCTGGAAAGCCATGAACAAGTCAGCCAGATTCCAAACCAAGGGCAGCTCAGCAACGGAGCCAAAGAAAATCATAACGGCAATGAAGAAACGGAAGACATGCATAGCCCATTTATTCTGAGTTAAATGGCCGATGTTGATTTCGCCATAGTAGTAGTTGCCAATGATGGAGCTGAAGGCAAAGAGGAAAATCAGGACTGATACAGCCGTCGGTGCAATGCTGCCGAAGTACTGGGACAGATCCCACTGGATCAATTCTACCCCTGTCAAACCCGAACTTTCATAGGAACCGCTGAGGAGCACGATAAAAGCACTAGCCGAACAGATAAAGAGCGTATCTACGTAAACGCCGAACGCCTGAATCAGGCCCTGTACTACAGGGTGATCGGCATCAGCCGTAGCCGCTGCGTTAGGAACGGAACCTTCACCGGCTTCATTGGAGAAAAGGCCCCGTTTGAAGCCAGTGAGAACAGCAGCACCCATGCCGCCGCCAAAGACAGCCTGGAAATCAAAGGCATCGCGGAAGATAATACCAAACGCCGTCGGCAAGAGATCGATATGATAAATCATGATCCCTAAGGCAACGATAATATAAAGGCCAGCCATGAGCGGTACCATCCATTCCGTTACACGGGCAATACGGCCCAAGCCGCCACAGATAACGGCAATAGAAAGAACCATGACGACAATACCGATAATCGTCTTATCAAAACCAAAGGCCGAATTCAGAGACAAAGCAATCGTATTAGCCTGTACGGAGTTGTAGATCAAACCGTAGGTAATGGAAATCAAGACGGCAAATACTGCAGCCCAGATACCATGACCCAGACCATTTTTCAAATAATATGCCGGGCCGCCGCGGAAGGTCGTTTCCCCTTGTTTGCCCTTGGCCGGCACCTTGTAAATCTGAGCCAGCGTACTTTCGACAAAACCCGTAGCCGAACCGATAATGGCAATAAACCACATCCAGAAAATGGCACCAGGGCCACCGGTCGTAATAGCGATGGCAATACCGGCAATGTTCCCTACACCAACACGGGATGCCGTACTAACGCAAAACGCCTGGAACGGAGAAATTTCATTGCCTCTGGTCTTTGTGTTCACAGAGGACACGATGAGGCTGAACATGTTGGTAAAATAGCGCAGCTGTACGAAACGCAAGCGGAACGTAAAATAAAAACCCGCTACAACCAACAGCGTAATAATAATGTACGTCCATAAGAATGAATTAATACTTGATACAATTGAATTCAATAGCTCCATAAGATCATCTCCCTTTCTAAGGAAAAAAAGGGCCCATTTTTGCGCGCAAAAAAGCGTACAACAAATGAGTCCTCATCGACACATAACTATTTTATTATATGTTATATTTTATAGAAAAATAACACATAAGTCAAGCGATACAGGAAAAAAAGAAACCACTTTTCATTATACGGCATAAGTAAATTTTCAAGGTATGTTCCAGTCACTTTACGGCAAGGGGAAGTTTTACGTTGGTATTTTACTTTTTCGTGCAGATTATTAATTTTTTAACGTTTCTGTAACCGTGTTTTGCGTCTTGCCAGCCCAGAAGGAAGCCACTAAGGTACCTAAGACACTAGCCCAAACGATCAATACACCGCCGGGCACAGCCGCCAAGGGATCGAAATAGGTAATCCCCAGTGATACGGCAAGAGCCGTATTTTGTATACCGATGAGAAAGGTCATGGCCTTTCTCCGGCTTAATTCCATATGAAAGATGCGAGCAGCCACATAGCCGATGATCATTCCACAAATAGTATAGAACGCACAGGCCAGGGCAATTTCAACGCCTACTAATTTTATTCGTTCCACATTGAGGGAGACGACGACGGCAATAACCACGACTACGGCAGCCACAGTCAATAAAGGCGCCAGCTTTAAAACCGTATCCATTTGTTTAGAGAATACCTTGCGGATGAGCAGGCCAAGGGCGATCGGAATAATGACGATTTTAATAATGCCTATGAACATAGCCAACGCATCGAGAGGCATGTAACGGCCGACATAAAACATGAGCAACGCCGGTGTAACAAACGGTGAAATAAGGGTACCCAGGCTTGATGTCGTAACGGAAAGAGCTTTATCGCCATTAGAAATCATCGTCATGACATTAGATGTCGCTCCGGAGGGCGTACAGCCTACCAGGATGAGGCCTACGATCAGCATCGGCGGCAGGCCCAAAAGAGTGCCGATTCCCAGGCCTACGAGGGGCATACAAACGGAGATAACGATGATTCCCAAGATGACATCACGAGGTCTCGTCAATACCAGTTTAAAATCACCGGGAGTCATAGAAAGTCCCATGCTCAGCATGACACAGCCGATGAGATACGGAATCCAGTCGCCGTGCATGAAGGGTGCCGGCATAAGAAAGGCGACGACAGCCGAAAGAATAATCCAAAGCGTAAGATAACGGGTCAAAAATTTCACAAGTTTAAATAGCGATTCCATAGGTCCCTCCCAATTCTTCTTCCAGTCCAGTCAGTGATAGGCGGCAAGAACAAGTCATACCGCATGGGAACATGAGTAGTGCTGCCATTCCAGATCATACGTCTGTCTTATGATTGATTGTATCACAAAAAGTGATAAGAGGCTATGCGTCTTATCTGCGTGAGGCTGGGAAACAGGAGCCATCATTTTCCGGGAAGCATCCCGTTTCTTCCCCACACATCTGATGAAAAACGATGCCTGCGGCTATGAGACTGACAAGGCTGCTCTATGTAGGGCACTTTTAGCCTATCTATCCCTAAAGCTTGCGTGAACTGGGAGGACGTAGTGTAGGCGTTTACTAATTAATATGACAAACTCGTACAGTATGAATTGTCAGTATGTTAAACATTCGGTATAATATATAAGTACATATTTATTTCCCTATATTTTACTTTATTGCAGAGCCGTCTGCGGCCCCGGCAAAAAAATACGGGTGCCGTCCATACCACACGAAAACAATGTCCGTAATCTGGACGCCAGTTTTCCGATACAGAAAGCATATGCAGTAAGAACGAAGGTGACAAGAAATACATTATTTATGCAGTGGCAAGGGCACTGATCCGGCGCTTGTCGTTGCCTGACTGCACGCGCAGCCGGTTTAACCGGATCCGCAAGGGCAATATCCCTTGTGACAGACACACGCCAACAGGGTGTACCTGTTGGCCTATGTAAACTATATTATCTAATAAGGTCGTGATTCAATGAGTAATGAAGAACAACAGAATAAGGGCCTGCGGCGAAGCTTAAAAGCACGTCATATGAATATGATTGCTATTGGCGGCGCCATTGGTACGGGCTTATTTGTCGCTGGCGGGGAAACTGTCAGTACGGCTGGTCCTGGCGGTGCATTATTGTCGTATTCGCTTATCGGTATCATGGTATATTTCCTCATGACCAGTCTCGGTGAAATGGCCGCCTATTTGCCGGTCAGCGGTTCCTTTGAAACCTACGCCAACCGCTACGTCGACAAGTCCCTGGGCTTTGCGCTTGGCTGGAATTACTGGTTTAACTGGGCCATTACAGTCGCAGCCGAGCTGGTTGCCGGCGCATTGATTATGAAATACTGGTTTCCCGATACTCCCGCAGCCGTATGGAGTGGCATATTCCTGGTCATCTTATTTGTCCTCAATTATCTGTCCACGCGCTCATATGGCGAAAGTGAATTTATTTTTGCCGGGATTAAGGTACTCACAGTCATCGTTTTCCTCTTTGCCGGTGCCCTCCTGATTCTGGGGCTGGGACCTGAACCGTCGCCGGGCTTTACTAACTGGACTATTGGCGATGCTCCCTTTGTTGGCGGCTTCACAGCCATGCTGAGTATCTTTATGGTCGCTGGTTTCTCCTTCCAGGGAACGGAAATGATTGGCATCGCTGCCGGTGAAAGTGAAGATCCGGAAAAGAACGTGCCGCGTGCAGTTAAATCGATTTTCTGGCGTATTCTCCTCTTTTACTTAGGTGCCTTCGTCGTCATCGGTTTCCTCATTCCCTATACGGATCCAAACCTGCTCAATACAGAAATCGAAAACATTTCCGTCAGCCCCTTTACACTCGTCTTTGAACGGTTTGGTCTCGTCGCCGCCGCTTCCGTCATGAATGCCGTCATTCTGACAGCAGTACTCTCGGCAGGCAACTCCGGGTTGTACGTTTCTACGCGTATGCTCTACGCAATGGCAGAAACAGGCCAAGCGCCAAAATGCTTCCTGAAATTAAACAAACGCGGTGTACCGAGCTATGCCCTCTTTGCCACTGTAGTCTTTGGCCTGGCAGCCTTCCTGACATCCCTCATTGGTGAAGGGAAAGCTTACGATTGGCTCGTCAACATCAGCGGCATGGCCGGTTTCATTACCTGGATTGGTATTGCCATTTGTCATTACCGGTTCCGTCGTGCCTATATGGCACAGCATAAGGATTTGAAGGATCTTCCCTACCGGGCAAAACTCTTTCCCTTTGGACCTATCCTGGCCCTCATCATGTGTATCATCGTTACGGCAGGTCAGAATTACTCAGCCTTTACCGGCGCTGAAATCGACTGGTACGGTGCCAGTGTTGCCTACATTGGCATCCCTGTATTCTTAGCCATCTTCATTTGGCACAAGGTAAAAAACCATACCAAGCTAATCCCCTTAGAAGAAGTAAATCTCTCGCGGGATGAAATGGAAAAATAATAAAGAATAACAAAAATACCTCCTCACAACAGGCATATGAGCCACTGTGAGGAGGTATTTTATATGACAAAGTTGCTATGGGGGTGCAGACGTTTTTTTGGACCGTCCTCACTTTGTAGGCAATAAGCCTAAACTTATTCTATACTGTATCGGGCTCATGCCACCCAAAGACATCTTAATCCGATCTTCGTTATACCAATGAAGATATCTA
>NZ_JACOGK010000029.1 GCF_014269395.1 Megasphaera hominis
GTACAGAGGATTTGTTTACTGACAATCGTGCTACAGCATGAGATACTGATTCTTTTCCTGCAAGAATATCTAGCACCGTATGTAGTTTTTCTTCTGCACAAACCTTAGTTCTATGCATAATAAATGCTCCCTTCCAAGTAGAGTGAGATTTTATTATTTCTCATGTCTACCTAGAAGGGAGCATATCAGAATCTCTCGTCCTGACAGGTATCCTATTAGTAGTATTTATGATTGTCTACCCGTTTATTATCCGTTCGGAAGAAGCTAAGCTGCAGCGTCATTTTGGTTCTGCTTATACTGCCTATGTGCAGGAAGTACCCCGCTTTTTCCCGGATTTCCGCCTGTATCACGAACCGAAAACCTACGCCGTAAGCCCGAAAGTGTTCCGGCATGCTGCCTTTGACGTCCTCTGGTTCATCTGGGCTGTAGGCATTTTGGAATGTTTGGAAGGGCTTCAGGAGGCAGGAATTATTCCTTTATTATTACAAATTTACTAAAAAATGGCCCGTATAACAGACTGTCTATTTACTCTTGACCCATTCCTTGAGATAATAAGGAATACGCTATAAATGGAATAAAAGGAGGCAGTTTACATGCATGATGATGCAGCGTTCTCAGAAGAAGAACTGCAGATATTGCAACGGCTTGAACACAAGAATGAAGTTTTCGAAGCATCTGCTGATCCGTTGAGTACCTGGCAGTCCGGCTGGAGTGAAGGCTGGCAGGAAGGTGCGCGGGATGAAGCTGAACGTATTATTGGCAACCTCTTGCAGCTGCATGCCGAAAGGGAGCTCATTTCTCAGGCCACGGGCTGGTCCCAGGCGGAAATCGAAGCCGTCCGGGTACAGGCAGAAAAGGAGAAAGGCTGATGTACGAAAAGGAAATGGCTGCCCTTGTACAACGGGCCGGGGCGCTGCTGACAGACACTACGCAGGCACTGGAGATTACAGCGAAGGGACGCGCTAATTTTGTGACCCAGATGGATGTAGCCGTACAAGAACAGCTGCGCCGGGATCTGCATGAATTAGATCCGTCTGTCGTACTGCTGGCAGAAGAACAGAAAAATGGGCAGCCCAAAATAGAGGGACGGTATTGGATTCTTGACCCTATTGACGGAACGCAGAACTTTATCCGCCATTTGGGCCTTTCTGCTGTCAGTCTGGCCTATTATGAAAACAGGCAGATTATGAGCAGTGTCATTTATAACCCTTTTACCAAGGAACTATTTCAGGCCGTCCGCGGTCAGGGAGCTTTTTTGAATGGCCGGAAAATTCAGGTGACAGAAACAGCTTCATTGGAAGATTCCTTGGTCGCTGTCGGTACTTCACCGTATGAACGGGAATATACGGCGACTAACTTTGCCCTTTGGCAGGAAATATTCCGCCACAGTCTGGACATCCGGCGTTCGGGGAGCGCCTGTCTCGATTTGGCCTATGTAGCAGCCGGACGCTATGACTGCTATTTTGAACGAAATCTGAAGCCCTGGGATATGGCAGCGGGCATTCTTTTAGTAGAAGAAGCCCAGGGCCGGGTGACTAATTACGTAGGAGAACGTCCTGCTATTGTAGGTAATGACGATATTTGTGCAGGCAATGTACACGTGCAGCCAGAGCTCCTTGCCTATATACAGCGGTTTTGGCACGATAATGGATAACATTTTTTAATAAATAATTACTTTTAACTATTATCTAATAGTGCATTATATTAAATAGTAATTATTACAAATTTTTCCACAATAAACAATATATTTTGGTGTATAACGTGGTATAATGGTTGTAGAAAAAATATTTAGTAATGATATATAACGCAGATGCTTCTGCAGCTGCATTTTATATACTACGTCTCAGGTTTTGCACCATGACAGGAGAGATGACCTATGCAAGAATACGGCAGACTGAGAGAATTACGGTATGAAGCCAGACGTTCCCAGCAGGAGATTGCAGACATGCTGCATTGCACACAGGTTGCTTACAGTTTGTATGAATCAGGAAAACGAAAAATTTCGATTGCTAGGCTGGCTATTTTAGCACGTTTCTATGAAACGTCTATTGATTATCTGGTAGGACTGGTTGACGAACGTAAACCGGCAGGCCCTTACGTAAAGGACTGGAAAGAACTTCGCTAATGAAAAAGACTGTGTGACCGAAAGGCCACACAGTCTTTTTTTTATTTGCTTTTTATGCTTATTCGATGATCGCACCATAATGGGCCGATTTGACCAGACGGGAATAGATGGAAAGATACCCGTCTTTGATCTTCGGTTCCGGTGCCGTCCAGGCTTTAAGCCGTGCGTCGATTTCTTCTTGCGGCACGAGGAGATCCAAGCGGCGCTTAGGAATATCGATGCGGATCTTGTCGCCATTTTTAACGATAGCCAAGGGACCGCCTTCGGCTGCTTCCGGTGAAATGTGGCCGACGAAGCCGCCCTTATTCGAGCCGGAGAAGCGCCCGTCTGTAATCAGGAATACGTCTTCAGCCAGCCCGTAGCCCAAGAGCAGTTCTAAGGGTGTGAACATTTCCCGCATGCCCGGACCGCCTTTAGGTCCTTCGTAACGGACGACGATAATATCGCCTTTTTCAATTTTATTATCATAAATGGCCTGGGTCAGGTCTTCTTCGCAATCGTATACCTTGGCAGGGCCTTCGAAGACATGATGTTCCAAGGGAATCGCAGCGGGCTTGCAAACGCCGGAAAGCGGTGCCAAATTGCCCTTGATAATGGCCAGACCGCCGTCGGGACGAATGGGATCGCTAATGGGATGAATGACTTCCGGTCTCAGGATGCGGGCATCCTTCAGGTTTTCTGCCATCGTCTTTCCCGTTACGGTCATGACATTGCCATGTAAGAGCGGTAAAATTTCATGCATGACAGCAGGTACGGCGCCGGCTTCGTAGAAATCTACCATATCGTACTTGCTGGCCGTCATGAGGCGGGCAATCTGCGGTGTAGAGCGGCTCAATTGTTCATAGTCATCGATGGTAAAGGGCACCTTGGCTTCATGAGCAATGGCCAGGATGTGCATGATCAGGTTCGTCGAACCGCCGATTGCCATGCCTAAGCGTACGGCGTTTTCGATGGATTCCCGTGTAATGATATCGCGCGGGCGCAACCCTTCTTTTACCAGATCGACAATGCGGCGGCCTGATTGACGGGCTACATCCATGCGTTTCTTATCGACCGTCGGAATCATGGCAGAACCCGTAAGGGACATGCCCAGGCCTTCGGCGAGGCAGCTCATGGTGTTGGCTGTGCCGATCATCTGGCACGAACCCGGTGTCGGACAGGCAGCCCGTTCTACTTCTTCAAATTCTTCACGGCTGCATTTTCCCGAACGGAATTTACCAGCATATACGGCCGTTTCATTGACGTCAATGTCTTCCCCGTTGTGTTTACCCGGGTACATGGGGCCGCCGTTTACGACGATGGCCGGCAGGTTAAGACGGGCTGCGGCCATGAGAATGGCCGGTACGATTTTGTCGCACGAGCCCAAAAGAACCATGCCATCCAGCATATGGGCCTGTACCATGATTTCGATGCTGGCCGTAATGATTTCACGGGACGGCAGAATGTAATGCATGCCATCGTGGCCTTGGGCGATGCCGTCACAGCCGCCAATGGTGCCGAATTCGCAGGGTGTACCGCCGTTTTCTTCAATGCCGGCACGTACGTATTCAGCGACGCGTTTCAGGTTATACTGGCCAGGGCAGATATCATTCCACGTATTGACAATGGCAATAAAGGGTTTTTTAAAATTATTGTCATTGTACCCCATAGAACGGTATAAACCACGGGCTAAGGCACCCTTATCAGGGTCGCCAATAAATGAAGCACTTCTCCAGGTCATAATTATTACGCCTCCTATAGTATCCTAGCATTCCAATTATACTGTAAATTATAGGAGTAGCTCAGGGAGTATGTCAACGACTGCAGCGGCAACATATAGGGTATGTTGTCAAATCGGTATGATATACAGAGGATACATCTGATTTGGTCATAAGAAAACCTCCGCGCAGGCGGAGGTTTGAACAGCTTATACGAAATAATGGGGATACATTTTTTTTAGTGATTCGACGAGGGGCAGGACGCGGACAATGTGCTGGGACATTAACTCGACGATATTGGCAGCGTCTTGTCTGCGGATGGCGTCGACAATCTGGCTGTGCTGCTGATAGACGATTTCCATTTGTGTCGTCCCTGAAAGGGTGATCAAGACGCGTGTGCGCAAATAGTTCGGATCGGTCGTCGTCAAATAATCCCAAATGCGGGCCCGGTGGCAGCCTTCAAAAATCGTCTTATGCAGCGCTTCGTCCAGCTTAAAGAGGGCACTGTTATCGACGGCCAGGACGGCTTTTTCCTGGCGGACCAGATTATTTTCCAACCGCTTTAAATGGGTCTTGGGAAAATTCTTGCAGGCCTGCTGGATGATGATGCATTCGATGGCCTGGCGCATAAAGCACGAGTCATCGATTTGCTCTGTGCGGATGCGGGATACGGTCGTCTTGCGCTGGGGCACAATGTCCAGCAGCTGCAGCTGGGCTAAGCGGACGAAAGCATCGCGTACAGGCGTACGACTGATATGGAGCTGTGAAGAAATGTCTTGTTCCGAAATGCTGGTGCCCGGTTCCAGCTGGAAGGACATGATGTTGCTGTACATCATGCGAAAGACATATTCTCTGCTGTTTTCTCTTGGTTTGATGGGTGTAAGTTTTAGTTCCGACATAATGACCTCAGGTCTTTCTGCTATTTTTTTTAATTATAGCATAACTACAATAGATTATGCTAGAAATTTGTTCGTAAATACATTAAGTAAACGTGTCCGGTAGCCCGCACTGCTAGGGAATAACAGCCGTGTGTAAAGGGATAGTACTACTTGTATACTTTATTTAGATAGCAAGATTGTCATGTATGATAAATTGGTATTTTAGTTGCGTTTTACGTATGATGAAAAAGTGTTATGATAATCTTTAGTTAGAAAGTTCAAAAGGAGTGGTTGGAATGAATAAGTTTAAAGAAAAAATTCAAAATGGGGAAGCCGTACTCGGTACGTTCATCGAATTGAACAACCCTGCTATTGGCCAGATCGCAGGTATGGCCGGGTATGATTTCGTCATTCTCGATGGGGAACACGGTGAAATCGCTGTGGAAGATGCAGCTGACTTAGCCCGCGCTGCTGCCTTAGCCGGCACGGCTGCTATTTTCCGCGTCAATGCCAACGATACGACGCTCATCGGCAAAGTACTCGATTGCGGCGCTGACGGTGTAGAAATTCCTGAAATCGGTTCGGCTGCAGAAGCACAGAAAGCGATTAACGGCGCTAAATTTACACCGGAAGGCGAACGGGGCTGCAACCGTTTTGTCCAGGCTGGTGAATATGGCCGCATGACGAGTGACCAGTTCTTTGGCGAATCCAACGCCAAGACGATCGTCGTTCTTCAGGTTGAAGGCCAGGACGGCGTCAATAACCTGCCGGAAATCCTGAAAGTAAAAGGCACAGACGTCGTTTTCATTGGGCCATATGACCTTTCGGCATCCTTAGGCGTTCCGGGACAGACGGAACATCCGAAGGTTCTCGAACAGATCGACAAGATCCTGGCTATGGGTAAGGAACAGGGCGTTGCTATCGGCCTTTATGTAGACAGCATCGAATCGGCTATTGCCTGGAAGAAGAGAGGCGTTCAGTATCTGGCCTTGCAGACAGATACGGTCAGCCTGTATCAGCACTTTAAAGCCAATACAGATAAGTTCCACGCTGAATAAAACCTACAGCCTTATGGCATAAAAGACTATGCCGGGGATATTTCCCGGTCATAGTCTTTTTTTTAGGATTTTCTATTACGGATTTGCTATAATAGAGATGGAACTATTTGTAGAATGCTTTTATTTGCTAGGAGGGATTGGTATGAATACGTCGCGCTACCGCGTAAAAGAGGGAGAAAAAATTGATCTGGCCAAGTTTCCTACAGGCTGCGATGTGGAGCAACTGGACAAAAAGAAGGTCAAGAATGAAGAAATGCCCAAGATGCTGGCAGAAATGAACGACTGGCAGGAAAAGCTGTGTGCTGATAATCACTATGGTATCGTCGTCGTCCTGCAGGCCATGGATGCAGCCGGCAAAGACGGCACGGTAAAGCACGTTTTTACGAGTATGAATCCTGCCGGCGTACACGTGCACAGCTTTAAACAGCCGAGTGTGGAAGAAAAGGATCATGATTATCTGTGGCGTGTCAATAAAGCCTTGCCGGGGCGCGGAGAAATTGCCATTTTCAACCGTTCCCATTATGAAGACGTCATCGTTACGCAAATTCACGATATCATTAAGAGCGAAGGCATGCCTAAAAAATTGATCAGCCATGATATTTGGGACCAGCGCTATCGCCAGATTTGCGATTGGGAACGGTATTTGACGGAAAATGGTTTCCTCTTTATTAAGATCTTTCTGCACGTATCGAAGGATGAACAGAAAAAACGCCTCATCGACCGGATCGTCACGAAGCAGAAAAATTGGAAGTTCTCCATGGCCGATATTAACGAACGCAAATACTGGGACCGCTATCAAAAAATATATGGCGAAGTCCTGGGGGCGACTTCGACCAAATACGCACCGTGGTATATCGTACCGGCTGATGACAAATGGTATACGCGTTACGTCGTTGCCCAGATCGTCCTCGATACGCTGCGCTACATCAAACCGTCCTTCCCCAAGCTGGCACCGGAAGTAGAAGAGCAGCTGAAACAGTTCCGGGCCCTCTTAAAAGAAGTGGATCTCGACGATTTGAAGACCATCGAGCAGGCCATTGACAAGAAATAATGTGAATTATAGTACTTAAAAAATAGGCACTATTACAGGATATAGAGAACAATACTGCCGGATAAAGCGTTTTATCTTGACTTGTTTTTCACAATTTAAGTATAATAAAAAAGGTAACATATCTATTTTATATTCACTATTTGCTTCATGCCTTCCTGCCAGGCCGCCGACCGTGTTCAGACTACGGCCGGCAGGAAAGGAATGAAGGGCTATGTTTTGTCAGCACGATAAAACTACTTTAGGAGGCAACGAAAGAGCATGTACAAACTTTCACAAATCGCAGAAGAATATCAGAAGAAACTGGTTACACCGGCACAAGCGGCAGCTGTTGTCAAAAGCGGTGACCGCGTATCCTATGGCCTGGGCTGTTCTGCACCGTATGATACGGATAAGGCCTTGGCTGACCACATTAACAACGATGGCCTGAAGGGGATCGAAATCGTCAATGCAACCATCGTGAAGAACGAAGATTACTTCACCTTTACGGAAACGGAATCGAATGACCAGGTCCGCTTCATGTCCGGCCATTTCAATGCCTTCGACCGCAAAATGAATAAAGCCGGCCGCTGCTGGTTTATGCCGCTCCTCTTCAATGAACTGCCGAAATATTGGGAAGATATTGATGTAGCTATTCTCCAGGTTCATGAAATGGATAAATGGGGCAACTTCAACTTAGGGCCTCAGGTAGCCGATTTACGCGGTGTTCTGCGGGCGTCTAAAAAGGTTATCGTTGAGGTCAATAAAAATATGCCGAAGGCTCTGGGCTATGAAACGGAATTGAACATTGCCGACGTAGACTACATCGTCGAAGGTTCCAACCACCCCATGCCGATTATTCCCAATAAGCCGGCTACACCGGTCGATGAAAAAATCGCTGATTTTGTCGTGCCCATGATTGAAAACGGCAGTACGTTACAGCTCGGCATCGGCGGCCTGCCTGCAGCCATCGGTCATAAACTGGCTGAATCGGATATTCAGGATTTAAGCGGCCATACGGAAATGCTCGTCGATCCGTATGTAGAACTGTACGAAGCCGGTAAGATTACAGGCAACAAAAACCGCGATAAGGGCAAGATCATCTACACCTTTGCCGGCGGTACACAGCGCCTGTATGATTTCATTGATGACAACCAGATTGTCTTCAATGCTCCGGTTAATTACGTTAACAACATTAACGTCGTAGCCAGCATCGATAAATTCGTTTCCATCAACAGCTGCATCAACCTCGACCTCTACGGCCAGGTCTGCGCTGAATCGGCAGGCTACCGTCACATCAGCGGTACCGGTGGTGCCCTTGACTTTGCCCAGGGTGCATACCTCTCCCGCGGCGGTAAAGGCTTCATTTGCGTACATTCTACACGGACCCTGAAAGACGGTACGAAGGAATCCCTCATTCGTCCGACCTTGACGCCGGGTTCCGTCGTTACGACACCGCGTTCGGCTGTTCATTACATCGTTACGGAATATGGCGTAGCGCTCCTCAAGGGCAAGTCTACGTGGCAGCGTGCAGAAGCACTGATCAACATTGCCGCTCCGGAATTCCGTGAAGAACTCATTAAAGAAGCAGAAAAGATGGGTATTTGGACGAACACGAGCAAGACGTCCTACTAAGCTATACTGTACATACAGAAAAAACCGTATTGCCGGCTGGCAATACGGTTTTTTTATCAGGCCCGGAAGCCTAAGAAAAAAGACACGTTTTGTCACGTGTCTTCAGGTGCCGAAGGCCTTCCATAAACCAAGGACGATAAAGCAGAGTACGATGAGAAAGCTGATGACCCGCGTTTTAGAGAATATTTTAGGGTCATTTACCGTGCCCGGTGTAGGCGTAGGAGCTTGGACCTGCTGCGTACCGCAGATGGGGCACATACGCACGCCGTCGCGCAGTTCGGTGCCACATTTTTTGCAAATCATACCTATCATCTCCTATTCCTATCATAGCATGAGTATCCCGTTGCTGGCTAGAGCCGGCCATTACTTTTCCGGCCGCCCGTATCACGAAGATTGTATTTATGCTATAATAAGGCCGTACCCGTGCGCCGAAAGACCTGTCTGACGGCAAACGGGAAAAAAGCCATAGCGTTTTTACTGCAAAGTGAATACTGCGCAGGTAAGGCGGGCGTACATGCGGCTTCAACAGACCTCTGTGCGGTTATGCCAGAGGTCTTTTTTATAGGGAGGATACGTGAATGGGAACCAGAATGGCCTTGATAGGTATTATTGTCAGCGACCGGACAGCAACGGCACAGATCAATGCACTATTACATGAATATGGTGAATATATTGTCGGCCGTATGGGCATTCCCTGCAAGGAACGGCACGTATCGGTCATCAGCATCATCATTGACGCTCCTCAGGATATTATCAGTACCCTGGCCGGCAAGATCGGCCAGCTGCCGGCTGTAAGCACGAAGACTATTTACCCGCCCTTACCGGTGCAGGAGAAATAATTTTTTTGGAAAGGAACTGGCATATGATGACGAAACAACAGGCCTACTCAATTTCTGCAGCCGACCTGGCTGCACGGGGACGCGACCAGATTCCGGCAGAATTGCTTTCTTCTACGCAGCTCATTTATAATTCACCGGCAGCGCTGGCCTTTAATTCGCCAGGTGCCCGTGGCTTTGGCGTCAAACGGGCCGGCCTTTCGATCCCCGGCTCGGTCATGCTGCTCATCGGCCCGGGCTGCTGCGGCCGTAATACGACTATCCTCAGTGCCGAAGGCGGCTATGGAGACCGTTTCTTTTTCTATGTACTGGATGAAACGGATATTGTCACAGGCCGGCATTTATATAAGATTCCCCGGGCCGTCGAAGAAATCCTCGATGTACTGCCCCAGGCACCGAGTGCTGTCGTCTTGTGTTTGACCTGCGTCGATGCTCTCTTAGGGACGGACATGGAACGGGTTTGCCGTAAAGCGGAGGCCCGGGTCCACTTGCCGGTCGTACCGTGCTATATGTATGCCCTGACGCGGGAAGGCCGGCGGCCGCCTATGGTGGCTGTGCGGCAGATGGTCTATTCCCTCTTAAAGCCCCAGCCGCGGCACCGGCGGGAAGCCAATCTTCTGGGCTTTTTCTCGCCCCTCCAGGATGACTGCGAGCTCTACGGGTATTTGCAGCAGCTCGGCATCCAGACTGTGCGGGAAATTGGACGCTGCCGGACCATGGAAGACTATCATCAGCTGTCACGGGCTAATTTTAATCTCGTCCTGCACCCGGAAGCCCGCCTGGCGGCGCAGGATTTCGAAAAAAATCTGCACATTCCCAGTATCGAACTGACCCGTATTTACGAGACAGACCGGCTCAGCCGCCAGTATCAGGCCCTGGCGCAGGCCTTAGGCGGTACTATCGACGACCGGGCAGAACGGGAGGCAACAGAAGACCTCGTACGCCGCGTAGGCCAGCGCTGGCACGGTACGACCGTAGCGGTAGGGGAAATGCTTAACGGCAATGCCTTTGAGCTGGCCCTGACCCTGGCCCGGGCGGGCCTGACTGTCAAGGAAATATACGGCAACGTTACGCCCCAGGACTTCGTCTGGATCAAGGCCCTGGCTGCGCTCGCACCGGAAACGAAAATCTATTGTAATTTAGGTCCTTCTATGCTCTATTATGACCGCAGTACAGGAGCTGCCGATCTGACCCTGGGCGCTGATGCGGCGTGGTATCATCCGCACAGTGTCCATGTCACCTGGGATGAAGACGTACAGCCCTTTGGCTACGCCGGTACACGGGCTTTATTTTCAGCATTGGATCGTGCCTTGAGCGGGAGGTCTTCATGAGAGGGTTATGGAAATATATTTCTCCTTTTGCGCCGGATCAGTCCGGTGCGGCAGCGGTTCTGTATGGCTTGGGCGGTCTCGTCGTCGTGTGTGACGCCGGCGGCTGTGCCGGCAACATTTGCGGCTTTGATGAGCCCCGCTGGTTTACCGGTGCCCCTAGCGCTGCCTTTAGCGCAGGCCTGCGTGACATGGATGCCATCCTCGGCCGCGACGACCGGCTGGTAGATAAACTGTGCGCTGCAGCGGCACAAATTGCAGCCCCTTTTGCAGCCATTATCGGTACACCTGTGCCGGCCGTCATTGCTACGGATTATCAGGCCCTGCGGCGTTTGGCAGAAAAGCGCTTGTCCCTGCCTGTCGTCACGATAGAAACAAAGGGGACAGAACGCTATGATACAGGTGCTTCTATGGCCTATGAAGGACTTTGCCGCCGCTTTGCTAGAAAAGAGCTGGCCCGGCAAAGAGGACGCCTGAACGTCCTGGGCGCCCTGCCCCTCGATACGGGCTGTACGGAGTATACCTTTTTGCAGGAATTCTTGCGGCACAGGGGCTGGCAGGATGTACGTATTTTTGGTACGCACGGCCTGACAGATTATGAAACCGCCGGCGCGGCAGAAAAAAATCTCGTCCTGGCCCCAGCGGGCCTGGCTGCGGCACGCTATCTGGAGGAAGCCTTTGGTACGCCCTATGTAGTGGCCTATCCGGTCTTGCCGAAAGTAGAAAAGCTGCCGCACGACGTGACGGGCAAACGGATTCTCATTGTCCATCAGCAGGTCCTGGCGAATGAAGTGCGCCGTCACCTCAAAGGGGCCGATGTAACGGTTGCTACGTGGTTCCTCTTACAGGCTGATTTGGCTCAAGACGGAGACTGCCACCTGCAGGAAGAAGATGACTTTATTCAGTTGGCCGATAACGATCGTTTTGATATTATCATAGGCGATGAATTTCTGCGGCGGGCCTTGCCCCACTTCCACGGTACCTTTATCGATCTGCCGCACTTTGCCGTTTCCGGGAGGTGCTGTGCCTATGACTGATACGTGGGTCATTCGCGTCTACGGTATCGTCCAGGGCGTCGGTTTCCGTCCTTTCGTCAGCCGCCTGGCCCGGCGCTTTCGTCTGTGCGGGTCTGTCTGCAATAAAGGCTCGTATGTGGAAATACAGGTGCAAGGTGACGGATCTACGTGTCAAGCGTTTTGTCAGGCTCTGCCTAAGGAAGCGCCGCCCCGCTCGTCTATCCTGAAAATCGACGTGAACCGGGAAGCGCAGCCGCCCTATGAGGATTTCCAGATTATCGAAAGTATCAAAGAGGCAGGCGAAACCTTCGTTTCGCCGGATATTGCTATTTGCGATGCCTGCAAGCAGGAACTCTTTGATCCTGCGAACCGCCGCTATCTTCATCCCTTTATCAATTGTACGGCCTGCGGCCCGCGCCTGACGATTCTGGACGGTATGCCTTATGACAGGGAACGGACGAGTATGGGGAAATTTCCCATGTGCCCGGCGTGCTACGAAGAATATACGCATGCCGAAACGCGTCGCTACGATGCCCAGCCCGTGTGCTGCAACGACTGCGGGCCTGAAGTCTATCTCTTAGGCCGGCCCGAGCGGCGCCATGAAGCCATTAAAGAAACGCGCCGCGTCATTGCTGCCGGCGGCCTGGCAGCTATCAAGGGTATTGGCGGTTTTCATTTCTGCTGTGATGCTGCAAACGAAGACGCCGTCGGCCGTTTGCGCGCACTGAAACACCGGCCTGTAAAGCCCTTTGCCGTCATGGCCCGGGATCTTGCTGTCGTACGCCGCGAATGCGTGACGACAGAAGCAGAAGAAGCGGTCCTGGACGGGCACCAGAAACCGATTATCCTATTGGAAAAACGTCCGGAAGGCCGCATCAGCCCGGTCGTTGCGCCGGACAATCCCTTTCTGGGCGTCATGCTGCCCTATACACCGCTCCATTTATTGCTGTTTTCCTATCCCGACGGCCAGGACTTTCCGGACGCATTGGTCATGACCAGCGCCAATCCGTCCGGGGCGCCCTTGTGCCGCACGGACGAAGATATCCTGGCTCTGACGGATATGTGTGATTGTATCCTCAGCCACAACCGGGATATCCGCCTGCGGGCCGACGATTCGGTCATGATGTTTTATGAAGACGAGCCCTATATGATCCGCCGTTCCCGGGGTTACGCGCCTTTGCCGTATCTGCTGGAAGGGATGGAGGGACACGTACTCGGTATCGGCGGCGAGCTGAAAAACACCTTTTGCCTGGGTAAGGACAGTCTCTTTTACCTGTCGCCCCACATTGGCGATATGGCAGACATTCGCACGCAGGAGGCCCTCAGGGAAAGCCTCGTGCGGCTGGAAGAGCTCCTGGAAACGACGCCGCAGCTCGTGGCCTGCGATCTCCATCCCCGCTATGAAACGACGCAGCTGGCCGGGACCCTGGGCCTGCCGCTTCTCTCCGTCCAGCACCATTACGCCCATTTCGTTGCGTGTCTGGCTGAAAACAATATGCCCGGTCCGGCCATCGGTCTCATTTGTGACGGTACGGGCTATGGCACAGACGGCACGATCTGGGGCGGCGAAGTCCTGATTGGCGATTACCATGGCTTTCAGCGCTTCACGTCGCTCGTGCCCTATGATCAATATGGTGGTGATGCAGCGGCCCGCGAGGGCTGGCGCATTGCGGCCGCTCTGATTCATGCCTGTGCGCCAGAGGCGGCGGGCTCTATCGTAGAGACACTGGGCCTTTGCACGGCGCAGGAATTTGCTACCCAGCGCTTTATGTATGAGCATCGCCTGAACTGCGTTCGTTCTACCAGTACGGGCCGCCTCTACGATGCCGTCAGCGCCATCCTGGGCTTTTGCCGGGCTTCGACCTTTGAAGGAGAGGCGGCTATGCGCCTGGAATTTGCTGCCCGCCGCTGGCAAAAGCAGAAAAAAACGGCAGGAGAGGATACCCTGCCGCACGGGTCCGGTCCTTATATACGGACGGATGCGCTCATCCGGGAAATTGTAAAAAAACGGCTGGCCCATGCAGATCCGGACTATCTGGCCTGGTTCTTCCATGACCGCCTGGCAGGGCTTTGCGTCGCAGCCTGTGTGGCTGCCCGGGCGCAGAGCCATATAGAAACCGTTGCTTTAAGCGGCGGCGTATTTCAAAATCGCTTGTTCCTGGCTCTTTGTGAGAAAAAGCTGCAGCACGCAGGCTTTTCCGTGCTCCGGCATCATTTGGTGCCGGCCAATGATGGGGGTCTTGCCTTAGGGCAGGCCGTGCGCGCTGCTGTGTACCTGCAAGAACAGGAATGAGAAGCGTATTTTCTAAAAGGAGGAATTACTATGTGTGTAGGGTTACCGGCACGAGTGGTAGAGGTAAAAAAAGGCATGGCATTGGTCGACGCATCCGGTGCCAAGCGGGAAGTTTCGGCGTCCCTCTTGGATGAACTGGATCCGGGCGATTACGTCATGGTCCACGCCGGCGTAGCTATTGCCAAGATTACGGCCAGTGATGAAGACGAAAGCGACGAAATTTTGGAGGATTTGCTCTAATGTCTATAGAAAAAAAGGATCTGGCCCGCCATATCGTTACGTCCTATGCCGGGCCGAAAATCAGAATCATGGAAGTCTGCGGCACCCATACGCACGAAATTTTCCGCTATGGCATCCGCCAGCTGCTGCCACCGGCAGTCGATCTTATTTCCGGCCCGGGCTGCCCGGTCTGCGTTACGCCGCCTGGATTTATTGACGAAGCTATCTATTTGGCCTTAGAAAAAGGGGCTGTTATTTGCACCTTTGGCGACCTCATCCGCGTGCCCGGTTCGGCGCAAAGCCTGGCTGATGCCCGCAGCCGCGGTGCGGCTGTTCAGGTCGTCTATTCCCAGCTCGATGCCGTGAAATATGCGGCAGCGCATAGAGATAAGGAAGTCGTCTTTTTGTCGGTCGGCTTTGAAACGACAACACCCGGTGCCTGCCTGGCCGTACTTCAGGCCAGGGACGAAGGTATCACCAATTTCTCTCTCCTGACGGCCAATAAGACCATGCCCCAGGCCTATGAAGCCCTGAAGGATAGTGCCGATGCCTTCTTGTATCCGGGGCACGTCCAGGCTATTATGGGCACGGAGATTTGCGAGAAATTAAAGGCTGACGGCATTTCCGGTGTCGTTACGGGCTTTACAGCGCGGGAACTCCTGACGGCCTTAGCCGTCGTTCTGACAGAATTTCCTAAGGGCAAGCCCTTCTTCAAAAACTGCTATCCCCGGGTCGTCACGGCAGCAGGCAGCGTGAGCGGCCAGAAGCTCCTCTCTCAGGTCATGGAAGCGTGCGATACAGAATGGCGCGGTCTCGGCGTGATTCCCCAATCGGGGCTTACCCTGCGGCCGGAGTTTGCCGCGTACGATGCGCGTGTGAAATTTGCCGTGCCGCCTATGGACGGCCGCAGTAATCCGGCCTGCCGCTGCGGCGATATTCTGCGCGGTGATTGCCGGCCACCGCAGTGCCCGCTCTTCGGCAAGGTTTGTACGCCTGAGCACCCTGTCGGCGCCTGCATGGTATCCCGTGAAGGGGCCTGCTCGGCCTATTATCAGTATGGAGGTCTTACATTATGAGTGATGTCATTACACTGGCCCATGGAGCTGGCGGTAAACAGACGGCCGAGCTGATTGACTCGGTCTTTAAGGCCCATTTTGCCAACCCGGAATTTACGGGCGATGATGCGGCTATTCTATCCCTGGGCGGCCAGGATCTGGCCTTTACGACCGATGGCTTCATCGTTTCGCCGTCTGATTTTCCCGGTGGCAATATCGGCAAATTGAGTATTTGCGGTACCGTCAATGACCTGTCCTGCATGGGGGCACAGCCGCTTTATCTGGCCTGCGCCTTTGTCATTGAAGAAGGCCTGCCTATGAGTGACCTGGAACGGTACGCCGCAGCTATGGAAAAAACAGCGGCCGAAGCCGGCGTGCGCATTGTGGCCGGTGACACGAAGGTCGCCGGCAAGGGCCAGGTAGACCGCCTCTTTATTACGACGACGGGTATTGGCCGCCGTCTGCCCGGTGTCCGCCTGTCGGGCACAGAAGCGAAGCCCGGCGACGCCGTCATCGTGACCGGCGATATTGGCCGCCACGGCTGCACCGTCCTTCTGAGCCGCGAGCAGTTCGGCATCGATGCCGACGTGACCAGTGACTGCGCTCCTTTGTGGGGCACCGTAAAATCCATGCTCGGCGTCACACAGGATATTCACGTCATCCGCGATGCGACACGTGGCGGTGTCGGTACGGTCCTTTACGAAATTGCCGCCCAAAGCCACGTTGGCATCCGCCTGGACCGGGCCGCTATTCCTGTGGCACCGGCTGTCAGTGGCGTTTGTGGTATGCTGGGATTGGAACCGCTCTACCTGGCCTGCGAAGGACGGCTCGTCGTCTTTGCACCGCAGGCACAGGCGGACGCCATTGTCACAGCCTTGCGGCAAGGACCGTATTCCGGTAATGCAGCGATTATCGGCACGGTAACGGCAGAGCACGCCGAACGGGTCACCATCCGTACGGAAATCGGTGCCGAAACGATTTTACCGCCACCAGGTGGCGAATTGCTGCCGCGTATTTGTTAACCGATAGGGTATATAGAGAGAAATGAGGGTATATAGATATGGGGATGAATGATACACCATCAGGGGAACGGGTGCATATCGGCTTTTTTGGCCGCCGTAATGCCGGTAAGTCCAGCGTCGTCAATGCTGTTACGGGCCAGAACCTGGCCATCGTTTCGGACACGAAGGGAACGACGACGGATCCCGTCTATAAGGCTATGGAATTATTGCCCTTAGGGCCGGTCATGATTATTGACACGCCGGGCATTGACGATACGGGAGCTTTAGGGGAACTGCGCGTGGAACGGACGCGGCAGGTCCTGGGTAAGACGGATATTGCCGTTTTGGTCGTCGATGCCACAGAAGGGCTGCAGCAGAGTGACCGGGATATTTTGCAGCTCATTGGCGAAAAGAAGGTACCGTATTTGCTCGTCTATAATAAGAGCGATCTTACGGCTGTACCGGAAACCGTGCCGGATACGGTCCTGTACGTCAGTGCCCTGCACGGCACGGGCATAGGAGAGCTCAAGGAACGCCTGGCCCGTCTGAAGCCTGACACCGAGGCGGCGCCTATCGTAGCTGATATGGTACAACCGGGCGATTTCTTTGTCCTCGTCGTGCCTGTCGATTCGGCAGCTCCGAAGGGACGGCTCATCCTGCCGCAACAGCAGACCATCCGGGATATCCTTGATGCCGATGGCACAGCCATTGTCGTTAAGGAGACGGGTCTTAAGGAGACACTGCAAAAGCTGGGCCGGCCGCCGAAAATGGTCATCACGGACAGCCAGGCCTTTAAACGCGTAGCGGCCGACACGCCGGAGAGCGTGCCGCTCACGTCCTTTTCTATTCTCATGGCCCGTCATAAGGGCTTTTTGGCAACGGCTGTCCAGGGCGTAGCTGCCTTGAAGAATCTGCGCGATGGTGACCGCGTCCTTATTTCCGAAGGCTGCACCCATCACCGCCAGTGTGAAGATATCGGTACTGTAAAGATCCCGCACTGGCTAAGGGAATTTACCGGCCGGGACCTGGTGCTGGAAACGTCATCGGGCCGCGATTTTCCCATGGATTTGACGCCCTATGCCTTGGTCATCCATTGTGGTGGCTGCATGCTCAATGAACGGGAAATACAGAGCCGTATGGAACGGGCCAGCCGGCAAGGCGTAGCCATTACCAATTACGGCATCTTTATTGCCTACGTGCACGGCATTCTGGCACGCAGTCTTTCCATCTTTCCCGATTTGCAGCGGCTCATACAGCCGTAAGGAGTACGTATGGATTATTGGCTCAGTAAAAAAATACAGAGCCTGTGCGCACCTTCCTGTCTGCGCACCGGTTCTATTTGGCTGGCCCGGGCCGGTTTCTGGGTCTATATTATCTACGGTATAGTCCAGTGGTTCCGGCCCGGTCGGCCGGAAGGGCAGCGACAGCGCCGCCGGTCTTTATTGGAGGCGCTCTTTTCTGTCCTGTGCAGTTCCCTTATGTCCTATGTCATCGCCCGTATTTGGCGGCGGCCGCGTCCTTTTGCAGCCCATAGGGATATCCGGCAGTATGTAGCCCATAAGGATAATGCTTCTTTTCCCAGCAATCATACGATGAATGCCTTTGCTGCCGGTCTGGCTGTATTTTATCGTTCCAAACTGGCCGGCTTGTTCCTGATCCTCTGGAGCCTGCTCATTGGTTTCTCCCGTATCGTATGCGGCATTCACTATGTCAGTGATATTCTTGGCGGCCTGGTCCTGGGGCTGGCAGGCTGGCGCGTGACGGCAAGAAATAAAGGCCTGCGCTGGCTGGCTATGGGACTGCCTTGGTTGTGGACCTGGCTGACAGAAAGAATCTGTCAGCGGGAGCGGCGCTGAATTCCAATGAGGGAAATATTGTGAAAACAAGGTATAATGTACAATAAAAGTATACTATTTAAGACGGTGGTACTAAACTGGTACATAATAAAGTGCCAGTTTATAAATAGGCGACAAAAGCGATATATAAGGCTTTTGTCGCCTTTATTAAATTTACATTAGAAATAATATTTAACAAAATGATTTAAAACTCCTTGTGAAAAAATAATCTTTAGCATACAATAAAAGTATCAATGAGTGGTACATATAGTATGCTCAAACGCTTATAAATTACAGGAGAGGTGAATTGATTATGTCAGAAAAAGTTTTTAAAACAATGGATGGGAACGAAGCGGCTGCGTACATATCGTATGCTTTTACGGAAATTGCTTCTATCTTCCCGATTACCCCGTCGTCGCCAATGGCTGAACACGTAGATGAATGGGCTGCACACGGACGGAAAAACCTGTTTGGCACGACCGTACAGGTACAGGAAATGCAGTCTGAAAAAGGTGCTGCCGGTGCGATGCACGGTGCCTTGAACGCCGGTGCCCTGACGACGACTTTCACATCGTCGCAAGGCATGATGATCATGCTTTCAAACATGTTCAAAATTTCCAGCGAATTACTGCCGGGCGTATTCCAGGTTGCTTCCCGTACGGTTGCTACGAACGGGTATACCATTTTTGCCGGTCATGACGACGCTATGGCCATGCGTGGTACGGGCATCAGCATGATGGCTGAAGCCAGTGTCCAGGAAGTCATGGACCTGTCTGCTGTTGTTCATGCCACAGCTATTTCCTGCCGCATTCCTATTCTGAACTTCTTTGATGGCTTCCGTACATCTCATGAAATTCAGAAGATTGAAGTCATTCCTTATGATGAACTGCGGCCAATGCTCGACATGGATGCCGTTCAGGCCTTCCGCGACCGCGGCATGAATCCGGATAATCCGGAAGCTATTTCCTTCTGCGAACCGGCTGAAACCTTCATGCAGCATCGTGAATCGCTGAATAAATTCTATGACCGTGTACCGGATGTAGCCGAAGACTACATGAAGAAGATCAGTGAAATTACAGGCCGCGAATACCACCTGTTTAACTATACCGGCGCTCCTGATGCCGAATACGTTCTCGTAGCCATGGGCTCGGGCGCACAGACCATTGAAGAAACAGTCAAGCTGCTCGTTTCTAAGGGCGAAAAGGTCGGCTGTATCAATGTTCACATGTTCCGTCCGTGGTCGGAAAAACATTTCATTGCCGCCCTGCCGAAGACAGTCAAGAAGATTGCCGTTTTGGACCGCACGAAAGAAACCGGCGCCAATGGCGAACCGCTCTATCATAGTGTAGCCGCTACCTATGCCTGTGCCGATAACGCACCGAAGGTATATCATGGCCGTTATGGTATTGCTTCGAAGGAATTCCTGCCGGGCGACGTCGTAGCTGCCTTTGAAAACCTGAAAGCAGATAAACCGAAAAATGACTTTACGCTCAGTATTGTCGATGATGTTACGTATAAATCCCTGCCGCGTGTACCGGGTATCGAAACGGGCGGCGAAGGCCTGAAAGCCTGCAAATTCTGGGGCTTCGGTTCTGATGGTACAGTAGGTGCCAATAAGAGCGCGATCAAGATTATCGGCGATAATACCGATATGTATGCCCAGGCATACTTTGCCTATGACTCCAAGAAGTCCGGCGGCGTTACTGTATCCCACCTGCGTTTTGGCAACACGCCGATCAAGATGCCGTATCTGATCAACAGCGCTGATTTCATCGCCTGCCATCGTCAGTCCTACGTCCATGGCTTCGATCTCCTGCGCGGTATTAAGAAGGGTGGTACATTCCTTCTTAATACGGTTTGGAAACCGGAAGAATTGGATGCTAAATTACCGGCCCGCTTAAAACGCTCGATTGCCCAAAACGACGTAGATTTCTATATTATCGACGCTGTCGGCATTGCACAGGATCTGGGTCTCGGCGGCCGTATCAATATGATCATGCAGTCGGCCTTCTTCAAACTGTCCGAAGTTATTCCTCTTGATCTGGCTATTGATAAACTGAAAGAATCGGTCGTACATTCCTATGGCAAGAAAGGCCAGAAGATCGTCGACATGAACAATGCTGCCATCGATAAGGGCCTCGAAGCTATCGTTAAAATCGACGTTCCCGCTGCCTGGGCAGATGCACAGGATGAACCGGTTGATCTTTCGCACCATACGCAGTTCTTTAGAGATTTTGCTATTCCTGTCAATGCCCTGGAAGGCGATGACCTGCCGGTTAGTGCATACAATGGATTTGAAGATGGCCGTTGGCCGACCGGTACGTGTGCAGAAGAAAAACGTGGCGTTGCCATGTTCGTACCGAGCTGGGATGCTGAAAAATGTATCGGCTGTAACCAGTGCTCCTTCGTATGTCCGCATGCAGCTATCCGTCCGTTCCTGATGACAGAAGCTGAAGCCGCCGCTGCACCGGAAGGCTATCAGGATAAAGAAATCAAAGCAGCACCTGGCTATAAGTTCAATATCGTTGTTTCCGTCATGGACTGCCTGGGCTGCGGCAGCTGTACACATGTCTGCCCGAAAGAAGCTCTGACTATGACGCCGTTCGACGACGAAGAATACAAAGCAGCTCTCTGGGATTATGTCATTGCCCTGCCGGCCAAGAAGAACCCCATGGACAAGAACACAGTTATTGGCAGCCAGTTCGAACAGCCGCTGCTTGAATTCTCCGGCGCTTGCGCAGGTTGTGCTGAAACACCGTATTGTAAAGTCGTTACGCAGCTCTTTGGCGATCGCATGATGGTAGCCAACGCGCATGGTTGCTCCAGTGTTTGGGGCGGCAGTGCACCGGACTGCGGTTACACGAAGAACAGTCAGGGTCACGGCCCGGCTTGGTCTACATCCCTCTTCGAAGACAATGCAGAATATGGCTTCGGTATGTTCCTGGCTGAAAAAGCAGAACGCAACCTCCTCGAAAAATACATTGACGACGCTATGGATGTCGCCAGCCCGAAACTCCAGGAAGCTTTCAAAGACTGGAAAGAACATAAGATGGAAGGCGACGGCTCCCGCGAACGTTCGGATACCATCATTGCTCTGTTAGAAGCAGAAAAAGCCGGCAAACCGGAACTGGAACAGGTTTATAACCTGAAGAAGTTCCTCGTTAAACGCAGCCAGTGGATCTTCGGCGGCGACGGCTGGGCTTACGATATCGGCTATGGCGGTCTGGATCACGTCCTGGCTCAGGGCGAAGACGTCAACGTCCTCGTATTCGATACAGAAGTATACTCCAATACGGGCGGTCAGTCCTCTAAAGCTACGCCGACGGCTGCTGTTGCCAAGTTCGCTGCTTCCGGTAAGAAGACGAAGAAGAAGGATTTGGGCATGATGGAAGCTACCTACGGCTACGTCTATGTTGCTCAGGTTGCTATGGGCGCCGATAAGAATCAGTTCATGAAAGCCCTGAAAGAAGCCGAAGCATACAACGGTCCGTCCTTGATCATCGGCTATGCACCGTGCATCAACCACGGCCTGAAGATTGGCCAGGGCCAGAGCATGCTCGAAGAAAAACGTGCCGTAGAATGCGGGTACTGGCATCTGTGGAGATACAATCCGGACCTGAAGAAACAGGGTAAGAATCCGTTTATCCTCGATTCGAAGGAACCGAAAGCTAACTTCCGTGAATTCCTCATGGGCGAAACACGGTACTCTTCGCTGAAACGGACCTTCCCGGATACGGCAGAAGCCCTCTTCGAAAAGACCGAAGAAGATGCAAAAGAACGGTACGAAGGCTATGTACGCATGGCTCACGCCTACGATGCAAAATAGCATAAAAGAAGATATCATGAGCCGCAAGGCCGATTGATATACACTCTTGCATTTATAAGCACAAACACCTCCAGAACCTGGTTCTGGAGGTGTTTGTAGTTTAGCACGACGTTACGGAAGCTACGTGTACGCCTCTGCCAGCAGGGCTATCATTCAGGCCTGCTGGCAGGCAGCCTGTCTGAAACGTACGCGCAGACTGAACGTACAGGTATAGAGTCTGCGGCGTAATGGGCGGAGTCCCGGCTGCCTGAGTCTCATGGGGAGCGTGTTTTTGCCCCGCCAGGAGAACCTGGCCTTCCGCATCTCAGGTAGTGGTGACAGGTTCTCCTTTCTGCTGCCTATAGGGAAAGAACATTGCCGTTTGCTTTCACTATAGGGCCCATTATTGTGCAGCCAGTTGTCGTTTCGCTTAGGATTCAGGCTGGCTGTCATGCGGCAGGATACCTTTTTCCTGGCGGTTAAAATTTTTTGGCTGGCGTAAACACATAATTATACAAGAAAAACAGGCACTAAATCCTTTAATTTAGTGCCTGTTTTGGTGATTTTTAATGAAATTTTAATCTTCTACTCATTTTTATTTATCTGAGTTCCTATTTTTCCGGTGTGAACTTCGTAATGATAATGTGACGGATAAAGAGGAACATCGTGCCGACGAAGGCCAGGAGACCAATCACATCGGCGATGGATTCGAAGTCTTTACCGACCAAAGCCAGCGGATTTTCGCTGCCGCCGGAAGTAACGGAAACGACGATGATCAAAGCGATGATAACGCCGACGAGGCTTTCGCCAACGATCAGGCCGGAAGCGAGGAGTACGCCGCGATGATTACAAGCTTCAACGTCTTCTTCTACATGGTCAGGGCTGCGGCGTTCTGCACGCTGACGCAGATGACGGTGAACGAGCCAGCCCATAACAGAGCCGATAACCAGGGGAATTTCCAGTGTTGGCGGCAGATAAATACCCATGCCGACAGCCAGAGGCGGTAAGGCCAGAGCCGTTGTATGGCTCGTAAGGAGGGCGTCGATGATGATGACGACGACGCCAATGCCGATACCGAAGAGAATATAATTCCAGTCCAGGCTGGAAGAGAAGATGCCCTGGGCGATGGTTGTCATCAAGGTTGCCTGCGGAGCAGCCAGTGCCTGAGACGGATCCATGCCGGCGCGGGGCAGGGCGCCCGTGAAACCATAGGCCTGATAGAGGAGGTTCAGTACCGGGGCGATAGCAAAGGCACCGATGACGGAACCGAGGATCAAAGCGACCTGCTGTTTCCACGGTGTGGCACCGACGATATAGCCTGTTTTTAAATCCTGCAGGTTATCGTTGGAAATAGCAGCGATGCTGACGATGACGGCAGTGATGAAGATTGCTAATGCCGTGGCAAAGTCTGTACCACCGGGCAGATCAAATACACCGAAGGAGGTGCTGAGAGCCAGGACAACCAGGGACGAAACGATGATGCCCAAGATGCCGATCCCGGAAATCGGGCTGGCCGAGGTACCGATTAAGCCGGCCATATAGCCGCAGGCTGCAGCTACGAAGAAGCCCATGAGTACGGCGACGAGAATGCCGACGACGATGTACGTAATGGTAACCGAAAAGGGCAGGTTAGCGGCGCTGACAAAGGTGTAGAACGCAACGAACAGGCCGGCCAGGATGATCAGGAAAACGATGCCGACGGATTTCGGGGATATATCAATATCCGTATGGTGGAGAGCCTGTTTTTCTTCCGTATCGTTGGAACGGATGGCGGCGATGGACATTTTAATGCCATCGACAACCGGTTTTGCCAGCTTGATCAGTGTCCAAATGGCGGCAATACCGATGCAGCCGGCACCGATAAAGCGAACCTTTTGTGCCCAGATCATATGCGCAAAGGCAGCGGCACTCTGGCCATCAGCCGGGGAAATAACCGACGTCAGGTAGGGGACGAAGACGACCCAGGCCAAGAGCGTACCACACAGGATGGCAATACCGCTGGTAATACCGATGAGGTAACCGGCACCGAGAAGAGCCATGGAAAAGCCCATCGGGATCTGGGTAACGGCTTTGCCGATATGAATCCAGTGGCTGACTTCAGACGAAGCGATGTGCAGGCCGTTGGAGCAAAAGCTGAAAATACCGGCCAGGGCGGTACCAAAGACGATGTCTTTCATGCCCGTTTCCTTTTTGGACGTATCTTCGCCTTCTGCTTCTTCTTTACGAATTTCGCTGCCGACTTTTAAGATTTCTGCAGCTGCCCGGCCTTCAGGGTACGGCAGGTCGCTGTTGACGACCATTGCCCGGCGTAAGGGAATCGTAAACAGTACGCCTAAAGAACCGCCACAGGCACATAAGAGCAGGGTTTGCCAGAACGGAAATCCCTGCCAGTACCCGATCATGAGCAAACCTGGCAGAATAAAGATAATGGCTGACAAGGTGCCAGCAGCGGAAGCCTGCGTTTGAACCATGTTATTTTCCAAAATATTGGAATTCTTGAACATACGCAGGATGGCCATTGAGATGACTGCGGCCGGAATGGACGAGGAGAACGTCAAACCGACTTTCAGACCCAGATACACGTTGGATGCCGTAAAAATGACCGTGATCAGCATGCCTAGGAACATGCCGCGGAAGGTCAATTCCGGTAGTGTCGGGTATGTGGCAGTCAGATTAGAGGATTTTTTCATAATCAGACCTCCCTAAAATAAAAAATTCCGGTACGATATGTCTACGCACCATAGATTTGTTACCATTCACAGTATACTCTATTTTTTCCTTTTCGTCATATATGACATTAATATAGGGTATGATGATTATATTCACTTTAAACTTATTTTTTTATGCAGTATAGACTGTAAGACAAGTGATACGGCCTAATGCCAGTTAAAAGAATACGTGTTATAATAAAAAACAGAAAATCGTCTAGACGAAGGAGGTTTTTCCATGGAAAACAAAGCAATTATAGAAGGGGTCTTACAGGAATTTGCCGGACTGGCAAAGCATCCCCGCAAATCGTATCACGAAAAAGCGGTCAGCGATTATATCGTAAGCCGTTTGGCCGCCTTAGGCATTACGGCCAAGCAGGATGGCGTCTATAATGTCATTGCCGATATTCCGGCAACACCGGGCTATGAAGCAGCTCCCGTGACGATGCTTCAGGGCCATATGGATATGGTCTGTGTAGCAAAACCGGATCGTACCTATGATCCCCTTACGGATGAAATCGTCCTCAAACGGGATGGCAATATCTTGTCGGCCGATGGCACCAGCCTGGGCGCTGACGACGGCATGGCCATTGCTATTTCCCTCTTCCTTATTCAGCAGCCCATCGTTCATGGGCCTCTGCGCCTGGTCTTCACGGTCGATGAAGAAGTGAGCATGACCGGTGCCACCCATCTCGATCCGGCACATGTACAGGATGTACGCTATATCATCAACATCGACTCCGAATCGATCGAAGCCCTGTGCGTCGCTTCGGCCGGCAGCTCCCACGCTACCTTTACGCGTCAGCTGTCGCGGCAGAAGGCAGACGGCCAGGCTGCCCTTGTGCTGAAAGCGGCGGGCTTCATTGGCGGTCATTCCGGCGAAACGATCAACGAAGGCAAGAGCAATGCTATTAAAGCGATTGCTATCGGCTTACAGCGTCTCGCCCAGGCAGGCATTGCCTATACCCTTGCTGCCTTTGACGGCGGCGATGCAGCCAATGCCATTCCGTCCCACGCCCAGGCTGTCATCGTCCTCCCTGCAGACCAGGTAGAAAAGGCACAGGACATATTGGCTGCTGGCGCTGCTGATCACAAACTGGTCTATACGGATATTGAAACGTCGATTTCCTTAACGGCAGAACCGGCAGCCCTTCCGGAACAGACCGTTTCTCCGGCTGATACGAAAGCCATCGTACAGCTTCTGAACCTGCTCCATACAGGTGTCTTTGCCATGAACCGTCATTTACATGAATTGCCGGACCTGTCTGCCAATATCGGCACCATTCAGTTGGCTGACGATATGGTAACGATCCAGTATTTCCCCCGTTCCTCTTCGGACGCGCGGCTGCGGGAATTCTTCGTTTCCCTGCCGGTCTTTGCTGACGTTACGGGCTTTGACTTTGCCGCTACGGCGCCGTCTCCGGCCTGGGTCGAAAATACACACAGCGTCCTCACACCGGCTATGGCCAAGGTCTATGAACAGGAACTGGGGCATGCACCGCGTGTAGAAGCGATCCACGGCGGGTTGGAAACGGGCTATTTCTTCGCCATGAATCCCGATCTCGATATCGTTTCCGTCGGCCCGACGACCAACGCTATCCACAGTGCCGATGAATCGGTAGATCTCGATACGGTGGCTGATATTACAAAAGTCATTGCCGGCACGCTGGCCGTATTGGCAACAGAAAAATAAGTGCCCCTTACAGGCACTAAAAAAGCGTTTGGGATCAGTCCCAAACGCTTTTTTAGCATGTAGTTAAAATAAATATTTTGTATCATAGCTCAAGTCCATGTACTGGGCAATGGTTTCGTCGTCAAAACCGTATTCCTCCGGTTTATTAAACCAATGGGCTACACGGAGCTGCATTTTTTTTGCCGCCGGCATGGGCTCTTCGTATTCAATACGCAGCTGCCGCGCTTCGTCCGACCGGTCGGCTACGTGTACGAAAAGGCCTTCGTAAAAGGTCAGCTCATAGACCTTGCGAAACGCATGGGGAATCTGAAAGCCAAAGGGAACGAAGAACTTCTGAATGAAGCCGTGGGCAATCAGAATCGATCCCGTATAGGGGATTTCATGTTCCAGATCATAGCGCAGGTCGCCAGCAGGGGAATGGAAGGCCGTAGGCATGACGCCGTCAATGGCCGGTGCCGGGCGTCCGTTGTTGTTGGTGAAGAGCTTGTGCAGGGCCAGCTTCTTTTCGTCTGTAACGCCGAAAATACAGGCGTAACCGCGCAGACATGATTCATCGTAAATGACCGGGTGCAGGCCATACTTTTCGATCTTGAAAAGCTCGTCTACGTGCTCTATGGCGACGATGCTGTATTTGTATTCGGAAAAATCGAAACCATCAAAAAATTGGGATCTCATAGTAAAACTCCTGAGGGTTACAAAGAAGGCAGGCAGTTATTATTATATGTATTATACCCGTACTATTACTCTTTAAAGACCGGTTTGTTATCGCGGAATTCAGCAATGCGGGCCAGCGATTCTACGCGATAGCCCAAAGCTTCCAAACGGCTGCGGCCGGGCTGGAAGGATTTTTCGATGACAATGCCAATACCGGCGAGAGAACAGCCGGCCTGGGTAATGATATCTACGAGACCGACAGCAGCGGCACCGCTGGCCAGAAAGTCATCGATGATCAGCACGCGTTCGCCGGCGTGCAGGTAGGATTTGCTGATACTGGCCACATACGTTTCTTCCTTTGTATACGAATAGATCGAAGCGGTATACACGGCGTCCTGCATGAGCAGGGACTTCTTTTTACGGGCAAAGACGACGGGCAGGTTGCCCATGGCCAGGGATGCAGCCAAGGCGATGGCAATACCTGAAGATTCAATCGTCACGATCCGGTCAATAGGGCAGTCTGCAAAGCGCTTGGCAAATTCGCGGCCCATGTTGAGTACAAGTGCAGGATCAATTTGTTGATTCAGGAAATTATCAACCTTCAGAATGCGGTTGTCGATGATTAAACCATCCTGCAATATACGGTTTTTCAGTTCTTCCATGGGGATCCTCCTAATAATTAATACTTTCAGTCTAATACGTTTTATGCATGAAGTCAACTTTCTTTTTTTACCGGATTTTTTCTTTTATACTTATTGTTATAGCGCCTGTTCTTGCGGTTTACAGGTAATTTTTCGTTTACTTCTGCAGGTAAAACAGGTATACTAAAATTGTATGACTGTTAATTATCTGTCTTTTAAGGAGGTTCATTGAATGCAACCCATTCGCCGTTTGTATGTTGCTAAAAAGGATCCGTTTGCCCAGGACGCACAACGGATGCTCAATGATTTGAAGAAAAACCTGCTTATTTCCGGTCTGACCGATATTAAGATTTTTCATCGGTATGACGTAGGTGGTCTGGATGATGCCGCTTTCGAAGCAGCTAAAAATATGATTTTCTCTGAACCCCCTGTCGATGCCGTATATGATGAGTTGCCGGCCCGTGCAGATGACACGGTACTGGCCATTGAATACCTGCCCGGCCAGTATGACCAGCGTGCCGATTCGGCCATGCAGTGCCTGCAGATGCTGACCATGGCTAACGACAGTGCTGTCCGCACGGCTCAGGTCATCGTCCTTTCGGGCACCTTATCCGCAGCAGATCTGCAGGCTATCAAACATTACTGCATCAACCCTGTAGAAGCACGGGAAGCATCGCTTGATCCGGTAACCAGCCTGGACCTGGCCTGGGAACAGCCGGACGACGTAGCCGTTCTGACGGATTTCAACAGTGCCAGCGATCAGGATCTGCGCGATCTCTCGGCCCGCATGGGCCTGGCCATGAGCTTTGACGACCTGAAGTTCTGCCAGACCTACTTCCGGGATGAAGAAAAACGCAACCCGACGGTAACGGAAATCCGCGTAATCGATACGTACTGGTCCGATCATTGCCGCCACACGACCTTCATGACCGAACTGACAGATGTGACCTTCGAAGATGGAACGTATACCCTGCCTATCCAGCGGGCCTATGAAGCCTATAAGACGACGCGGGCAGCGCTGCAGCGTAAAAAGCCACAGACCCTCATGGATATGGCTACTATTGCCGTAAAAGAATTAAAAGCAGCAGGCAAGCTGGAAAATCTTGACGCATCGGAAGAAATTAACGCCTGCACGATTATCATTCCCGTCGATGTCGATGGCAAAGAAGAAGAATGGCTCCTTCTCTTTAAGAACGAAACCCATAACCACCCGACAGAAATCGAACCCTTTGGCGGTGCCGCTACCTGCTTAGGCGGCTGTATCCGCGACCCCTTGAGCGGCCGTTCTTACGTCTATCAGGCCATGCGCGTTACCGGTGCCGGTGATCCGCGCCAGTCCGTACAGGACACGCTGCCTGGCAAGCTGCCGCAGCGCACGCTGACTACAGGGGCTGCCAAGGGCTACAGCTCCTATGGTAACCAGATCGGCCTGGCTACAGGTGAAGTCAAAGAATACTATCATCCGGGTTTCATTGCCAAGCGTATGGAAATCGGCGCCGTCCTCGGCGCAGCACCGCGCTGCAATGTTATTCGTGAAGCTCCCGTAGCGGGCGATATCATCATCCTCTTAGGGGGTAAAACCGGCCGCGACGGCATGGGTGGTGCTACGGGCTCTTCCAAGAAGCACACCGTATCATCCTTGGAAACGTGTGGCGCAGAAGTACAGAAGGGCAATGCCCTGACGGAACGGAAAATCCAGCGCCTCTTCCGCCGCCATGAAGTCACGGTGCTCATTAAACGCTGCAACGATTTCGGTGCCGGCGGTGTTTCCGTTGCCATTGGCGAATTGACAGACGGCCTCAACATCGACCTCGATAAGGTACCGAAGAAATACGAAGGCCTGGATGGCACAGAACTAGCCATTTCCGAATCGCAGGAACGCATGGCTGTCGTCGTCGCACCGGAACACGTAGATGAATTCATGAAATACGCAGCTGAAGAAAACCTGGAAGCTACCATCGTTGCCGTAGCCACGGATACGAAACGGCTGATTATGCATTGGCGCAATCAGACCGTCGTCAACCTGACACGGGCTTTCCTCGATACGAACGGTGTGACACAGCAGCGCAAGGCTGTCGTTACAGCACCGGAAAATAAAGATTTCTTCAAGGCCCCGGCCGTGACCGACCTGAAAGAAACGTGGCTCCACACCATGAGCACTCTCAATATTGCCTCTGAACAGGGCCTGGCCGAACGCTTTGACAGCACCATCGGCTCGCGGACCGTCCTCATACCCTTTGGCGGCAAATACCAGAAGACACCTGTAGAAGGCATGGTTGCCAAGATTCCCGTACCGGGCAGCAAGACGACGACGGCTAGCATCTTTACGCACGGCTACGATCCGGATCTCGCCGTTTGGAGTCCCTTCCACGGCGCTCTCTACGCGGTCATCCAGTCTGTCGCTAAATTAGTAGCTCTCGGCGGCGACCGCCGTCAGGCCTACCTGACGTTACAGGAATTCTTCCAGAGCCTGGGCACGAATGAAAAAGCCTGGGGCCAGCCGGTCAGCGCCCTCCTCGGCGCCTATGTGGCACAAAAGGAATTGCAGATTGCCGCTATTGGCGGTAAAGACAGCATGAGCGGTACCTTTGAAAACCTGACCGTACCGCCGACACTCGTTTCCTTTGCCATCGTACCGGAAAAGACGAATCACATCGTTTCGCCGGAATTTAAGACGGCCGGCGATGCTGTCGTTCTCTTTGATCTGCCCCGGAATACGGAAGATATGCCTGATTTCGACGTCTTCCGCAGCCATTGCGACTTCCTCCACGCAGCCGTATTGCATGGCAAAGTAAAAGCTATGCACGCTGTGGGCCAGGGCGGTATGGGTGCAGCTCTGGCACAGATGGCCTTTGGTAACCGCCTGGGCTTTGCTGTGGCAGACGACGTGACGGCACAGGAACTCTTCGACCTGCGCTATGGTGCTATTCTTGCGGAAACAGATGCGCCTACGGCAGCCCTCTGGGCACAGGCAGAAAACGTACGCCTCATCGGCACCGTAACGGCAGAAGAAACGATCCGGGCCGGCGCTGTCACCCTTTCCCTTTCTGACCTGCAGGCCGCCTGGGAAGAACCACTCAATAAGATTTTCCCCATTAAGAGCGAAAGCGCTGCAGACGACCCGGCCCTGCCCCTTTATACGACGTACGGCCCCAAACGGGCTGCGTCCTTTGGCCAGCCGCACGTCTTTATCCCGGTTTGCCCGGGCACGAACTGCGAATACGATTCGGCAGCTGCCTTTGAACGGGCCGGGGCTACAGCAGAAATCATGGTCCTGCGCAATGAAACGCCGCAGGCGCTGGCCGAATCTATCGCTGAAATGGCCAAGCGCATTGCCAAGGCCCAGATCATCATGTTCCCCGGCGGCTTCAGTGCCGGTGACGAACCGGAAGGCTCGGGCAAGTTTATTGCCACCCTCTTCCGCAGCCCGGCCCTGCGCGACGCCTTAAATGATCTCCTGTACCAGCGCGATGGCCTGGCTCTCGGTGTTTGCAATGGCTTCCAGGCCTTGATCAAACTGGGCCTTCTGCCGTACGGCCAGATTCAGCCTTTGCGTCCGGACAGCCCGACCCTGACGTACAATACGATTGGCCGTCACCTGTCGCGGATGGTCAATACGAAGGTCGTTTCCGTCATGAGCCCGTGGTTCAGCAACATGAAAGCCGGCGACGTTCACACCATCGCCATTTCCCACGGCGAAGGCCGTTTTGTCGCCACGCCGGAACAGATCCGCGAGCTGGCTGCCAAAGGCCAGATCGCTACGCAGTACGTCGATCTCAGCGGCAATGCGTCGAACGACAGCGAATACAACCCGAACCAGTCCATCATGGCTGTCGAAGGTATTACCAGCCCGGATGGCCGCGTTCTCGGCAAGATGGCCCATACAGAACGCTTCAGCAATAGCGATATTTTTGAAAATATCAGCGGCAATAAGTTACAGCCCCTCTTTGCTGCCGGCGTAGCCTATTTTAAATAACTCTCTCAGGGACCGTGCCGGCAAGGGATTTCCTCATAAAGTCCCTTGCCAGGCAGGTCTTGCTGTGATATAATTAATGAGCTTGATTTTTTAAGCATACCCTTGCCCTTTTGAGAAGAAGGGCCATAGTCCAGAAGAGGAGGTGATTTCGTGAATAAGTACGAAGTCATGTTTATCGCACAGCCGCTCGAAGAAGCGGAAGTAGATCCGATCGCTGAATTTGTCAGCAACCTGATCACGAAAAACGGCGGCAAAATTGAAAAGGTTGATCGCTGGGGCAAACGCCACTTAGCCTACCCGGTAAAGAAACAGGCCGACGGCTACTATGTATTGATTAACTTTGATGCTGAAGCTGATGTCATCAAAGAAATCGACCGTGTTATGAAGATCCAGGAACCTATCCTGAAACACTTAATTATTAAGATCGAAGAATAATACGGAGGCGCAGAGGTATGAATTCAGTACAATTATTAGGTAATTTGGCTCGTGATCCTGAAATCCGTTTTACGAAAACTGGCCGTGCTATGGCCAGATTCACCGTAGCGTGCACCAATACCTACATTCCGTATGGTGCTCAGGAACCGCGGGAAATAACTGATTTTGTTCCTTGTGTTGCATGGGGAAATTTGGCAGAAACCTGTGGCAATAACCTGGCCAAAGGCAGCCGTGTTTTCGTAGAAGGCCGTTATTCTACGCGTTCGTATGAAACGCCAGACGGCCAGAAACGGTACGTAACGGAAGTCGTAGCCAATTTTGTAGCACAGACAATGGGTTCGGAACACCAGGGCAATGGCCCTGCGGCACCGTCGTATGGCGCACCGCAGGCAGGCGCGCAGCAGCCGAAGGCAGCTGCACCGGGAGCTGGCTTTGACAGCATGGGCTCCAGCGCTCCCGATGACGATATCCCGTTCTAAAGTCAAACACATCCCTTATTACATTTTAATAAGGAGGATATACAATGAGAAGAGATCGCTCGAGAAAACCGAGAAGAAAAGTATGCAGCTTCTGCGTAGATCATGCTGAACAGATCGATTACAAAGACGTTGCAAAGCTCCGCCGTTTCACGACGGAACGTGGTAAAATTTTGCCGCGCCGCATTTCCGGTGTTTGCGCAAAACATCAGCGTAAGCTGACCATCGCCATCAAACGTGCCAGAGCTATTGCTTTGCTTCCGTATACGGCAGACTAATCAAATAAAAATACCGCACGATTATTCGTGCGGTATTTTTTTTATGATTTTTTTGGGACTAGGCAAATGGGGCTTGCCATAGGGAAGGAAGTTCATGGCGTGGTGGGGCTGGGAGGGGACGCATACGTTGAGAAAGGACGGAATGACCTCGATATCGAGAGGAAAATCCGGACCCTGGTCACCATCCATATTCGTTGTCAGACTGCCTTCTACTAAGGTAATATTTACGTGCGTCGCCGTAGTGAGGCTCATGTATTCCGAACTGAGGGGCGTTCCGGCCATAAATTCCGGTATGGCCCGCAACAGATCGAGATAGGTAAAATCCTTGAAAATGCCGAGCCAAAGCTTGCCGTCATCTACCTGGGCTGCCGGGGCAATATTGCGGAAACTGCCGACTGAATCGGTCAGCATGAGGACAATCAAGGGCGAGCGGTAAATATAAACGCCGTTATCGCTCTCTATTTTGAAGAGGTACGTTTCGTGATTTTGCAGGGCTTTTAAGCCAGTAAGAAAATACGCCAGAGGACCGAGGCGCGTTTTCTGCTCGATGGAAACGGCGCCTACCGCTTCGGGCATGAAGCCGGCAGCAATGGTGTTGACAAAGTAATGGTCATTGACGCGGCCAATATCGACCTTTTGGTAATGAGGCTTCTTTAAGCCGGCAATAGCTGCTTCCGGGTGCAAGGGCATGTGCAGGGCCCGGCCCAAATCATTGACTGTACCCAAAGGAACGAAACCGAAGGTGAGGGACGTGCGCCCAGCCTGGGCCAGACCGTTTACCGTCTCGTTCAGCGTACCGTCACCGCCCATGCAAAAGACGGCATCGTAGCCTGTGAGCGAGGCTTCGCGGGCCCAATCGGTGGCATCACCGGGACCATTGGTAATACGCATTTCTACTTCGTCGTACATGGTATCCAACTGGTCTTTCAAAGGCTGTTTATAATATTTGGCGCGTTCACGGCCTGCTGTCGGGTTAACAATCAACAAACACCGACTCATGAAAATTCCCCCTTTACTACGTTGCTGCAGGCATGATCTGCATTAAAAACTTAGACTGTACTATTATAGACGCAAAGCAGCAAGCAGGGAAGAGTCTGCCTGCGTTTTTTTTGCGTTGTCCGGCCAGGCCTGCTGACCGTCCTTAAAGAATGTGGTAAGATAAACCTATACTAAGAGACGAAAGGATGTGTTTTTATGACCTTGTCTTTTGATGCACAGCAGTATCCCTATCCGTCGCGGCGGGAAGTTGTCTATAGCCGGCGCGGTATGGTGTGTACGTCCCAAACTCTGGCAGCCCAGGCCGGCCTGGACATGCTCAAGCGCGGTGGCAATGCCATCGATGCCGCCCTGGCGACAGCCATAGCCCTGACGGTGTTAGAACCAACGAGTAACGGCTTGGGCAGCGATGCCTTTGCCCTGGTCTGGACGGGCGGCAAGCTCTACGGCCTGAACGGCAGCGGCTGGTCACCGGAAAGATTGACGTGGGAAGCCTTACAGGCCCGGGGCCTGAAGGAAATGCCCTTGCGCGGCTGGACGCCCGTTATGGTACCGGGGGCGCCGGCAGCCTGGGCAGAGCTCCATGGCCGCTTTGGCAGGCTGCCCTTTGCCGACCTCTTTGAACCGGCTATTGCCTATGCAGCAGAGGGCTATGCCGTCATGCCCAACCTGGCGTGCATGTTTGCCGAAGGGGAGACGAGTTTTGCTCCCTATCGCACAGAAGAAGCGTTTCAAGGGCTTTTTTCCACCTTTTATCCTAAGGGAAAGGCCCTCAAAGCCGGGCAGATCCTGAAGCTGCCGGATCATGCCCGTTCCCTGCGTTTGCTTGCCCAGAGCCGGTGCCGTGATTTTTATGAAGGCGAAATGGCTGAGGCTATGGACGCGTGGGCAAAAAAGACAGGCGGCTATCTGCGCCTGGCTGACCTAAAGGAATATAAGCCCCAGTGGGTAGAACCGATCCATACGTCCTACCGTGGCTACGATGTTTGGGAAATACCGCCTAACGGCCACGGACTGGTCGTCCTCATGGCCCTCAATATAGCCCGGGGTCTGGACTTTGCACAGCGTGATTCTGTAGAGACCTTCCACCGCCAGATCGAAGCCATGAAGCTGGCTTTTGTAGACGGTAAGGAATATATTGCCGACCCGCGCTTTATGCAGACCTCTGTAGAGTACTGGCTCTCTGAAGCGTACGCTGCCAAACGGCGCAGCGAAATAGGCCAGGCTGCCCTGCGGCCGAAGCCGGTCGACCCAAATTGTGGCGGTACGGTATATCTTTGTACGGCCGACGGAGAAGGCAACATGGTTTCGTATATACAGAGCAACTACACGGGCTTTGGCTCCGGTATTGTCATTCCTGGCTACGGTATTGCCTTGAGCGACCGGGGCCATAACTTTACGTTGAATCCGCACAGTGACAACTGTGTCGGACCGCGTAAAAAATCGTATCATACGATCATTCCGGGCTTTTTGTCCCAAAACGGACAGGCCATTGGCCCCTTTGGCGTCATGGGTGCGTTCATGCAGCCTCAAGGACAACTGCAGGTACTCATGAATACGATAGATTTCCATCTGAATCCCCAGGCTGCCTTGGATGCGCCACGCTGGCAGTGGCTGGGCGGCCGGCGCATTGAAGTCGAACCGGGTGTGCCCGCTGCCATTGTCGAAGGCCTGAAAGCCCGGGGCCACGAAGTGACCATTCAGCCTGACCCCATTCCCTTTGGCCGGGGCCAGATCATTTGGCGCAACGACGAAGGCACCCTCATGGGCGCCACAGAGCCGCGGGCCGATGGTACCGTAGCCGCCTGGTAACCATTAAAGGAGCGTAATTTGACTGGCTACTTCTTTGGCCAGCTCTTCCCGGTGTTCCTTCGTATAGAGGCCGGGCAGACCGCCTGTGTGGAGGAGAATAACCGGGTTCAGCATCTTGATTTTCCGTTCCTTGATCATGTCGAGGACGGCGGCAAACATCTTGCCTGTATAGCAGGGGTCGAGAAGCAGCCCTTCCTGGCGGGCCATGGTGTAAATCGCCTGGCGCACGGCGGCATCCGGTTCATTGTAGCCGGCCCGGACATAGCCCGTTTCGATATGCATGTCGCTATCGTCAAAATCGAACCCGTACAGGTCCTTTACTTCCTGGAAATACGCGGCCAGCCGTTCCTTTTCCTTCTTTTCAAAGGGCAGGACGGCAATGCCCGTCAGCTTTAGTGTCGATTTGATGGCCTTTAAGCCGCAATAGAGGCCCATAAAGGTACCCATGCTGCCAACGGCCGTGTAGACCGTAGCCCGGCCCAGATGGGCGGCCTTGGCCTGGGCATCGAGTTCGGCAGCACAGTCAAAATAACCGAGCATGCCTAAGGCGTTGCTGCCGCCAAAGGGGATATAATATACCGTTTCCCCTTTCTTTTCTTCTTCCTGCGTGACCTGTTCGACGGCTTCTGCCAGTTGTACGTCTGCATCCCGGCCATCGTCCTGTTTGATGATGACACGGGCACCGAAGATGCCGTCGAGGAGCAAATTAGCGCTTACTTCGCCCGGGTCGGCACCGAGGCAGATGATGATGCAGTGCAAGCCAAACTTGGCTGCCGCAGCGGCTGTCAGGCGGGCGTGGTTGGACTGTACGCCACCGACGGTAATGATCGTCGTCGCTTCGCTGACCTGGGCTTCGCCAATAAGGTATTCCAGCTTGCGCAGCTTATTGCCACCGCCGCCGAGGGGCGTCAGATCGTCCCGCTTGATATACATTTCACGTAGTACCGTTTGTGATAAACCGGGTAAATATTGTAACGGCGTAGGCGTCGTCTGGAGCAGCGTAATTTTAGGAACATTGATGAGCATGATAGGCCTCCTTGTGGGGTATCTGTTTTCCTTGTATTGTATCATAAAACCCATTATTATGGGAATTATCGGGCGTAATGAGCATCTCCTAAGGATGTCTTTTTCTCATGAAAAAGATAAGAATTGGGGTTTGACATTTTAGTATGGTAATCCTATAATGAAAAAGTAAAGGTTGTATATACACAATAGGTCTTATATGCAAACGGATATGGGAAAAAACGTAATTTTATATGTATTTTCCCTTAGATTGTGTCTGATTGCACTATATAAAATTACTTAATGTACAGAAAGAGAGGTCTCATAGCTATGATTAATGCCATGATCATCGACGGCAAAGACAACGTTGCTGTTGTTATCGAACCGGTAAAGAAAGGTGATACCGTTTCTTACGTCGATATGGACAAGAAGACAGTCACATTCACAGCCATTGAAGATGTTCAGATTTACCACAAGATCGCAATTAAAGATATTCCTGCAGATGAACCGGTTGTCAAATATGGCGAACACATTGGCCATGCTGCCCGTGAAATCAAGCAGGGTGAACACGTACATGAACACAACGTCAAAGCTGTACGTGAAAATTTAGGCTAAGAGGAGGAACTGACAATGAACTTTTGGGGATATAAACGTCCGGATGGACGCGTAGGTGTACGTAATTACGTTTTGATCCTGCCGGCTAGCGTTTGCGCTTCCGATACAACGAGAATCATTGCCTCGCAGGTTAACGGAGCTGTAACTTTCAATAACCAGAACGGCTGCTCCCAGGTACCGCCTGATCAGCAGCTGACCATGGACGTCGAAGCAGGCTACGCTGCTAACCCGAACGTATACGGCACGGTTGTCGTATCGCTGGGCTGCGAAAACTGTCAGATGGACCTGGTTGTAAAAGCCATTCAGGAACGGACAAACAAACCGCTGAAACAGGTTATCATCCAGGAAGAAGGCGGCACGCTGAAAGCCATCGACAAAGCCGTCCGTTATGCCAAAGAAATGGTACAGGAAGCCAGCATGATGCGCCGTGAAGAATGCGATATGAGCAAACTGATCGTCGGCACCGAATGCGGTGGTTCTGACCCGACTTCCGGCCTGGCTGCCAACCCGACTATTGGTGAACTGAGCGATCGCCTCGTAGACCTGGGCGCTACGTCCATCTTGAGCGAAACGACAGAATTCATCGGTGCCGAACACATTCTGGCCCGCCGTGGTAAAAACGAAGAAGTCAAAAAGCAGATCCTCGGTATCGTACACCGCTATGAAGACGCACTGCGCCTGGTTGGTGAAGAAGTCCGCGAAGGCAACCCGAGCCCGGGCAACAAAGCCGGCGGTCTGACGACACTGGAAGAAAAATCCTTGGGCTGCATCCATAAGGGCGGCCATCGTACGATCGAAGCCGTCTATGACTATGGCAAACAGATCGATACGACCGGCTTGGTTATCATGGATACCCCGGGGAACGACCCGTCCTCCGTTGCCGGCATGGTTGCCGGTGGCTGCCAGGTAGTCGTATTCTCCACAGGCCGTGGTACACCGACAGGCAATCCGCTCGTTCCGGTTATTAAGATCACTGGCAACAAACTGACCTTCAAAAACATGGAAGACAACATCGACTACGATGCCAGCCCGGTTATTTACGGCAAGAAGACCTTGGGCGAACAGGGCGACGAACTCCTGGCTATGACCATGGAAGTTGTCAACGGCAAACAGTCGAAGGCTGAATCCCTGGGCTATACGGAAATGGCCATTGCCCGTGTTTGCAATTACACCTAATAGGTTGTAGCGCTAAAGACGGTATGTGACTTTTTTTCGGGAGGTTTTTTCACATGAGCATTTTTAAAGAACGTTTGAAAAAAGGTGAAAAGTTATTTGGGCCTTTCATCAACATGAATTACCCTGCCGTTGCTGAAGTAGCCGGCATGGCTGGCTTTGACTTCTGCATCATCGATAACGAACATGGCGAAATTCCTGTAGAAAGTACGCTGAACATGATCAGAGCGTGCAAACTGGCTAACATTCCGTCCATCGTCCGTGTCTATGAAGGCAATCCGGAACTGATCGACAAAGCACTGGATCTCGGCGCCGACGGCGTACAGATTCCTAACATTGGCTCCAAGGAAGCAGCTGAAATCGCTGTCAGCGCAGCAAAATTCGCTCCCTTCGGCAGCCGTGGCTGTAACCGCTATGTCCGTGCCGGTAAATATGGCTCTATCGATAAAGCTGATTTCTTCGGTAAAGCCAACGATGAAACGGCAGTAATCCTCCAGGTAGAAGGCCAGGATGGCGTACAGGCATTGCCGGATATCCTGCAGGTAAAAGGCTTCGATGTCCTCTTTGTAGGACCGTATGACCTTTCTGCTTCCTTAGGTATTCCGGGCCAGGTAAATCATCCAAAGGTTATCGCCCAGATGGAAGAAATCATGCGTCAGGCCAAAGAAGTAGGCGTAGCTGTTGGCTTCTTCTGCGATGACGTAGCTACGGCCGTAGAATGGAAGAACCGTGGCGTTCAGTACGTTTCCTTCTCTTCCGACATTGGCCAGCTCTACGAACGCTTTAAAGAAGCTGCTGATGGCTTTGCCAAAGGCTGAGTATAATCACATATAGGGAATGACCTGTTTATAAGTGCAAAGGACCTGCCGGCCCTTTGCACTTATTTTCACATAATATACCGTTGCAGTGCAGATTCGTGACAAAAAGCGCCGCCTGTATTATAATTGAATAGCAAAACAAAGTGTTTAATCATGCGTTTTTTACATGGAGAATTCTTGTGCTTTGCTATTTTTTAAAGTACCCTGGGAAAAACGGGTAAATGTATTGACGCTCGCCCAGGAAGCACGTATAATTAACGTGTAATTCGTATATACGACACCATTCACATATATGAATAATACGTGTCGTTATCGTAAGTTTGTGAAAATAAGTACGTCATAAAAGGAGTAGATGTTAATCATGATGACAGGGAAAGAATACAAGGAAAGCCTGAAGAAACGCAATATCGTCGTATATCTGCAGGGTAAGCGGATTCCGGCAGCAGAAGTACCGGACCATCCGTTCATCCGCGGCCACGT
>NZ_JACOGK010000030.1 GCF_014269395.1 Megasphaera hominis
TTGCGCGTCGCCTTGCGGCTCCTTCAAACGTGGTTCTCTACTTATGGCGTTCATATGTTTACATTGTTCAGTTTTCAAAGGTCATCGTGTCGTCTTGCGGCGACCTGTATATCTTATCAGGATTCATGCGGCTTGTCAAGCAGTTTTTTTAAGTTTTTTTAAACTTATTTGTCCACTCGACACACTACATTCAGGGATTTTTGTTTGCCCTCACCTGACAGCTATTGAAGTATATCATTTGCTCCCTTCTCTGTCAAGCACTTTTTTTGAAGAACTTTTAAAACAGAAAAAGACAATAGCAAACACACTGACACACAGTAAAAAGACACAAAAAAATAGAACTTGCACTTCTTGCTTATTCATTCTTTCGCACGTCCGCAATAGCTAATACATATATGTTAGCACCAAATCTAGCACTCGTCAAGGCAGAGTGCGAAAAGGAATTGCCTTTTCTTATACGGGATATGCATACGAAAGCAACAAAAAGCGACAAGCTTGCGCACTGGACACGGTTTCATATGCGTTTCCTCTTTTTCCTTTCCGTTAACGTGTACGGAAAGGACGGTGTATCACGTATATATAAAAAAATTACAAGACCCGTCACCGAAGAGGTCACGGGTCTTGTAGCCAAAGTCCGAAGCGTTGCCGACTTTTTCACATTATATAAGATTAGAATTAGAGTTCCAATGCCGTATAGAAGCCTTCGCTAATGGCATTCCAGGCGTTGTTCGGAGCTTTGACGGCGTCGCCAATGACTCTGACGTCGTAGCCTGCGGCCTTGATGGTTTCGCCCAGTTCTTTGTTCGGGCGGGAGCCTACGGCGAGGACTACTGTGTCGGCCGGGATTTCTTCGTTCGTTTTACCAGAGACGACGACGCTGCCGTCTTTGATTTCTTGTACAGTCGTGCCGGTGCAGACGCGGACTTTATGCTGGTCCAGGTCTTCCAGGAGGCCCCAGCGGGGTACGATGACTTCGTCTGTAGCAATTTCGTCGAGCATTTCTACGAGCGTGACCTGACGCAGGTTGAGGGCCAGGTGGTTGGCTGTTTCGGCGCCTACGTCACCGCCGCCGATGACGACGACGCGGCTGCCTGTATTGACCTTGCCGGCGAGGACGTCGTTGGCTGTGACGACGTGGGCTTTGTCAGAGCCGGGAATTTTCTTCGGTACAATCGGTGTAGCGCCGTTGGCAGCAATGATGACGTCCGGCTTGAGGGAGTCTACGAGTTCAGGCGTAACTTCTGTTTCCAGGACGACCTGGACACCAAGCTTTTCCAGTTCATGGAGCTGCCATACAGTGAAGGTTGTGATTTCACCTTTTCCGGGCGGAATGGCTGCCAAGCGGAAGGCACCGCCGGCCCAGCGCTCTTTTTCAAAGACCTTGACGTCGTGACCGCGTTTGGCTGCATAAATGGCTGCTTCTAAGCCTCCCGGGCCGGCGCCGATGACGAGGACTTTCTTGGGGTCCGTCGTTTTTTCCAGGGTGATTTCGCTTTCCATACCCAGGAACGGGTTGAGAATGCAGGCACCTGGAACGTTTTGCATGAGATTGCCGACACAGCCGTGATGACAGCCGATACAGGTGCGGATGTCGTCGAAGCGGCCTTCTTTGGCTTTGACCGGTGTGTACGGGTCTGTCAGGGACTGACGGCCGAAGGCGATCATGTCGGCTTTGCCACTGGCCAGGACGGCTTCGGCTACGCGGGGATCATTGTAGCGGCCTACGGAAAGGACCGGGAGTGTCGTGATTTTTTTCACTTCCGCAGCCAAATCAGCAATCCATGCATGACGAGTAAACATTGAAGGAATGACGGCGTTGAAGGAACGATATACGCCGGCTGTAGCGTTGATGTAGCTGATGCCTGCTTCTTCAAGGTACGGTACGATGGCTTTTGTGTCTTCAATAGTGCGGCCGCCAGTGACGAATTCGTCGCAAGAGATACGATAGCCGACGATAAAGTCTTCGCCACATTTGCGGCGGATGTCACGGATGATTTCCTGGGCAAAGCGGATGCGGTTCTGCAAGGGGCCGCCGTATTGGTCGGTCCGTTTATTAGAATATGGCGACATGAACTGGGCAATGAGGTAGCCGTGGCCGCCGTGGATTTCGATGCCATCAAAGCCTGCTTCCTTGGCACGACGGGCACAATCACCGAAGTTGGAAACAGTTTCCTGGATTTCTGCCAGTGTCATTTCATGGGGCATATCCGGGCTGAAGGGACAGGGAATGGCCGACGGGGCCCATGGTGCCTGGCCGATGACAGCTGCGCTAGTCTGACGGCCGGCGTGGTAAATCTGGGCGATGATGACTGTATCATGCTGATGGATACGGTCCGTAAAAGCTTTAAAGCCCGGGATTTGGTCATCATTCCAGAGGCCTGGCAGGTTTTTGAAGCCTTTGCCTAAGGGAGATACGGCGAAATCTTCCGTGATGATCATACCGAAGCCGCCTTTGGCTTTCGTTTCGTGGTAGGCCGTAAAGCGTTCCGTACAGGTACCGTCTTCATTGCAGTAGTTCATGACCATGGCCGGGACGACCATGCGGTTTTTCAGTCGTTTTCCATTAACCAGGAGCGGGCTGAAGAGATGTTTCAACATGCAAATGCACACCCTTTCTTCTTGCAGACAATAAGATAATTTTAGTAGATTGACCGTAGGGTCATTCATTGCCTATAGGATACTCAAAAATGACCCACGAGTCAATAGTATTTCGAGAGAAAGATTGACTCATAAGTCATTTGTATAACATAGGCTAGAGTATGCGTTTTTGAGAAGGGAAATTTCTTGTCACTTTTCCTACAATGGATTACTATATAAGAGAATACTCATACTAAGGGGGGCGTATACATGGCATTATCCAAGGAAAGACAGCAGGAAATCCATGAAACACGAAAAGAACAAATCTTATTGGCTGCCAGTAAGATTTTTGATCAGAAAGGCTTTGCAAATACAAAAATTACGGATATTGCCGAAGAGGCCGAGATCAGCAAGGGGCTCGTATACCGGTATTTCAAGTCGAAGGAGGAAATTCTCTTCTCGCTTACGGATAATTTGAAGCACTGCATTGATGAGTGTGCGGCCCAGCCGACGGCTCGTGCAGGCATCCGCCTTTTCGGCATGCGTCTGCTTTCGTATCCTTATTACGAGGATTATATTCCACCGTTTCGCATTTTTTTTACGGCTATGATCCGCGATGGTGTCCATGTGGATAGTCCTGAGTTTCCCGTAGCGGAAGACTTTGGCCGCACGTACTTTGGTGCACTCTTCCGACAGGGCCAGGAGCAGGGTGAGTTTCGCAACGGCGATCCGGAGGAATTCGGCGATATATACTGGAAATATTTATTAGGCAGTCTCGCTCTTATGAGTCCTGAAAAGGAAGGCAAAACGTACACGCCTAACTTAGACCCGGTACTCCAGCTTTTCGACAAGTAAATACAGTAGCCACACAAAAAACGAATCTGATATGCTCTCATGATGAGATATCAGATTCGTTTTTTATTGCTTATTGCGCATACACAGCGCCAATAGTCTTGGCTACCTCTTTCATAGTCCGGATGGTTAAGTAGCGGCTAAATATATCGTCGTCCATGATGCAAAGGATGAGTGGTTCGTCGTGTCGCAGGATGATGCCGCCGTCGTCATACAGACCGTCGAGTTCGCCCGTTTTATGAGCAATGCGCGCCTCAGGAAAGGCTGCGGGGAAGCATTCTCTATCAGTCTGGCCAAAGAGGCAGTCCAGCATAAAGGGCCGCGACGCCGGTGACATGTCCTCTTGCCGCCAGAGGCGTGTAAAATAGCGGCCCAGGTCGTTGACGGAGGTCATATTTTCCCGGCCCGCTTGCATAGCTTCTGTATCCATCATCTTTCGGGCCAGCCGGGTATCACTATAGCCGTGATTGCCTATATATGTATTAATAGCATCCATGCCCAGGCGGTCGATCATGAGATTCGTCGCCGTATTGTCGCTTTCGGTAATCATAAGGGTCAGTACTTGGCGCACGGGAATGGCTGAACCATTAGGCCAGCCGCTGAAAACGCCGGCACCGCCAACCTTATCGGAGCCGTGCAGGGTCAGCGTTTCGTCGAGGGACAAGGTCTGGTGCTCTACATCAGACATGGCCTTTTCCAGAATGAACACCTTGATCATACTGGCCGAGCGCATAGGACGGGACTGATAACTAAAAGGCTGGCTGTCGCGGTTAGGATAAAAGGCAAAAACCGCGTACTTTTCGTGCTCCCGGCCTAACAGGCCCGGCAGTTTTTCTTCCAGTTGCGCATGCCACGCCGTTTGTACGTGCTCCTTTTCTGCATTCTGTGCCGCATCAGCCGTTTCATCAGGCGCGCCGTTTTCAGCCTGTTCCGGTGGTGCTACTGCTGCCGGCACATCGACCCTGCTCCAGCCAAGGAAAAACAACGCGCACAGACCTATGAGTAACAGGCCTGCCAGACATAGCCTTTTTATGAACAGCCGGCTCATAGCGTTATATGGTATTGCTGTGTCAGATCATAATATTTCGTTTGATAGTCATCGTAGAGATCATTGCCACGGGAAAACTGAGACCTATCGCCCCGTGCCCCATTGAGCATGCAATCCGTCCGCGCTACTTCCAACCGCAGGAGCTCGTTGATCTGGTCGATCACCTTTTGATCCTTAGGCTGGGGCATGTTGGCCAAGAGTTCTCTCGTATTGTCAATATGCCTTAAAATATCATTATGTCTGTACATGACCTGTCCCATTGTAGCATTACCGGAATTAATCAGGCCAGCCATACTCGACATACCGTTTTCAATCTCTTCCATTTGGCTCAACGCCTTTTTGATGTATTTTGCCGTCGCAGCTGCATTGGCTGCATTTTCTTTGTCTTTCTGTGCCTGCGCCGCTTTTTCCGCTTCTTCACGCTGGGCCTTGGCAGCCGCTTCGGTTTCGGCCTGTTTTTGCTGCAGCTGCTGAATGGTCTGCTGTTGCTGGTCGTAATGATAGTAGGCACCGCCGCCAATGGCGATGAGCAAAGCAGCAATGAGGCCGCCAATGAGGGGACGTTTGTCGAAACCGCCAGACTGTTTAGGCGGTTCCTGCGCTGCGTCATACGGATTTTCAGCCTGCGGCGGCACGGTCTGTCCTGCGTGAGGTTCGTTTTCATAGACCGATGCGGGAGGAGTGACTGGTGATTCCTGCGGTGCTGCTTCCGTATTGACCGGGGCACCACAGGACGTGCAGAATTTTACGCCTGGCTCTAAGGGTCTGCCACATTTTCTACAAAATTTTGCCATTTCCGTTAGTCTCCTTCATTTCTTATTCGTCTAACTGCTCCGCTACAGGCAACATATTATAGTATATAAAAACAGGATACGGCTGCACCGTACGCGGGTCCTACAGGGAAAGAGGAAATTCACGTCATGCGTTCCTTTTTGATTATTTCAGCTAATAGTCAACTATTTTCCGTATTTCTTGTTCTGATACGCTTCACACGGTAAAGCAAGGCAATTGCAAAGGAACGCTGTCGTGCCTACACCACTTCTGTTCTAGTCTAAAGTATATCCTGCTTATACTCTTTCTGCAATATAAGAGGTTATTTTTTGAACAGAATGCATCTCTTCGCGTCACGGCACACCCGGTTCCGATTTCACTCCCGATTCTTCTGGCGGAATTTGCCTGGCGAAATTCCCTTTTGCCGTCGAAAGGTCTTGATGAAATAGCTCAAATTATTGAAGCCGCAGGCATAGGCAATATCTGTAATGGATGCGTCTGTATAGGCGAGCTTCACGCAGGCCTGGTCGATACGGAAGCGGTTCAAATATTCAATGGGTGTAAATTTCGTCAGGTTTTGGAAGACCTTGCAGAAGTAATTGGGCGACAGGCCCGCTGCATTGGACAGGTCCGCCAGGGTAAGGGCCGTGCTGTATTTTTCATCGATAAGGCGGAAGGCATTTTTCAGTTTCTGCAACTGGGCAAAGCTGCTTTCTACAGGCTCTACGGCGACGGTCGTATATTGCTTTTCCTGGATAATAAGGCCAAACACCGTATAGAGAAGGCCTATGACGATGAGTTCATAGCCGGGCTGGTGTTGCTGAAACTGGTTAAAGAGAGCCGGAATGACAGCAGACAGCTTCTGATCGTCCGGCGTGAAATGGTTGCGGACGCGCAGGGTATGGGAAAAAATCTGGTCCAGATTCGCCGCATGGTAGTTCGCCGGCAGAAGGAGTTTTTGCGGATCAAAGACGAGGCATTCGTATACGGTGTCATCAGAGTCGACGACGCCGCCATGAACGATGCCGTCACTGACGAAGACAATATCGCCGGGTACCATATGGATTGTCTCATCGTTGAGGGAAATGGTAAAGCCGCCGTGGAGGATATGGATGAGTTCATATTCCATGTGCCAATGATAGGGCATGTTGAAGCGAGGATGATATTTCTCTACATGATAGAAGCCAATAGGAAAGTCAAAGCGGCCGCGCTGCATAATTTCGTGATAGCTTTCGTGTTCCATAAGGATGCATTTCTCCTTTCATCATAATATTGTTACAAAAAATCGTAAAATAAGTACATTTTTAAGGTATAAGTAATTCTTAATCTTAAAATAATTATATTTATGGATAGTATACCACAAGAAAATGCAAAATCCTAATGCTATACTATGTGTATGAGCAAAAGAGATACTTAAAATCTTAATCATGCATGATTCTCAACGTAAGCAATTGAACTATACTACATTCGCATAGTTAAGAAAGGGTGGTCGTATTATGGATTTGCAGTTAAAAGGTAAAATCGTACTCGTTTCCGGCGGTGGCGCCGGCATCGGCAGTGGTATCGTCGTTTCTCTCGTCAAAGAAGGCGCTGTTCCGGTTATCTTAACACGTTCGGACAAACCGGAATTCAAAAAAGAATTGGATGCCATGGGTGCTGATTACGAATTCCATCTCATCGATTTGAATAATACAGATGAAATCAAACCGATTGTCGACGACGTAGCCAACCGGCGCGGTGGTATCTTTGGCGTCGTCAACAATGCCGGCTGTAATGATAATAAAGCCATTGAAGACACGACGTGGCAGGAATTTGAAACCAGCCTCCACGGCAATTTAACTCATTACTATGAACTCGTCCGGGCAGCCCTTCCCTACCTCATTGAAAGCAAGGGCGCTATTCTCAACATTTCCTCCAAAACGGCCCTTACAGGTCAGGGCAAGACCAGTGCCTACGCCGCTGCCAAAGGCGCAATCCTCGGTCTGACACGGGAATGGGCTGCCGCCTTTTTGCAGTATGACATTCGCGTCAACGCCATCGTCGTCAGCGAATGCTGGACACCGCTCTACGCCAAATGGATCAAGACCTTCGACGATCCGGAAGCGCGTAAGCAGGTCATTACAGACAAAATTCCCTTGGAACACCGCTTTACATCGATCGAAGAAATCGGTGACGCTACGGTCTTCCTCCTCTCGCCAAAAGCTTCGCATACGACGGGCCAGTGGGTATTCGTCGACGGCGGCTATGTACACCTCGACCGCGCGTTAACGTAGGGTAAGGAGGTAGTTATTATGCCAAGTGCCAGCAGTAAAAGTATTAAGATTGCCTTCGTCCTGGTCACGGCCCTGTTTCTCCTCTGGGGCCTGAGCTATGGCCTGATCGACGTCATGAACAAGAATTTCCAGAATCAGCTCGGCATTACGAAAGCCACGTCCGGCCTCTTGCAGGCAGCGTATTTCGGCGGCTATTTCGTCTTCGCTACGCCGGCTTCTCTCGTAGCCCGCAAATACGGCTATAAGGGCGGCATCATGATGGGCCTGGCGCTCTACGCTATTGGCGCTCTCATGATCATTCCGGCGAGCAATGCCCACAGTTTCCACATTTTCCTCGTAGCCTTCTTTATCATCGCTTGCGGCCTGGCCAGCCTGAAAACGAACGCCAACCCGTACATTACCAAGCTGGGCAGCGACAAGAACGCAGCCTTCCGCCTGAACATTGCCCAATGTGCCAACGGCATTGGCCAGTTCCTGGGACCGATTATCGGCGGTATGCTCTTCCTGTCTATTGCCAGCGGTACCGATATTGACCGCAACATGCACAATGTCCAAATGGTATACGTCGGTATTGCGGCTATCGTCTTCGTCATGCTCATTCTCTTCGTCGTCAACAAGCTGCCTGAAGGGTCTGACGTTTCCGGCGATGAAGATGCTGCTGAAGGGGACGGCTCGTACAGCCAGCTCTTTAGCTACAAGCATTTCCGTCTCGGTGCCTTGGCGCAGTTCCTCTACATTGCTGCCCAGGTCGGTGCCGGCGCCTTCTTTATCAACTACAGCGTCGAACATTGGCAGGGTCTGAGCGACAGCCGTGCATCCTATTTCTTTAGCATTGCCCTCGTAGCCTTCCTCATTGGCCGTGTCGTCACGACGCCGCTCATGAAGAAATTCAGTGCCGGCAAGATTCTCGGTACGTACTCCTTCATCAACGCCATCCTCGTCGTCCTCCTCAATGTCGTTACGGGCAGCCCGAGCGTATTCCTCCTCATTGCCGTATTCTTCTTTATGTCCATCAGCTTCCCGACGATTTTCGCGTTGAGTATCGTCAACCTGCCGCAGAATCTGGTCAAGACTGCTTCGAGTATCATCATCATGAGCATTGTCGGTGGCGCTATTATGCCGTTCTTCATGGGCCGCATCGCCGATATGGCCAACACGGCAGCAGGCTACCTGCTCCTCATTCCGTGCTTCCTCTACGTCGCATGGTATGGCTTTAAAGGCAGCCAGGCTGATACGAAGAAGAAATCTATTGCATCCTAAGGAGACTCTGTTATGCTTACCATCATTGATAGTCATTTCCACCTTTGGAACCTGGACGTCCTGCACCTGCCCTGGCTGGCAGACTGTCCGGCCATTGCCCACAGCTACGCTGCCAGTGATCTCATCACTGCCTACAAGGCCCATGCAGACGTCCGCTTCTTGGGCGGTGTGTACATCGAAGTGGATTGCGATGACCGCCTGAAAGAAGACGAATATATTTACGGCCTGAAGGAGCCCAAAATGCTGGCCAAGGTCATGCGGGCTACCCTATCAGATCACATGCGTGTTCCCTTGGGCATTGCCGGCGTACGGGAACCACTCCACGTACCGTCGTCGCCGAAAGGACGCTGCCTGGAAAAAAGCTTTCTCGCCGGGCTGGAACGCTTGGCCGATGCAGGGCTGCTCTTTGAAAGCTGCAACCGTACAGAAGAATTAGGCGACATGTACGAAGCAGCCAAAACAGTACCCCAGGCTACAATCGTCATCAACCATTGTGGCAACGCCACGGCCATGACGGCTGCATATAAACGGGATATGGCCAACTTAGCCTCTCTGCCAAACGTATACTGCAAGGTATCCGGGTTCCCTACGGCAGATACGGCCTTCGTCAAGGACCTCCTCCACTTCCTGACGCAGACCTTTGCTCCCAACCGCCTCATTTATGCGTCGAACTATCCTGTCGTATCCTTGTACTCGACGTTCGACGAACATCTCCGCATCGTCCGGGAGTATTTCAACGACGATCCGGACTTCTTTGCCAACACGGCAAAGGCACTGTACCACATTCAGGCGTAAGCCTCTCCTAACACGCGTAGGCAAAAGGCCCGCAGCAGATCCACTGTCAGATCTGTTGCGGGCCTTTGCCATATTCCGGCTCGTATCGTTTTTTTCTCTGTCCGGCACTTGTGGGCCAGGCCAGTCATTTCTCAGCCTAAAAGGGACAGATAGCTGTCTGCTGCATCTTCATCATTTGGTACAAGACGCTGTCAGCACGGCACGTATATCCTCTGACCTATATAGCCTTTCTCATTTGTTTTTGCTATAATTTACTCATATTATTTTTGTCGCATGATATGAGAAAGGCAGGTCTTTTATGAAGAAAAAACTCGTCCTCGTATTTCTACTACTCTGTACGTACTGCATGCCCGCATTTGCTGATTCCTGGCATTATCTTTGCCAGACAGCGGAAGGAACCAAATTTTATATTGATGAGGATTCCATGCTCCGGGATAATATGAACGCTGTCGTAAAGCTAAAGCTATTGGACATTATCGGCACCTGGCGGATCGAGCAGGCCCGCTTGAACCGCAGTATGCGCAATATTGTCGTGACATCGTTTGTAGATTACTATCCTGATGGCAGTATCAAAGGTGGCGGCCCTGTCCGTCAGCCAGAATATGTCTATATCGAACCGAATGTAGCAGCCGCATCCGTATACCTCTACCTTTGGCCTGATGCAGAATTAGTTCCTTGACACAACACCCTCAACAGAATATATATACTTCCAAAAGACCAGAACCTGCGCGTCCTGGTCTTTTTTTATTTTCTTGCTTACTGTCCACGTTATACTTCAATAATAAATTATAATACTAAATATTTTCCCAGCTCATACGGTCATACGTATGTCCTTTTATGAGTTTTCTATTATATACGTGTACAACCATATTTCCAGACGTCTGTCAGGTTTTTTCAGGCCGTATAGTTTTCTCTATTTATTTTTGCTATAATAAGTCTGTATTATATATCTTCGTTTTTCTCTCCGCATCAGGAATCGGCCAAAATCTGTCACACCATACAGTATAAGGAGGTGAATACAATGGCAGGATTTTTCGAAAAACACGGCGAAGCCCTCGTCGTCGCTATCATTGCAGCCTGTGCCTTTGGCTATTATCAGCACTTTGTCGTGCCGAAACAAATTGAGGAAGCCGTCAATGCCAGCCAACGGAACGCCGACGCGGTCCTAACTAACGCCCTGCAGCAACAACAGGGACAAATTTCCATACTCAACCAAAAGCTAAAGGACTACGAAAACGGGCAGCCGCCGCAGGTAGTCTACTACGACGAGGATCCGGACGTAGAATTCCTGCGGGAAGAAAATGAGGACCTGAAATCGAAAATCAGAGATCTGGAAGACGAAAACAGCGACCTGCAAAGTGAAAACGACTCCCTCGAAGCGGACCAAGACTGGGATGACAGTTACGACGAAGAAAAAAATTACCGCTCCGGCGGACGGGCGAGGTGGTAGGAGATAAGTGACTGTCACCCAATCCAAAATTGAATACATAAATTTTGTAGTTTTTATTATGTGTATTTGTTATAATAAAAACAAATACTACTTTACTCCGTAAGTCATTCACATTTTCACTGCAGGTCTATGCAACTGGGGGAAATAGGGAAGAAAGAAGGCGCTAGGCTATGAAAAAGAAATTAGTTATCTTATTAATGCTTCTCTGCACGTGGTGCATGCCGTCCTTTGCGGCTAGCTGGTATTATTTGGGACAATCAGAGGTTGGAACAAATATTTATATCGATAATTCTTCTGTGCGAAAAAACTATTCTGAAGCTATCGTTTGGGTAAAATATGTGAAACCTTCTGGCGAAAGTATTTTACAAAAGCTATATATATACCGGAAAGACAAGACATATGCTTGTATGAATTATGTTAAATATGATGTATATGGCAGTGTCATTGACAGTTATCATCCTTCCTATTTAAATTATGATTCAATACCACCTGAAAGCGTGATCGAATCCGTCTATTACGCCATCTGGCCCTACTAATTCTATTCAAGAATGCCCCGTTCCAACTTCTCATTGGCCGGGGCATTCTTTTTATATCTTCGATTACTTTCGAATCATTTAAAACAGTAAATGCCAATCACGTCTCAATTACAGGGAACTTTCCTGCCGTATCAGCCTATTCCACAAAATCGCAAAAAAACTAAAAACACCTATAGTTTTTCCTGATTCACTCTGCTATAATAAGGCCGTATTATGTTATTTCTTACATATTTAGCAACATTTTCCTTCTGCTCCTGCATGGGAGAAAGCAACTTACCAGAGAAAGGAGGTCTCAGAAACGAAGAAAAAGTTGTTCGTCGTAGTGCTGGCGTTGGTAACCTATTGCCTGCCGGTGTTTGCTACGAACTGGGTTTGTCTTACTAATTCTGACGGCGTTTCCTTATATTTGGACAACGATTCCGTCAAGGCTAACGACTACGAAGCCACAGTGCTGATAAAGACCATGTACAATGGCATGACGCAAGTAGCTCGCCTCAAATTCAATCATTATACCAAGAGTTTTGCATTCATACGAGAAGCGGTCTACGATGCGAACGGCCAGGTAAAAAGCCAGCATGCAGCAGCCTGTCTGAACTATCAGCCTATTGAAAAGAATAATGGCGTTGATCTAGTCTACCATGCATTGTGGGAACGTTAGTACCGCAAAACCCCCGTTCCAGGTTAATCCTGGCCGGGGGTTTTGTTATTTATTAATCTTTTAGGAGGTCAGTGAAGATGTCTTGCATGGGCCGTTCCTGACCGGCAAGAACTTGAGAACAGTTGTGTTCCAGCATTTCGTTCTGGTTGTCTGCTTCCTAGTATCTAGCTTCTTGCGTCAAAGATTTATAGTCTAGCCCATTGTCCCTTTAGAAATAAGGCTGATATTTCCTGTTTTTCCTCTACCACCGGCTCTTTTTGAAGCAAAGGGCAATGGCGATAATTGCGTAGGGAAGGCCCAGGAAGGCTGTCAGGACCCACCAGGGCGAGCGATTGATGTCACGGAGGCGCCGCACGACGAGACTAAGCGTGGCGATGGTGATGATCAAGACCAGGAGGGTGATTACAGTCAAAAACCCTAAAGCGAGGTATTCGTCCGGATCCGCTAATTGATTGATGACCAGTTGCAGGGCCAGGCCCACAATCGTAAGGGAAAGGAGCTTTTGTATATATTCATGCCGTTTTATGCGGCCTGTAAAGGTAATCCAGCCATTGTGAAGGGGCGGTGCCGTACGTGTCACCGGCATTTCTTCACTTATTTCCGTTGCCGCCGTACCTTCTATAAGGCACAGGAGCAGCAGGGGCACGCAGAAAAGTACACCTGCCGGAAGGACCCAAAAGGGCGAACGGCCCAGGTCACGCAAGCGGCGAACACCCAGGGAAAGTTGGGCAACAGCAGCATTGACTGCAGCAAAGAGCAAGCAGGCAATGGCCGTGTCTGCCAACGTAGTGATGTAGAAATTCTCTTCTATGGCCGTACTAAAGGACAATACACCAAAGGCCACGATGAGAAATACAGCGGCTCCCAGCGTGAAGATGCCTGCTGCAAAAGCTAATAGAAATTTTCGCGTATATGTTTTCCGGTCCATGCGGCCACGAAAACTAATCCAGCCGGTTGAACGTTCCAAACGATCATCTCCTATCGATAAGAAAATGTAAACTAAGATACGGTATTATATCATTATAGCCCAGGCCTGTACAATAATTTTAGATTATGTTTCCCTTTTCAAAGCCACTCTCTCCTATTTTGCACATTGAGACAGCTCCAGCAGTTATACAAATTCGGCTTCACAGGATATGCATATTTCCTCTCTCCTTATAATTTCTGATAAATCACAGTGTAGTACTTGATAACATCATTATTCTATCATTTTTATGTGAAAGAGAAATATTTGAAATTTATACTTTTTTATTGCATAAACTATTTACTTTTCTAAAAAAGATGGTATAATACAGAAATCGAAGCAATTATTTATTCACTTCAAGGAGGAACTCATTATGAAATGGAAATCTATTCTCACGGTCTGCTTAACAGGTATCGTCGCTGCATCTCTGCTGGCAGGCTGTGGCAACGATAAAGCCGATAAAAAAGCCGATGCATCGAAACCGCTCCGCGTCGCTACGAACGCTACTTTCGTTCCCTTCGAATTCAAGGAAGATGCCAACTCCAAAGAATACCAGGGCTTTGAAATGGACCTGCTCCGGGCGGTAGCAAAAGAAATGGGCCGCGATTTGGAAATCAACAACATCGCCTTCTCGGGTATCATCCCGACGCTGCAGCAGGGCGATATGGACATCGCTGCTGCCGGCATGACCGTTACCAAAGACCGGGCTCAGAAGGTCAACTTCTCCGAACCGTTCTATGAATCGAAGCTGGTCATCCTGACGCCGAAAAACAGCGGCATCAAAACAGCGGCTGACCTGGCTGGCAAACAGGTAGCCATACAGATCGGCACGACAGGCGCCCAGTATGCGGAAGAAAACGGCCTGCAGACGAAGCAGTTCGATAACAACTCAGAAGTCATTATGGAACTCTCCGTAGGCGGCTCGCCGGCAGCCATCCTGGACAAACCGGTTGCTGACTACTTCCTTACGAAAGACGGCAAAGACAAATATAATGAAATCGAAATTCCCGGTACGAAATCGGAATACCTTGCCTTCGCCTTCAACAAAGACAACAAAGAACTCATGAACGAAGTCAACGCCGCTATGGAAAAACTCAAAGCCAACGGCGAATTCCAGAAACTCTACAAGAAATGGTTCAACACAGAAATGCCGAACCTGCCGAAATCCGGCGAAGATGCCTTAAAATAAGCCTTCTCTCATATGACAACAAAACCTCGTCCCGCTTCTCCCACAGCAAGACGAGGTTTTTATGTGTATAACTAATTCGCAAAAAGGCGTAAAACAAGAAAGGCTACATTTTGACAGGCAGATAGCCTGCCGGCGAAGTCTTGCCCAGCTCCGCCTTTCATACATGCTGCCGCCTACGTAATTTCGTATTTCTTGAAGAGGTCTACAATCTGCCGCAATTGTTCCGGTGTACCGCTTTGGGCGATCAGGTCCCGGCAGATGCGCAGGTTTTCGCGGATGTATTCGCGTTCGCTAATGTGTTCTTTGAAACACGCATCGTACATGGCGGCTACGTTACAGATGAGGGGGCGCCGGGTGTAAATGGTACAACGCTGGGTCTGCCTGTCTAAATGGGAGCAGACGCCGTCTTCCGCTGCCTGGTCTGCCAGGTAGGGTACTGTGCCGGCACGACGACAGCACAGGCCACAGGCAAGGCAGGGAAATTTCAGTTCCATCCTTAGTGTGCTGCCAGGAAGGTTTGCGCATCGTCGGCAATGCGTTTGCAGCCTTCGTTGAGAGCACCGTTTTTCGTCAGGATAGGTGTATTAATTACGGTTGAAACGGCCTTGGCTACGGCCATAGCTTCGGCGACGACGGTCTTTTCTTCCCGTGTATAACGGCGGAAATCCGTACCGCTTTGGCGGATCAGCTGCTGCAGGTTTTGCACGACGGCGCAGAGGAGCTGTCCCAAGTTTCCCAGCAGATTGCTATAGAGGTTACCCATATTTTCAATGGCCTCGCAAAGGTCCCGGACCGTATGCAGTTCTTCCCTGATCTGACGGGCATAGGCCAAATTGCTGCGGGCTGTTTCCAGGTTTTCATTGGCCTTGGAATCCATCGTCAGGCCCAGTATGGCTAAAGCCGGTCCGGCAACGATGCCGCCGAGAATGGCCGTACCGCCGGCAATACCCAGTCCGCCGGCAGCGAGGCTGCCACCGCCTAAGAAGGCCAGCGTCGCATTAGTAGCAGCAGCACCACTCAGTCCGGCAATGGCTGCCCCGGTCGAAGCTGCGCCAAAGGTCATGGCACCGCCATAGGCACCTAATGCCAGGAGACCGCCTGCAACGGCACCTTGCGCCAGGCCGCTGGCCATATCGCCGGCAAGACTGCTCTGTTCTTTCATGGCGCTCAGGCTTTCACGGCAGCCCTTCAGGTTACGCAAATCCTCTGGCGTTAGTGTGTCATCCAAATCGATGTGATGCAGCTGTTCAAAGGCCCGCACAAAATCGGTAAGTGGCCCTTGCATCGTATTCAGTTTCGTTTTCCCCAGTGCTTCTAAGGCATCATTTGCGCTTTTCCGGGCCCTGTTGGCCTGGCGCTTTGATCTATCCAGCATACGCTGGGCACGGTCGTTCATTTCTCCAGCCTGTTTATTTTTCTGATGGGCTTCGTAGCCTTTTTTAGCACCTACGAGTCCTGCTCCGGCTGCAACGGCACCTAAAATAAAGGGAATCGGCATAGTTATAACCTCCTCTGTTCAATAATTCATAATTTAAATGGCGTATCATCGTCCATACGGGCTTCAAATTCGTCTAACGTGTTAAATTCCACGTCGCCGCCCAAGCCACGGGTAATATGGTTGACGCCATCAATAAAGCCATCGACATCGTCCAGCATGAGGGCCTTTTTCATTTGTGCAAAGCTGGCGTTAAAAAGGTCCCTTTGCTGCGTAAAATAAAGGGTAGTATAGCGATTCATTTCTGCCCGGTAGCTGCGGATGGCCGCAATCGCCTGATTGCATTCTGCTTCTACGCGCAGGCGTTCTTCATGGGCCAGACGGGCTGATTCACGGGCTTCCATGAGCGAGGCCAGGCAGCCTGCTGTCAGGGCGTAGCCGGCTAAGCCGCCAACGACGGCACCGACGACAGGGATAGGAATCAAGGCCTGGCCAGCCGTTGCGTAGGCCATCGAAGACGTTACAGTTAGCGTATTTTTCCCGACTTGCTGCAAGCAATCACCGGCAGAAATCTTGCCCCTTAGGCAATCGCAGACGGCCTGCACAGAAAGGACGGCAGAGCTCACGACGGCAGCCGGCAGCCCCGTATTGCTAAGAGTCCGCATGAGGGCCGTACTGGAATTGCGCATAGTCGCCATAAGAGCCGTAGTTCCGTAGCCAATGGCGTAGCCTGAAGCACCGGCTTTGACAGCTGTCGCCGCCGTGTTTGCCAAGGCTTCATCTGCATCCAGCTTCCCCTCCATGACGGCAACGGCGTTTTGCACGAGGCTCAGGCCGCCGCCTATAAGGGCACTACTTTTGGCAGCGCCTACGCCGGTCTGGTGACTTAAGCGGTTGATTTCCTTGGCCGTAGAAAGCTTGGGGTGTTGCCGCGCCTCTAAGGCCTCGTCGTTGGATAGGCGCGATTTTTTCAGACCGTTCTTTATTTTTTTGAGCTTTTCGATCTGCTTGCGTTTTTGCGCGGCTACGTCGTCCTTGCCACGGCGTTTGGCAGCGTCTAACTGCCGTTCCAGATTCTCTGTGCGCGCAGCGATTTCCTCTTTGATGCCATCGTAATAATCAGACGGCACTTCAAAGGACACATCGTGATCGACGTACTTTTGGTACTTCGTGCTCATGAGCTTATCCAGGCATTCCTGCGGGCTTTTGCCGACAAATTTCATCTGTCCGCCCGAACCGGGAATGATCCGGCCCTGTTCGTCCAGTTCCATATGGTCGTAGAGCGGATCGTTGACCCGGCCCATATCGTCCGTACGGATTTTACGCGTTCCCGTCTTGTTCAGGATATTCTCTTCGTTGGCCCTTGCCGTTTCTTTGATTTCTGCAGAAAAGCCGGCTTGCTGTTTCAGGTTTTGCTCTGCGTACTGCGGATTGACCTTGCTCTCTGCTACATCCTTCAGGCTGCGCGTGAGCCGCTGGCCCGTTTCATTGTCGATGCCGCTATAGGCTGCGAGGTGTTCCTTGGCAGCGGCACTATGGAGGCGCAGGCTTTCCCCGTTGGCAGCAGCTATACCGGCACTGGCCGCTTCCCGTTCTGCCGCAGCTGCTTCTGTTGCAGCGTTTTTTTCCTCTTCCTCTGCGGCGCCTTGCTTATGGTTATTCCTTTCCTTTTCTTCCATCTAAGTCATCCCTCGGAAAACATTCGTGACAAATTGTTCTATATTCTTATTGTACAGGATATACGCCATTTTGCAAAGGCTCATTTTCCCATACAAAAAGCAGCGTTTCCCTTAGCCCCAGAGAGGCCGACAGAAACACTGCTTATTTTTGTTTGTATATACTTATAAGGTTTCCAGGCAGGCAAAGATATCCTTTTCCGAACCAAAGGCGCCGGCTTTGGTAATAACCGGCAGATCCGGGCAAAGGCCGCCGCAGAGGGTCCCCAAGACGAAGCCCGGGAGTACTTCTTTACGGATTAACGAGCCTGTGGCGTGGAGCTCTTCAATGACGGCAATGGCCGTATCGCCACCGGTCATAAAGATACCGCCAACATCCGCACTGCCCACGATGACCGGTGCCAGGCGGCTCAGCGTATGTTTGACGAAATTGGCCAGCTCGTCTGTCGAGACGCCTTTTGCCTTACCGTAGGCTACGAAATCTTCGTAATCCTGGCGGCACGTCGTCGCCGTGACAATGACATCCTTGCCGGCCCGGAGTGCCGTAATGGCCTCTTGCGCCCACGTATCGGCAGGCGTGCCTTCATAGGCTTTTGCCATATCGACTTTGACGATAGTTACGCCTTGCTGCTGGCAATAGGCCAGCTGTTCCAGCGTTTTCTGGCTAATACTGCCGACGATAGCCAAGGCCGGTTTGCCGGCATAGAGCGCATTGAGCAGGCCTTCAGCCAGGCCGGCCGCGCCAATCCAAAGGATTTTCTTATCCTCCTGGTGCAGGAAATACGTAGCAATACGCTGTAAATCACCTTCCGTTGCCGCATCAAAGGTATATACGCCGTTTGGCAGGACGGTCTGTTCTGTCAGGGCCACTGCCGGCATCTGCACGGTCTGCACGCCTAAGGCAGCGTTGAGGATCTGGGCGACGACGTCTGTATGGAGCGGGTTGCGCGGATCGGCGGCGATTTCCGTTTCCATGAGGGCCGTACCGTGTACGTACAAGCGTCCCCCTTTGACGGTCCGTCCCTGTGAGGGATAGGCTGGGCAGCAGACGACGAAGTCCGGCTTGTAAATAGCCGCAAGAGAACGCACTTCCGCTTCAATATTGCCCCGCAGCGTCGAGTCGATTTTCTTGTAGAGGAAACGGCAGCCGCCTGTTTCCATGACCTGCTGGGCCACGGCGCCTACGCGGCGGCCTGCTTCTTCAGCGGCAATAACGCGGCTTTCCGTATCGACAACAACGCTGTCTACGTCACTCGTAACAGCGCTGGCGTGCAGTACGACGCGGGCGGCAACGCCCTTTTTGCAAAGCTGGACGCCCGTATCATTGGCGCCTGTAAAATCATCGGCAATTACGACAAAAGTATGCATGGTACTAGTCTCCTTTTCCTATGGCTGTAGCGGCCCCTTAAAGGCCTGTCCTTATATCTGAGTGGTATTATACGAGCACGTAGTCTACGCCCAATTCCTGCAGTTTTCTGAATTCGTCTTCCGTCGTCTTATAATCGCTCACGAGGACATTGATTTCATCCAAACCGGCAATATAATACAGCTTGTGCTTGTGGAATTTTGAATGATCGGCCAGCAAAACGACCTGATCGGCTGCGTGGATACAGGCCCGCTTGACGTCGACCTTATCCGCATTGGCCGTCATAATGCGCCAGTCCTTGGTGATGGCCTGCGTGCCTAAGAGGCAAAGATCAAAGTGCATGCACTGTACCATATTTATGGCCAATACACCACCGGTCGAATTGGATTCCCGGTCAACATGGCCGCCGACCATAATCGTATCGATACCCCGGACAGGCGACAAAATCTGAGAGATGGATAAATCATTGGTAACGACGGTCAGATCTTCCCAGTGCTGCTGGGCCATGAGCTCTGCCAGTTCATATGTCGTCGTGCCGGCATCGATGTAGACGCTCATCGAAGACTCGATAAACGACAGTGCTGTCTTGGCAATGTGCTGCTTTTCTTCCACATGGGCCAATTTACGGTTCCGGTACGTTGCTTCCTTTACGAGGGATTCGGCCAAAACGGCGCCGCCGTGGCTCTTTTCCAACAGTCCCTGTGATTCCAGTAAATGGAGATCCCGGCGGATCGTCATGGTTGTTACACCTAATTCTTCCGCCAGTTCGTTAATGGCAACGGCTTTATTTTTATATAATTCGTTTAGTATATACTGTCTGCGTTCTGCTGCCAGCATGAGGCATCCCTTCCTGTCTGAGTTAACATGATGGAAACGCTTTTCATGTTATTTATTGTTAATTTGTGTTACTTTAATTATACGTGACCACTTTGGGCTGGTCAATATCTTTGTGCTATTATTTTTCTCTTTTCCACGCAGGCCGTACAGAGCAACGGCATAGGTGTCCTTGCGTATATGTAGGAAATATGCTATGATTTAGCCATGATACATACTATATATAGTATGTTTAATAGGTAAACACCAATATATTGTATTGATCATTTTATCTTTCAGGAGGTACTACCCATGACCAGCAGCATTTTCACCAGAACCAGTGTCCGAAAATATGCCGACCGTCCTGTTGAACAGGAAAAAACGGAATATATGCTCAAAGCCGCCATGCAGGCACCGTCAGCCGGCAACCAGCAGCCTTGGGAATTCTATGTCATTACCAACAAAGAGGTGCTGGAAAAGTTATCTCATATCAGCGAATTTTCCCAACCCGCCGGCCGTGCGCCTGTAGCCATTCTGACAGTCATGCATGCCACAGGAATGCCCTATCAAAACGTAGCACCTGTAGACATGAGCATTTGCACGGAGCATTTGTGGCTCGCCTGTGATGAAATGGGCCTGGGCGGCGTCTGGGTCGGCGTAGCGCCTTTTGCCGACCGCATTGCCAAGGTCAGGGAAATCATGGACCTCCCTGAGGATCTCATGCCCTTCTCCATCTTTGCCTATGGCTATGCCGAAAAGGTCCGTCCGCAAAAGGACCGCTTTGACGAAAGCCGCATCCACTATATCCGCTAATGACACGCCAAAAAGAGCTGGGAAAAGGTTCGCCTTTTCCCAGCTCTTTTGTCATGCTTATACAGGTTCTCTGTCACCGTGGAGCCATTCTTCGCTTCGTTTGCATTCGTCAATGAGAGCCTCCATGGGCGGCGTCAAATACTTGTCTTTGCGGTACGCAATGCGGAATACACGCTTAAATTCGAGTTCACCCATGGGCACTTCCACCAGCCGTCCGTCTGCTACTTCCTTGCGTACGAGCGTGCGCGATAAGAAGGACAGGCCGAGATTGGCCATGACGGCGTTCTTAATGGCCGTCGAATTATTGTACACGCCAATGACGTGATACGGTACGTGATGCTCCTGCATGACCCGTTCGAAGAGTTCCCGCGTGCCGCTTCCTTCTTCACGGACAAAAACCGGCAAGTGATCGAGATCCCGGGCCGTTTGAATGGTCTTGTGGGCCCATTCATTTTCCGGCGACGCAATGAGTGTCAGCCAGTCCGTCAGGATAGGGACAGTCGTCAAATGGGGCGACGTAAGGCGCCCTTCGACGAGAGCCAGGTCGAGCTTATCCTCCAGGAGCAGCTGTTCCAGTTCTTCTGTATTATGGACGGCTGAAAGGATTTCCTGATCCGGCCAAAGCTGGCGGGCGTGCTGCAAGAGGTCGACGAGGAAAACATCGCCAATGGTAATGCTGGCACCGAGCCAAATGGGCAGCTGGTGCTGCAGGGCGTGCATACTCGCCTCAGCCTGCTGCTGCAAGGAAATAATCTGACTGGCCAGCTGCTCCAAATGGCGGCCGGCAGGCGTGAGAAAAATCTGGCGCCCGGACCTTTTAAAGAGTAACAGGCCGTAATGGGCTTCGAGCTCATGAATAGCCTGGGTTACGGAAGGCTGGCTAATATGCAGTTCCTTTGCCGCTTTGGTCATATTGAGAGTCTCACAGACCGTGAGAAAAATGCGTAAATGGCGAAACGTCATGAAAGATACACATCCTATTCCTATAAGTAAATGCCTATGAAATCTATTATATCTTAGTATTTTACGAAAAGGAAGACCTGGAGTATACTTATTGCATCTTAGAAATTCAATTATGCGTTAAACGCAAGTATGTCAGGAGTGTTGTCATTATGTCTTCGTTATTTCCCTTTGCCAATCGCCGCAATGCCATGATTGGCATCATCCTTACCCTGGCCTGTTCCCTTATCGGTCAGGCCCTGGCCAGCCTGCCAGGCTTTTCCCTCATCGGTCATCTCGTTTTGGCCCTCGTTTTGGGCATGGTCATTCAATTTAGTCAATCCATTACCAAAATGGCACGGGAAAGCACAGGCTTTATTGCCAATAAATTTCTTCGTGCCGGCATCATCCTTTTAGGCTTCAAGCTCAACCTGGTCATCCTCATGAGCGCCGGCCTGAAAAGTCTGGAAGCAGCGGTCTTTGTCGTAGCCATCATGATTACCATTAATTATTTCGTAGCCCGCTTCTTCCGCGTCGATCACATCCTCGCCCTCCTCACGGCCTGTGGCTGCAGCATCTGTGGTGCCGCCGCTGTCATGGGCATTTCCAGCGCTCTCAAAGCCAAAGCCGACCAGTCCGTCCTGGCTGTCGCTATCGTCGCCATTTTGGGCACGGTCTTTACCCTGGTCATCGTCTTCTTACAGCCCTTCCTCGGCTTTAGCAATGCCCAATTCGGCGTCATGGCAGGCCTGAGCCTTCATGAAATCGCCCACGCCGTCGCCGCCGGCGGCAGTGCCGGCCCGGTCGGCACGGACAGCGCCATCATCGCCAAACTCTCCCGTGTCCTTCTCCTCGCTCCGGTAGCCCTCATCCTCGGCGTCTTCGAAGCCTGGCGCCAGCGCCGCAAATCCGGCGATACGAACTCGAAATTCAAGGTTCCTATCCCCTGGTTCATGGGCGGCTTCATCATCGCCAGCGCCATCGGCTCGTACATCCCGGCCGTAGAAATCGCCGTTCCGACACTGGTCAAAATCGCCTACCTCATCCTCGGCATGGTCATGGCAGCCCTGGGCCTCAACGTCAACTTCGGCGTCATCGCCCACGAAGGCGTCCGTCCCCTCACCAGCGCCGCCCTCTGCTCCGTCGTCATCATGAGCCTGGCCTGGTTTATTGTTCGGACGTGGTTTTAAGATTAATACCTTTCTACCTGGTTTTTAATAAAAGCGTGCATCCTCTCCAACCTCTCTCGGGATGCACGCTTTTTTTGTGGAAATTTTCCTGATGAAAAGTGTGTATGGACTAAAAGCACCAAGCCAATGGCCTAATTGGTGCGAAGTATTCAATTCCAGAAAACAGAAATTTGGGAACAAAGGTGGCTCAGATTCAAATTGCCGCATGGCTCAGTTCCTGGTTAACGAACATGCTTTTAAAAACAAGGATGGGTCTAGCCCAAGCATAAGGATTGTGCTGGACCCGCCATCTTTAATACCAAGCTAAAATGATACTTTTAGGATAATCTCCTGATTTCAGATATTTTCTTAAGTAGCAAAAAACAGGACTAATATAGAAACTTGTTCCAAAATTATCTCTTTTTTCAACCGTTATGTCATCTTCATTTTTCCTATTCATAGTGACAATGCCACTCCCATATATGCGGCGTATTCGTGTACTGAAATACAGCCTTGAAGCCTACGCCAAATTTTCCTATTTTATTCTGTTTATCCTTGTTGGAAAAGGCAATCCCTGTAATGGCGTTGATATCGCCGAGGGTACCGTTTTTCTTATCCTCTCCTTCCGTATCAGGATTGGTAATGGAAAAATGACGTGTCCCATTATGGGCAAAAATCAAGCGTTCATCCTCTAACATGAACCGGGCATCCGTCGCCCCGGCATCATCGGCATTCTGCAGCAGCTCATACAGGAAATGCGCCTTATCTGAATATTTATCAGTAATACTATCCCACCAACCCGTATATGAAGGCTTTTGGAACGTCCTTACATCCTCCCGATGACTTGCGGATAATTTTTCAAAATAAACTCTCTCTTCAGCATTCAATCAAAATAACCTCCCTTTTGAGGTGTAGTATATATATATCCGGGGCTGTTACTATGCTCCGGTCCGATATTTGATACTTATGCATTCATTCTATCAGAAATTCCGATACGTGCCAACAATCACATACTTTTTTTTGGTAAACATGCGACATTCATGGATTTTTAGTAAGTACACTGCAGTAAAGGGGACGGACGGGTGTCCACTGTTAAAGTTTATCTATTTTAGAAAAAACACCGGCACAGTTTCCCCTAGTCTGTGCCGGCGCTTTACCGCTTAGTAAAAGATGAGATCATGATTCTTAAAAGCGACATTTTCCCTAAAATATCTTATCTTATCCAAATCCTCGAGGAATTTTACTGCAATAACCGTTTCTTTTCTATTAGTGGTTCCTTTCAAAGGAATGCCATTTTTGATAACGATACCTGTACCTTGTTCTGGACTAAAGATGCGTTTACCTTCGCTCTCAAGTTCTTCCATTTTTTGATTTAAAGTATCTAAGCTAATTACATGATCAATGATTTTCTTCGCAGTAGCCATATTAAGAAGATGCACATTAAGTGCTGTAAAGTCTATATCTGCTGGAATTTCTTTTTTTTCAAGATATACTCTGTGGCAAGTACGACATATTCTAACCTTAAGCGTCTTATTGCTGCCATTCCTGCAATCATATTGAATCTCGCTTCTCTTCATTGTCTTATGGCCTGCAATACATTGGACATAAGGGTTATGGGAAATAATAAGAGTTTTAAATTTCATCAAACCGATTTGATAACCTGGCTTTGAGCCCGATTCAATTGGATTAATTACGTTGTTACTACTATTTCCTTGTGTACCATTACTATCACTATGCTCTATAATTTTGCTTAATTTTACATCATAGTCTCTATCATACAATTCTCTAGGAACAGAATTGTTCTGCATAAAACTTTTATGACATAATGGGCAGGACAAAACCTTCACTTTTTTTTCATACCCATCATTTCTCTTCACATAGCCGATTTTCTCATACAACGAATAGTTATCAAAAGGGCATCGTTTTAGCATTTTTTGTGATAGATATATCTGTTTAAGAATGTCATCAGCATGTGGTGGTATCGGCGGTTTGCCTCCACTTTGCGGATTAGATTTAATCCTTTCTTTTCTCTTTTCAACCCCCAATTCTTCCAAAAAAAGCCATAATTTTTGCTTATTATCTTTGCCGACAGCTTTTATATAGCGGGGCGTATCAACATAGTGCAAAAGATTGCCGAAGTTATCTTTTTCTTCATAGTTTGGCAATCCGCTTACTGAGTCGGGCAGATAATATACATGTGTTGCCTTCTGATTATAAAACGGATGCTCTTTATAATTCCTAGCAATAAGAAATTTATGATACTTTAATTTCATGAGGAAGAAATACCGCTCCTGTTTAGAGCATTCCCAATAATAGTTGAATACGGCCTTAAAATTCTCGCAGTCTATGTCCTTGCTTTTATCGAGACCTGGTAATATGATAAACTCCATATAGTCTTTTTTCGTATAAGTCCGTATACCAAAATGATCTAATAGTTCCTGTGTACTACTGGCATCAGCTAGTCCCATGTTAATGACAGGTAGAGGCTGTGTGTTCCTTGCCCCTGAGTGTGGGACAAAGATACCAGGCCGTCTAGTGCGAATATTATAGGCTGCAACAGCATGGCGATTTTGATCCAGGAAAATCGGCTTTGTTTTCGCAGTTTCCCAGTATTGACTTTTTTCAAGTAGCCAGCGATAAAATTTAATGAGCCACGTATCTTTTTGGGCTTCTATAAATTTCACTGTAACGCCGATAAAGTCCCGAATGCGCTTACCTGCGTCAGCATAATGGCCTTTTATAAGAGATTCTTCCGGAACTTTAAGCGTAGTGAGAGAATCCAAATATCCATAAAGTGCCTGATTTACAGAGTCCTTCTTTATTTCTTCATAGCCTTGTGTTGGATATATCCAACCTACATCAGACTTGTCAAACAAACGGCGTAATTGTGCATCGTCGAACAAGGTAAGCATTGCACTATTTGCCGCCCAGTACGCATGAGCACGGTCTACATAGCCACTCTTGGTAGGAATAATTTTCTGCGTCATAAAGGACTGGTGTATAGATTCATAAAAGCGCGGCTGCCATTGAGAAAAAAGTCCAGATGTCATCTCATCTTTTTCCAAAGGAATGACAGAAAAAACCGTATCGGTCAAAACGCGCTCATTAACTTCGTTCTCTATTTGTTTGAAACCTTGCATAGCGTCTGCCGCAAGCTGCGTCAGGGTTTGAAGCAGTATTTCATTATGTGGATCATGATCTAAAATCTGGTACACGTCTGTATCCAGATGGAATGGCGCCTGGATTAAGAATTGCAAACCTGTATTTGTTTTGGTTAGAAAGAAGCAAAAGGCGTTTCTTACTATAGGTTGTAGATTACCAGCCGCATCAACCAGGAAACCTACAGCGCAGGTCCCTTCATTACTATGACGTTTGAATACCCATAAATCCGTTTCATCGGCTGGATAATTATCAGATTGACATATCAGGCGAATTTTCTTTACCCGTGTCTGGGCATCTAATTCCAGTGTATGCAAGACAAGCTTATTATACGATCCTATATGCTCATCATCGATCTTATAAGCAATATCTCGCAAATGAGTCAAAAACAAATTAGGATAATAAAGATGCTGCAATGTTCTTTTCACAATGTTATACGCTAAGTTATGAGGCAATTCTCCTTCACCTAACGGAATAATAATCCTTGTATACGACGGCTTCCGTCCAGGCGTGTCCGTAGTTAACACTTTCGGTATTCCCATCTGATCTACACGAAAAAAAATGGCCGGATCATAAACCTCAAAAGAGAAGGCAAATTGAAAAATCATTTTCAACCCTGCATTTACTTTTCCTATTTTATTATCCTTCGTGGTCGTAAAAAGATCTAATCCCGTCAAAGCATTGATATCTCCCAGTACACCTCGTTCCAAGTCCATACGTTCCGTTGCCGGATTAGTAATCGTAAGCGGGCGTTTTCCTGCATAAGAAAAAATCAAGCGGTCTTTTTCAAGGACAAAACGTGCCACTGTTGCTTCGGCATCATCAGCCAATTGAAGTAATGCAAACAAAAACTGCTTTCTTCGGAAATTAACAAATTGACCAGGATCATCGCATATGCTATGCCTAGCCGGATGGATCTTACGCGTTTCTATCAATTTTTGGAAATACATTTCTACTGTCTGATTCAATGATACCAACCTCCCTCTTGAGGTATTGTATTCGCAATTCTTATTCTTTTATTCTACCAAAGGCTTAGGTGCGTGACAATCATCATGTGTTATTTCTTAACAAAGTGATTTGTCATGATAGTCTAATAAAATTCGTGTCTTCTTATTTATAGAATACGCCATACTGGAGTCTTTGTGGTCGCCTTCAAAGCGACATTACCCCCGTAACAGCTGGTGGTAGTTCGTAATTTTGTCTGATAACGGCACAAAGGTCTGCCGGTTGATATGGTATTTGTTGCCGAAGCAGTTTTCCCTTATTACATATAGTTTAGCAAAATGTAGGGACATATGTCTGTCCTATCAAACTATTTGTTATCTATTCTAATAATCCTTTTTCTACACAAAAAGACGCCTGAAATCTCAGAAATGTTGAGAGTCCAGGCGCCTAAAGTGGTGCCATTATACTATAGCTTTGTCAGTCTGCAGCGCTACACTGAGCGGGTGTTTTGTTGTTTACTGCATATCATATGGCATGCCGGTTTTTCTCCGGCTTTGCCGATACCTTCTCTTGAGAAGGCTAGCGTCTCTTATTTGTACGAAATACCCCGTGCTTCAAATACCCTTGCCAGCCGGCGGGCGTGTTCGTCTTCTTGCGGGATTGTGGCGAGGATTACGTCGGCTACGTCCGGGAAGCCTGCGTCACGGACTTTTTGTGCCAATGCGGTTAAGGTTTCTTTGGCGCTGGCTTCGGCTTGGTAGAAGGCGACGGCCCGTTTCCAGAGGGTGGCTTCGTCGTTAGCGCCTAAGCCTAGCATGGCGCCATAGGTGCCGCCGTGGGCTGAGTCTTCGTGTGCATTCAAGGACATGGCTTCGGCCAGGTCGTCCAGGCCGGCAGCTTTAGCCTGTGCGGCTAAGACGTAGTAGGAGTCGGAGCCGTGTACTTCTGCCGTGTGCAGAGTTTTAATGAGTTCTTCGATGGCCGTTCCTTTTGCGTTGTCATGTAATTCCATGGGTATCCTTCTCCTTTATGCAAAATACTATTTTGTTAAATTATATTTACTTCAATTATTATACCATATATAATTTCAATAGCAACAAAGGTTTTCAAAAACAAAAAAACTGCCTCGTCTAAGCTAGTATGGCGAGGCAGCTTGGTTCGTCTGACTATATGCAATTAGTGATATGCCGGGGCCGTGGCCAGAGCCGGCGTTTTCATCATCCGGATCAGGCAGATTTCGATGTATTGCACGCTGGCGTCGATGGCGTAGACACCAGTACGAATGTGTCTGTATTCATCTACGTCGAGTGTATTGGCCAGTTCTGTCTTAATCGTCTGCAAGCGGCTCAAGATACGGCTACAAGCAAGGCCGATGGTGTTGATTCCCGTAACAGATCGAATGAGCCCGGCAATGTGCTCTACTTCTTTTTCAATGCTGGTAATGCTGGAAAATACGCTTGAATCCGGTTCCATGTCAAATACTGCAAGGAGGGCTGTTTTCAGCTTGGCCACATCAGCATTGATCTGCTCGCACGCAGATTGGATGCGAACCATATCGTTTTGCGTATCAGAAGATTGATTTTTTCGGTGAGACTTGTACATGATGATGCACCCTCTTTTTACCATAACAAACGGCGACATTTTTTATATATCTATTTTAATATAACTATTCGAAAAGTTCAATCGTAACACAATACGTAATTCGCATAAGAGGTATAGATTGAAGCTATTTTTGCAAGAATGGTCCCACAAATCCAAGCAGTTCCATCTATTTCTCTCAAAAGGTACGCAAAAAAGGCGCAAAAACAAGGATCTGTACCTCGTTTTTACGCCATTTTTCTGTATTAACCACTACACATTACGTGCCTTAGTAAATCAGCTATTTTCCTCTCGTTCTTTTATGCTTTGTCCGTCTTCATAGAGCCAGGCTTCTCTTCCGTTAGCCGTACCACCACGGATGCATGATGCCGCCATAGAAGGACTGGAAAAAGAATAATCTACTGCAAATACATTATTTTTTACAATGCCTCGTTCCCTCAAAAGCTCTCTATGGTGATGCACACTAGAGGGACAGGATTTGCGCTCATTCAGGCAAATTCCCGAATCCTTAAGGACGACGAAACATTTTCCATCCAAATAGCCTCTGGCCACTGCCTTATGGCCGGAAAGGTGCAGGATTTCTCGTTCTGGTTTTATTCCTGATGATGGCTTTTCCTGTTTGCCTTGTTCCAGATCTTTCAAAGACACGCCATCTTTATTTTTCCACTCTTTCAACCCATTAGAGCTTTTGCCGCAGACAAAGGAAGCCGCATAGGATGGGCTGCTAAAACGGATATTTTCCTGAAGAATGCTATTTTGATCAATGATCCGGGCATATTCTTTCCGGGCCTTGCGTATGCCATTAGGGGCCGATGCAGACAGATTCGGGTAGATATAGCTCCCCTTGAGTACCCAGAAGCCGTCTTCCGTCATGCGGCACAGACCTCTGCCTCCTTTACCGCCGTTACGGCTGAAATATAGGAGGTCTTCAGCCTGCATATTTGCTGTCACAAGCCGCATGGATTCCAGTGTCCGATGGCCAAGGACCGGCAAAATCAGTTCAGCATTCCGTATAAACTGCTCCAATTCATCGCGCACAGCCTTCGACAAGGGTGACTGTGTTGGCGTATTGCTATTTTTCACGACATCCCGCTCAGCTTCCTTTGCCAGCGTATAGAAACGATGTTCCAAATATTTGACCCGCGCCTTGTCTAGTGATCCATCAGTGGCAACAAAGGTAATGGCCTCTTTCCAGTATGTATCATTTTTTTGAAATGTATGGTCCTGGTCGATTCGTCTAAGCACGTTATCTGCTTCGCCTACATAGACGAAATCGTTTCCCGTGGCGTCGTCCTTGCCAAAGAGAAAATACACTCCAGGTCCACTTAACAAGCAGTAATCTTCATCACCATTTACAAATTCCTTCAAATCGCCGTATGGAATCTTATAGGCCACACAGTTCCAATTCGATAACCGCGCCACCCATCGTCCGGCAGCCTCTCCGTCCATGAGATATAGTGATATATTTTTCCCCAATGGAGCCATGCCTTCCACTCCCGTTTCCATTATTTTCCAGCCCCCTGTCGGATCATTTTGTTATTATTGTACCAAAAAACAGCGTATCGCGCGAGTATGCGCATTACGCTGCTGTTCGTTGTCGCTTCCAGCCTTTATCGGCGGCTTCGCAGCCCCTTTCCTCGTCTCAGGAAAAGCTTACCTATTCCTTTTTTTCTTGTTGTTCCTTTGTCCATTCGCGGATGGCGCTTAGGGATTGGACCAGTTTTAGGCCTGTTTCTGTGAGGGAGTATTCGACGTGGGGCGGGATTTCGTTGAATTGGGTCCGGCAGATGATGTCTTCGGCTACGAGTTCTTTGAGGATTTTGGTCAGCATCATGTCCGTAATGCCGTCGAGTTCTCTTTTCAGTTGGTTGAAGCGGATGTTCTTTGCTTCGTAGATGGTCCAGATCAGTTTAATTTTCCATTTGCCGCCTAAGAGATTGGCTGTGTATTCTAGGGGGCAGTCTGAAAATTGTGCGGCCAAGGTGGCGGAAAATGCCATTTCTCTCTTTTTATATAGTATCTCTCCTATTTTTGCGTTCTTGTGATCCTGTCTAAAGTCCGTATAATGGGTACCATAAACGAGATAGTAAGTGTATTCCAAAGGAGAGATTCTCATGAAAATTGAAATATGGTCCGATTATGCTTGCCCGTATTGCTATATTGGTGAAACGAGATTGAAGAAAGCCCTGCAGGCGCTGCCCCAGGAGGCATCGATAGATGTCGTGTTCCGCGCGTTTGAGCTGGACCCCAGTGCGCCTAAGGAAGTGACTTCGACGACGCCGGCCCGGTTTGCCAAGAAGTATGGTTTGTCCGAAGCGGGGGCTTTGCAGACCATCCATGGCATTTCCCATATGGGCGTCCAAGAGGGCCTTGATTTCAAGTATGCTACGACCCGCTATACGAACACCTTCGACGCCCATAGATTGACGAAATATGCGCAGAGCAAGGGGAATACGGCTCTTATCGAAGCCTTGTTCCAGGCCTATTTCAGCAAGAATCAGGAACTAAGTGACCAGGACCTGCTCTTGCAGCTTGCTACGGAAGCGGGCTTAGATCCGCTGGAAGCCAAGAACGTGCTACAAGGTGATGCCTTTGCCCAGGACGTGCGGGACGACGAAAAGGCTGCCTATATGAATGGCATCAACGCTGTGCCCTTCTTCCTCATCAACGGGAAATATTCCATCTCAGGTGCCCAGCCGGCAGAGCTGATTCAGGAAGCACTGGGAAACATTCTGGAAGAAGAAAAAGAAGCCCAGACCGAAGCTGCAGAATCGGCCGGCATGGCCTGCGGTATCAACGGCTGCAGTTTCTGAGGCTAGGCCATGATTCAGACATTATTGGTAAAAGGATATTTTTCCACGTACTGCTACCTCTTCATTGATGAAAAGACGAAGCATGGCTTTCTCATCGATGCGCCGTCTGAAGCGGACAAGCTGGCTGAACTGGTACGGGAAAAAGGCTATACCATCGAAAAAATCCTGCTCACGCACGGTCACTTCGACCATACGGCAGCAGCCAACGAGCTGAGCCGGACATGGCAAGCGCCGGTCCTCATCCACGCTGCAGGAAAACGCTACGTCAAAGACACGGTCTGGAATCTCTCGGCAGCCTGCGGCCTCCACGTCGTCGTCGATCCTGTAACCTATCTGCGTGGCGACGAAACCATCACCCTGGCAGCCAATCCTGCCGTAGCCCTGCAAGTACTCCCTACACCGGGCCACACTCCTGACAGTGTAACCTACTACAGCGCCGCTGATCACGCCGCTTTCGTCGGCGATACCATCTTTGCCGGCAGCTTTGGCAGCAGCGGCTACTATGGCGGCGATCTGCCGGCACTGATGCACAGCATCTTTGAACGTATCCTGGTTCTCCCGGACGACACGGTCCTCTACTCCGGCCACAGCGAGCCCACCACAGTCTACGCCGAAAAAAGCCGCATCAGCCAGGCTTTTCCTCGAAAATGAAACCTTTATCCAGTAGCTTTTCCCCGGCATTTCCTGTAAAATATTAGAGAAACTACATCAACCAGAAATGAGGAGAGATTCTTATGGCACAGGAACAATTGCACTTTGCTTCAGATTATCAGGAAGGGGCTCATCCCCGGATTTTACAGCGCTTGATCGATACGAATTTAATGCAGACGCCGGGCTACGGGACCGATGAAATTTGCGAGTCTGCCCGGGCACGGATCCGCGAGGCCTGTGCGGCACCGCAGGCGGCTGTTCATTTTCTGACCGGCGGGACACAGACGAATGCCATCGTCATCAAGGCAGTCTTGCAGCCTTATCAGGGCGTCGTGTCGGCCGTAAGCGGTCACGTTAGTGTTCACGAAGCCGGCGCCATCGAAGCCGGTGGTCATAAGGTAATGACCATTCCCTCGGAATCGGGAAAGATTTCTGCTGCGGCAGTCGAACAGTTTGTAGCCGACTACGAAGGCGATGACAACAAAGCACACATGGTCATGCCGGGAATGGTCTATCTGTCCCAGCCTAACGAATTTGGCGTACTCTATTCTTTAGAAGAACTGACCGCCATTAGCAACGTCTGCCGCCGTCATCATTTGCCTTTGTTCCTCGATGGCGCCCGCCTGGCCTACGCCCTGGCCTGCCCGGAAAACGACGTATCCCTGGCAGACATTGCCCGCCTGTGCGACGTCTTTTACATTGGCGGCACGAAATGCGGCGCCCTCTTAGGCGAAGCCGTCGTCTTGCCAAATCCGGACCTTATCCCTCATTTCTTCACCATAATTAAGCAAAACGGTGCCCTCTTGGCAAAAGGCCGCGTCTTAGGCATCCAATTCGACGAACTCTTCAAAGACAACCTCTACGCAGAACTCTGCAAAACAGCGATCGACTGCGCACACCGCATCAAAGCAGCCTTGCAAGAAGCAGGCCTGCCACTCTGCTTCGACTCCCAGACCAATCAAATCTTCTTCATCATCGACAACGAAAAGATGAAAAAACTGGGAGAAAAAGCCGTCTACAACTTCGGCGAAAAATACGACGAAAGCCACTCCATCATCCGCTTCTGCACCAGCTGGGCAACGACAGTAGAAAACACAGAAAAACTATGCGAAATCATTAAAAGCTTATAAGAATTCAAAAAAGCCAGGCCAAAACGGCCTGGCTTTTGCATTCCCTGCACTTAGATATACTGCGTCTGTGTGTTGCTTTCCTCACATAGGGGGGGGGGAATACGCGCTGCCTCAGGCAGCGTGGGAAAGAGACGAATCCGCACACGTACCTGCTCAACAAACAAACTCACAGTTTAGCTATGTTACGTTATCTTGGTCCCTCATGCCGCGGCTCTGCTGCTTCCCAGCCCATATACGTTCTGACCCATTCTACAACCACCTTATCCGCCGGCAGCCAATCCACACTTTCCATAGTATCTGCTGTGAGCCATTTAGCGGCCATATGATCGACAAGAGTCAAATGACCGGCAGCTACCTGGCAGATGTAGCACGCCATAGAGAGATGAAACGCCGAATAGTCGTATTCCACAGTCCCCAAATACGTCCCGACAGCAATCTCCGTCTGTAGCTCTTCCAGGATTTCCCGCCGTAACGCCGCCTCCGGCGTCTCTCCTGCTTCGATCTTGCCGCCAGGAAACTCCCAGCCGCCCTTTTGCTCACCATAGCCGCGCTGCGTCGCGTAAACGCGGGTGCCGTCCGTAATGACCGCGGCTACTACGTGGATTGTCTTCATACATTTCCCTCCGTCAGGCCTAAAAAATCAGCCCGGCTCACTTCTATACCACTGCGGGCTAAGCGTTCGCCTCGTTCATCATAGAACTTTGTCAAAATGCGTTCCTTGTCTTCTGGTCTCCCGTAATGCAGCAAACGATGGCACACAGGGCAAAGACAGACGACATTAGCGTAAACGTCCAGGCTGTAGGAAAAGTTTTTTTGCTTCTTCAAGGGAATCACGTGATGGCCTTCCATATAGGGATGAGACGTATGGTTGACGATAAACGTTTGATGATCCGGATTGGCCTCACAACGATATAAAGCCGCTTCGGTCACCTGCTTTTTGATAATTCCGGAGCGCTTATATTGCTGCACCGTGGTCTGATAATAGGCCTTGACCAAAATAGGCGTATCCAGCTTTTTTATTTCATCCTGCGGATCCGTACTTTGCCGAAACCACTCCCCTTGGACGAATCCCATATAGCGGTGGAGAGCCACGCTGTACATACGATTGCCACGCTGATTCAACGCCAAGAAATCCGCATCATGCATAAGGATTTCCTCATACTGCACGAGCCGATCCAAATCGGTGATTTCAAAAATCGACTGGCTCACCAGCTTCTTTTCCATGAGATAGCGGCTAATCGTCGTTTGCAACGCGCCAACGTAATGATTAGCCGATGATTGGGAAATCCCTCGGATTTTTAAAAGATAGTTTATGAAATAATCCTTCAGCGTGTAATTCGTACCCGTTTGCCTGTTCCCATCCATAAAGATCCCTGCTTTCCGTTTTGATAAGTTTATTATACCGTAGTCAGAGATATAGCAAAAGCATCCTATGCGGACATTTTTCTTAGCTTTAGAAAGCCCAACATGCCGGACAAAGGATTGTCCTTTATATTTTAATTTTCGATTAATTTATCTTACGTATGTCCTTTCTTATAGTTGTAAAATAAATTCTTCTAGTATGACCGTAAAATAGGCATTTATCCGTATTTACAGGTTAGGTTTTCTTATGCTATATTGATATCATAATTATCATATACGGGCCGCTCAGACAGCGGTCGCAGCGAGGAGACGAGTTCCATGTTTAGAAAAGTGCTTTTATTTTTATGTCTCATGGTGTTTTCCATGGGAGCTGCTTCAGCGCAATACGAAGAATGGTCCAGCAAGACCTTTCCATTCCAGTCCATCAAGACGATTATGGTCGCGCCAATCAATTATCCGAACAATAATGTTCCTGAAGTGAGCAAGCGGAACATCGATGATGTCACAGCCCAAAAGCTAAACCTGAAAAACGTAAAGATCATGACTTTTGCAGACATCACCGCCATTATGACCCACGACGGCTACGATTTTTCGAAGCATACACCACAAGAAGTATTAGCGGACGAAATCAAGGTCATTGGCCAATATACAGATGCCACGCTCTTCATCAACGTGTTAGAGTACAGCACAGGCAGCACGTACATTGAACCTTCAAGCTATACATATCAGACGACAGATACGTCAACAGTTAAAAATCTGCAGGGAAATATTGTCGGCTACACCTCAACACCGACTACACATGAAGTCCATGTTCCTGGAGGAAATGTACCTATGCCTACCGCTAACATCGAATTCGCTCTTTACGACAGCAAATCCCAGCAGCTCATCTTCTCTCGTAAAGACGATCGGGCCCGTGCCAATGTCACCCGTTTGAATCACACCACACCGCAAAGCCTGTACAAACGAATTATTTCCAGTTGCTCCAGTTCTCTCAATCGACTAATTGGCGCAAAAGACTAAATTTCAATCATATAAACAGCCAGGTCTCAGACAAGAAATATTTGTCTAAGACCTGGCTGTTTTACTGTAACCTCAAAATGATGTTATCAAGTTATCATTGCACATGCCGCAACGGAAAAATCCACACCTTGCGCGGATGATCTTCTTCATCATCTTGAACCTCCTGGTATGGCTCTCCGGCCAATTCTACTTCACCGCAGTACGTGTATGCATCGGTCTTAAAGACCTCAAAAAGATGGACTGTAAGATCAGTTGTACGCGATTGAGCCAATCTTTTATTTGCGCCGCTTAAGATCTGATCTCCCTTTTTCCCGGTACCAGTATAATACAGTATATCCCCTCGCCAATTGTCATTATACAAGTGTCTCGTATGATCAAGCAGCAATACTAATGTTTCTGTTGCACTAGAGTAGCGCATGCCACCCATATTAGCACATTTAAAGGCCTTGTACATCTCTTCATGCTTTACTACACTTCCTACTTTAAACGGTGGTTGAAAGCCCATAATAGTTCCCCCCTACATATTCGTGTTCTAAGCCAATTTACAACACTCCTGTCCGCCGGCAGTCAGTATGTTTTGATATGTATATTATACCTTAGTTAGAGACAAAGCAAAAGCATTCTCCAAATAGTTATGCCGAAGCAAAAAAGGTGAAGAGTCTTTTTTTATGGTGACCCATTGGATACGGGTGATTCTAACGGCCTTGATGGAAACATGGCTCAGGAGCAAGGCTTTAATCCATACAGCTGCGGGCGTTGTAATCCGAGTTCTGAGATACTTGAAATCTAGGTTCTCATTGAAGTCTGGCCGTATTGCTGGCATTGATTGCGGTGGAATAGACATGGATTTATTCTTCCTATTTTTATCGCTATTACCATAACGGAGCATCCCGTTCACTTTTTCAATTCCCTTTTTCATTTTTAATCTCTGCAACTTTCACATTCCACAGAAATCCGTGAAGAACCAAAAGAAAAGCCCTCAACTGTCACGAAACAGGTGAGGGCAAATCTGTTACCACTTATTCATCCAATGGCTGCATCAATTCATCGTTACGCAGGAGTTGCAGCAATTGCTCCTTGTCCTCTGGCGTCGTGACACGATACTCCTGTTTGGCGTACCACAAGGCATCCCTTTCGTCTACTATCTCCGGTGCTGATGCCATAATGTATGGATTTTTCATGGCATACGCCTGAATCGCCTCACGCTCTGCCATGAGCACGCCCATATCTAAAAAGGCGTTGATTACGCTGCAGGTATACTGTTTCGTGTCTTCCAGACGATGAAACTCATCATCTGATGCGACCAGAATATCCTCTGCCGTCAGAACCCGTTTCCAATTCGTCTTCAATCCCCCAGCTGCTATCTCTTCGAGCCAACCCGCTGGTAATGCCAAAAACATACTCATTCACTCCTTCCCATCGCATACGAAATAATTATAGCTTTATTATATCATATTGATAAGTTTTAGAGAACAAAAATCCCAGCAAAAACTTGACTGATAGGCTCGTGAGACGGGTCAGTTTTACGTGTAAAGCAACATAGCCCTGCCTCAGCAGAATCTGAACCGCTCCCCGTCAAGTAGACAGAGCAAAAAATAAAACATGTACTTATTACTGCCACCGATATCCGGTGGCAGTTTTTATGCTGCCACGTAATAGTTATTGTGCTTTTCCATCGGGGTTACTACACCCAGTTTTCTCTGTAAACGCTTAGTATTGTAATAGCCAATGTAATCCTCAATCATTGCA
>NZ_JACOGK010000031.1 GCF_014269395.1 Megasphaera hominis
TACTTCTCCAAGTTGATTCCCTCCATGAATCTGTTGAAAACCAACACCGGATCGCAAATATCCAGAAAATCTGAAATATATAGTGGCAAAATTGCCTGTTTTGGTTTAGAATAATTAGTGGTTGAATTTTTCATTGGTTATGTAAATTTTACCACAAAAGGAGGTCCGCTGACTCGAAAGAGTCGGTGGACCTCCTTTGTTATTTGGGTCCGTGTTATTTCACAGCCCCTTTTTGTATCCTCAGCGTGTTATTCTGTTTTTTGCGTTTCCTTTGCCTTTTGCCGCCGGGCGCGGAAGAAATCCTTCATGAGCTGGGCACATTCGTCTTCCCGGACACCGGCTGTGATTTCAACCTGGTGGTTGAGAGCCGGGTTATCGAGCAGATGAAAGAGCGACCGCGCTGCACCGGCCTTGGGGTCGTCACAGCCGTAGACCACGCGGTCCAGGCGGCTGTTGATGATGGCGCCGGCACACATGGGGCACGGTTCGACTGTCACGTAGAGCGTACAGCCTGTGAGGCGCCAGCGGCCTAAGGCACGGCAGGCTTTTTCGATGGCCAGAAGCTCTGCATGAGCCGTAGCGCAGGGCAGGCTTTCGCGCAGGTTATACGCCCGGGCAATGGCTTTTTTTTCATAAATAATGACGGCGCCGATAGGGATTTCTCCCACGACGTAGGCCGTACGTGCTTCTTCCAGGGCTTTGCCCATGTAAAATTCGTCTTTAGTCACAACAGTTCACCTGATTTGAAAAATTAATCTTGCTTGTTCTAGCATTTCGTGATACCGTAATGCCAGGAGTGTTCTACTATTGTACAGGACGGTGTGAAATTATGCAATCTATTTGGTGGCAGGTTTTCGATATTCTCGGTACCCTGGCCTTCGCCCTTTCGGGCTCACTCGTAGCCATTTCCCGCCGCATGGACGTCTTTGGCATTTTCGTCCTCGCCGCGGCGACGGCCGTTGGCGGTGGTATTGTCCGCGATCTCATTTTGGGACACATGCCGCCGACCTTTTTCAAAAACAGCATGTACTTTTGGCTCATCATACTCACTATGGTCATACTCATTGTTTTCTTGCGCTATATTAATACCCACCTGCGCCATCGTCTCATGCGCGTATCTGTGACTATTTACCTGATCTGTGACGCCATCGGCCTTGGCTCCTTTACCATTACAGGCACCCTTCTGGGCTGCTACGTCTATCCCCAGTACTGGGTGCTGTGCATCTTCCTCGGCCTCATTACAGCCGTTGGTGGCGGCATTATCCGCGACGTCCTGGCTGGCCGCATTCCTGCGACCTTCATGCAGGATATTTACGCCACAGCGTCCCTCATTGGCGCCCTCGTCTTATACGCCAGCTATGTTCTTTGGGACGTATCCATCGAAGTTTCAGCCATTAGCTGTTTTATCGTTACCGTTGGCATCCGTCTCCTGGCCATCCGCTGTCACTGGAATCTGCCACGGGTCAAACATTACCGGCGCCGTCAGAAAAGCCGCGTCTAACCATGTGCATCAGCCCTAAGGGGCGTGCGATATATATACTATTTCCGGCCCAGCCGGAATTTGAGGGGGTCATATCATGGAACATTTTGCCAATTGGCAAGACCTGCCGGAAGAAGCCTTAGGCTCGGCAGAACGAAAATTATTTTACGGTGAAAAAATTATGCTCGTCCGCAACAATCTCCATCCTCATGCAGGAATTCCCAGCCATGCCCATCCGCATGAACAACTCCTGCACGTCTTAGCCGGTGCCTGTGACGTCACCATAGGCGACAAGACAGAACACCTGACAGCCGGCGGTGTAGCCTGGGTTCCGTCTAACGTACCTCACGCCGTCGTCAATACAGAAGACACGCCATCCATTGTCGTCGATATTTTCAGCCCCATTCGGGAAGATTTTTTGAAAAAATAAGAGTGAAAACGGCAGCCTCTTTCCTGGCACTGGGAAGGGGCTGTTTTTCATAATGGCCTTTATAACTCCTTCTGTTTGCGTCAAGCCCTTGCCTTTGGTATAATGAAATGATGATTTTATATAGGGGGGATTGATTGATGTGAGTTTCTTTCGTAAGGCCTTGGGGGCTGCTGTCATTGCTGTGCTCATGTGCACAGGCCAGGCAGCTCTGGCAAAAACGATTTTGTATGTACCACAGGATAATCGTCCTGTTGATTTTGCTTATACAGTGAGTACGGCTGAGGACGCAGGCTATACGGTGATTACGCCGCCGTCGCGGTATTTGTCGGGCTCGAATTTCCAGGGTTCGCCGACGCAGCTCATGGAGTGGGTAGAACAGAATGCCGGCCATGCTGATGCCATGGTCCTTTCTATTGATTCCCTCGTATACGGCGGTCTCGTCGATTCGCGTAAGCACAATTTGAGCCTCGAAATGTTGGAAAACCGTCTGGCCAAGGTGGAAGCCTTGCACGGCAAGTACGGCCACGTGCCCATTTATGTCTTCAGCACGGTCATGCGCAGTCCCTGGGCCGGTGGCAAGGGCGTCGAACCGGATTACTATCTGCAAATCGGCAGTGATATTTACCAGCTCGCGTCTCTGCAGGCGAAGATGGATGAAAGCGGCCTGACGCCTCAGGAACGAAATGATTGGTTCAGCATTATGCGCCGCGTGCCACAGGAATATCTGCAGGATTGGTTTAGCCGGCGCCGCAAAAACATGACTATTAATTACCGGCTCATCGAAGATGCCAGGAACGGCGTCTTTTCCTATTATTGCCTTGGTCACGATGACAATTCGACGCGGACCCAGTCGTCCCTGGAATCGAAGTATTTGGAAATGCACGCCGCCGATATTCCTAAGGAACATTTCGGCTCCTTCCCCGGTGCCGACCAGCTGGGCCTGCTCCTCATTACGCGGGCCAACAATGATTTCAACAATTACCACCCCAAAGTGACGGTTATTTATCCCTTAGGTGGCGGCGAAAAGACCGTACCCCGCTACGATGGCCAGGCCATTGGCAAGACCATTAAGGAACATGTCGAAGCTATTGGCGGTACCATTACGGATCAGGGCAAACCGGATTTGCTTCTGGCCGTGAATACGCCGCTTACGACGTCGACGACGGAATCGGGCAATTTCGAAAACTTCCCGATTATGCTCGATTCGACGAAGGCCTTTTTGACACAGATTGAAAAGGCCGTCAATTTGGGCATTCCTGTCAGCCTCGTCGATATGGCCTTTTCTAACGGCTCGGACAATACCCTCATCTACGGTCTCTATCAGGACCAGATGATGTACCGTCTGGCTGCTTATAACGGCTGGAATACGGCGAGCAACTCCGTCGGCTATGGTATTTCCCAAGGCATTTTGGCGCGCTATATGACGCCTGAAGCCCACGCCCGCATGCTGACGACGCAGTATCTCGATAACTGGGCTTACCAGGCCAACGTGCGCGAATACATATACCGCATGCAGCAGAAAATCGAAGCAGACCAGGAACAGCGCTACTATCCGACAATCATGCGGGAATTACAGAGCCGTACGAAAGAACAGCTCCAGCGTTACGCCCAGACCTATTTAGGCATCGATCCGCGCACGGTCAATGTGACCTTCCCGTGGAATCGTCTCTTTGAAGTCTATGTCGATGTCCACGCCCAGCCGGATGTTACCCTCGAAAGCGACGTCCGCCAGGGAATGCGCCAGCAGCGTCTTGACGCGCTTCAAGCCCAGCAGCAGGCAGCCCAGAAGGCACTGGAAGATGCCCAGAAAGCGGCAGCCCAGAATAAGGACAAGAACGCCAAAATTGACCCGCAGCTGCAGGAAAACCTGAAAAATGCCGAAGCCGCTGCACGGGAACAATACGAAGCAGAAGTAAAATCACAAAAACTGGAAAAAGCAGAAGAACAGGCCCAGAGCAGCCGTACGTGGCAGCCAGCCAACTAATCTGTCCTCCTTCCGGACATAGAAAATGTAAAAAAGGCAGATCTGACAACAGCGTCAGACCTGCCTTTTTTGCTGTGTTCCTGTAGACGAGGACAGTTTTTTCTTTAATCTGTCCCATTTACAATAGCTGTTTTATGTAATAGAATAGAGGACAAATGATGCGCGCAATAGTTTTTTGCTATGAAATGGTGAAAGGAGGATTTCCTGTGTTTCCAGTATGTCCCAGCCCGGATGCGACGACAAACCGTACGCGCCGCCTGTGCCTGGCTGCCCTTTTGGCAGCGTTAGTCTTTGTCCTGACGTATGTGCCCAAAATACCTATTCCTGTGGGCTATGTCCACCTGGGCGATAGCGTTATTTACGTTGGTGCCCTGGTATTCGCCCGTCGTGATGCGGCCCTGGCGGCATCCATCGGTTCGTGCCTGGCTGATTTCCTCGGCGGTTTTCCCTTGTGGATCGTACCGACGTTTTTGATTAAATACGTCATGGTTTGGGTCGTCTGGCTGCTGACCCATTCCCGCGGCGGCGCCAGACGCGTACCCCTTTGGCAAAGCACGCTGGCCTTTCTCGCGTCCTCCCTGTGGATGGCCGCCGCCTATGGTGCCTGTGGGGCTCTACTTTACGGCAGTGTTGCTGTCGGCATTGCTTCCTTACCGGGACTGATCCTGGAAGGACTGGTCAATACACTCGTAGCGGTAGTTGCCGTCATGGCAGGAAAAAAATGGCACGTCCTCTAGACGGAGCCAAAGAATAGAGGCATAATATAATGAGCAGACAAAAACGGATTGCTATTATCAATGACATAACAGGGTTTGGCCGCTGTTCGACAGCTGTAGAGCTGCCCCTCATTTCGGCCCTCAAGGTGCAGGCCTGTCCGCTACCGACGGCTATCTTGTCGGTCCATACAGGCTTTCCCAATTATTATTTGCACGATTTCACGCCCTACATGAAAGACTACATGGACAGCTGGGCTCGTACAGGCCTTGCGTTCGACGGTATCCTGACGGGCTTTCTCAGCTCGCCGGCCCAGATCGGTTTGATCAGCCAGTGCATCAAGCTGTTTAAAAAGCCTGGCACACTGGTCATTGTCGATCCCGTCATGGGGGATTATGGCCGTTTGTATGCCTCGTATACAGATGAGCTCTACCGCGATATGTGCCAGCTCCTGGAACATGCCGACGTCATTACACCCAATTTGACCGAAGCGTGCCAGCTCTTGCGCATTCCCTATCCGGCCGGCGGTCAGGCTGATGCGGAAATGCTGGAACATATTGCCGCCGACCTAGCCGCCTTAGGACCGCGGCAGGTCGTCATAACGGGTCTTTCCCGAAATCAGGAAGTAGGCAATTACCTGTACGAACGGGGCCGGCATCCGCAGTACCTGGCCAGCCCTAAAGTAGGCCATGACCGGTCCGGTACAGGTGATGTCTTTGCGGCCATCGTCGCAGCCAGCCTCGTCCGTGGCGAAAGCCTCTACGACGCCGTCTACAAGGCTGTTACATTTATTCACCGCACGCTGGAGTATACAGAAAGCCTGGGCCTGCCTACCAATTACGGCCTGGCTTTTGAAGAATTTTTAACTGAACTGAAGTAGGAGGCAAGACACATGATCACCTATACGTATGACAAAGGACATTATATTACGATGGCAGAAAGCCTGGCTAAGCAGCCCAAAGGGAAACGGGCCTTGTATGTGAATCTCACCAACCGCTGTACCTGTGCCTGTACCTTCTGTCTGCGCAACCTGAAGGAAACGGCAGAGGATAAGGAACTGTGGCTCAAAGAAGAACCGACTGTAGAAGAGGTCATTCAGGAACTGAACGACCAGCCGTGGCAGTACATTAACGAAGTCGTCTTCTGTGGCTTTGGCGAACCGACTATGCGCCTGACAGATCTCGTTACACTCTTGCGCTACGTGCGCCGTAATTTCCCGAACGCCAAGACGCGGGTCAATACGAACGGCCTGTCAGATTTGGAATACGGCCGCGATACGGCAGCCGATTTCCACGGTGCCATTCTCGATACAGTTTCCATCAGTCTCAACGCCTCTAACGCCCAGCGCTACCTTGATTTGACGCGCAGTAAATTCGGCCTTAAATCCTTCGATGCCATGCTGGCCTTTGCAGAGCATTGCAAGCAATACGTACCGAATGTAGTCATGACCGTCGTCGACCAGGTAGAAGACCAGGAAGAAATCAAGAAATGCCGCAAACTCTGTAAAGAACGGGGCCTCACCTTGCGCGTACGCGTGTATGAAGCCAATTAGCAGTTATGTTTTCTTGTGAAGAAAATCGATACAAAAAGGAAAGAAGTGTGACGTTTCTAATACTTCGTCGGGAGAGATATTGCGTTTTATCAATCTTTGAGCTACGTGCCCAGTCCAACGGATTGCATCAATAGCGACTACTACTCGTATATCCTCGATATGCATAGAGCTTCCGCTCTGAGAGAAACACATCGAATGACTATTTTAATTATTCACCAATTTGTCTGAAAATGCCGACAAAACGTGTTGTCCTTGAATAGTTTTCAAATATAGTGCTAGTAGTCATAAAACTGAACAAGATTTGTAACGGTGGCGTCATGGAATTGTAACAATGGCTTGCTATACTTACAGCATCAACAAAATTAAAAGCACCTCACAAGGGAGCAAGCCAACTGTTAAGGAGTGATTCTTATGACAAAGAATATGCAAAACTGGAAATATACATGGAAAAAACGCACGACTGCCGTCCTCTTAGCCGGCACAGCTGCCGTTATCTTCGCCGCCTCGCCGTACATTCCCGTCCAGGCCGCTGACGCTGCAACGGGCGCTACGACCAACCAGACGACAGTGCAGCAACACATGAAACGCCATCCTGGCGATATGCGCAACGGCCGCATTGAACAGATGGTCAGTGAAAACAAGATTACCCAGGAACAGGCAGACAAACTGAAAGACGCCATGAAAGAATTCCGGGGCAAACAAGCAAAAGAACGCCTGGAATTCATGAAGAACCTGCCCAAGAAGACGGGCATTCCTGAAGCCACACTGCAGCAAATCTTCACCCTGCCGCCGCGTATGGGTGGTCCCCGTATGAACCCGCAACAGCATATGCAGCAGCTCGTTCAGAACGGCAGCATTACCCAGCAGGAAGCAACTGCGCTGGAAACATTCTTCAAAAACCATCGTCCTGACGGCGACAACCAGACAGACGTCATGAAAAAACACACTGGCGAACGTCCGGACCGGCAGCAACTCTTGAAAGAAATGTCTGAAGAAACAGGCATCTCGACAGACCGTCTCCAGGAAATCATGAAACTGGCTCATCCCCAGGGCCAGCCGCCTATGGGCCAGCCGCCTGTAGCAGATAGCCAGCAGTAATAGACACACAATCTCCTTTCTCACCCAAGAAATGCTAATAGTATAACACATCAGAAAGAGCCGGCAATGCCCTCCCCAAGCGTTGCCGGCTCTTTCTGGTTCAGATAAAATGTATACGTTCGTATAATGGTAGATTGCATTCCGCCCTGCTATAATCATCATAAGAGGCGTGTGGAAAAGGTACCTTACATCGGCACTCCTGTAGTGTCAGCCTGCCCTTTTCCCGTATACAGGCACTTCCCCATATGGTAGTTCCCACTTTTCCACATGTAAATACCCCTCTTTCTTTCTCACCTTTGGCAACAGGCATTTCTCACTATCCCGGAGAAGTGCCTGTTTCCTGTATCTCGTATTCGCAGTAGCTGCGGTAATAGAAATAAATAAAAAACACGGTATGCCCCGGGCACACCGTGTTTTTTTTGAAACTAATATCGCTATTCAGCGTATGGGAAGCTGCAAACCTGATGACTGCCAGCGTGGCTATTATACGGGCGCTGTCATCTGTACAGCCGACGCCGTCAGTCCCGCCAGGGCTTCTTTAGCCGGTGCATAGCCAGCAGCGGCTGCCTTCGTGAGCAGTTCCTTCGCTTTGGCTACATCCTGTGTTGTTCCTTTGCCATCTGCATAGAGCACAGCGGCAGCCGTCATGGCCGGCGCTGCGATGATGTCGCCGCGCTGGGCAGCCTGATTATAATACTGCAGAGCCTTTTTATAGCTCTGTCCTACACCCTGGCCCTGTTCGTACAGCTGGCCCAGGAGATAGGTACCTGTAATATCACCGGCCTTAGCTGCCTTTTTGTACCATTTTGCCGCTTCTTTGTAGCTCTGTGCAGTGCCACGGCCGTTGGCATAGGCGAGGCCAATCCAGCGGGCTGCCTTGAAGTGGCCCAATTTGTCGGCTTCGCGGAAGTAGGCGAGAGCCTTCGTATCAGCTGCAGGTGTGTTCAGCTTTTCGTAGCGCAAGCCTTGATCGAGGACGTAGCCGGCGATTTGCCGTTTTTCCTCAAGAGGCAGGCCATCCGTGTTAAAGGAAACGGGCGTACCGTTCAGGGTCTGCAGATAAATCCAGTCGCGAATACCTTCGATATTGTAGGCAATGGTCCACGTGTACATGTGATTGCCATCCTTGAAGAACGTGTAATTGATGTTGGCATCCTGTCGTTCTACATCCTGTACGAGATGGGAAAATTCCGATGCCGTCGCATGGCTGTTCCAAAGCGGTGCCGTAGCTACCTTAGCACCTAAGGCTTCCCATTTCTTAACGGCGTCGTTCATACCGGGATAGGCCTTCGTGTCACCTTCGCTGACAAGGATCCAAAGGTTTTTATCTTTGAGGACTTTCATTTCGTCTGTATTCCATTGGCAGGCTACGAGGTACTGGGCAGCGAAGAGGTCCGGATATTTATCGCTAATGGCGATGTTGGCCATACCGCCTTGGGACTGGCCTGTACCGTAAATGCGGTTCTTGTCGACGCTGTACGTATCCGTCACGTGCTTGATCAAATTTGATACGAGCGTCAGGCCCGGCGTCCACACGTTATCGTCTGTCGTCATCATGCCGAGGGAATTGACGAGGCTTTGGGGATACTGGACAGCCAGGATGATGGACGGATGCTTTTTCTGTTCCTCCGGCTCAGCCCAAACGGTAGCACCGTTCCCCTGGACGAGGGTGATCTTTGGGTTGTCGATATTCGTACTGGCATCGGGAATAAAAACCATGAGCGGGTACGACTTCTTTGGCGTATAGCCCTCAGGCAAATAGAGATAATAAGGGATAGTAGCGCCCGTTTCAGCATCTGTGTACGTATATTCTGTAAAGCCCTTAATATCCGGTTCTAATAAGGCTGTCGTTGTCAGGGCTTTGTCAGAGGGTGCAAAATAAGCTCCGTCCGCACGGGCAATGGGATTGACCTGTTGTACCGTGACGTTCAGGTCCGGCATAGTACGGTCGCTATGACTTGGCGCATCGCCTGCCTTGCCACCGTCTGCATGGGCATGGGCTGCCTGGCTTTGTGCGCTAAAGGGCTGATCCGATTGCGGATTTGTATTGACCAAATCGAGGATTACATAGGGCCCGGCTTTTTTTCCTCGCCCGGATAAGCCGTATCGGACGCATAGGCCTTACTGATAGTCTTGCCAGTGACGACAAAATCTGCCGGCGATAGAGAAGAAGAAAGAACGGGCGCTGTATAATGGAGCACTACGGCGGCAACGTTTTCGCCAAAACCGTAATTATGGGCTACAGACGTAACGGATGTGATAGTTCCCTGTGTCTGTTCCTGTACCTGTTGTAGCGGCGCAGGTCCAGCCAGTGTCGCAGCCGGCGTAGCGGCACAAGCCGTGGCCGTAGCCAGGCAAAAGGCGCAAAGAAGAGCTGCTGTGTGACGATATTGCATGAATAAGACTCCTCTCAAGCAAAATGCTATATATTATAATGTATTATATTATGCTTTTAGTATAAAAGAAAAAAGAAAAGCACACAAGGAAAATAGCAAAACTGTGCTCAAACTGTGAAAAATACCTGTCCAGACGGCCCTGTGTAGACGCCAGGCCCCATAAAATACAGCTTTTCTCGCTCTATCTTGCCAAGCACTTTTTATCTGCTGTATAATATACGGATGGAAAAAAATAAACTCACCCAAGAAATCAAAGAAATAGAAGAAAAGGTCGAAGAGACGACAGTCAGCGAAGCCCACAGCCTCGGCAAGCGTGTCCAAGCTATGGGGCGTAAAAAATTACTGGCCCGTGGTGCAGCCTGTCTCGCCGTCCTGGCTGTTGCCGGTTCTCTCGCCGGGTACTACGTGCCTAATTACTTCCTGCCCGATACGAGTGCGTACGTCCACGTCCGCGACAACATGACGGCGTCGGATATTGCCGACCAGCTTACCGACGATGGCCTCATTACGCATCCCCTGTGGTTCCGCCTGGTCACGACCCTGAGCGGCCAGGCCAGCGAGCTGAAGCAAGGCGAGTACACCATTGATTCGCGCATGAGCCTCCACGAAATCCTGGCCAAGCTCACGAGCGGTGAATCAGAAGCGGCGCGCCTCGTCGTGCCCGAAGGCTACACGGTCCGCCAGACGGCCCAGGCCTTAGCCAAGCTGGGCATCGTTTCGGAAGAGGATTTCCTGAAAGCTGCCAACGACCAAAGCCTCTTGTATCCGTATATGAAGGGCAACCGCAAGGTGACCTTCGTCACAGAGGGTTTTCTCTTCCCGGATACGTATACTATTGCCAACGACGCGACGGCTGAAGACATCGTCAAGGAAATGCTGAAAAATTTCGACAAGCATTTGACGCCGGCCATGCGCCAGGAAATCGGCAAGACCAATATGTCTATTTACCAGTTCGTCACCTTGGCGTCGCTCATCGAAAAAGAAGCGAAGTATCCCGAAGACCGGCCGCTCATTGCCTCCGTCTTCCTGAACCGTCTGGCCCAGCACATGAAGCTTCAATCCGACGCCAGTATTTCCTATGCCATGGGGACTCACAAAGCGTCGTACAGCATCGATGAAACGGAATACGATTCACCCTACAATACGTATCGCTACGAAGGCCTGCCACCGGGACCTATTGGTAATCCCGGCATGGACTGCATGAAAGCCATTTTAGAAGCGCCACAGACGAAATATCTCTATTTCGTCGCCGACAAAGACGGCCACAATCACTACGCGGCAACGTACGAAGAGCATATGCAGAATGTAAAGGAATATATGCCATGATGACAGACCTGTTAGCAGAAATTAAAGAACAGGCCGAAGCAGAGAACCTGCCCATCCTGCGCGATAGCGAAGTACCCGTCCTGACAGGCATCCTGAGCCACGCCCGGCCGCAGCGGCTCTTGGAAATCGGCACCTGCGTAGGCTACTCGGCGCTCACTATGGCGCCCTTTTTGGCACCTGGCGGCACACTGACGACGATCGAAGTCGACTGCGAGCGCAGCCGCCGGGCCGCTGCCTACTTTGCACGCTCACCCTATGCGGCGCAGATTACGTCCCTTACGGGCGATGCCAATGAATGGCTCGAAACGCTTGCCGGCCCGTGGGATTTCGTCTTTATGGATGGGCCTAAAGGGCAGTACGGCCGGCAGCTCAGCCTCTTAGAGCCTAAGCTGGCTCCGGGCGCCCTGATCGTGGCGGACAACCTGCGTTACCACGACATGCTGTACATTGAAGGCACACTGCCACACAAACACCGCACAGCCATTACGCGGCTGCGCGAGTTTTTGGCGCGCCTCGATGATCCGGCCCATTACGATACGGTGTTTTTTGAAAATGGGGACGGTCTCACCGTTTCCCGTTGGAAAGGATAAGAATAGATGCAAAAAATGGAACTCCTGGCTCCGGCCGGGAATATGAATAAACTGAAAATCGCCTTCCTCTACGGCGCCGATGCCGTGTACCTGGGCGGCAAGTCCTTTGGCCTGCGCGCCTTTAGCGACAACTTCTCGCCGGAAGAAATGCGCGAAGCCGTTACGTATGCCCACAGTATTGGCAAGAAGATTCACGTAACGGTCAACATTTTCCCTCATAACGACGACCTTACAGGTTTGCCGGAATACTTGCGCTTCCTGCGCGACATTCACGTCGATGCCTTGCTCATCGCTGACCCGGGCATCTTCAATATGGCCCGCGAGCTCATACCGGAAGTGCCTATTCACATCTCCACCCAGGCCAATACGACGAACTGGTCTACTGTCGATTTCTGGCACAAATTGGGAGCCAGCCGCGTCGTCATGGCCCGCGAAGTAAGCCTCAAGGACGTTGCCGAAATCCATCGCCGCGTGCCGGACATCGAACTCGAAGGCTTCGTCCACGGCGCTATGTGCATTTCCTATTCCGGCCGCTGTCTCCTCAGTAACTACTTCACCCACGACCGCGATTCGAACCGCGGCCAGTGCGTCCAGTGCTGCCGCTTCAAATACAATATCGTCGAAGAAAAACGGCCGGGCCAGTATTTCCCTGTCGTCGAAGATGAACGGGGAACCTATATTTTTAACTCCAAGGACCTCTGTCTCCTGCCGTATTTGCCCGACCTCTACCAGGCCGGTCTTTCGAGCCTCAAGATCGAAGGCCGCATGAAGAGCATCCATTACGTCGCCACTGTCGTCAAGGTCTACCGCGAAGCCATGGATGCCTACGAACGGGATCCGCAGCATTTTCAGGTACTGCCGCGCTGGCTCACAGAACTGGAAAAGATTTCCCACCGCCCCTATACGAAAGGGTTTTCCGTTTCCCGGCCGACAGATGCGGACCAGGTCTACAGCCACTCGAGCAACACACAGACCCACGATTTCATCGGCTTCGTCCGTTCCTATGATGCAGAAAAGAAAATTGCCTGGGTAGAACAGCGCAACCACTTCCGCGTCGGCCAGACCGTCGAATTCCTGCAGCCCCATGGCCCGGTAGTAACGCAGACCCTGACGTCGCTCACAGACGAAGAGGGCAAGCCCATCGAAGCAGCCAATCATGCGCAAATGCTCGTCGGCATTGCCGTCGATACACCTTTAGAAGCGTACAGCCTCATGCGCCGTGAGGTCAGCCATGCTTGATCGCGACTGGGTCTACTTCCGCATCAATCCCCACGACATGACGTACGTCACGCGGATCCTGGAAGGCTTTGAGTACGTCGGCGTCGTCACAGCCTTAGACGGCAAAAAAGGCATCGGCTTCGTCCGCACGACACCGGACACGGCACCTATGGCCGTAGACATTTTAGGCCACTTGCCCTTTTCTGTAGACATTCTGTCGTTCGATGAAGCCATGGCAGGCAGCAACGGCGACGGCCAGTAATACAGAGGAAACTACAAACTATAGCAGCACAGCTTCTTGTCTCCTTAGGGAGATATGGAGCTGTGCTTTTTTCTTTTTTTGAACCATCTTCGTCCTTATTGTACATATGGCCCGTTTACAACAAGGACGTGCAGGTGAAAATATGTCAAAGGGCATCAATACAACAAAAAAGTATCATAACTTATAGTCATAAGTAAAAATATTTCTTTTTATAAGAAAAAAGAGAAGAGGTACTGGAATGATAACTGTTTAACGTTTTACTTATAAGTAAAGGTTTTGTCAACTACTATATATGGGATGTAAAGACAAATCATTAGGTATATTTTGTATTGCATAATGTATGATTTCAGTAAAACATTCTCTTTTGCTATTAAAAAACGTAAATAAGTAGTGTATAATATTTACATAAACGGATTGTAACTCCAATCTGCCGTAAGTTTAGTACAAGAAATGAGAGAGAGAAAAGCACACGGCCTTTGCAGTGTCCGGTATGTACCAGAGAACGGCAAAGAAATACGGGACTTTTCACAAGAGGAGGAAATGGTATGAGAAAATCGAATTGTCTGGCCATGATCCTGGCAGGCGGGAAAGGCAGCCGTCTCGGGGTCCTGACGAAAGACCAGGCCAAACCGGGCCTGCTTTTTGGCGGCAAGTACAGAATCATTGACTTTACCCTCAGCAACTGCCGGCATTCCGGTATCGGTACAGTGGGCATCCTGACGCAGTATCAGCCGCTCGAACTGAACTGGTACGTCGGTAACGGCAGCTCCTGGGACCTCGACTCCGATACGGGTGGCACCTTCGTGCTGCCGCCGTATACGAACGACGCCGGTTCCAACTGGTACCGCGGCACAGCCGATGCCATCTATCAGAATTTGAATTTCGTCGACATGATCGGTGACGACTACGTCCTGATCCTGTCAGGGGACCATATTTATTCCATGAACTATGCGAAGATGCTGGCCTTCCACAAAAAGCATGAAGCTGCCGTCACCATCGGCACGATCCGCGTGCCCTGGGACGAAGCGAGCCGTTTCGGCATCATGGTCGCCGACGACAACATGCGCATTACGAAATTCCAGGAAAAACCAAAACAACCGGAAAGCAACCTCGCTTCCATGGGTATTTATATTTTCAACCGTACGATTCTCGAAGACTATCTGAAGGCCGATGCAGCCGATGAAAATTCGGAACACGACTTTGGCAAAAACGTCATTCCAGCCATGCTCCGTGATCAGATTGCCCTCTATGCCTATCCCTTTGAAGGCTACTGGAAAGACGTAGGCACCATCGACAGCCTCTGGCAGGCCAACATGGACCTCTTAGCCGACGACCCGCCCCTCGATCTGAGCGATACAGAATGGCGCGTCTATTCGGCCAACCAGTCCATGCCGCCGCACTACATCGGTCCTAAGGGCAGCGTAACGAGCTCCCTCATTGCCGAAGGGGCAGCCATCCTCGGCCAGGTTTCAAACTCCGTCATTTTCTACGGCGTTACCGTTGAAGAAGGCGCCAAGGTCGTCGACTCGGTGGTCATGCCGGGCACGGTCATCGAAAAGAACGCCGTCGTCGACAAAGCCATTATCGGTGAAGACTGCACGGTCCACAGCAATGCTGTCGTGCACCACAAGGATGGCACTGTAGCCGTCTTTGGCCGCCATACTGAAGTGGCGCCACAAAAGAACGTCAAAGCAGCCAAAGGAGATGAGTAATCGTGAATAGTACAATTATGGGCATTATCAACCTGAAAGAAAGCGGCCCCTTAAAAGAACTCAATGAAAACCGGCCTCTCGCGACCATCCCCATTGGCGGGAAATTCCGGCTTATCGATTTTACCATGTCCAACATGGTCAATGCCGGTATCGGCAACGTCGGCCTGCTCCTGTCGGCCCAGTCCCGGTCGGTCCTCGATCACGTCCGTTCCGGTAAGGAATGGGGCCTGGCCCGCAAGCGCGACGGCCTCTTCTATTTGCCGGCTGAAGTAGAAGACATTCTTCATCCTGTAGCCGGCAACATTCAGCCCCTCTACAAAAACCTGCAGTTCGTCAAACGCGGTACGAGCCCGTACATCCTCATTTCCGATTGCGACCTCGTCCAGAATATCGACTACGATGAAGTCCTTCATTTCCACCGGCACCACAACGCCGACGTGACCATGATCTATAGCCAACAGGCTGTAGGCGGTGACAAAAGCGAAACGGTTCTGGCTGTAAACGACAACGACCGCGTGACGGGCATGAAGGAACAGATTGGCACGCTCAGCGGCGACAACGTCTACCAGCACCAGATCCTCATCGATAACCAGATTTTCCAGCACTGCGTACGCCGGGCTTTTGCCCAGGGCTATCACGACTTCGTCAGTGAGGTCCTCTTGCGCAATGTAGACCGCCTGCGCATTTTTGGCTATAATTATAAAGGGTATGCGAAACGCGTCGATTCTATCCGTTCCTATTTCGACGTCAATATGGATCTTTTGGATCTGAGTATTTGGCGTCACCTCTTTTTGCAAAACCAGCGCCACATCTACACTAAGATCAAGGATGAAGCGCCGGCCAAATACATGGAAGAATCGCGGGTTAGCAACTCCATCATTGCAAATGGCTGCGTTATTGAAGGCCGCGTAGAAAATTCTGTTCTTTTCCGTAAGGTACACGTAGGAAAGAACGCGGTCGTACGCAACAGTATTATCATGCAGCATTCAGATATCGGCGACGATGCGCACTTGGATTACGTCGTCTGCGATAAGGAAGCCGTAATCCAGCCGGAAGCTGCATTGTCTGGAACAAGAGAAAATCCTTTGTGCATCGGGAATTGTTCCGTCATCTAAAAAGGAGTTTTGACATCAGTGAATACATGGCAGGATAAGGAAGAATTCAAAAAAATATTTACCGTAAAAGCCCATATCTTGTGGGAAAAAGAGTTGCAGGACCTGACGCCAAACGAAGTCTATCAGACCGTGGCCTATATGGTCCGCGACTTGGTAAGTGAAGACTGGATCCGGACGAACCAGATCTATGCCGAAGAAAAGGCAAAACAAGTCTATTATTTTTCTATTGAATTTTTACTGGGACGCCTGCTCCAGTCCAACCTCATCGGCGTCGGCATGGAAGATGTTTGCCGTGCCGGCCTGAAGGATCTGGGCTGGGACTTGGATAAAATCATCCCGGAAGAACGGGACCCTGGTTTGGGCAACGGCGGCCTCGGCCGTCTGGCAGCCTGTTTCATCGACTCCCTGGCAGCCCTGCAGCTGCCGGGCCATGGCTGCAGCATCCGGTACCAGTACGGGCTCTTCAACCAGCGTATCATTGACGACCAGCAGGTAGAATTGCCGGATAACTGGCTCGTCAACGGCTTCCCGTGGGAAGTAAAGAAAGTCGACAAGGCCGTAAACGTGCGCTTTGGCGGCAACGCCTACATGCGTCCGGACGGCGAAGGCAACCTGGAATGTGTATACGAAAAATATTCTTCCGTCCGTGCCGTACCGTACGACGTACCGGTTATCGGCTACCACAACCATACGGTCAACACCCTGCGCCTGTGGCGGGCTGAATACTCGCGGGAAGACATGTACCGGGAACTTTCTATGGGCGACCGGCACCGCGCCTTCCGCTATAAGAACAGCGTCCAGCTCATTTCCCGTTTCCTCTATCCGGAGGACAGCACAGAAGAAGGGCGCAAACTGCGGCTCATGCAGGAATACTTCATGGTTTCCGCAGGCCTGCAGTCTATCGTCCGCTACTATAAGAAGAAAATCAAAGAAAGCATGTATGATTTCGATCATTACATTGCCCTGCACATTAACGATACCCATCCGGCCCTGATCATCCCCGAATTGATGCGGATCCTCATGGACGAAGAAGGTATGAACTGGGAAGACGCGTGGAAGGTAACGGTCCGTTCCGTAGCCTATACGAACCATACGGTCTTGCCGGAAGCCATGGAAAAATGGTCTATTCCCATGTTCAAAGAGCTCTTGCCGCGCATTTACCTCATCGTCGATGAAATCAACCGGCGCTGGCTCAAAGAGGTCCGCAAACGCTACCCGGGCAACGAAGACATGGCCCGCAATGTTGCCATCCTCTGGGATGGACAGGTCCACATGGCCCACTTGGCCGTCCTGGGCAGCCACAGCGTTAACGGCGTAGCCGAAATCCACTCGCAGATCCTGAAGGACTCGACACTCCATCAGTTCTACACGTGCTTCCCGGCCCGTTTCTCCAACAAGACCAACGGTATTTCTCATCGCCGCTGGCTCATCCAGTCGAACCCGCAGCTGGCAGACCTCCTGGATGATACGATCGGAACGGACTGGCGCCGTGATCCGCGCCGCCTCTTAGACCTCAAAGGCTATTCCAGCGACGGTTCCTTCCTGGAACAGCTGGGCCAGGTCAAGAAGACACGCAAAGAAATCATGGCTGACTATATTAAAAAGAAATACGCCATGACCGTCGATACATCGTCCATTTTTGACGTCCAGATCAAGCGTATCCACTTGTACAAACGGCAGCTGCTCAACATCCTGCACGTCATGCACTTGTATTATTTCCTGCGTGATAATCCCAAAGTCCAGATTACGCCTCGGACCTTCCTCTTTGGCGGCAAGGCCGCAGCCAGCTACGGCGAAGCAAAGCAGACCATCCGTCTGATCAACGTCGTCGCCCGCATGGTCAATACGGATCGCCGCGTGAGCAAGCAGATGCAGGTCCTGTTCCTGGAAAACTACAACGTCTCCCTGGGACAGATTCTCTTCCCGGCAGCCGACGTGAGCGAACAGATTTCTACAGCCGGCAAGGAAGCGTCCGGCACAGGCAATATGAAATTCATGATGAACGGCGCCATTACGCTGGGCACCATGGACGGGGCCAACGTCGAAATCCATCGCGAAGTAGGCGATGACAACTGTGTTATCTTTGGCCTCAGAGCCAACGAAGTCATGGATTACTACATCCACGGCGGCTATTCGGCCTGGAATATGTACGGCCAGGATGAAAACATCCGCCAGGTCATGAACAGCCTCGTCGACGGCTCCCTGGGCTATGGCGAAACCTTTGATATGCTGTACGAATCGCTCCTCGACCGGAACGACGAATACTTTGTCCTCAAGGATTTCGAACCGTACTGTAAAGCCCAGGTGGAAATTGCCAACCGTTACCACGACCGCCGTCATTGGCTCCATTCGAGTGCCATCAACATTGCCCATTCGGGCTATTTCTCCAGCGACCGGACGATCATGCAGTATGCCAACGATATCTGGCACTTGAGGAAAATGATTCACTGAGTATCACAGGGGAGGAGTCGTAATTGAAAATAAGCGCCATTGATGAATTTAGTACGTACTTGTTTCATCAGGGAACAAATTATAATGCCTATCGCATGCTGGGCGCCCACTTTACGGCGTACAAGCACCAGTCGTGCGTACGCTTTGCCGTCTGGGCACCCCATGCCCTGGCGGTGAGCGTCGTCGGCGATTTTAATAACTGGGATGCCGGTGCCAACCCCATGGAGCGGAGCAGCTCTGATGGGGAAATCTGGGTTACCCACATCCCCGGTCTCCAAGAAGGGGATATCTATAAATATGCCATTACAGGTGCCGACGGCAGTCAGATCCTAAAGAGCGATCCTTATGCGTTTAGCTCGGAAGTGCGGCCCAACACGGCATCGCGCCTGACGAAGCTCCACTATACGTGGCGGGACCGCAAATGGATGGACAGCCGCCAGGACTACGATTCGTACAGCCGGCCCATGCTGACGTATGAAGTCCATCTGGGCTCGTGGAAGCGTAATGCCGAAGGGGAGATGCTGACCTACCGGGAACTGGCAGAGCAGCTCGTAGCCTACGTCAAGGACATGCACTACACGCACATTGAGCTCATGCCCTTGTGCGAATATCCCTTTGACGGCTCCTGGGGCTACCAGGGAACGGGCTATTTCTCCGTAACCAGCCGCTACGGCTCGCCAGAGGATTTCATGTACTTCGTCGATCTGTGCCACCGCAACGACATTGGCGTCATCCTCGACTGGGTACCGGGCCATTTCTGCCGCGATGCTCACGGTTTGCGCCACTTCGATGGCCAGCCGCTCTACGAATCGGGCAACCCCATGCTGGCAGAAAACACGGAATGGGACACCATGAATTTCGACTACGGCCGCACAGAAGTGCAGTCCTTCCTCATTTCGAGTGCCCTCTTTTTCCTGACCCAGTTCCACATTGACGGTCTGCGTATCGACGCCGTATCCAACATGCTGTATCTCGACTATGGTCACAGCGATGGCCAGTGGCAGGCCAATAAATATGGCGGCCGGGAAAACCTGGAAGCCATCGATTTCCTGCGCAAGCTCAATAAAGCCGTCTTTGAAAACGTACCGCAGGCCCTCATGATTGCCGAAGAATCGTCGGCGTGGCCCCTCGTGACCAAGCCCGTCGATGTAGGCGGCCTGGGCTTTAACTACAAGTGGAACATGGGCTGGATGAACGATATGCTCCGCTATATGGCCCTGGATCCCTTGTTCCGCAAGGATAACCAGAACCTGATTACGTTCTCCCTGTGCTATGCCTTCTCGGAAAACTTTGTCCTGCCTTTGTCGCACGATGAAGTCGTACACGGCAAGCACTCGCTCCTCGATAAAATGCCCGGTGATTACTGGCAGAAATTTGCCGGCCTGCGTGCCTTCTACGGCTACTGGATGTCACACCCGGGCAAAAAACTGCTCTTTATGGGCAGTGATTACGGCCAGTTCATCGAATGGAAATACGATGACAGCCTTGATTGGCATTTGCTGGAATACGAAAAACACTTGGCCATGCACAATTACGTTCGGGAACTGAACGAATTCTACGGCAAACACCGTGAATTCTGGGAAGAAGATTGTGACTGGTCCGGCTTTTCGTGGATTAGCTGTGACGACTGCAATAACAGCGTCATTGCCTTTTACCGCAGTGGCCGCGATGGCCAGAGCATGACCGTCGTCGTTTGCAACTTTACGCCTGTCGTACGGCATGACTACCGCTTTGGTGTACCCCGTCCGGGCACGTACGTGGAAGTCCTCAATAGTGATGCCGAACAGTTTGGCGGCTCGAACGTGCTCAATGAAGGTGCCTTTACAGCCGAAGACATTGCCATGCACGGTATGGACCAGTCCCTGAGCCTGACCCTGCCGCCGTTGGCAACGATTTATTTGGAACTGAAGCCCGAAGCCGAAGCAGGCCAGGCCCTGCCGGAATTGGTGCAGTCTGTGCCGGCACGGCGCCGTCCGGCGGCTAAGAGCAGCAAGCGTACAGCAGGTACGACGAAAAAGAGCACAGCTCCTAAAAAAAGGCTAGTACAAAGAAAAGCGCTAAAAACGCCTGACTTGTTTGAGATAAAAGAGGGTGATACTTAATGGTTAACGTATTATTCGCGGCGTCGGAAGCCGTCCCTTTCATTAAGACCGGTGGTTTGGCTGACGTCATGGGCTCCTTGCCCAAAGCGTTGGCCGCACAAGGGATGGACGTCCGGCTCGTCTTGCCGAAATACAGCCAGATCAGCGAAGAATGGCAGGCCAAGATGAAGCCTGTCGTCCACGGTATGGTCAACCTGGCCTGGCGCCAGCTGTATTTTGGTGTGGAAGCCGTCGAAATCGACGGCGTAACGGTCTATTTCATTGACAATGAATGGTACTTCAAGCGCGACCGTCTCTATGGCTTTGAAGACGACGACGAACGCTTTGCCTACTTCTGCCGGGCTGTCCTGACTATGTTGCCGCAAATCGGCTTCCAGCCGGACATCATTCATTGTAATGACTGGCACACAGGCCTCATGGGTGTCTTCCTGAAAGAAGACTTTGCCCACGATCCGTTCTACCAGTATATGAAGATTATTTACACCATTCATAACCTGAAATACCAGGGGATTTATCCGCCATCCATCATGCAGGACATTATCGGCTTGCCGCAGGAACTCTTCGACAACGGCAACCTCGAATGCGATGGCTGCGTAAACTACATGAAATCCGGCATGGTCTACGCCGATTACATTACGACAGTAAGCAAGACCTACGCCCGGGAAATCATGTACCCCTACTTTGGCGAACGCCTCGATGGCTACCTGCGCGATGCCAAAGACCGCCTGACAGGGATCATCAATGGTCTCGACGAAGACGTGTACAATCCGGAAACGGATACGTTCATCAAGGCACCGTATACGGCAGCTAACTTCCCCCTTTGGAAGCACGTCAATAAAGAAGCGCTCCAGGAAGAATTGGGCCTGCCTGTAAACCGCAACGTGCCTATGATCGCCATGGTAACGCGCCTCGTTGCCGATAAAGGCCTGGACCTCGTGACCTGCATCATCGATGAACTCCTGGCAGAAGACGTACAGTTTGTCCTCGTTGGTACCGGCGATTGGGCTTATGAAGATACGTTCCGCAACCTGGCCCAGCGCTATCCGACAAAAGTCTCGGCGAACATTCTCTTTAATGAAGGCCTTGCCCATCAGGTCTACGCAGCCTCGGACATCTTCATCATGCCGTCGAGTTACGAACCGTGCGGCCTGAGCCAGCTCATTGCCCTGAAATACGGGTCCATTCCTGTCGTCCGGGAAACGGGCGGCCTGAAGGATACGGTCATTCCCTTCAACAAGTATACGAAGCAGGGCAACGGCCTGACCTTCAAGAATTTCAATGCCCATGAATTGCTCTTTACGATCAAACGGGCCTTGGGCTATTATGCCGACAGCGTCGTTTGGGAAAGTCTCGTCCGCAATGCCATGGAAAGCGATTACGGCTGGAGCCGTTCGGCCAAAGCCTACGCTGACTTGTACCAGCGCGTATTGAAGAAGTAAAACAGTCTGTCTATGACCCCTGTCCGGCATCGTCTGCGGCAGGGGTCTTTGAAAACGAGGAATACTTATGGAATTACGTTTATATCACGATTCACACAGCAGCCGCTGGCGTTCCCGCTTTGGCGCCATTCCTACAGGCACACGCCTGACCCTGCGCCTCGGCATCGGCGGCCGGCCGGCTACGGAGTGCACTGCTAAGGTGCGCCTGTGGAAGAGCAACGACGGCGAAACGCTCCTGCCTATGGAAGCAAAGGACGGCTATTTCACCGTCACCTGGACCGTACCGGAAACAGGCTGCCTGCTCTGGTACTATTTCATCGTCACCACGGACGAAAAGGTCCGTTACTACGGCAATAACCAGGATCATCTGGGTGGCGTCGGCGCCGAATACGACACGGTGCCGCCAGCCTATCAGATTACTGTATATGATAAAAACTCCCACACGCCGGACTGGTTCAAGCACGCCATTGTCTACCAGATCTTTCCGGACCGCTTTTGCCGCGGTCACAAGCACGGCGAAAACCTGCGCGGGAAAAGCGGTGCCGTCATCCACAGCGATTGGAACGACGTGCCTTATTATTGCAAAAATACGGAAACCGGTGACGTCGTACAGTACGATTTCTTCGGCGGCGACCTTGAAGGGATCCGCCAGAAACTCGATTACCTGGCCGACCTGGGCGTTACGGCACTGTACCTGAATCCGGTCTTTGAAAGCTGCAGCAACCATCGCTACGGCACAGCCGATTACCATAAAATTGATCCCTTCCTGGGCACGAACGACGAATTCTCGGCCCTCTGCGAGGCTGCCAAAAAGCGGGGCATCCGCATTATCCTCGACGGCGTCTTCAGCCATACCGGTGCGGACAGCATCTATTTCAACCGCTTTGGCCATTACCCGTCGCTCGGTGCCTACCAGTCCAAAGAATCGCCGTACTATTCGTGGTACCGCTTTACGGACTATCCTGACGAATACGAAGCCTGGTGGGGCGTCAAGGACCTGCCCGACGTAGACGAAACGAACCCGTCGTACATGAACTTTATCATCAACGGCGAAAACAGCGTCCTGCGCCACTGGCTCCGCGCCGGTATTAGCGGCTGGCGCCTGGACGTCATTGACGAACTGCCCGTGCCCTTCCTGCGCAATTTCTACAAAACGCTGAAGGAAGAAAATCCCGACGCCGTCCTCATCGGTGAAGTCTGGGAAGACGCATCCAATAAGATCAGCTATAGCGAACAGCGGGAATACCTGTGCGGTCACGACATTGACAGCGCCATGAACTACGTCCTGCGGGCCATGGTCGTCGATTTCGTCTTAGGCCGTAAAGACGGCACGCGCCTGGGCCAGGAAATTTGGCAGCTCATGGAAAATTACCCCATGGAAAACGCCTATGCCATGCTCAATCTCATTAGCAGTCATGATATCGAACGGATTCTCACCGTCATGAGCGGCGAAAAGGGCATGGTTCGCGGTGAATCCATTGCCAAAGGCCGGGTGAAGCTCCTTTCGGCCTGGCAGTTTACCATGCCTGGCGCACCGTGTATTTATTACGGCGACGAAGCCGGCCAAGTGGGCGGCAAAGATCCGGACAACCGGCGTACGTACCCGTGGGGCCACGAAGACAAGAGCCTCCTGCGCTGGACGAAGCGCCTGACCGCCTTGCGGCGCCACAATGACGCCTTGCAGACGGGCCGTTTTATTCCCCTCTACAGCAAGGGCGACCTCTATGTGTACTGCCGCGTCATCGAAGGCGGCCGTGATGTCTTCGGCAAGCCTGCCAAAGACGGTCTCTTCGTCATTGCCCTCAACCGCAGCACGACGGCCTTGCACACGATCAGCTTCTTTACCAATGGTCTCCTGTACGGCGACCTGACGAACGCCCTCATTCCTAATATGGAACCGATACACACGCAAAACAGCCGTTTGGAACTGACCCTGCCGCCCTTAGGCGTCGCCATTTTACAGGCGAAAGAAAGCGGTCCCAAACGGGCAGGCATTCTCCTGCACCCGACATCCCTGCCGGGCAACGGACCAGGGAACGGCGTCCTCGGCGACTATGCCTACCGCTTCGTCGATTTTCTCAAGGCAGCAGGCCAGACGCTCTGGCAAATCCTGCCTCTTACGCCGCCCCTCTTAGGCGACTCGCCGTACTTGTCGCGGTCGGCCTTTGCCGGCAACGAAAAGCTCATTTCCCTCGATTTCCTCAACCGGGCCGGCTGGCTCTCGGACGAACGCTACAGCCAGTATCAGGCAGAAGCCGCCCAGGCCAAGACCTGGGACGACGAATGGAAATGCCGCAGCGCCGCCTTGTGGGATATGTCCCACGACAAAAACATGACCATTCCTTGGGCACCCTTTAACCAGTTCTGCCACGATAATGCATACTGGCTCGACGACTACGCCCTCTTCTGTGCCGTCAGTGATTTCTACGGCGGCCGCGATTGGAGCCAGTGGCCAGACGATATCCGCATGCGCCGGAAAGAGGCTATAGAATACTACCAAAAGACCTTGTCCGGTACTATTTCTCACGTCAAGTTCCTCCAGTACATCGTCTATCGCCAGTGGCAGGATGTACGGGCCTACGCCCACCGCAACGGCGTCTCTATCCTCGGCGATATTCCCATGTTCGTCGCGCACAACAGCGCCGACTGCTGGGCCCATCAGGAGCTCTTTGCCCTGGATGAAAAGGGACAGCCGACGAGCGTTGCCGGCGTGCCACCGGATTATTTCAGTGCCGACGGCCAGCTCTGGGGCAATCCCCTGTATGATTACGACCGCATGGCAAAGGATCACTACGACTGGTGGGTACAGCGCTTCCGTTATACCTTCCGCCTCGTCGACGAAGTCCGCCTCGATCACTTCCGCGGCCTGGAAGCCTTTTGGTCCGTTCCTGCTACCGCCAAGACGGCCCGTGCAGGAAAGTGGGTCAAAGCACCCGGTGCGGAAATCCTCAAAGAAGTACGGCACCGTTTGGGCAACGTGCGCATCGTCGCCGAAGACTTGGGCATCATTACCGATGAAGTGTGCGACCTGCGCACGCATTTCCATCTGCCTGGTATGCGGGTTTTGCAATTCCACCTCATGGAAGGCGCTGACGGGCTCACATCCTTCGACACGGAACCCAATTGCCTGGCCTACACGGGTACGCACGACAACAACACGACCCGTGGCTGGTACGAAAACGACCTGGACGACGACCAGCGCCACCGCCTTTGCCGCATGCTGCACATGGACGACGACACGAGCGGCACGGAAATCACCGGTGCCCTCATTGAATACCTCTACAGCCGCCGGGCAGAAACGGTCATCGTGCCCCTTCAGGACGCCCTGGCCCTGCCGGCCGGGGACCGCATGAACATCCCCGGCACTGCCACCGGCAACTGGCGCTGGCAGCTCAAAGATGGCCAGCTCCGCCTGGACACGGCCCGCTGGCTTTCCCAGCTCTGCCGCATCTATAACCGCTAAAACTAAATATGTAATAGCTGTAACCGGCTGCGTACTAAGGATCTCCCTTTTGCGCAGCCTTTTTTTGCTGGATTGATTTCCGTGCCTGTAAAAGGCCTTTCCATACGGGCAGGGGCAGCACGGTCGCCGTTAGCAGCGATGGCAGTGCCGTCCTCGGCTTGGGCTATATCGGCCCTGAGGCAGGCATGCCCGTCACGAAAGGCAAAGTCCTTCTTTTGTTTTTCCCTTGACAAAAATAGACCGATTGGTTTATTTTAATTTAAGGAGGTACGCATATGAAAAAAGGAGAAGCAACAAAAGAACATCTCATCGCCTGTGCCGGCCGCCTCTTCTGGCGTAACGGCTACGCCGCTACTGGTTTGAGCGAAATCCTAAAGGAAGCGAAGCTGACCAAGGGTTCCTTTTATTTCTATTTCAAATCCAAGGAAGACCTGGCCGTTGCCGTCGTGGGCTACTATCACCGCGTCGTCTACGAATGGCTTGCCGGCTTTGCGGCAGACGCAGACTGGGAAACCTTCGTCACGCACTTTACCGGAGCCATGCTGGAAGGTGCTGGAAAAGGCGAGCATTACGGCTGTCCCATTGCCGTCGTCGGTATGGAACTGGCCTTTTCCCATAAGGCCATTGCCGGCGTATATATGGAAGCTATGGAGGAAATGCAGGGCCTCTTCGGGCAGGTCCTCATGTCCTCAGGCCTTCCATCGGACCAGGCAGACAGCCTGGCAGGCCGTCTCTTTGCCATTTACGAAGGGAACCTGCTGCTGTACCGCATGAGTACAGACGCTTCCTATATAGAGAAGCTGAAAGAACAGCTCTTGGCAACATACCGGGAATATCAGCAAAGGAAGGCTAGAATATGACTACCCTGACAGGCGCTGCCATCCACGCGGCAGCCTTAGAATACGGCTACGATAATTGTGGCGTCATTCCCGTGTCCGATCTGGACGGGTACGCCGCACGGCTCCGGGAACGGCAGGAAAAGATCCCCGCCAGCAAGGCCGTCTATGCAAACATGGAACGCTTTACAGAATTAAAAGAACGCTATCCCTGGGCTAAATCCGTCGTCATCTGCACGACCTGGCTGGGCAAGTACCGCTTCCCCCAGTCCTTCCAGGGAAAATACGCCAAGGCCTTTTTCCTCGCCGCTGACGCCGTCCCGGACAGCCCGCGGCATGAGCAAAAGCAGCAGTTTACAGTGTGGCTGCAGGCGCAAGGCCTGCGCATTGCAGGAGGAGAAGCGAACGCGCCGTCTCACATCCTGCCCCTGCGCTACGCCGCCGTCGCCGCCGGCCTGGGGATTTTCCGCAAGAATAATTTCTTCTACGGCGAAGAAGGTTCGTACTACGATCTCGAAGGCTATCTCATCGACGCTGACGTGACGTACCGCCAGCAGTGCAGCCTGCGTCCCTGTGCGGATACGTGCATGTGCTGCCAAAATGCCTGCAAGACCCACGCCCTGTGCGCGCCCTATATGATGAATCCCTTGTCATGCGTCTCCTTTTGGACCACCTTCGGCCAGGGCCAGGTACCGCCCCATTTAGAGGCTGGCCAGTTCGGCACGTGGATTTGCGGCTGCGATGCCTGCCAGGATGCCTGTCCCTGCAACCGCCGCCACGACTGGTCCCAAGGCGAAGCCATAGCGGAAGTAGAAGAGCTGACAGACCTCCTGGCGCCGGAAACACTCGTCCAGGCCCCGGATGACATCCTGCGGGAACAGGTCATTCCCCTTACAGTGGATCACCTGCGGCCTGGAGAAACGCAGACCCTGCGCACGTGTGCCGCCCGGGCGCTGGCCTACGAAAAATCGCATCAAGCGTAACCACCTGAGCGCTCCTGCAGGATAAGGCCAGGGAACGGAAAAAAGGAAATGCGCTGCCTATGTCGAATATGATATAATAGAACAATAACATCCGGCCCGGGGCTGTGTACTCCGGCCGGGAAACGGCAGCTATCAAAGCGCCTCACACGAAACGAGGCGGCACCCTGCTCCTAAAGGAGTGAACCTTATGTACATACACTATATTCGCATACAAAATTACCGCAACTTTAAGGACGTAGAAATGACCTTTCACGACAAGGCCAACTATCTCGTCGGTGAAAACGCCATCGGCAAGAGCGGTTTCTTACGCCTCTTAAAGCTCATGAGCGAAGGCAGCGGCATTACGGAAAACGACTACGCCGACCCGGACGTGCCCTTGATCGTCACCGTAGAGCTGGTCTTGCTCGATTCCCTGAACGAATACTTTTATGACCTGCCGGAAGAGCATCGTGAAAGCATCCGCGTGCGCATGGAAAAACGGGTAGAAGAAGTATATCCCCGCCTGTACGACGTCGATACGGAAGAAGAACTGCCTCTCGATGTGATCCGCCGCATCCGCTACATTTCCTACTCGGCCAGCATGGCTGAAGAAGGCGTAGCGCCGGCCCGGGTTTACAGGGCTCTCGAACGGATGCTGACCAAATGGGGGAGCAAGCAGCTCGACACGTTCTCACCGGAACTGAAGGCCTTCATCAACCACGAAGCGCGCTACGGCAGTCTCGATTCATCCTTTTACGTTGACATTTTCCTCTTGTCGTGTTTCCTCAGCCGTGAAGACCGTCCCCGGGCAGATAATATGAAATTCATATCCGTCGTTGCCCTGGAAATCATTACGCAGATTTACCTCATTTGCGAAAGCAAGGCCGTACCGCTGGAACACACGCTCATCGTCGACCAGGCCGGCCACCGCTGGCTGCCCCTCATTACATCCATTGACGAACCGGAAATCCACTTGCACCCATACATGCAGCGGTCGGTCCTGAACTACTACAAACGGCTCTTGAACAACGAAGATCCCCAGTTTGTAGAGCTCCTGAAAGGACTTTTCCACATCGACGGCCTGCGCGGCCAGATGTTCGTCGTTACCCATTCGACAGACTCCCTCGTCGACGATTACCGCAACATCGTCCGCTTCTACCGTGACGATTATGGCCAGGTCCGCGCCGCCTGCGGGGCCAAGTTCCATTTCAATGAAGAAATCGAAAAGCATCTGATCATGCACTTCCCGGAAGTCAAAGAAGCCCTCTATTCGCGGAGCGTCATCATCGTCGAAGGCGAAACGGAATACGGCTGCTTCAGCCTCTTCGGCACGACCCTGGGCCTGCCCTTTGACTACTACGGCATTTGCCTCATCAACGCCCGCGGCGAAAGCTCCATCTCGAAAATCCGCAAATTGCTCGAATTCTTCCGTATTCCTACGGTCGTCCTTTATGACGCCGACGTGAAAAACGGCAGGGAACGGGAACCGTACACGTACTTTACAGACGGCATTTGCTTTGAAATGGATTTGGCCAAGACTATGATCGACCACAACCATCGCCGTGATTTGGACCACATTATCGACGCCGTCAATGGCGAACACGCCCGGGCGTCGACAGATATGCTGAAACGGGCGTGCCGCAAGCTCGACGTCAACTATCACGACTACCCGCCGCGCCGCCTGTGGAATGTCAATCCCCGCAATCACAAGGCCCTCTACATCTATTATTTCGCCTGGCTCTATAGCAATAAAGGCGTCATCTTAGGCCGTCTTATAGGCCAGTCCTTGCCGGCGGAGCTCATTCCCCCGGCCTTTGTCAAGACCATCCGTGCTGCGGGCAATTTGGCCAAGGTTACAATCCAGCACGAAGCAGCCGAACAGATTTACCCGCACGACGACGTCGAACGGGAGTAAGACCCCGGAAGTACGGGCCCTTTCGTAGGCCCAGCCCTGCGCCAACGCGTGCAGGCAGTCATACTTCTTCAGCCTAGCCGAACCACAGTGGACGGGACAGAGGCCTTTTTTGCACACCTGCAAAGCCCCTGTGCCCGTCTCTTGTTTTTCCGGTCTCTTTGGTGTAGTATAGGCACTACCTGTTTTGCGATTATCACGTTAGGAGGAAAGACGCGTGTTACTATTTATTGCCGAAAAACCGAGCATGGCCCGTGAACTGGCCCAATGCCTGCCAGGCCCGCGCAAGCGCTGCCAGGGCTTCATTACCACTGGCGGCGGTACCGTTACCTGGGCCTATGGCCACGTCCTCCAACAGGCAGAACCGGAGGACTACGACCCGAAATATAAACGCTGGAATGCTGCCGATTTACCCATTATTCCTACGGATTGGAAACTCCTCATCAGCCCGAACAGCAAGGACCAGTTCCAGGTCATTGCAAAACTCATTGGCGAAGCCGACCGCATCGTCAACGCCGGCGACCCGGACCGGGAAGGGCAGCTCCTCATCGATGAAATCCTCGACTACGTAGGCAACAAAAAGCCTGTCGAACGGATTCTCCTCAACGCCTTGGACGAAAAGAGCATTCGCGAATCCCTGGCCGATCTCCGCGATAACCGGGACTTCCTGCACCTCAAGGAATCGGCCCTGGCCCGGAGCCGCGCCGACTGGCTCATTGGCATGAACGCCTCCCGCGCCTTTACCCTCGCCGCCAGACGGCAGGGACACCGGGGCGTACTCCCTGTAGGCCGCGTAAAGACGCCGACCTTGGCCCTCGTCGTGCGGCGCCAGCGCGAGCTCGATGCCTTTACACCGGTGACGTACTACGTTGTAAAAGCCGATTTTCTCCACGAAAAGGGCACCATTACGGCCCAGTGGCAGCCCAAGGATACGCAGGCCGGCCTGGACGCAGATAACCACGTTATCGACAAGGCCCAGGCGGAAGCCGTCTTAGCCCGACTGGCTGCCGCACCGGACGGCGTCATTGCCGGGCAGAAAAAGACGAAAAAGAAGGAACCGCCACCGCTGCCCCTATCCCTGTCGTCCCTCCAGGTCTTGGCAGGGAAACGCTACGGCTACAGTCCGCAGCAGGTCCTCGATACGGCCCAGCAGCTCTACGAACGAAAGCTCACGACGTATCCCCGTTCGGACTGCGAATATTTGCCCCTCAACCAGCGCAAGGACATTCCCGCAATTTTGGGCAACCTGGCGCAAATCCCGGCCGGCCACTTAGGCGAATGGGCCGGCCAGGCCGACGGCAAGCGCAAGAGCCGTGCCTGGAACGACAGCAAGATTACGGCCCACCACGCCATCATCCCCACGACTGTCGCCTGCAACTTCGCCCAGCTCACGTCTATGCAGCAGCACGTATATTACCTCATTGCCCGGTCCTACATCGCCCAGTTTTACCCTGATTACGAATACGACCAAATGCGTATCGACATTGCCGCTGCCGGTGAAGGCTTCGTCGCCCACGGCAGGACGATTACGCAAATGGGCTGGCGCGACCTCTACGGCGGCGACAAGAAACAGGACGACGAAGACGAAAGCAAGACCTTGCCCGTCGTGCGCAAGGGCGATCCGGCCCGGTATCAAGAAGGCCGCATAGAAGAGAAACAGACAAAGCCGCCGGCCCGCTTTACGGCATCGACCCTCCTGGCGGCCATGAAGGAAATTTATAAATACGTCAAGGACGATTCCCTGAAGAAGAAATTGAAGGAAGTACAAGGCATCGGCACAGAAGCGACGCGGGCGACGATCATTAACGAGCTCATTGCCCGCCATTTCCTCACGGAAGAAGGGAAGAAGAAGTACCTCAAGCCTACGGACCAGGCGTACATGCTCATCGATGCCTTGCCGGAAGCCCTCGTCTATCCTGATGAAACGGCTGTCTGGGAAGACCGGCTCTATAAAATGAGTGAAGGCAAGGACAGCCTCGACGCCTTCCTGCACGATCAGGTGGCGTTCCTGCAACTGATTATCGAAGCAGCCGGTGCGAGCCACATGGAAAGCGCCGACGCAGATGCGCCCAAGTGCCCGCAGTGCGGCAGTCCCATGGTGCGGCGGCACAGCCAGTACGGTGACTTCTACGGCTGCAGCCGCTATCCCCATTGCCGTACTGTCGTCCGTCTCGATGGTTCCAGCCCGGCCGCCAGCAGTAGTGCAGACGGGACGCAAAAGGCGGCGCCGCGCCGCAAGGCCCAGCCGGATCCGGATGCGCCCAAGTGCCCGCAGTGTGGCAGCCCTATGGTACGGCGCCATAGCCAGTATGGCGACTTCTACGGCTGCAGTAACTATCCTGCGTGCCGTGGCACCCTGCGCATAGACGCAGCCACTGCGGCAGGGGCAGGGACGACGGCCCAGGCAGCTGCCAAAGGAGCCGGCACGACCGCCAAAAAGACAGCCAAACCCCGTGCGGCCCGTGCGGGCAAGGGGACAGCTGCGAAAGCCGGCCAGGCTGCACCAGCACCGACTCTGGCGAGACCGGTAGCAGCCGATGGTGTCTATCCCTGTCCCCTGTGTAAGACCGGCCACTTCGAAGCCCACAGCGGCCCTAACGGTACCGTCTGGTCGTGCAGCACGCCGACGTGCAATACGAAATGTGCCGACGTAGACGGCGTGCCCAGTATATATGCCAAAAAGTGATAAACATAACCATGGAAGAAAAAGCAGTGTCTGTCCTTCGAGACAAACGCTGCTTTTTTGTATACACAACCATATTTTTCGAAAACTACCGGACGAACAGGAAAATATAAAGAAAAAAACAGAGAAAAAGTGCAATCCATTCTTAAAACAGATTGGATATTATAAGAAAAGCAGGTTATAATAATAGTGTTAGGAATCTTTTTCCGTTGCAGGAGGTAGACATGGCAGCGCTCAATGTGGACCACGTGGGAATGGCCCTGCGCTTTGGTATTATTTTTCTCATTTTGCTCCTTTGTACCAAACGACACAGCCAGTTGTCTCTAACGGGAAAGACGAGTATTCTCCGCTTTGTACTGCACGTGCTGGCAGCCCTGGCCTTGGCTCTTATCTGGCTCATCGTAGCCGACAATGAAACCTGGATTGTACTGACAAAGGGGCCGCAAGCTATGCCGGCTGCCGTGCTGTTTGCGGCACTGCGAAACCTGCTATATATTGCCGGGCAAACGCTGCTCCTGTCGGCGTGGCTGTCCGCTTTCTACCGCTTCTTCCGCCGCATGTATGCTGCAGTCCTCTTGGTACTGCCGTGGGTAGGCATACAGGTGACCGGCTGGGATACTCCGTGCCCGCGCTGTTCGTCCTTACGGGGACGACAATGGCAGCGCTCGTCCTGCTTCTCATAGCAACGTACAGAAAAGGATAGTTTCGTTTTGTCTGTTATGGCGAGGGGGGGCGCCTATGCGAGTGAGCAAAAAGAAAAAAATTATTACCTTTATGTCCTGCGTCTGTCTTATTGTCGTAGCCCATATCCTGTTGGGATTTTTCCCCAGCGTCCAGCAGCGGGAAGAAAACCTGCGCGCTGCCTACAACGCGATCGAACAGCCGGCCGGGGCCCAGCTGATACAGGAATACGAAGCGCGCAAGGTAGAACGCATCTGGTTTAGCGCCATCTATACGTATCCGCTGGATGAACCGGCTGTCGTAGCCTATTTTGACAAGCAGCTGCAGGCTGCAGGCTGGGAAAAAACAGGTATGGAAGAGTACAAGGACTCGGCACAAAAGTGTTACATGTACAAGAAAAAAGACATGCTTCTGGACCTGACGTATCTCGAAAACTATCACCAGTGGAGTTTTTTCATCCAATACGATACGGACGAGAGTTAGGGAAGATGCAGAGAAAAAACACGACGACCCAGGCCGCCGTGTTTTTTGTCGCCGTCATTCGTGCTATAATGCGGATGTAGTACATGACTACAGCAGAAATAACGTGATACTCATAGAAAAGAGGCTTTTCCATGCGAAAGTTTAATGTTGTATATATGCGTGGCGGCACGAGCAAGGGCTGCCTGTTTCATCGTAACGATTTACCTGCTGACCCGAAAGAATGGGACAGCATTTTCCTTCAGGTCATGGGCAATCCCGACCCGAAGCAGATCGACGGCCTCGGCGGGACCGTGTCGTCCAACAATAAGATTGTCGTCGTCTGGAAAAGCGACGTACGGGACGTAGATATTGAATACCTCGTCGGCCAGGTCATCGTCGGCAAAAACCAGGTCGACTACAAGGCCAACTGCGGCAACATGACCTCGGCTGTAGCGCCCTTTGCCGTAGAAGAAGGGCTGGTGCCCGTCGTCGAACCTGTCACTACCGTACGCATGCTAAACCGCAATACGGATAAGTACATCAACGTCACTGTCCCTATTGATGCGGCGACGCACACCTTCGCCCAAGACGGGGACTGCCACATTGCCGGAATCGACGGCACAGCGGCGGAGCTCCAGGTCCACTTCCTGCAGCCTGGCGGTGCCAAAACGGGGCAACTCTTGCCCACAGGCCAGGCCTTGGATGTCCTGACTATTGATGGCCGGGAAATAGAAGCGACGCTTCTCGATGTGTCCAATCCCTTCGTCCTCGTCCGGGCCAGTGATGTCGGCCTTACCGGTACGGAACTGCCGGCAGCCGTCGACGCCAAGGAAAAAGCCGCTGCGCTCTTGGAAAAAATCCGCGCCACGGCGGCCGTGAAGCTGGGCTTCGCCAAGGACCTGGCCGACGCCAGTGCCAATTCGCCGGGCATCCCAAAAGTCGGCGTTTTTTCAGCTCCGGCTGCGTATACGGATATAGCCGGCCAGCCCGTCGCCGCCAGCGACATGGACCTTTGCGTCCGCGTCATCTCCGTCTTCAAGTGCCATAAAGCCAGCCCCCTCACAGCAGCGACAGCCCTGGCCGTAGCAGCCCGCCTGCCCGGTGGCATCGTAGAAAAGACCTTAGGCCCCTTGCCAAAGGACACGACCGCCGTCCGCATCGGCCACCCCAGCGGCGTCATGACCCTCTATCCGCACTTCAAAGAAACAAACGGCACACTGGATGTAACCAGCGTCGCCGTCCAGCGCACAGCCCGGCGCATTATGGAAGGCGTCGTCTATATAAGGAACTGACATCATTTTTTGCCCTTGTGCATTCACTTGCATGAGGGCTTTTTTGGTATAAGAAAGCAAAAATGGAGGTGCGGACAAAAAGTTGGACCTGACATGATCACTAAATGTCAGGAGGTTTAAAATGTATTCTTATGAAAAACGAATGAAAGCAGTCCTGTTGCATCGAGACGCAGGTATGGGACT
>NZ_JACOGK010000032.1 GCF_014269395.1 Megasphaera hominis
GTTCGATTAGAGATTTTCCTGGTTTCCATCGGACATAACCTCTATAAATATCACAATAAAAAACTACGCTTGCAGAAATCCGCATAAACTGTAAAAATACTGCTTTATGGGGAAAGGGGCTTTGCGCCCATTTTTCAAAGGTCATTCTCTAAAAAAGGAAAAAGAGCATGAAAAAAAGGAAGTGGACAAAATGCTTTCGCATTTTGTCACACTCCCTTTTTTCTATTGCACCCGTTCTGTTTCAGTTCAAAACAAAGAAATGGAGGAACGACACAAAGGCGACGACAAAACGATAGTACGCAAAGGAGGCCAGCGTCGACTTATTCAGGAATTTCAGGAACCAGAGCACGGAAATATAGGCGACGATAAACGCGGTCACAAAGCCGATGGCAATCATGGCCAAATCGCCGCTTCCCAGCATGGACAGACTCTTTAAAAGGTCGTAAAAGCAGGCGACAATCATGACCGGCACAGCGATAATAAAGGAAAAATCTGCCGCTGCTTTACGGCTCAGGCCCAGAAAGAGGCCGCCGGCAATGGTCGAACCGGAGCGGGAGAAGCCTGGCCATAAGGCCAGAATCTGGAAAGCCCCGACGAGAAGTGCCTGCATAATAGTCATTTTTTCTACATCCTTGCAGATGACCCGCATTTTCGCCTTTTCTGCAGCCAGCATGAAGAGGCCGCCTACGACGAGGCCGATAATGACCGTAAAGGGAGAAAACAGATAAGTCTTAATGGCGTGATGGGCCAAATAGCCGATACCCATGACCGGAACGATCCCGGCGGCTACATGAGCCAGTGTCAGCCCTGTGTCACGGCGGTACCAGTTTTCCTTACGCAAGAGGTTCCAGCAGCGGTACTGCTTCAGCATGCGGATAAACTTGGCCTTGTAAATAATTAATACAGAAAGAATAGCCCCCAGCTGGATGAATACTTCAAATACACTGGCCTGCGGCCCGTCAAAGCCCAGCCAGTCCCCTACCAGTATCATATGGCCTGTAGAAGACACAGGCAGATATTCCGTAAGCCCTTCGACAACGCCGAGGATGACGGCAATCATATAATCGTTCATCGTATACGCTCCTTTTGTAAATGATGTCGGTACGGCGGCAGCCGCCGCCTTTACAAGCATACGGAAAATTATATCACACAATGTCTAAGAAAAAAAGTTTCTAACTTTTAAATAAAGGTAAACTTCTCTAGAGGAGCAACAAAAAAACTGCTGTCGCAGCAGCAGTTTTTTTGAGTAATATACACGTTAGTCAAGCGAAATGACGTGATCAGGATTTTCAATCTTGAACTTCGCGTATTTCGGATCCCCTTTATGTTCGAAATAAAGCGTGTCACCTTCGACGTGACCACGCCAGCTGACGATAATCGGGCATTCGCGGCTCAGCTTTCTAAGCATTTCGACAGGATCCAAATTCAAGATCGGCGCAAAGAGGAAGCCAACATTATCAATCATGACAACCCGGGCGTTTAACCGGTGAATGGCTTCGGAAATAAGGGAAATTGCCTTTTCCGGGCGATCTGCACGAGGAATTTCGAGGAATTCATCATCGAAAAGATCCTTTGCTTCACAAATTTTCCAGCCGTCCTGGTAGGTCAGTTCACGAATCAACTTACTCTTACCGGAACCAGGGCCGCCAATAATGATGAGAAGCTTTTCATCATCCTGTGCAATGTACTTCCACCTTTTCAAAACATCTGCATCTGTAACCATGAGTATCACCTTCATCTGCATTATTGTTTATATTTATTATACTGGAATTACACCTTGTAAGTAAAGGCTTTTTCCCAATTTATTTTTTATTGCTTATAACAAGGCCTTATGCAGCGTTGTCATTCCTCATCTTTCAAGCCATAGCGTTCCATGGGATCCTGTATATTTTTAATCGGTTCACTAATGAGCAAGACATCGTCAATATAGTCCGTAGCATGCTTGTTGATGAATACGAGGGACACGCCCTTTTGGAAAGGACTGTCGTAGTAATAGGCGTCGACATATTCTTCTCCTGCCGGCCCTTTTTCAATCCGGTCAGGCTGCCCATATAGCGCCAGCAGTGTCGATACGCGGTAGCCCAGGGTAGCACCACGGCCGGTAAAGCTGCTGTTATTCAGCAAAAACACCTTTTTGACCATATTATGGCGGTCTACTTCCAGCCCATACGAGCCGTAAAGCCAAAAGTGGCTCGTACCCCGCTTAACCATATTCGTCCACATATTATACTTATTCGGCACAAACGGCTCATTGACGCCATAGCCTACGAGGGTGAAATCCCGGGCTGAACGGCCATTGATCTGGGTTTCACTCTGGTCGGTTACGTACGGTGGCCGCGGCGGTATTAAAGCCACACGGGCAACCTTGCGCTCACCAATAGCGAAGATGAGGATATGATCCTTGCTAGGATTTTCATAAACAAAATAATAGACATTGGCGTCGGCATCACGCAGTACGTTTAAGGGTGCCCCGTATTTGCGTACGAGCAGTTCTGCCGGATGGCCTAAGTGGATGCCCGGTCCGATATAGACAGCGTCGCCGGAAGCCAGGGTCACCGATTCCACACCAGGCTGGACGGCTTTACGACCTTCTGCCGCTTCTTTGAGAAAATCTGCCGGTTCATTACGCAGACGTACACGCATGCGTAAATCAGTGCGGTCATACTTCAGTTCCGTGTAATGATCGCTTTGGGCGTATTTCGTCGGACTGCCAAAAATAGCTTTCACCTTTTGCAGGGAATCACCGGCACGCATACCGTTAAAAGTAAAATCCCGCTCTGTCAGCCTATGCAGGGCCAGGGTATCATCGGTCACGACAGCCGCCGGTTTGACCAGCATCGTATCCTTGCCCTTTTTATTTTCCTTCGCATCTCCTGCTGCCGCATTATCTTTTTTGGCTGATACCGCCTCCTTGCCGGCTGCCGACGGTACAAAGAGCGGCGCTTCAGCAGTCAGGCCGGCTTCACCGGAGGCTGGCATGGCTGCTGCGGCTGTCCCTACGGCAGTGCAACAAAAAAGCGCCAGGAGAAGACATAATTTTTTCGGGTGGTTCATCATCTTCCCTCCTTTCGGAGATGTTGAAAAAACACCCTCCGAAACGAGTCAAAGGGTGTTTTGTATACTTATTTCTGTTCCGGACGGCTCAACGGGAAGAGCAGGACATCGCGGATAGACGCACTATTAGTAAGGAACATGACCAGACGGTCAATACCAATACCCAGACCACCAGTCGGCGGCAGGCCGTATTCCAGAGCGCGGCAATAATCTTCATCCATCTGATGAGCTTCGTCATCCCCTAAGGCACGTTCTTTCATCTGTTGCACGAAACGTTCACGCTGATCGATCGGATCATTTAATTCCGAGAAGCCATTAGCCAGTTCGCGGCCATAAATAAAGCCTTCGAAACGATACGTAAGGAGCGGATTATCACGGTCCTGTTTGGTAAGTGGCGAGATTTCCAGCGGATGTCCCGTAATGATCGTCGGCTGAATGAGGTTTTCTTCTACGTAATCTTCAAAGCAGCCATTGATGATCTTGCCAATACCGCTGTGTTCCGTATATTCTACGTGGAGTTTATCGGCAATCGCCCGGGCTTCTTCAATGGTCGTGACGTTGCTGAAGTCTTCACCGGTAAATTTCTTTACCGCTTCAATCATAGTCATACGGTCCCACGGCGGTGTGAGATCAATTTCCTTATCGATATAGGTGATCTTCATCGTGCCGTACAGCATTTGAGCCAGCTTGGAAACGAGATCTTCTGTGATGAAAATGACGTCTTCCAAATCACCGTACGCCTGGTATAATTCTACCGTCGTAAATTCCGGGTTATGACGCGTGTCGATCCCTTCGTTACGGAAGCAGCGGTTCATTTCATACACCCGTTCGAGGCCGCCGACAAGGAGGCGTTTCAAATGTAATTCCGGTGCGATACGGAGGTAAATGTCCATATCGAGGGCATTATGATGGGTTTTGAACGGACGGGCTGCAGCGCCACCGGCAATATTGTGCAGCATCGGCGTTTCTACTTCCAAAAAGCCCCGATCGTCCAGGTACTTCCGGATACCCTTGACGATCTTAGACCGTTTAATAAACGTATCCTGTACTTCCGGATGGACGATAAGATCCAAATAGCGCTGGCGGTAACGCGTTTCTTTATCGGTCAGGCCATGGAATTTTTCCGGCAACGGACGCAGGGACTTGGAAAGCAGTGTCCACTTTTCTACGCGTACTGTCGTTTCACCGGTATGTGTCGTAAAGACCGGGCCTTCTACGCCGACAATGTCACCAATGTCGAGCAGCTTAAAGAGATCATATGATTCTTCGCCTAAGACGTCCTTACGGAAATACAGCTGAATTTCGCCGGTAATGTCACGCAATACGCAGAACGCCGTTTTACCGTGACGGCGGATAGCCATCAGACGGCCGGCAATGCGGACAAAGGTTTCTTCTTTTTCCAGTGTTTCTGCCTGATCTTTAATTTCCTGGGTATGGTGATCCCAGTCAAATTTCTGTCCAAACGGATAGACGCCGGCATCGATAAACTGCTGCATTTTTTCGCGGCGTACCTTCATTTGGTCATTTAATTTTTCTTCTTCCATTTCCATGGGCGCAGCATTCTGCTTTGTATCAGCCATCTTTCTCTTCTCTCCTCCTGTAATCTCTGCTTATTCTGCATCGGGCGGTAAAATCCGGTATTTCAAATCGCCTACCGGTGCTTTTACCGTTACGATAACAGGATTAGCGGCGTTGATGTTTTTCCCAAGAATAGCCGAACCTACAGGGGATTCATTGGAAATACGGTTGTTGAACGGATCCGCTTCGGCAGTACCGACAACAGTATAATCAAAACGGTCGCCTGTTTCTACATCTTCCAGGATAACCCGGGAGCCTAAGCGTACTTTGGCTGTATTATCGCTTGTTTCTTCGATAATTTTAGCCGTACGGATTTTGGCTTCCAATTCGGCAATATGGCCTTCTACCAAAGCCTGTTCGTTTTTTGCATCATCATATTCAGAGTTTTCGCTCAAGTCACCTAAGGCGATTGCTTCCTGAATACGTTTGGAAACTTTAATACGGCGGACCGATTTCAGTTCGTTTAATTCTTCTTTTAATTTCTGCAGGCCTTCCTGCGTAATCAGCGTTTCGTTAGCCATAGTATTACTCCTTCTCCTTGAAATACTGTGCAGTATGCCGGAACAGGCCGGCACGTATGGTTAATTTAACCGTAACTTTTATTATATGCACATCTAAAGAGCCTGTCAACGGTCCACGGCCTGTTCCAGTTGTGCTTCGACGATCGCCACAAAGGCTGCTACGCTTTCCGCACGGTTCAGCCGTTCCCGCAGTGCCGCCGAGCCGGGCAGGCCCTTCGTGTACCACGAGGCGTGGGAGCGCATTTCCCTAAGGCCCGTGTATGCCCCTTTATAGGCCACGAGAGCCTGGAAATGAGCCAGCAGCTGGCGGTACTTTTCAGCAGCTGACGGTGGCGGCAGGATAGTACCATCCTGCAGGTAGCGTGTGACCTCCCGGAAAACCCAGGGATTGCCTTGGGCACCGCGGCCTATCATAACGCCGCTGCAGCCGGTTTCGGCCAGCATGCGGCCTGCTGACGGGCCGTCTGCAATATCGCCATTGCCGATGACCGGAATGGATACGGCCTGGACGACAGCGGCGATTTTAGACCAGTCAGCGTGACCGCTGTAAAATTGTTCCCGTGTCCGGCCGTGAACGGCTACAGCTGCAGCGCCCGCTGCTTCTGCCCGTTTGGCCAGTTCCGGTGCTGTAAATTCTGCTTCATTCCAGCCGGTCCGCATTTTAACGGTTACAGGAATGGAAACGGCGTGTACGACAGCACGGATAATCGCTTCCGCCCTGGGCAAATCCCGCATCAAGGCTGAGCCTTCTCCGTTGGAAACGACCTTTTTCACAGGGCAGCCCATATTGATATCTACGATATCGGCGCCGGCGGCTTCCACGCGTGCTGCCGCCTTAGCCATCGTTTCCGGCTCAGAACCAAAAATCTGCATGGAAACGGGATGTTCCCCCGGCTCGATATGGAGCATCTCTTCTGTATGCACGTTATTATACAGCAGGCCCTTATCACTGACCATTTCTGTACATACCAAAGCCGCGCCATAGCCATGGGCAATGACACGGTATGGGGCATCGCAAACGCCTGCCATCGGAGCCAGTACGACAGGCGCAGCCAGCCGTACTGAACCGATAACCAGAGGCTTAGCGGTTACGTTCATAAATAATTCTCAATCCTTCCAGCGTCAGCATCGGTTCTACCAGGTCGATAGACGACGTTTCCGGTGCAATGATGACTGCCAGTCCGCCTGTCGCGACAACCCGGGCCTTGCAGCCCAGTTCCTTGCGCATACGGCTTACAATTCCATCAACCTGGCCGACGAAGCCATAATACACACCGGCCTGCATACTTTCGACAGTATTCCGGCAAATAACCTTATCGGTCCGGCAGACTTCAATACGTGGCAATTTTGCCGTACGTTGTACGAGTGCATCAGTTGAAATACCAATGCCCGGGCAGATAGAGCCGCCGAGATAATTTCCTTTTTTGTCGACAGCACAAAAGGTAGTAGCCGTGCCAAAATCGATAATAATAACGGGGCCGCCGTATAATTCATAGGCTGCTACGGCATTGACTATGCGGTCTGCCCCCACCTCACGGGGATTGTCATACTTGATGTCCATCCCGGTTTTCACACCCGGGCCGATGACCAGGGGAGATAAATTAAAATACCGCTGACACATGCGTTCCAACGTCGGCATGACCGGTGGCACAACAGACGAAATGATTATGGCATCTATGCAATCAGCATCAGCGTGATTCATCAAAAACAGGTTGCGGATCAACACGCCGTATTCATCCGTCGTACGCAGGCGGTCTGTGGAAATACGCCAATGGTCTACCAGCGTTTTGCCATCAAAAATGCCGAGTACGATATTCGTGTTGCCCACATCGATAACTAGTAACATGGATTTACCCACCTCTGCAAAGTGAACTGAGACTGTACCCGTACACCTGAGCAGTACAGTCCTGAAAAATAACACTTTCTATATGATAGCAGAGTTTACTGCAAAAAAACAGTAGTTTGCCACAAAAGATGGAGAATTTAGACGTTACGCACGCGTACATCGCCGGCTAATACGCGTTCCAGCCCATACGAGGTCTGTACGATCAGATTGCCATCGTGATCGATGTTGATAGCCGTGCCGGAAAAGGTGCGATCCGGCATAATGACTTCTACCTCTTCGCCTAACGTACAGGAGAGAGTTTTCCATTCATCGAGAATCGGGTCAAAGCCCACCTTTTCTGCCAGAAAATAGTAGCGTTCCAGCTGCACCAGTACATCACAGAGGAGCTTATTCCGTTTAAAGCGGACGTGTTCCATAGCCAGGCTGGTAACCGTATCTTTTAATTCATCAGGCAGGTTTTTCTGGGTAATCCCTGTATTAATACCGATGCCCATAATGAGATAATTAATTTTTTCCATCGACGCATTCAGTTCCGTCAAAATGCCGACGAGCTTGCGTCCGTTTACGAGGATGTCATTGGGCCATTTAATGCCGCATTCCACCTTGTATTTGCGCAGCACCTTCGTCACGGCAACGGCCGCTAACAAGGTGATCTTTGAAACTTCCATCGGCAGGAACGTAGGCCGTAAGACCAGGGAAAACCACAGGCCCTTGGCATAGGGAGAGAGAAAAAAGCGATTTAAACGGCCACGGCCACTGCTTTGTTCTTCTGACAGGACCAAGGTTCCTTCCGGAGCGCCTTCATTCGCTTTCTTCTTGGCCACGAGGTTCGTCGATTTCGTTTTTTCTAAATAGATGATCGGATGGCCCAGGCAGGTGGTGGACAGTTTTTTACTGATCATTTCCGGCTGTAACAGCTCCGGCGCGCTTTTCAGGCAGTAGCCTTTTTTAGTCGTCGATTCTATGACATACCCCTGTTCTCTCAGTATACTGACATTCTTCCAAACGGCCGTACGGGAAACGCCCAAGGTATCCGACAGCATTTGACCGGAAACATACTTCCCCTTATGGGCCAATAAATACTCCAGTATATCTTTTCTCATTACGCGTATCTCCTCTTCCGCTGTGCGAACGCTCTTACACACACATGCCTATTCTTTAATGTAATAACAAATCCTGATGAAATAATTGTAGCATAATAAAAATCACTGTCAATACTATAAAGAATGGTAATCGTTCCTGTGTTTTTACTTTATATAGTAAGGCGTTCTAAAAAAAAGAACTACAGCTAAGCTGTAGTTCTTCTGCTAGTTATTCACCTTTTGTTTCAGGAATGGCATTGCCCCAAGGGCTCACTTCTACATGGTCCTTCGTTTCTTCTTTGGGCTCGGCTGGCTGGCCATCACCTGCGCCAGGGTCTGCTTCAACAGCCGGTTCTTCTGCTGCCGGTGCTGTAAGCGTACCGTATTCGACGAGATTTTTAACCTGATCGCTATTGATGGTTTCTACTTCCATCAGCGCGTTGGCCATGCTCTGCAGGGACGTCATGTGTTCCCGCAGCATACGCAGTGTATCGGCATAGGCTTCAGAAACAATATCATGCATTTCCTTATCGATCATTTCTGCAACGCGTTCACCATAATTGCGTTCATGACCGAGATTTTTACCGAGGAAAACCTGTTCCTGCTGTTCACCAAAGACCAGAGGGCCAAGCTTGCTGCTCATGCCCAGACGGGTGATCATCTGACGGACAATACGCGTAACGCTCTGCAAATCGCCGGAAGCGCCACTGCTGATTTCGTTGAAGACGATCTGTTCTGCCGCCCGGCCACCGAGCGCGACACGGATTTGTGCCAGGTAGTACGACCGCGTTTCATAAGAACGGTCTTCTTCCGGCAGCATCATCGTATAGCCGCCGGCACGGCCACGGGGAATAATCGTTACTTTATGAACCGGATCGGCATCAGGTAAGAGATAGGCTACCAGAGCGTGCCCCGATTCATGGACAGCGGTCAGACGCTTTTCCTTGTCGCTAATGACATGGCTGCGTCGTTCCGGACCAAAGCATACCTTTTCACTGGCTTCTTCCATTTCGGCCATATTGATAACCCGCTTATCCGCACGGGCAGCCAAGAGGGCAGCTTCATTCAGAAGGTTACCCAAATCGGCACCGGTAAAGCCCGGCGTCTTCTTGGCAATCGTTTCCAAATCAACATCCTTGCCTAAAGGCTTGCCTTTGGCATGAACCTTAAGAATGGCAATACGGCCGCGCAGATCCGGACGATCGACAGTGATCTGACGGTCAAAACGGCCGGGACGCAAGAGCGCCGGGTCGAGAATATCCGGACGGTTCGTTGCGGCAATGGTAATGATGCCTTCATTGGCACCAAAGCCGTCCATTTCAACGAGCAGCTGGTTCAGCGTCTGTTCCCGTTCATCATGGCCACCGCCAAGACCGGCACCACGCTGACGGCCTACTGCATCAATTTCATCGATAAAGACAATACACGGCGCATTCTTCTTCGCCTGGGCAAAGAGGTCACGCACACGGGAAGCGCCGACGCCGACAAACATTTCTACGAAGTCCGAGCCGCTAATGCTAAAGAAGGGCACGCCGGCTTCACCGGCTACGGCACGGGCCAGCAAGGTTTTACCAGTCCCCGGAGGGCCAAAGAGCAATACGCCTTTTGGTATCTTGGCACCGATGTTATTGTATTTACTCGGATTGCGGAGAAACTCAACAATTTCTGACAATTCTTCTTTTGCTTCATCTTCACCGGCAACATCCTTAAAGGAAACCTTTATCTTTCCTTCCCCATGCATTTTTGCATGGCTCTTGCCGAAATTCATAACCCGGCCACCGCCGCCCTGGGTCTGCTGCATAATAAAGAACCAGGCACCGATCAGGATCAGGATCGGCAGTACGTTCGTGAGCATGCTCATCCACATGGAAGGCTGTTCAGGCGGCTTAGCGATAATGGTCACATCGGCATCACGCAAAGCCGGCATCAAGGCTGGATCTGTCGGAGCATACGAGGTGAAAGACGTGCCATCCTTTAGCTGGCCGACGATAGCATGGTCATCCGTAAGCTGAATGGTATCTACCTTCTTTTGCTGGACCTGATTCATGAAATTCGTATACGTAATTTCGGACTTATCTGACTTATTGGTCGTAAAGGCATCTATGATAGAGACGGCAACGATAATAAGAAGTAAGTATAAGCTTACATTCCTCACAAATTTACTCAAAATATTGCTCCTTTCGCATATGTTCTAACTTATGCTGCCCAGTCGAGGGAAAACTGGCAAACATACCAATACACCCTTATATTATCATACTTTAAGGAAAGCAACAACAAGGAAAGCATCAACAATTCTAGTGATTGTACACTTCTTCTTTCAATACGCCAATATAAGGGAGGTTGCGGTAGCGGCTGTTGTAATCCAGTCCGTAACCGACGACAAAGGCATCGGGTATTTCAAAACCGTTATAATCGACGGGAACATCGACTTTACGGCGCGAAGGTTTGCTCAGGAGCGTTGCAATCTTAACCGAATTAGCGCCCCGTTCCAACAGGAGCGGTTTCAACTTGCTGAGCGTAACGCCCGTATCGATAATGTCTTCTATAATCAGGATATCCCGGCCCTGCACATCGCTGTCGAGGTCCTTGCGGATTTTGACAAAGCCCGACGACGTTGTAGAAGAGCCATAGCTGGAGCATACCATGAAGTCAAATTCTACAGGGCCATCAATAGAGCGGGCCAAATCCGTATAAAACATAACGGCCCCTTTCAGAATACCGCAAAGCAAGATATTTTTACCGGCATAATCGCGGCTGATTTGCGCTCCCAATTCCTGTACTCGCTGTTTAATCTGTGCTTCTGTAAACATGATGGTCTTTACATCGTTATGCATGATCTTCCTCCTGAAATTCAAAAATAATAAAAGCTGCAGTAGCAGCCTGGGGCGCTGCCGTAAGGGACGCTTCCAGACCACAAAGCCAAAGCACCTGATGGCCCTGGCAAAGAAGAGGCCAGGCCGCCCGTTTTTCCGGCGGCACCTGCCGTTCATTTAAATATTTTTTCAGGCTTTTTGTACCGCCTGGCAAGGCAATGGTATCCCCGGCCTGGCGGCCACGCAGAACCAACGGTCCCTTACAGGCATGGCCGTCACGCACCAGACAGTGACTCGTCTCTTGGGGCGCTACGCTGCTATAACGCACGTGCACTACAGCCCGGCCAAAGCGATAGGTCCCCGGACCTCCGATGACCACAGGGGCGGGTACGGCAGCTGCCACAGGCTTTACACCGCGGGCAGCTATGATAAAACATAAATCCTGAGCCGTCGTATAGACGCGCAGGCCCTGCCCTTCAAATGCGTGGCCTGCCGGTTTATCGAGCAGCTCCCGGATTCGTTCCGTATAGGCAAAGGAAATATCCCGGCTGCTGCCCCGTGTTTCCTGGAAGAGACGGCGGATCAGGCGCCGCTGCAACGCTACAGGCTGGGCAGTGATAACAGCACGGCTCAGGGCCCTGCCTCGTTTTAGGAGCTTGACCTCAGCTTCATACAGGCGTCCTGCCAAAAGCTCCAGGCAGTCCTCATCGGCCCGGGCAATGTCTGACAAGCGGTTCAGGTCAGCCAGGATAGCCGGGTTATATTGTGTTAAATAAGGCAGGAGCTCTAAGCGGATGCGATTCCGCTGATAGAGCAGCTGGCTATTCGTTTCATCCTCACAAGGCGTAAGTCCCACGAGGCTGACGTAGCGTTCTACGTCAGCACGCGTCAGGGCCAGTAGTGGCCTGATGATGGGGCCGCTCTTCGGGCGCATGCCAGCGAGACCGGCCAGCCCGCTGCCCCGCAGAAGATGCTGCAGGACCGTCTCAGCCTGGTCATTTTGCTGATGTGCCACGGCTATAGCCTGTGCCTTGGCTGCCACGGCAATTTCCTTAAAGATGGCATAGCGTGCTTCCCGCCCTGCCGTCTCTACAGACCGGCCTGTTGCGGCAGCCAGTTTAGGAACATCGATGTAGCGGCTGACAAACAGGCATTGGCGCCGTTTAGCTTCCTGCTCTACCATGGCTACTTCCCTATCGGCCGCCCGCCGGATGCCGTGATGGACATAGACGGCGATGAGCGTGAGGTCATAGTCGTCTTTGAAGCGGGACAGCATATCCAGAAGTGTCAGGGAATCCGGTCCGCCGGAACAGGCAATGACCAGCGTATCGCCCCTGGTAAAAAGCCTGTGTGTCCGGACAAAGGCCTCGACGCGCCGCAGGATGCCTGCCGCTTCCGCATTCATCGGTTGAACCAGGCGGCATCCTGAAAGGCACCGCTATAGAATACACCTTCCAGGAGGTCCTGTTCACTAATCGTAAGGGACGGTATATTATACGCCGTCAGACACGAATGGGCAATGACCAGTCCGGCAACGATAATATCACTGCGGCGGGGCTGCAAGCCCTTTACGTGCCGTCGTTCTTCTGCTGTCATGGCCGTCAGCGTATCAATCCAGTACGTAATCCGTTCGGCCGGTATGACACAGCCTTCTACCTGTTCAGGATCGTACGGATCGAGCTGTAATTCCATAGCCGCCAGGGAGGTGAGCGTACCACCGACACCGATGACGATTTCCGGCTGTACCGGCAAGGGCAGCCATTCTGGCAGGCATTCTTCCTGCTGGGCTACACATTCCTCAAAGGTCTGTGTCTTGCCACCGGAGCGCACAGCGCCAAAGGGATAGCTGTGCGACCACGCCGCCTGGCCGTTGCGGCCTAAGGCAAATTCCGTACTGCCGCCGCCAATGTCAATCACCGCAGCCAGTTTATCACCGGCAGCGGCAGCAGCACCGCGAAAGCTGTAGGCTGCTTCTTCAAGACCGGTCACAGCGCGACAGCGCCAGCCAAAGCGGGCGCGCACTTCAGCCAAAAAGGCCTGCCCGTCTTTGGCTTCCCGTACGGCGCTGGTTGCAACAGCACACACGGGGATCGTGCCGATTTTCTCTTTCCATGCCGCCATGGCGGCAAAGGAATCTTCCATGCCTGCCGGCGAAAGGCGGCCTGTATTTTCAATGTCGTATCCCAGCCGTGTCGTGGCCAGCTCTTTTGGTAAAAACTGCCAGTGCCCCTTTTCATCACACGTACCTTGCAAGAGGCGCAAAGAATTAGAGCCAATATCTACGACTGCAAATCTATCTTGTTCCATAACTGCTCCTTCAACTCATGACCTGCGTGGAGAACGGAAAACGCTGTCTGGAAAAGAAATAAAAAGAGCATTCCATCTCGGAATACTCTTTCGCCTTCATACTTCCCAGGATACGAAATTAATCAGCATGCCGGGCGCCACGGCCGCCTCGCTTGGATTCTGTATTGCGTTTCAAATCCATGAGACGTTCGTCACTTTCTTTCATAAACTTGCTAAGCCGGTCTTCAAACGAAACGGGTGCTGAAGAGCGACGGCTTACGTCAACGTTATTGTTGTGGTGGTGGAATTCATGCTTGGGGTGAAACTCCTTCTTTTCCGGAGCCGGCTGTGTCCGTTTGATAGACAGGCCTATTTTTCCTTTTTCATCGATAGATAAGATCTTGACGTTTACCTTATCCTGAACTTTTAGGAAATCATGTACATCTTTGACATATTCGTTAGCTACTTCTGAAATGTGGACCAGGCCCACCTTTTTATCTGGAAGTTCAACGAATGCCCCAAACTTAGTGATTCCTGTGACAGTCCCTTCCAACACGCTGCCTACTTCGATTGCCATGCTGATACCATATCCTCCTTTAATATGAGTACGCGTTACAAAAAAACGTTTATAATCATTATACTAACAAACTTTGAAAAATTCAATCGAAATTTATACGCCATCTGATAATTTACTGTTATATTTTTAAGGACGGTAAGGTATTTCTCCCGGACGGGCCATGCCGAACTGCTCCCGGGCCTGGCGCATAATTTCTGCCGGTGATTCCAAAAGGTCCTTTTGGTTATGAAGGCGTTGATTTTCTTCTGTCAATTCCTGTTCCTGCCGGATGGTTATCTGCATATCCTGACGTATTTCCCAGAGCTCATAGAGCTTAATGCTGAGAAACACCGTACCTGCAATGAGCAGTACCACAACAAGTCGGGTGTACGCAGACCAGCGCGCCTTTTTCTTGCGGCGGCTTTTTCTTCGCCTGCCCTGCGGAACGGGACGCTGTTGCTTTGTTCGTTTCACTACGTACGCTCAACTCCTTTGAAAAAGTAAGACCTAACCCATAGTATACCTTTATTTTATCGTAAGATAAAGGCCTCTTTGGGTTATTTCTCTGCCGTCACAACAAAAACTTCACCTGGCCGGGCTTTTTTTGAGACAGGTTTGCGTATGCCCCTTTCAAATCCCCCGTTTCTCTCTTATAATAAGGCCTATACGGTGTTTTGCCAAATTCTGCTAGTCTGAGGAGGAATATTCATGCCTTATTCACCACTTACCCCTGATATACTCGCCCAATTGGTCCGGATTGCAGGGCCTAAAAATGTGCTCACCGATCCGGAACGGATGGAGCCCTACAGCCACGATGAAGTCACCGATCCGGCGTACCATCATCTGCCGGAAGCCGTCGTTTTCGTGGAAACGGCAGACCAGGCAGCTGCCGTCATCGGCCTGGCTAACGAATATCATTTTCCCGTCGTTCCCCGTGGCGCCGGCACGGGACTGGCCTGTGGCGCCGTCCCGATCTACGGTGGTGTCGTCCTCTCCCTGGAAAAAATGAACCGCATCCTGGAAATCAACGAAGCTGCCCTCTACGCTGTAGTAGAACCGGGCGTTCGCACGGCTGACTTGCAAAAGGAAGTAGAAGCCAAGGGGCTTTTTTATGCCGGTGACCCCTGCAGCGGTGATTCCTGTTTCATTGGCGGCAATATTGCCACCAACGCCGGTGGCAACCGGGCTGTCAAATACGGCACGACACGTAACCAGGTCTATGCCGTAGAAGTCGTCAACCCTACAGGGAAAATCGTCCGCCTGGGCGCGCGCTTACAGAAGCAGTCTACAGGCTATTGCCTGGACCAGCTGATCATCGGCTCGGAAGGCACCCTGGGGATTATTACACAGGCCACGCTGAAGCTCCTGCCAAAGCCTCAGCATAAGCTGGACCTGCTGGCCATCTTCCCCAGTACGGAACAGGCCATCGGCGTCGTAACCCAGATCATTAAAGCCGGTATTACGCCGACGTGCGTCGAATTTATGGACAATATTACCATTAAATCTGTAGAGAAATACCTGCACGAAACCTTACAGGACAGCGACAGCGGTAATTATCTCATCGTCGAAGTAGAGGGTACCAGTGAAGACGACATGGACGACAAAGCCGTCCTCTTGGACGAAATCTGCACGGCAAACGGTGCCTCGTCCGTTCTCGTCGCCGATTCGGCCCGCATCTGGCAGGCCCGCAAGGCCTTTGCTGAAGCCGTCCGGGCGGAAAGCCTGATTGTCTGCAAGGAAGATGTCGTCGTACCCGTCGATCAGGAACCGCAGCTCATCGATGCCATTTTGGCCCTTGCCAAAAAATACAATCTTATTACGCGCATTGCCAGCCATGCCGGCGATGGCAACATCCACCTCAATATCCTAAAAAACCCGGACCTGACGTACGAAGCATGGCAGGAACACGTAGACGCCAACCAGCAGGAGCTGTACACCTTAATCTACAAGCTCGGCGGCCGCCTGTCAGGCGAACACGGTATTGGCAGCAAGCGAAAGGTCCTGATGGAAGAATTCACTAACCCGGATGAACTGGAAATGATGCGCGCCGTCAAAAAAGCCTTGGACCCGAATAACATCCTCAATCCCGGTAAAATTTTCGATGTAGAGTAAAACAGACGGACCATCCCCTTTACTTCACGCCCATTTACAGGTATAATAAAGTAATCTTCAAGGGCAGGGTGTAATCCCCGACCGGCGGTAAAGTCCGCGAACACGCAAGTGTACGATTTGGTGCAATTCCAAAACCGACAGTACAGTCTGGATGAATGAAGATATCCGGCAGCGTTTTGCCTGTCGTGATCTTTGTTACTGGAAAGCCCTGAACACCTATGGTGATCAGGGCTTTTATATATGTAGGAGGTTCTGTACATGGATACAAACGAAAAGAAGCACAATACCATCGAAGAAGCTATCGAGGCACTGCAGGCTGGCCAGATTGTCATCGTTGCAGACGATCCCGAACGGGAAGACGAAGGCAACTTTGTCTGCGCTGCCCAGTTCTGCACACCCGAAAATATCAACTTTATGCTCACCAATGCCAAGGGCCTGATCTGCCTGCCTGTCAGCCAGGAATACGTATATAAATTGGGCCTGCCGCAGATGGTTAGTGATAATAAGAATAACAATCACACAGCCTTCACTATTTCTATCGATGCTGCCGACGTCGAAACGGGCATTACGGCAGAAGACCGGGCCCGTACAATCCGCCTGGCCGCGTCAGATGAAGCTACGCCGACGAGCTTTAACCGCCCGGGCCATCTCTTCCCCCTCGTTGGCGTCAAAGGCGGCGTACTGCGGAGAAATGGACATACAGAAGCGACGCTCGATCTCCTGCGTCTGGCCGGTTTGAAGCAGGTCGGCGTCTGCTGCGAAATTCTGGACGACCGCGGTGAAATCATGCATGCCGAAGGCCTATGGAAACTGGCGGAAACACATCACCTGAAATTCATTACGATCCATGACTTACAGAATTACTGCCGCCGTCACGACAAGCATGTCATCCGCGAAGCTGCCGCTGCCATGCCGACTAAGTTCGGCGAATTTAAGATTTACGGCTTTATCAACGATCTTACGGGCGAACACCACGTAGCACTCGTCAAAGGGGATATTGGCGACGGCAAAAATATTCTCTGCCGCGTCCATTCCGAATGCCTGACGGGCGACGTCTTCGGCTCGTGCCGGTGTGATTGCGGTGAACAGTTAGCTGCAGCCTTGACGCAGATCAATAAAGAAGGCCGCGGTATTCTCCTCTATATGCGGCAGGAAGGCCGCGGTATCGGCCTGATCAATAAACTGAAGGCCTATGCCTTACAGGAACAAGGCTACGATACGGTAGAAGCCAACGAAAAGCTGGGCTTTGCGCCGGATTTGCGCGAATATTGGATTGGCGCTCAAATTCTCCAGGACCTGGGTGCCCGGGAATTGCGGCTGCTCACCAACAATCCCTTGAAGATTTATGGCCTCGAAGGCTTTGGCGTAGAAATCGTCGAACGCGTGCCGATCGAAATGGCGCCGCAAAAGTTCGATGAATTCTATCTCGAAACAAAGAAAAATAAAATGGGACATATTCTTCCCCACTTAAAATAAGCATAAACAAAAAAGGCTGCCCTCGGGCAGCCTTTTAGCATTTTCGTTACTCTTCACTTAATAAGGTAAACCATTCACGATTATAATCGATGAGCCCGTCTCGTTTCATGCGGCTCAGCTCTGCGGACATAGCCGACCGGTCTACAGAAAGGAAATCAGCCAGCTGCTGCCGGTTAAAATTGATAGAAAATGTATCTTTGCCACGTTTTTTAGCTTCGTCGGAAAGATAGACCATCAGTTTCTTGCGCGTAGAACGCTGGGACATATAGCGGATTTTCTTGGTAAGGATCATGTTCTTACCGGCCAGCACGCCGAGGAGATTGGCAGCAAAGGCTTCCTGTGCTTTCGTAAAGGCCACGCCGGCCTGCAAAATCCGGTTAATGTCGATAAAAAGGATTTCACACTTTTCCATGACGACTACATCGACGGCTGAACGGACGCCGCGCAGACAGGCAAAGGCTTCGGCAAACATTTCCCCGGCTGAAACGGCCGTCAGGATATTGCGGTTTCCCCAATAGTCTTCCTGCACAATGTGGACCGTCCCACTGAGGACGATACCGATGGAATTCACTTCATCGCCTGCATAAAAGACAAAGCTCCCTTTTTCATAGCTATGGCGGTGACTGCCCATATCCCGCAGCATTTGCACGATATCTCCCGGTTCTATATCTTGGAAAAGCGCTGTTTTTTGTAATACTTGTACATATTTTTCCATTGTTTCACCTCGTTGTTGTTTGTACAACAGCAAATTACGTCGTTTCATACTATACTTACTACATCAACAGAAACAGGTACGGCCTGTAATATAAAAGAACCAAGCCTGATTATGAGTATTGCGTCTGAGAGGGAGGATGTACGATGAAACGGAAAATTATCCATATTGATCAAGAAAAATGTAACGGTTGCGGCCTTTGCGCCAAAGCCTGCCACGAAGGTGCCATTGGCATGGTAAACGGCAAAGCCCAATTATTGCGTGACGACTATTGCGATGGCCTGGGCGACTGCCTGCCTCATTGCCCTACAGGAGCCATTACCTTTGAAGAACGCGAAGCAGCAGCCTATGATGCCGATGCCGTAGCCGTGCACATGAAAGAACGGGGACTTAAAGCACCGGCCGGTGGCTGTCCCGGCAGCCGCTCCCGCGTACTCCACCAACCGGCAGCCCCGGCTGGCGGTTGCCCCGGCAGCAATATGCGCACATTGCAGCACGAAGCACCGGCAGCAGCAACAGCAGCTCCGGGTGCCAGCGTATCCCAGCTGCAACAGTGGCCTGTCCAGATCAAGCTCGTACCGGTCCACGCGCCGTACTTCGATGGTGCCCGTCTCCTTATTGCAGCAGACTGTACAGCCTATTCCTATGCGCGTTTCCACGACGATTTCATCCGCAACCGGATCACTCTCGTAGGCTGCCCAAAATTGGATAGTGTCGACTATTCCGAAAAATTAACGGAAATCATCAAGAGCAACAATATCAAAGATGTCACCATTGTCCGCATGGAAGTGCCTTGCTGTGGCGGCCTGGAAATGGCCGGCAAAAAAGCCCTGCAGAACAGCGGCAAGTTCATTCCCTGGCAGGTCGTTACCATTTCTCTCGATGGCAAGATCCTCGATGCCTGATACGAATATGTTAAAAAGACGAACCGAAATACCGGTTCGTCTTTTTTATTTTACCTTACGGTATTTCTACATTCCATTCTTCTTTCAGTGTAGAAAGACACATAAACGTTTGAGATGAAGCCACCGTGGGGATTTCATTCAATTCATCCATTAAGAAGTGTTCCAAATCGTCTGGCGTCTTTACGAGTACTTTCAGAAGATAATCAAAAGCACCTACTACATGATGACACTCCAGCACCTGCTGAAACTCGACAATTTTTTGACGGAATTCCTCTACATCACCGGACCGTTCTAAGTTGACCATAATAAAGGCGGTTACATTGTAGCCGGTCTTACGACGGCTGATCTTTGCACCGTAGCCTTCAATAATGCCGCTGTGTTCCATCTTGCGGATACGTTCTGATACTGCCGGTATAGAGAGGCCTACAACACGGCTGATTTCCGTCGCTGAGGCCTTGCCGTTTCTTTTTAAGATAGTCAGTATCTTTTCATCAATATGATCCATTCAGGTAACATCCCCTTACAATTTAAATTGTGCATTCTTCTACTTAATGTATAGGTATATTATCTTACATTCTAAAGGAAATGTAAATATATAATTTAGATTTTATTGAATTCCTTTATTTTTATTCAGCTACACAGCAGGGATTAGATCATATTGTTCTTAAAAAGAGTTTATTGTGCCAGATGAAAATCGCTATTCATATCAGAAAAGTGTTTTTTAAATCCAGATGTCATATAAAGGGTATTGTCCTCACCGGTGATTTCCCCTTCAATACCAGCCTGGCCGTTGAGGAAGTCCATTCCTTTTTCCGGCCCCAAAACAAAAATGATCGTCGTAAACATATCACTCAGCATACCGGCGTGTGGCACACTGCCATCGATGACGACAGAGTCGCTCATGACACCGGAACGCGACGGCCGTCCCGTACGGGGATCGAAAATATGATGGTAGCGTACACCATCCTGGATGAAATACCGTTCGTAATCCCCTGACGTACCTAGGGCTTGGTTTTCGATCGCAATAATCCCTAAATACGTATTAGCATCGTCATTACGCGGATGGCGGATACCGATATTCCAAGGCTTGCCCTTGCTGGTCTTGCCGACAGCATACATGGAGCTGGCCCCCATATTGATGAGGCCGCTTTCAATGTGATGGGCCTCGTATATCTTACGTATTTCGTCGACTGCGTAGCCTTTGGCAATGCCGCCGAGATCGATGGACATGCCTTCCTTAGCCAGCATGACACTGTGATCTTCCGGCCGCAGGAGAATATCCTTGTAATTGACCTTCTCCAGGGCAGCTGCAATTTCCGCGTCGCTCGGAATGTGCTGGCCGTCGTTGCCAATATCCCACAGATTCGTAATCACCCCTACGGTAATGTCCCAGGCACCGTTCGTCTTGACGGAATACTCCTTAGAAAGGGCAATCATTTCATAGATGCCCGGGTCAACCTGTACATACTCGTGTCCGGCGGCCGCATTGATGCGGCTTACATCACTGTCCGGATTTTGGGCACTGGCCAACTTATCTATTTCCTGTATGCGCGTGAGGCCTTCTTCCACAGCCTCCTTCGCTTCTTTCCCTTCTGCGCGCAGCTGCACAGTCGTATCCATGGCAATGGCACTCTTATCGTAAGACTGCTCCGAATGCAGGGCGCATCCGGAGCAGCTGAGTACGATCAAGAGCGCAGCCACACTTATATAGCGGGCATAGCGTTTCAGATCCATATTAACCTACGTTTTCTTCTTTCTTGAAGACACCTTTGAGCATTTCGCCAATAGCGCCGGTCGGGCACTTAGTCAGACACGTAGCGTTCGTGCAGTGATGACATACGTCCTGATTGACAATAGCGAGATGGTCGACAACTTTTACGCCTTCTTCTTCCTTCAAGGAACAGTTTCTCATGCAGGAACCGCAACCGATGCAAAGGGCTTTGCAGTTCTTCATGGCAACAGCACCAAAGTCTTTGGAGCTGCAGCTTACGCTGACCTTTGCACTCATAGGCAGCAATTCGATAACATGGTTCGGGCAGGTATTGGCACATTTGCCGCAGCCTGTGCACATCTTACGGTCGACAACGGGAAGACCATTCGGGCCCATGCTCATAGCATTGAACGGGCAGGCACGGACGCAGTTGCCAAAACCGAGACAGCCAAACTTACACGTTTTCGGACCCTGCTGTACCAATTTGGCAGCAGCACAGTCATGAACGCCCTTGTATTCAAAGGCCATTTTGGCAATCCCATTACCGCCACGGCATTTGATGTGAGCATACTTAGGTTCTGTAGCTTCTGCTACTTTACCCGTCAATTTAGCAACAACAGCAGCAACTTCCGCTTTGCCAGGAACGCAAAGGTTAGGCGGAACATCCGGGTCAAGAACAACTGCTTCTGCATATTTGGCACAACCGGCGAAACCACATGCACCGCACTGACCTTGCGGTAATGCTTCTTTTACTTCGCCAATGAGCGGATTTTCTTCCATGGCAAATTTCTTATCAGCCAATGCGAGGACGAAACCAAACACGATACCTACGCAAGTCATGATAACAACGGCCATGATGGCTATGAACGCATAATTCATAATAGGTTTTCCAACTCCTTTGCGTTAGTTAAATCATACCGGAGAAGCCGAGGAAAGCAAGCGAGAGCATACCGGCTACGACGAAGGCAATAGGTGTGCCTTTCAGTGCATCAGGTACATCTGCATAGTCCAATTTTTCACGGCAGCTTGCCATGAGGATCAAGGCCAAAGCAAAGCCTAAGCCGGAACCAACGGCAAATACGATATTCTGAACGAAGTTATAATCGTTGGTAACACTGATAACAGGTACGGACAATACGATACAGTTCGTTGCGATCAGCATGAGGTAAATCCCCCACATGTTATACAATGTCGGCGATTCTTTCTTGATGATGATTTCGAGCAGCTGTACAAAGCTGGCAATCAAAACAACGAAGGTAATCGTACGTAAGAATGTCAGTCCCAAGGGAACTAAGACAAAGTTATAAACGAGCCAGGCCAAAATCGTACTTAAAGTAATAACGGACGTTACGGCAAAGCCCATCCCGATGGATGCGTTCAGGTTCTTGGAAACACCGAAGAAGATACACAGGCCCAGGAACTTGGTCAATACGAAGTTGTTAATCAGAACAGCCCCGATAAACAGCGTAAAATATGCGCCCATTATCCTTCACTCCCTTCCATTGCTTTTAACTGTTTGGCTTTTTCACGCGACTGGTTCCACATCTTGACGCCGGCCATCATGAAACCGATGAGCATGAAGGCTCCAGGCGGCAAAGCGAGGATCAGGGCTGGCATGTAGCTCGGGCCAAAAACATCAACGCCGAAGAGCGTGCCGTTACCGATAAGTTCACGTACGAAGGAAATGACAAACATAGCAATCGTAAAGCCGACGCCCATGCCCATGCCATCGAGGAAGGAAACGAGTACGCCGTTCTTCGAAGCAACGGATTCAGCGCGGGCCAGGATGATAGCAAATACGACGACCAAGTCGAGGTATACGCCAAGAGCTTTGTACAGATCCGGGGCAAAAGCCTGGAGGAAAAGCTGTACACACGTTACGATAGTAGCAATACAAGTAATGTAAACAGGTACACGTACCTTTTTGTTGATTGTCTTACGGATAATAGAAACAACGACGTTGTTCGAGGTAATAACGAACCATACTGTCAGACCCATTGTTAAACCGTTGATAACACTGGTTGTAACGGCCAGGCCAGGGCACAAGCTCAAAGCTAATACGAAGTATGGGTTTTCTTCAATAATGCCTCTACTAAATACTTTCCAAAGATTCATTATTATTTACCCCCCATCTTTGCTGCTTCTTCAACAGCTTCTTTTACACCGCGGGTGAATGCGCGGGAAGAAATGGTCGCACCCGTCATAGCCTGAATCTTGTCTTTGACACCGGCATCCTTCGTTACTTCCAGGTTTTCTGCTTTCTTGCCTTTAAACTGATCTTTAAAGGGGGATTTAGCACCACGGTCGCCGAGGCCCGGAGTTTCGTTCGCTTCGAGTACCGTATAATCTAATACAGTGCCATCAGTAGAAACAGCTGTGAGCAACTTGATCGGTCCGCCATAGCCTTTCGGTTCTGTCGGGATAATAAAGGCAACCTTCTGGCCACCCTTTTCGGCAATGTACGTATCCTTTTTGCCTTCGACAGGAACGAATTTATCAGCCTGCGGTACGAGTTCCTTCATGGATTGTTCTTTCATTTCTGCAGCCTTAGCTGTGGCAATCGGGCCGGTAACAAAATATACAGCACCGATGATACAGCCGGATACAAGACAGGTAAGAATAAGGTTCAGGGCAATCTTAAAAATGCCGCCTTCTTTTTTGTCTGCCATTTTATTTAGCCCCCTTTGCCTTTACTGCGCCGAAGACCTGCGGTTTAACCAGACGGTCAATGAGCGGAGTCAGTGTATTCATGAGCAGGATGGAATAGCAAACGCCTTCCGGATAACCACCGAGAACACGGATCAATACGGTAATGAGACCACAGCCTAAGGCAAAGATCATCTGGCCTTTCAGCGTAATAGGAGCCGATACCATATCTGTAGCCATGAAGAAAGCGCCGATAATAAGGCCGCCAGCCATCATTTCAAAGAGAGCGACGTTCGGGCTCTGGTAAATGATTGCCATGAGAATACCTACAGTTGCAATCATGATAACCGGTACCTGCCAGTTTACATAGCCTCTCCAAATGAGATACAGGCCGCCGAGGATAAGCAGTACGGTGCAGGTTTCGCCCATCGAGCCATTGCGCATACCGAAGAACATGCTCTGGTAAATGGAACCCCAATCGTTGGCACCAAAGAGAGTGAACAGTGCATCCTGGCCACCGTGTTTGAATACGTTCAACGGTGTAGCACCGGCAACGCCATCGATAACCTGGCCATTGAGCTGGGTCCATGTCGTCATGGCAACCGGCCAGGAAACCATCAGGCCGGCACGGCCAACGTGAGCCGGGTTAAAGAGGTTATAGCCCAAGCCGCCCATAGACTGTTTACAGACGACGATGGCTAAGAAGGAACCAACGATGCTCATCCACCAAGGCAGGCTCGGCGGGCAGCACATAGCAAGAAGAAGACCGGTGATGACAGCACTGCCATCCTTAATGGTAACCTTCTTGTGCATCATTTTTTCCCATAAGAATTCAAAAACGACAGCCGATACGACGGCGACGATGATGTTTACAAGAGCGTTGATACCGAAGTAATATACGCCGAACGCAGCAGCCGGCACGAGAGCCGCTACAACATTCCACATGATTTTAGGAATGCTTTCGTTACAGCGAACATGCGGTGAAGATGATACAGTAAGTTTTAATTCCTGCATGTCTTTAGCATCCTTTCCTATAGTTTGTCCTTTTGCTTCTGGACTCATGATATCCCTTCTTCCAATTATTTCTTAGCCTTCTGCGCATCGGCCTTTGCCTGGGCTTCACGCTGAATAGCTTTGCACTGTGCTTTTGCATTACGGATATACTGTACGATATTACGTTTAGCCGGGCAGGTATAGACACAGCTGCCGCATTCTACGCAGTTCATAACACCGTATTCCATGCATTTATCCCAAGCTGCGCAGGAAGAGAAGATGCTCAGCTGACTTGGGATAAGGCCCATCGGACATGCTTCAACACAACGACCACAACGGATACAAGGTTCTTCTTCGCCAACCTGGCATTTTTCCGGAGACAAAGCAAGAATACCAGAAGCGCCTTTCGTAATAGGAACATCCAGCTGGTACTGGGCCAGCCCCATCATGGGGCCACCGCCAATAACGCGGTCCGGAGTCTGCGAGAAACCACCGCAGTAATCGATAACTTCCTGGAAAGGAGTACCAATACGCAGGGCGAGGTTTTTCGGTTCTTTGATGCAATCGCCGGTTACCGTGGTCAGACGCTGAATGAAAGGAATACCATGGCAAACGGCATCCGTAACAGCAATAACCGTACCTACGTTGCTGACAACGCAGCCTACGTTCATAGGCAATCCGCCCGGTTCAACCTGACGGCCGGTCATGGCTTCGATCATCATTTTTTCAGCACCCTGCGGGTATTTCGTCTTGCAGGCCTTTACCGTTACTTCAGGAATATCCTTGAAGGCTTCGGTCAGCTTGCTGATAGCTTCGGGCTTATTATCTTCAATACCAATGAAGCCCTGCTTTACACCCAGCGCTTTCATGATGATCTGAACACCGGTTACTAATTTGTTGACATATTCGTCTTCTACCATAGCCCGGTAGTCGCACGTCAAATAGGGTTCGCATTCTGCCCCATTGACAATAAACGTATCGACAGGTTTATTCGGTGTGAATTTTACATGAGCCGGGAACGTTGCACCGCCGCAGCCAACGACGCCGGCCTTTTTGATCAATTCGATGATTTCCTTGCTATCGAGTTGTTTCCAGTCATGTTCTTCCGGTATCCCGTCAGCCCATTCGTCTTTGCCATCCGATTTGATAACCACAGACATGCATGTGACCATCATATTGTGCGGCATAGGCGCCACTTTGACAACATCGCCGGAAATAGACGCATGGATGTCGGCATGAAGGAATGCGTCACTCGTACCTATGAGCTGCCCTTTTTTTACATGATCTCCAACTTTTACAGTCGGTGTGCAAGGGGCACCAAAGTGCTGGCTCATCGGGATGACTACTTGATCCGGTATTGCCGGGGTTTCTATGGCTTTATCCTTTGCATAGATCTTCCCATCGTCAGGATGGACCCCACCTCTTTTAAAGGTATTCAACATCAAAAATCACCTCATCAGATATAATGAAAAATAAAAACAATAAGCAGCATACCTGGAATCACGGCACTTGCCAGTCTTCACGCCCCTGACCAATCTGCAACCTGTCGATAGTTTTTTTAACAGATTGTTTTCGGTGCGCTGCTGATGCCATAGCGCATAAGCACGGCTATGGCAATCCAAATATGATGCTTGATGACCCTGCAGCCAGCAATGTATCCATAACATCCTGCCGGTTTTCTGCAGTCCAAACCCCGCCCAGTCGTCCAATAGAGACAAATTGCGCGGCACTCCTGCTGTCATACGGACAAACGGCCTCCTGTAGAAACCGCTTGTTACAACGACAATCATTCACTTTCAATCGACATAATTATATCATTATCTCTTTCATTATTCAACGTGAAAATTATAGCAAGGTCGGCATATAGAGATGCGTCTGCCGAATGTATTTTATCTTCACAAGCAGGGAGAAACCTTATGATTTATCCCGATTATTCAGCCTTTCTTTATTTATTCTTTAGGTTTTACGAGCATGATTCTATTTCTATACATGTTCGTACGTAATACGTTTATCTGTTTTTTGATGATGTGAAAATAGCATATTAATTATGTGAAAAAATAATACAAAGTAGTGCTTATTCATGCCTCCCGGCCTGGCGCCGGCATAAAAAAAAGGGAGTGTGACAAAATGCGAAAGCATTTTGTCCACTTCCTTTTTTTCATGCTCTTTTTCCTTTTTTAGAGAATGACCTTTGAAAAATGGGCGCAAAGCCCCTTTCCCCATAAAGCAGTATTTTTACAGTTTATGCGGATTTCTGCAAGCGTAGTTTTTTATTGTGATATTTATAGAGGTTATGTCCGATGGAAACCAGGAAAATCTCTAATCGAAC
>NZ_JACOGK010000033.1 GCF_014269395.1 Megasphaera hominis
TACTTCTCCAAGTTGATTCCCTCCATGAATCTGTTGAAAACCAACACCGGATCGCAAATATCCAGAAAATCTGAAATATATAGTGGCAAAATTGCCTGTTTTGGTTTAGAATAATTAGTGGTTGAATTTTTCATTGGTTATGTAAATTTTACCACAAAAGGAGGTCCGCTGACTCGAAAGAGTCGGTGGACCTCCTTTGTTATTTGGGTCTGTGTTATTTCACAGCCCCTTTTCGTTTATGCTGTTTACATGAAGAGCTGGCGGATGACAGGGCCCACGAGGTAGTCATAGCCGTAAAGGAGGGAGTAGACCAAAAAGCCGATGGTACCGCCGACGATGGCGCCGTTAATGCGGATCCAGGCCAGGTCTTCGCCGACCTTGCTTTCCAGGAATTCGTTGAACTTCTTCTTGTCGAAGCCCGAAAGGACTTCCCGTACAGCTACGCCGATGAGGGCGTGTTCGTGTTCCAGAATGACTTCACAGCCCTTGCGGATCTGGTCGTCAATCCAGCCCTTCATTTCCGGGTACTGGTTGCAGTAGTCGAGGTAATGGGTAAACTGTTCTTCCATGATGTTTTGCAGCTTTTCCTTGCCTTCTACACCGGTCGTGAAGTAGGTCTGGACAGAGCGCTGCGTCGCCGTAAGCCACATTTCCAGGGGCAGGGAGTCGATGAACTGGTCCTGCCAGCTCTGTACGGTATAGGTGAGCTGGCCGTTCATGGCGTACATTTGCAGCTCCAGCTTCTGGCACAGCCACTGCCGTTCTTTGCCGCCGGCGTGTTCCCACCGTTCAAGCCAGACCAGGAGACCTTTTTGTACGTCTTTGGCAATCTTGTCCGTGTCGACCATGCCGGTGAATTTATTGAGCGTCACGATGAGATGGGGCGCCGTTTTCGATTCGGTCATCCATTCGGCAATGGCCTGGGTGAGGATGTGTTCAAATTCCTTGCTGCGCACGCCTTCCTTGACGAGGCCGATAATATCGCTCAGCATGCGGCTGTCCGGGTCTTCCAGCATGGTAATGATGCGGTCCTGGAGGAAGCTCAGGAGGGGCTGCCGTTTGAGGTACGTACGGATATGTTCGACGATCATCTGCTGGGTTTTGCCCTGGCGGCCGTAGTTATAGACCTGCTGGGCTACTTCGTAGAGGAGGGCCCGGAATTTTTCCCGGCCTTCGGGCTTTTCAATCCAGCTGTTGAAGCGGTCTACGAAGGAGACCTGGTAGAGCTTGTCCCGCCACATGCCGGGCTGGAGAAGCTTTTCCGATACGACGTTGGTCATGCCGTCGATGATCTGCGTGCGGTGGTTGTAGACCAATTCCGTGTGGTACGGGAAGCCCAGGGGTTTATCAAAGAGGGCCGTTACGGCGAACCAGTCGGCAATGCTGCCGATGAAGGCCGATTGGAGGACGAAGAAAAGGAGGTTGCCCCAGAAGGTCAGCTGGTCCTGATGGAGCCACCAGATAAAGACGGCCAGGAAGCAGACGAACGATAAGGCCAGTATACTGTTTGCCCGTTGACGATAGGTCATGTTACCAGCCTCCCTTCAAGCCATTCATGGCCAAATAAATGCAGGCGCCCAGGACGGCACCGACGAGGGAGCCGTTGACGCGGATCATTTGCAAGTCGTACCAAACGCGGCTTTCGAGCTGATCGGCCAGTTCCTGGCCGTCGTATTTGAGGATTTCCTTTTCGGCTGTAGCGCCGAACCAGTTCTGGAGCCGTTTTAATTCGCGGGCTGCCATGGCCAGGACGAAGCGGTTCATCTGCTCTACCTGGAGATCGCTGCCCTTAAAGCCTTCCAGGCGTTCGATGGCGTACGTCGCAGCGGCGCGGCACACGCGGTTCTGCCGGTCCGGATTCTGGACGTAGCGCTGCCACGCTTCCTTCATATCCGGACGGGCGACGATGTAGCGGAAGAGGCGCATTTTGTACTGCTCTACCCGGTCCTGCCAGGCTGTGTTCATTTCCAGCTTTTCCGCCTGCTGCCAAATGAACTGCATGGCCTTGCGGCGTTCTTCCGAGTCGGGCTTTTTCGCTTCGGCCAGGAGGTGCAGGAATTTGTCCTGCAGGTTGCCCGCTACCCGTTCGGGGCTGAACATGTCGCTGGCCAGGGCGGCCTTGATGATCAGGGCATAGACGAAGTTGCGGTGTTCATACTGGCGCATGGATTCACGGTAAATATCGGCGATGTAGCGCTTGGCCGTTTCGCTCTTGACCATCGATTCGAGGGTAAAGATGCTGAAATCGAGGAAGTCGTTGCCGGCTTCACCGACAAGGCCGGTCTTGAGGGCCTTGCCCATCATGGGAGCAATACGGATCTTTTCGATGGCTTCTTCGCCCATCGTCGAAAAGGCCCGTACGAGCGCCTGCATATCGAGGGTATACAGGAAGGTATTCATAATGTGGCCCAAAATGCGTTCGGCTGACTGGAAGCCTTCGTCCGTGTGCAAGTAGCTGAGGCCCGCTTCGAGGACGGGATGGTGCTTGAGGACGTTGTACATATTGGGCACCGTGAGAATTTCGCTTTCGATCATGTGCCGCGCCGTTTCGGCGATCCGTTCTTTACTGTTGGGAATGAGGGCTGTCTTGAACGAAATACCCAGGGGCTTGCGGAACAGGGCCGTTACGGCGTACCAGTCGGCCAGGCCGCCGATGAGGGCCGCGCCGGATAAATGCATGATCAGCCCGCCCCAAAAGAGATCACGGACGGGATAGGAAAGCAGCAGCAGCAAGGCAGCGATGACCAGGATATACCCGGCGATATGGCTGCGTCTTACAGGCGATGCTGTTTCTGGTTGAGTCATTCTTTTCCTCCTTCTCCGGCCAGGGCCGGACCCGCTACGAGAGCGGGCAGTTCTTATACGTTCGTGCTGTCGCCGCTATGGATGGGAATCCACAGGTGCTGCTGAGGATACTGGTCCGTAAAGGCCCGGGACGGCGTCCACGGCGCGCCAAAGTAGTGCATGGGCACGAGGCACTGCGTGACCTTGACGTGCTTCAGGAAGGCCGTAACGCCCCATTCACGGGCATAGTCCAGACGGGCATCGACGGGGAAAAAGGCTACGTCCACGGTGAGGCCGTCTAATTTTTCCAGCTCTGCCGCGTACATACGCTTGGCGTTTTCGTTGTTTTCCGCAGTGTCGCCTTCCCAGTGCCACCAGTTCAGGTCGCCGGCGTGGAAGATACTGACGCCATCGGTCTTGACGAGGAAAGAACCGCCTTCGTCGGTCGAGCCGAACTGCGTAATAATCGTTTCACCTACGTGGATCGTATCGTACACGTCCAGGGTGTGCAGTTTGTCCTGCTCTGCCTGGCGGAAGGGTACATCCTTGTTGATGATATACGCTTCGGTCTGCTGGGCAAAATCGGCAATGTGCCGGTTGAAGTGGTCGTTGTGCCAATGGGTCACGAAGAACCAAAAGGGCTTGTTCCCTTGGGCATAGGACCGTACTACCTGCTGGTCGTCCTGATAGTAATCAAAGACCAGCACTTTCGTATCCGTTTCTACTGTAAAGCCGCTGTGGCCTAAATAGGTTACATGTAAGGTCATCGCGTCAGCCTCCTTTATCCTTGGGACCGGCCGGGCCTGCACAGACGCAGACAGACCTGTCCTTTTTATCATATCGTATTTGTATATTATACCACATATTAGGAGCGGCTCCCATATATATCATATAAGCCGGACGGGCTCTTACAAAAAAGTTACCTTTTTAGTATTTTTTCCGTAAAATGCCTTGACAAGACAGATTGAAAAGTGTACTATAATTGTAAAAATTGACACATGCCATGAGCAAATCAAGTACCTGTATTGCACTGCCGTCAGAGAACGCAGGCCATCGGCTGCAAGCCTGCCCCGGTAAGAAGTACAGCGAATGCCTTTGCGAGCAGAATGAGGGAACATGAGTATCTTATTCCGGCTGCCGCCGTTACCGGCCTAGAGGGGCAATACCATTGTATTGCAACCAGAGTGGAACCGCGGTCCGCCGTCTCTGAGGAGATGGGCGGTTTTTTTGCGTGCCCGAATAGTGATACCATGTATTTTGCGCACGGTCAATGGAACGTACCTATGAGGGGGTTTTTATAGTGAATACAGAAAGATATCGGTCAGGCTTTCGATGTTGCCGGTTATACCGCTTTTAGAAATGATTTTAGTACTGACTACATTTTATTTTGAAAACATCGAAGGAGAGATTTGATTATGGGTAAAATTTATACGAGTGCACTGGAATTAGTTGGTCATACGCCGCTTTTGCAGCCGGAACGGTTTAACAAGAAGGCTTCTGTACCGGCTAAGCTGCTGGTTAAATTGGAAATGTTCAATCCTGCCGGTTCGGCTAAGGACCGCATTGCCAAGGCTATGATTGAAGATGCCGAAGCTAAGGGGATCTTGAAAGAAGGCTCGGTCATCATTGAACCGACGAGCGGCAATACGGGCATCGGCCTGGCGGCTGTCGCTGCTGCCAAGGGCTACCGCGCCATCTTCACCATGCCGGAAACCATGTCTGTCGAACGGCGCAATCTCATTGCTGCCTACGGCGGTGAAATCGTCCTGACAGAAGGCAAAAAGGGCATGCAGGGCACGATTGACAAGGCCAACGAGCTCTTGAAGGAAATTCCGAATTCCTTTATTCCCGGCCAGTTTACTAACCCGGTCAATCCGGCTATCCACAAGGCTACGACCGGCCCGGAAATCTATGAAGACGCAGACGGCAAGGTAGACATCTTCATTGCCGGCGTTGGCACAGGCGGTACGCTCACAGGCGTTGGCCAGTATTTGAAGGAAAAGAATCCGGACGTGCAGATCGTCGCTGTCGAACCGGCTGATTCTCCTCTCCTTTCGGAAGGCCACGCAGGCCCGCACAAGATTCAGGGCATTGGCGCTAACTTCGTACCGGAAACGCTGGATACGAAGATCTACAATGAAATCTTCACGGTCACGACGGATCAGGCCTACGATACGGCCCAGTCGTTCTCCCACGCGGAAGGCCTGCTCATCGGTATTTCCGGTGGTGCTGCCCTCTACGCCGGCGTCCAGCTGGCACAGCGTCCGGAAAATGCCGGCAAGACCATCGTCGTCTTCCTGCCCGATAACGGCGACCGCTATTTGACAACACCGAACTTCATTAAATAAGTGGCTCTCTTTCACTAGGACACACTGAAAAAACCTGCCGGCTGATGCTGGCAGGTTTTTTCTATGCCCCTAGGGCTTTCCTATTAGATGAGAGGCTTACACATAGACGAAATGTCGATTTTCTTGTCCTTTTCCAGCATGCCTGTCTGGATGAGGAAGTCCTGGGTCTGTTCCAGGTCGGCAATGTCTTCTTCGCGGATAGCCGGGTCGAAATCATACCAGCCGGCCATGGCTTCTACCTGATCGATAGTCAGGCCCGTCGCTTCGGCAGCGGCAGCGTAGTCCTGCTGGGGATTTTCGGCATAATCCTTGACGACGCGGGCGTGGGTGGCCATGAATTTCTTCGCTACGTCAGGATACTGGTTGATGAAGTCCGTGCGCATGGCAATGACGATCGTCGCATCGAGGAGGCCTTCACCGGTCGTGAGGACGCGGCCGCCGTCGGCTTTCATCTTCAGCGTGGCCGGACCGGCCAGGAGCGCCGCATCGACGCTGCCGCCAGAGAGGGCTGCCGACGCCTGGGGAATGCCCATGGAGACGAAGTCTACGTCGTCAGGCGACATGCCTTCCCGGGCCAGTGCTGCCAGGAGCAGCTGGTGCAGGATGGTTCCCTTCGGACCGGCGACCTTCTTCCCTTTCAGGTCTTTCACGGACTGGATGGACGGATCCTTGGTCATAATCATAAAGGCCTGGGGCGCGCGGCTGTAAATACCGACGATGGTCAGGTCAACGCCGTTGGCCTTGGCCAGGATGGCACTGGTACCGCCTAAGGCGTGGCAAATATCGATTTTGCCGGCCGCCATGGCTTCCGTTTGCTTCGGACCGGCGTCCAAATCGGAATAGTCGATGGCAATGCCTTCAGGCTTAAAGGCATCTTCAAAGACGTGGTCCTTCTTTTCTACGATGGAAGGAATATTGAGGGGCGATTTGACGTATGTCATATGAATGGCTTCGGGCTTCTTAGCCGTATCCTGAGCCGGCTGGGATGAGCCGCAGCCAGCCAGGGCGACGGCCATGATGAGCGAAGCCAGGCCTACAAAGATTGCTTTTGTGCTACGTTTCATGGGGTTCCTCCAATAATTGTAAGATAGTTTGTTTTTCTCTCGTCCGATCGGCCAGAGCCTGGCGCGGATAGGGCTCGGAACGGGTCAGAAGGCCGCTTTGCCGGCCCCGGCGCAGGACCAGGATCCGTTCGCCCAGGCGCAGGGCTTCGTCCAGATCGTGAGTAATAAAGATAATGGTTAAGGGCTGGCGGACATACTGCTCCGTGAGCTCGTCCTGAAGCTTTTCCCGCGTGAAATAATCGAGGGCTGCAAAGGGTTCGTCCAGGAGCAGCAGCTGTGGCTGGCACGCTAAGGTCCGTACAAGGGCTACGCGCTGGGCCATGCCGCCGGAGAGCTGGTCGGGATAGGCCTTGCGGAAGGAATCCAGACCAAAAAGGTGTAGATACTGGGCGGCCAACGCCGTGGAACCGCCCATGCCATACTGCCAGATGCGGACATTCTCTTCTACGGTCAGCCAGGGCAAGAGGCGCGGTGCTTGGAACATGACGCCCGTCCGGGGCCGGGGACCGCCAAAATCGATTTGTCCGCCTGTGGCCGTTTCGAGACCGGCCAGGAGGCGCAGGAGTGTCGTTTTGCCGCAGCCGCTGGGGCCGACGACGACGGAAAAGGAGCCGGCCGGGAAATGGGCGTTCAGGTCAGATAGGGCCTGTACGACTGTCCCATCGGGCAAGTGATAGGTATGACTCAAATGGCTTACGGTAATGTCAGGCACGGCGGTTCCTCCTTTCTGTCCAAAGCAGGCACCGTCCGGCCCAGGCCATGAGGGCGTCGGCGAGAATGCCCAGGACACCCAAGGTGAGGATGCCCGCCAGGACGACGTCGGGACGGGCCATTTCTTCCCCATCGAGGATGAGGTAGCCCAGGCCCGCTGCGGCGGCGATCATTTCGGCACCAATGAGGGAACGCCAGCTGTAGCCCAGGCCGATGCGCAGGCCCGTATAGATGGACGGCAGAGCCTGGGGCAGGCGGATGTGCCAAAAGACGGCCCACGGCGACAGGCCGTATACGCGCCCCATCTCGATTAGTTGTGGGTCCGGTTGGGCCATGCCGGCCAGGGTATTGAGGAAGATGGGGAAAAAGGTCGCCAAGACGACGATGATGATCTTACTCGTCTCATCAATACCAAACCAAAGGATCAGGATGGGCAAGAGGGCCAGAGGCGGTACGTTGCGCAGGAATTCCAGGACGGAATGGCTGTACACGTAGGCTTTGTGGTGAAGGCCCAGGAAAATGCCAGCCGGCAGGGCCAGGCCGGCGGCGATGAGAAAGCCAATGAGCACGCGGAGCAGGCTGGCACCGACGTGCCGTGCCAACTGGCCCGATACGGCCAGGTGCCACCACGTCGAAAGGACCCGTTCCGGCGCCGGCAGAATATAAGAGCCCCACCAGTGCCAGCGTGCGCCCAGCTCCCACAGCAGCAGGAGTAGCAAGGGCAGGGCCAGAATCGGCAGGGCCGTTGTCAGTACAGAAATAAGACTTTTTTTGCTCACGTTACTCCTCCCAGGCACTATCCGGCAAGGATGTAATTTCCGGCCAGGCTTCGTTGATGGCTGCAGCCATGAGCTGCTTGCCTGCCGGGTCGAGATGGAGCCCGTCCAGGGCCAGTTCCGTACGGAGCTCGCCTTTTTCGTCGTACATGCCCGGCGTAATGTCGATATGGACGTGCGAGCGGACGTAGGCATTGACGCGGCCGAACTGGAACTGCCAGTCGTCAGCCGTTTCACTGTCGAAGCTCTTTTTGATATTGGCCGGGTTGACTGGCGGCACCGTCAGGAAAACGGGACGGATGCCGTTTTCTAAGCATTTTTGGCGGACCGCTTCCATGTCCTTCATGACGATGGACGCGCCTTCGCCGTTGCGCAGGCTGTTAGAGCCCATGAGGATGATGAGGTAACGCGGATGGAAGGGCAGGACGTCCTTTTCAAAGCGTTCCCGCGTCATAGTACTCGTATTGCCGCTTTCGGCCAAATTGACCGACGGGAAATCGAGGTAGTGCTGATAGCTGAAGTCCCAGTCCGTAGGCGAGTAGGAAACGCTGCCGCCGCCATGGCTGATACTGTCGCCATACGTGGCTACTTCGTAATCGGCATCGGGATTGGTCACAAAGGGCTGGGCGTCGGAATAGACGCCGACAGGATTGCCGGCACTGTCGAGGGCCCGGACGCGCCAATAAAAGGGATGCGGCCCATAGCGCGCCTTTTGGTCGTATTGCTGGGCATATTGGGGATGATAGACATCGATGCGGTGCTCTGACGGCGATATACCATTGGGATTTTCCGGCGGCCCGTCGAGAATTTCCAGCTCGTACGACGCGGCACCCGGTACGGCGAGCCAGTCGTATACAGGATATAAGAGGACCGTGCCGTTGCCTTCGTTGTAGGCCGATAAGGGGGTCGGTTTTTCTACAAAATAGCCCATGCGGTCAATGGGAACCCGTTCCAGGTCCGAATAGTCACTGACGGGATTGCCATCCAGATCGAGGCCGCACACGCGGTAATAAAAGACATCGCCTGTAAACATATCGGGCAGGGCCAGCTCGATGCCGTTCGTATAGGCCCGCTGCGTATCGACGATGGGTTCGTAATAGGCCTCCTGCCCTGCTGTATCGGGCTCGTGCCGTTCCAGGACCTGAACGTCGTACATGACGGCCCCATCGACGCGGGACCAGCGCAGAACCGGGTGAATCGAAGCGGGTTCGTCTTCTGTATAGTGCAGCCAGGCTACGGGCTGGTTGGCCGACGGCTGCGCCGCTGACGAGACATAGATTTTCTGTGCCTGCTCCAAGGGCGGCGCCACGACATACCTGCCATGCGTGCTTTGCCGCATCCTGGCGCCGGACATCCCCGTGGCGACGGTCAAGGCCAATAACACTGATAATACTAAGACACTCTTATTCCGCATCTGCTTCACCCCCCAATGTCCGCACTGCGCTTTTGATAATGTTTATCGTTCTTATTATACTATGCTTTGGCCGGTGCGACAACCTTTCCTTTGTCACTTTCGGCCTTTGCTTTTTCCTTCTTTTGTGTGGCTTCGAAGCCATACTGCTTCTTCCACGTATTGTCGAGCTTGCGGATTTCTTTTGCCGACAGCATCTTGGGCTTGGCTGTCAGGGCGTGCTGTAAATCCGTACGGATTTTCGTGCCGTCGTCAGCGCCGGCCAGGGTCATAATGCGCTGGCCATTGACGGAGAGGTCCGCTCCATTTTGCTGGATATTCCAGACGTTGGCCGCTGCCAGCTTGCTAGCTGCCGCCGTGCCTTCAGAAACGGTTTTGACCGTACCCGCAGCCTTGTCTGCAGACGCTGTGTTACGGCTCGTAAGCGGCGTTGTGACGACTTTTTTGTCGTTTTCCGCTTCACCGTAGACGTTGTGGGTAACGCGGGCCAGATTGCCTGCTACGAGGAAGGCCCGGCGCCGTGACGAGTAGGCACCGGACGGAGCCGGACGCAGGACCGGCAGGGCGTTGACGTAAACCGTGTCACCGCCGACCTGGACGTGGTTGCCGGACCAGCGGGTCATACGCTGGCCGAGCTTTTCAATACGGCTGCTCATTTGCGGATGGTTGTTCGGGCTGAGGACGCGGCCAAAGCCTTCGCGGTAGAGGTCGCCGTATTTTTCATAGACCAGCTGCATAGAAGATGGCGCGCCGCCGACATTGAAGCTCGTATTCTTGAGGACGTTGAAGCCATCGGCATCGGCCTGTTTTTCCTGATCCATGGTAATCAGCTCGTTATCGATGTAGTTGACGGCAATACCGCCTAAGAGGACATCGAGGACGTCCGCGTTGCCGCCAAAGGCCAGGTCTACTGCCAGGGAGACGCCGATGCTCTTCATGACGCCGTTAATGGCGTGATGGTGCTCGCCGTGCTGCATTTCATGGCAGAGCGTAAAGGCCAGCTCGTCGTCATCGAGGACGTTCATCATGCCCTAGTTGACGGAGATGACGCCGCCAATGGTTTCAAAGGCGTTGAGCTCCTGGCTGGGATTGGCGTAGACGTCGTAATCGCGCTTGATCATGCCCGTCTGGACGAGACGGTCCGTAATGCGTTCCAGCCGCTGCTGGGAATATAAGTCACCGCTGACGCCGGTCTTGTCCTTGACCTGGGCCAGCATTTGCGGCTGGCCGTCGCGGTCCATTTTGCTGAGCTGCTGCTTAATGAGTGCCGCTGCGGCTACGCCGTACAGAATTGTTTCCGTCGTCGACGCTGCTTGGGCCAGACCGATAGGAGCGCTAACCAGAGACGTGCCGACGAGTGCTGTCAGTATCCATTTCTTCCATTGTTTCACCCTGTCCCTCTCCTTTCGCGCAGTCAGGCAACAGGAGCTGCCGGCAGACGAGGTCTGCCTTTTTTGCACGGGGCCATTGCTTGATCTGCCATTCCCAGTGCATAGCGGCGTGCTTGGACGTAAAGGCCTGGCTCCAAACCAGGACAACAGGCTGGCGGGAACGCGTATACTTGGCGCCACGGCCGCTGTTGTGTGCAGCTACACGCTGGTCTACGTCGCGCGTCCAGCCCGTATAATAAGAGCCATCGGCGCAACGTACGACATACGTATAATAGGCTTCTGCCTTATTTTTCAACAATTTGAATCGTTTCTACTACGACATCTTCTAAAGGTTTATCGCGGAAGTCTGTCTTGACGTGGCTGATTTTTTCGACGACATCATAGTTTTCGACGACTTTGCCGAAAATGGAATGATGGTTCTGGAGCCACGGTGTCGGTACGACAGTGACGAAGAACTGGGAGCTGCCTGTATTCGGGCCGGCGTTGGCCATGGCCAGGACGCCCGGTTCGTTGAAATCGAGGCCCGGACCGAATTCGTCAGGGATCATTTCGTCGGAGCCGCCAAAGCCTGTGCCCTGGGGATCGCCGCCCTGAATCATGAAGTCGCCAATGATGCGGTGGAAAATGGTGCCGTCGTAGAAGTTGCTTTCAGCGAGCTTGCGGAAATTTTCTACCGTAATCGGTGCTTTGTCCGGGAATAATTCTACCGTGAAGTCACCGTTGTTCGTTTTAAATACTGCATATACTTTATTTTCTGCCATGATTATGTCTCCTTCAAATGATAATATAAATTACTTACTAGTATTACTATACCTTAGAACAGTAGAGATGACAAGGCAGATTTTTTCAAAAAAGCGGGACAAAAAGGCGTAACCATGCTATACTTTCCAATATATACTGATATCATCAGGATTTGCGGCCAAGGGGCTGCCGATCTTTTTTTGCCGAAGGGATGTGCATATTTTGAAGTTAGGAATGGCGCAAATGTCTATGTCTAAAGACGTAGAGAAAAATCTGGAAAAATCGCTGGCTTTTTGCGATGCCGCCGCCGGCTGTGACCTCCTCTTTTTCCCGGAAGTACAGCTGTCACCGTTCTTTGCCCAGTATGAAAAGCAGGATGCCTCAGCCTACTTATTCCGGCCTGACGCTGCCTGTATCGACCGATTTAAGCAGAAGTGCCGGGAACACCACCTCTACCTTTCACCTAATCTCTATTTGGACCAAGGCGGCCAGGCTTACGATACAAATCTCTTCCTGACGCCGGCCGGTGAGCTCCAGGGAATGGCCAAAATGGTGCATATTTTCCAGGCTGAGCAGTTTTACGAGTGCGACTATTATACGCCGTCAGACGAGGGCTTTCAGGTCTTTTCCACGCCCTTTGGCCGCGTCGGCATCGTCATCTGCTTTGACCGGCACTTGCCCGAAAGTATCCGCACCTGTGCCGCTAAGGGTGCCGATCTGGTCATCGTGCCGACGGCCAATACGAAGGCTGAACCCCTGGAAATGTTCGAATGGGAAATGCGCGTCCAGGCCTACCAGAACCAGACCTTTGTGGCCATGTGCAACCGCGTAGGCAAGGAAGGCGGCATGGACTTTGCCGGCGAGTCACTGGTTATCGACCCGTGGGGTGAGGTGCTCGTCAAGGGCGACGCTACGGAACAGCTCCTGACGTGTGACCTCGACCTGTCCCTGGCCCGCAAGGCCAAGGCCGAACGGCCCTTCCTGAAGCTGCGCCGGCCGGAAATGTACGAATAAAAAAAGCTGTGCAAAAATGAATTCACATTTTTGCACAGCTTTTTGTTTGTACGTAAATTGAAATTATTTCAATTCAACGGAAGCGCCAGCTTCTTCGAGTTTAGCTTTGAGAGCTTCAGCGTCAGCTTTAGCAACGCCTTCTTTAACAGGAGCAGGAGCGCCATCAACGAGGGCTTTAGCTTCTTTCAGGCCGAGACCCGTTACTTCGCGGACAACTTTGATTACGCCGATTTTCTTGTCGCCAGCGCTGGTGAGGATTACGTCGAATTCGGATTTTTCTTCAGCAGCAGCAGCCGGAGCAGCAGCAGCGGCAACAGCAACCGGAGCAGCAGCGGATACGCCGAATTTGTCTTCCATAGCTTTTACGAGTTCAGACAGTTCGAGAACGGTCATTTCTTCAATGGCTTGCATGATTTCTTCTTTAGTCATTTTTTGTTCCTCCAATGGTTTCTTATTAGTAAGAGTGTTTGTTTTTAGTTTATATTATGCACTTTCCTGTTCAGCTTTTTTAGCGCGTACAGCATCAAGCACATAAACCATGTTGCGGATATTGCCCTGCAATACGTTGACCAGACCGGAAATAGGGGCCTGCATGCTGCCAACCAATTTGGCGAGCAGTTCTTCGCGGCTCGGCAGGTTTGCCAGAGCTTCAACGCCAGCAGCGTCAATAACTTGACCATCACAGATACCAACTTTAACGGTCAGTGCTTCTGTTTTGGTTTCTTTGATGAATTCTTTGAGGATCTTAGCCGGAGCTACAGCATCTTCTGTGGAGTATGCCAAAGCGGTCGGACCTTCGAGGAATTCGCTCAAGCCTTCATAACCAACTTCGTTTGCAGCAATGCGGGTCAAGGTGTTTTTGATAACCTTGTATTCTACATTACCTTCACGGAATTTACGGCGCAGTTTTGTAACGTCAGCAACGGAAAGGCCAGTAAAACCTACGAGTACAGCACCCTGTGCAGACTGCAGTTTTTCTTTCATTTCGTTTACGACGGCAATTTTAGCCGGGGAAATCGTTTTGTTTTGCGGCATAGACATTGTTTCGATACACCTCCTTAAAGTGGGATTTATATCGTCTTAGCGTAAAAAACGGCCTCATTTCACATGAGGCCGAACTAGTCAAGTTTAGATATCTGCTAGTTTCTAAGCCTCAGATGGCGGGCTTGCGCCCATTATACATACCTTCAGTCTACAGCTAAGAGAGATATTATTTTGTTTCAGCTTTTACAGCACCTTTGATGCTGTACTGGTTGATGTGGATGCCAGGGCCCATGGTCGTACTTACCGTAATGGATTTGATGTACTGGCCTTTAGCGCCCGACGGTTTAACCTTAACCAACGTATCAACGAGGGTTGTCAGGTTTTCAACCAATTTATCTGCATCAAACGATTTCTTGCCGATAGGGGAATGAATATTGCCGGCTTTGTCCGTACGATATTCTACCTTACCTGCTTTACTTTCGTTGATAGCTCTGGTAACGTCCATTGTTACAGTGCCGACTTTCGGGTTAGGCATGAGGCCTTTAGGACCAAGGATTTTACCAAGGCGGCCAACTTTACCCATCATGTCCGGTGTAGCAATAGCTACGTCAAATTCAAGCCAGCCACCTTTGATCTTTTCAATGAGATCATCAGCGCCAACGAAATCAGCGCCAGCTGCCTGAGCTTCTTTTTCTTTATCGCCCTGTGCGAAGACGAGGACGGTTTTCGATTTGCCGATGCCGTGTGGCAGAACCAAAGCGCCACGAACCTGCTGATCAGCATATTTCGGATCTACGTTCAGATTTACAGCCAATTCAACGGTTTCGTCAAATTTAGCTATATCCATCTTTTTCAAGATGTCGATTGCTTCTGCTACGTCATACTGCTGATGTTTATCGAACAGTTTAGCGGCTTCTGCGTATTTCTTACCAAATTTTGCCATCTAAGTGTTTCCTCCTTTGTGGTGATTAGCGGGGAATACCCCTTCCACGAGCCGAAATCAAGATTAGTCGACGATTTCGATGCCCATGCTGCGGGCAGTACCTTCAACCATCTTCATTGCTGCTTCAACGTCGTTGGCGTTGAGGTCCGGCATTTTAGTTTCCGCGATTTCGCGGACTTTATCGCGGCCCAGTTTTGCTACTTTTTTCTTGTTCGGTTCGCCCGAAGCTTTGTCGAGGCCTGCTGCTTTCTTCAACAGTACAGCTGCCGGCGGCGTCTTCGTGATGAACGTGAAAGAACGGTCTTCATAAACGGTAATTTCAACAGGAATAATGTAGCCAGCCTGTTTAGCTGTACGTTCGTTGAATTCCTTTACGAAAGCCATGATGTTGACACCAGCCTGGCCTAATGCAGGGCCAATCGGAGGCGCCGGAGTTGCTTTACCAGCTTCGCACTGGAGTTTTACCATTCTTGTTACTTTTTTTGCCATGGTGAGTTACACCTCCTTACACTACAAGATGTGGTCAAACGATTCATAAGAATCTCCCACTCGCGGCATGTGCCGCATTTAGAAGTATTTATTCCAGACTCTTCTCGATTTGAGAATAGTCGACTTCTACCGCTGTTTCCCGACCGAACATGTCGATCAGGCCTTTCAGGGTGCCTTTTTCTTCATTGATTTCCGTAATGACGGCAATGAAGTTTTCAAAAGGTCCAGACGTAATACGAACCTGTTCACCTACTTCAACAGAAAGATGTACTTTCGGTTCGCTTTCAGCAATTCCCTGCGACTTCAGAATGCGTTTCACTTCTTCTGGCTGCAGCGGAACCGGCTTCGTCGCCGAGCCGACAAATCCCGTGACGCCAGGAGTGTTACGGACGACGTACCAGGAACGGTCATTGACTTCCATTTCTACGAGGACATAGCCGGGAAACACTTTACGTTTTACCGTACGTTTCTTGCCATCCTTCACATCCACTTCGTCTTCCATCGGTACGAGGATACGATTGATTTCGTTTTCCAGTCCCATGGATTTGACCTTCCGTTCCAGGTTAGCCATTACTTTATTTTCATAACCAGAATACGTATGGATAACATACCATTTCTTATCAGTTTCCATCTATGCGCGGGCCCCCTATCCGACAATGCTTCGGAGTAACCGGAACAGTTGAGAAAATACACCGTCAGACAAAGCAATAATCGCCATGACGACAATGGTGGCAACAATAACCATAACGGTATAGTTAATCAATTCTTTTTTCGTCGGCCAGATGACCTTTTTTAATTCTGCCTTAACACCGCGGAGAAATTTGCCGTTCGCATCCTTTTTCTTATTCTTTTGTGCTTTCTTTGATGCTGTAGCTGCCATATAACCTCTCACATTCAAATAAGATTAAGCACATCTTATTTCAAACTTATTTCGTTTCTTTGTGTAATGTTTCTTTTTTGCAGAACGGGCAATATTTCTTCAGTTCCAAACGATCCGGATTGTTCTTTTTGTTTTTGTTTGTCCGGTAGTTACGCTGTTTGCATTCTGTGCATGCCAATGTAATAGCTGTACGCATTCCTTACACCTCTCTCAAATCGTAGTAAAAGCCTGCTCTCTAGTCAGGACTGCTTACCTAATGTATCATACCCAGCAGACTAAGTCAAGATAAAAACATGCTAACTTAAAAAAGCTAGGTGAACCTTGCACACCTAACTTTTCAAATTATAGCATAGGATTGTCGTGCCTGTCAAGAAAGGCTGACCACGTGATCAGCCTTTCCGGCGCTTTTATACGGACGGCGCTGCTTTTGCGAGGCTGCCGGCTGTGTCTTCGTCGAGGGACGTACCGGCCGTCGTGCCGGCAGCCGGTGCTACGGACTGCAGCGTATAGACCAGATTGCCTGTGAGGCGCCCTTGCAGGCGGTACAGGATATACGCGTCTTCACTATCGATATAGACGACGTCGCTGTGTACGACGCCCGGCGCTGTGCCGTAGGCTGTCGTTACCATCTGCGTATCGCCGTTCCAGCTCGTCTGCGTGTGCATAGCCGAAGCCAGGGTGAAGACCGGCAACCAGACGCTGCCGCCCTTGCCAAGTGCCCGTTTCGCCAGTTTCTGTCCGTTGACGTAGAGGTCGTAGGCCTTGGCTACATACGTCGGCTGGCCGTCGGAGGCAGCGATCTTATTGTAGATGTCGCCGTATTCTTCAAAGTCTTCTACTCCGTAGCCGGCCAGGGCCTGTTTGACCTGCTCTGCCGTCAGGGGCTGGCGTCCATAGCCATCGGGGTAAATATAATAGGAAATGGTGTGGTCCGGGTCGCGGTCGATGACGATGCGGTCATAGTAGATAATGACCGGCGTGCCGATGCTGACGCGGTTGTACAGGTCTTCGACATCGGCTTCGTGCATGCGGATGCAGCCGTGGGAGACGTAGCCGCCAATGGAGCTGGGCGCGTTCGTGCCGTGAATGCCGTAGTTGCCAAAGAGGCCGAGCCAGCGGTAGCCCAGGGGACAAGCAGGACCGGATGGAACCTGTGTGCCCGTATCGGGGTCGATCCACGTGGGATTTACTTCTTTATCGGTAATCGAATAGGTACCGGTCGGCGAGGGCGTAGACGCTTTGCCGACACCGACGGGATACATGGTAATTTTCGTATTACCCTGGTAGAGGGTCAGGATGCGGCTGGCCAGATTGAGCATAATCTTTTTTTCATCGGCTTTTTTCGGTGCCGCAGACTGCGTATCTGCCGGCGCAGACGCAGCCGGCGTAATCGTTACGACCGGTGCCGTTGCCGTGTCACTCTTGGCCGGTGCTTTGACCTGGACCAGCGCGCTGGCTGCGGCCTGGCTTGCCGCTGTATCGGCAAATGACGTCGGCACCGTCCGCAGGGTCGTTTCTTCCGGTGCCGTCGTACCGGCTGCCCAGGCCGTCGTTCCGGCCAGGGACAAAAGGGTGCAGAGTGTGACTGCCATCTGTTTAAACACTATAGTACCTCCTGTTTCTGCCGCTCTATACCTAAGGGCGGCTATACACCGATTCTTTGCCGCACAGGTACAGGTCGTTACCCGTCAGTTAATGCGGGCACTGATGCTGACGATGTAAAAATTCTGCACATCAAAGGCCAGCTGTTCGCCACCTGTGCCATCGTATACGTACAAAGATTTATCGTTAAAATTATAAATATGATCGGCCGTCCCGTATACACGGGATAAGACGCTGGCTTCCATGCCTACAGCTACGTGGTCGGGCGTAGTCAGGTTGTCCGTCGTGCACGTAGCGGCTACGGCCTGGCTGCCGTTTGTATCAAAGCCGACGAGAAAGCCATTATTATAGTTGTATTCCAAATACGTCTGGTCCCCATTGGAGCCTTCGGTTTTGCTGGTCGGCTCGCCGTAGACACCTTCTACGTAGGCTGGCGTACAGCCCGGTCCGACACCGCCAATGGCAATGCGGTCATTGGCAATCTGTGCCGAAGCTACAGAGGACACCATACAGGCTGCGCCCAAAAGCAAGACAGCCATTTTATTCTTTAGTAACGCAAACACACTATCAGACTCCTTCTCTTCCGTCTCTGTCACAGCTCCCTTACCGCAAGGGTCTTTGGCAGTACAGGGCTCAGCGTCCGGCCGTTTGAAGTCAGACTCTATTCTCGTCCCGGCAAATGAAAGGCACTGCTTCTCCCCTTCTCTTTGGCCGGGCAGCTCTATAAAGCTGTACCGCTTATTGTATCACAAAGGCCGGGCCAGAGCAACGCACAGCCTTCATTTGCGGCGGCTCAGAGACGGTACCATGCCGGCCAGACAGAGGGCCGTAAAGACGAAGAAGGCGATTTCAATATTGCGCACGAGCATAGCAGACGCCGGCAGATAGTCCCAGTGCAGGGACATGAGCAGTGTCACGATGGCTACGCTCAGGATTTGGCCAATGAGCCGCATGGTGCTCAATAAGGAAGACGCCATGCTGTAGTAGCGTTTTTCTACAGAGCTCATGATGGCATTGTTGTTCGGTGCCGTAAAGAGGGCAAAGCCAAAGCCGATGAGCATGAGGATCGGCACGAGGGGCCAGAACAGCCGGGCCCGTACGGTAAAGGCCAGGCCCAGGAGACCGCAGGCGATGATGGCCATGCCGGCCGAGCTGAGCGTCGTTGCCGGATAGCGGTCGGAAAGGGAGCCTGTTTTAGGCGAAAGGATCGCCTGAATGACCGGCTGCACGAGGAGCAGCAGGCCCGCATCGCGGGAGCTCAGGCCCAGGACAGACTGCAGATACATGGAAAGGAGAAAGCTGATGGCGAAGGTCGCACTGTAGTTGAGCATGGCCGCCAGGTTGGATAAGGTAAACATGCGGTTGTGCCAAAGCAGGGCTACAGGCAAAACGGGCTGCTCGCAGCGGGTTTCATGGCGCAGGAAAATCGCAAACAGAATGAGGCCTCCGGCGAGAGCGCACCAGGCCCAGGACTGCTGCAGCAGCTCCGAAAGGCCGTACATGACGAGGACCATGGCCAGCCCATAACCCAGGGCGCCCAGGCCATCGCCGCCCTTGGCCCCTTCGACAAGCCATTCTTCTTTCAGGAATTTCAGGATAGCCAGGCTGCACAGGACACTGCAGACGATGATGAACAAAAAGATGCTGCGCCAGCCGAAATAATAGTTGAAAAAGCCGCCCAGTACAGGCCCCAGGGAGAGGCCTACGTAGACCATAGAGACGTTCCAGCCCATAGCCATGCCCCGCTTTTCCAAAGGGAAGACGAGGACCAGGATGGCCATGTTGGTCGCGTAAATCATGGCCGCCGCCAATCCCTGCAACAGGCGCGCAGCCAAAAGCCAGGCCATGGACGTAGCAAAAAAGGCACAGACGGAAGACAGGGCAAAGAGCACGGTGCCCCAGAGAAAGATCTTGCGTTTCCCTATGCGGTCGGCCATTTTGCCGACCGGCAGGAGGAAGACCACCGAGGCCAGGAGGAAAATCTCCAGGACCCAGCCCAGGGTACTGGCACTGGCGCTGAATTCCCGGCCCATGTCGGGCAAGGACAAGGTGAGGGAACTGCTCGTAAAAGGCGTCAGGAACGACGAGAGCATGACAATTCCCAATATTTTATAGGGCAAAGACCTGGACACAAAAAGGACCTCTCTCTCAAATAAGGGCAAAACTATTATAAGACTTTCTCTCATTATACCCGGAAATAAGGCCCGTGAAAAGGAAAAAAACGGTCCCCTCCCCGGGGACCGTCCAAGACATGGTGAAACTTCGATTATTTGACAACCTGCGGTGCCGTTTTGGGGCCGCGGTGGCTGCGGTACCAGCCAATGAGGCAGACTGCAGCGGCGCCGAGAGCCGGCAGGATGTAGGCAATGGCACTGCCTGTGAGAGACTGCAAATAAGCACCGGCAATAGCGTCATGAACGACCATAGAGCCGCTCGTCCAGCCGAGAATGCCGGCACCGGCATAGAGCAGGATGGGGAAACGGTCCAGGACCTTGCCGATGATCTGGCTGCCACCGACGACGATGGGAATGCTGATGACGAGGCCCATGGCGACGAGGAGGAAGTGGCCGCCGGCAGCACCGGCAATAGCCAGGACGTTATCGATACCCATAGCGGCATCGGCTACGAGGATGGTCTTGACGGCGCCCATGAGGCTGTTAGCTTCTTTTACATGTACAGCTTCGTCCGTCTGGGCCGGCGCCAGGAGCTTTACGGCAATGGGCAGGAGAATGAGACCGCCCAGGGCCTGCAGGAAGGGGATGGTCAAGAGCCATACGGCGGCCAGGGTCATGAGCAGGCGGACGACGACGGCACCGGCCGTACCGATAAGAATGGCCTTTTTGCGCAGCTGTGCCGGCAGCGTATTGGCAGCCATGGCGATGACCACGGCATTATCGCCGGCCAGCACCAGGTCCAGGATGATGATCGAGCCTAAGGCTGCAAAAAATTCCCAAGATAAAAATGTCATTTCCATGAGTGTCCTCTTTTCTTTTATGTAGAAATTAGTTAAAAAAAGAGACTTTCGCAGGATGGTATATCTTGCGAAAGTCTCACCTATTGTGTCATCACAACGCTATCACCAGCCCCGAAACAGGACATGTATGTTGATGATAGCCGAAAGGTTACTCCCTTTACTACTATATGAAAGTATATTAAAATTATAGCAAAGCAAGGATTTCCCTGTCAATAGATGGGGAAACAAAATTTCTTAGTATATCCGCCTACAAAGGAGGAATCCCCATGAAACATTATGATGTCATCATCATTGGCACCGGCGCCGCTAATATCGTCGCCGACGCTGCGTTGCGTGAAAATAAAACGGTTGCCCTCATCGAACGCGGGCGCTTTGGCGGCACGTGCCTGAACCGCGGCTGTATTCCGACTAAGATGCTGGTTACGGCAGCGAACGCCATTTGCGAAATCCGTGAAGCCCGCCGCATTGGCGTCAACGCTGAAAACGTGACCCTCGACTGGAAGCTCCTGTCGGAACGGCTCTGGAAAAAGGTCAATGAAAGTGAAGCCATCCGCGGGTACTACGACCGCTTCCCGACGATGGATACGTATCACGGTACGGCGTCCTTTTCCGGTAAAAAGGAAGTAACCATCAGCCTCGACGACGGCACGACGACCGTCCTCACAGGCGACCGGATTATCATCGGCACAGGCGGCCGCACGCATATTCCCGACCTGCCGGGTCTTGCCGAATGCGGCTACGTCACGTCCGAAACTTTCTTTGGCAAGGCCTATCCGGAGGCACCGTACAAGAGCCTGATCATCATCGGCGGCGGCCCCATTGGCTGCGAATTTGCCCACGTCTTCAACGCGGCGGGTACACACGTGACGATCGTCCAGCACAACGTACGCCTCCTGCCCAAGGAAGACGGCGATATTTCCGCCTTTATGCTGCGCCAGTTCCAAAACCGCGGCATAGACGTACGCCTGAACCAGGACACCATTTCCGTCCGTATGGAGGGCAACGAAAAGGTACTGACCATTCATAGCCGCGAAGACGGCCTTTCTGCTGAAGTACGGGCCGAAGAAATTCTCGTTGCCCCTGGCATCAAGCCCATGACCGAGCTGCTGCACCTGGAAAATACAGACGTACAGACCGACCAGCGCGGCTATATTATGACCAATGAATTTCTCGAAACGACGGCTGACGGAATCTGGGCCTTAGGCGATGTAAACGGCCTGGCACCGTTCCGCCACAAGGCCAATTATGAAGCGGAAATCATTGCCCATAATCTCTTCTCCGGCATGGCTCCGGACCAGTGGCGCTGGGCCCAATACGATACGGTACCGGCCGTGACCTATACGTACCCCGAAGCGGCCCACGTAGGCCTGACGGAAATCCAGGCCCAAAAGGCGGGCTATACGACGGAAACGGCAGTCAATCACTACTCGACAGCCGTCAAGGGCTATGCCCTGGGCTTTGAACCCGGTGCCTCTGACGACGGCTTCATCAAGCTCGTCGTCGACGGCAAGACGCGTCACGTCCTGGGCGCCCACATCGTCGGACCGGAAGCCTCGATCCTCATCCAGCCCTTCATCAACCTCCTTTCCTGCGGCACCCATACGATTACGCCGCTCCATGAGGAAATCGCGTCGCCGACAGCCCGTGCCTTGCGGCAAAAGCCTTTGACTCGGACACTGGACCCGCGCTCGGTCTATACGATTGGCGAAACCATGACGCCCCATCCGTCCCTTTCGGAAGTGACCATGTGGACGCGGTATTATTTCGAGAAAAAATAGCCCTACACGCTAAAAAAAGAAGAGGCCCCCTGCTTTGGCAGCCGTCCTCTTCTTTTTATGTAACGTACCAGCTGAGCCTTTCATTCGTAATGAGAGGCTCAGAAAAAGCAAAAGTCCCGCCCGGGCAGGGCGGCTGTCGTGCCGTGTCTGCCAGGGCGGGACTTCCTATGTGCTTAGGCCTTAGGCTTCTTCAATAGCGCCAGCCGGACAGTTGTTCATGGCATCCTGTGCCGAAGCTTCCAATTCCGGTGCTACGTCATCAGGAATGGCTTCTGCTACGCCAGCGTCTGTCATGTGGAACACTTCCGGACAGGAAGCAGCGCACATACCGCAAGAGATACAGCTATCATTAACTTTGAATTTCATAATAAATCGCTCCTTTCAAAGCAACATATTTATGGTCACCGGAAATCCGGTACCTTGCATATAGTAATAAACCCTCAGGCATCCAGTGTCAAGAAGAGGGCCATTTTGAACGGCCCGTCGGCTTTGACGGAATGGCGGCCCAGTTTATCGAATTTAAAGGTTTCGCCAGCCTGAATGGGATGATCCTGGCCTTCATAACCGATGATGCCTTTGCCTTCCAGGGCCAGGACCAGGGCTTCACCCGGTGCAGCATGTTCCGAAAGGCCCGTGCCGTCAGCAAAGCTCATGATGGCCAGTTTCAAGTGGTCGTTGTTGACGACGTCCATGTTGACAATACGGCCGTCCTGATAGGGAACGAGATCGGCCAATTTAAAAACGTTACCAGCTTTTATCACTTTATTCATATGTGTATCCTCCTTTTGGGCGATTTCCAAATATACAGTATCCTCAACGGCTTTCATGCCTGCCGGTACATCTGCCGGTACGAGCAGGGCCTGGCCTGTCTTGACGTGCCATTCGTCTCCGGCCGTCGTAAAGACGGTCATACAGCCTGTGTCGACGTACAGCAGCCGGGGAAAGGGACTCGTTTCGGCACTGATATCCGTATCCGCACCCAGAGAAAAACAGATCAAACTGCCTGCCCGGCTTTCCCAGAGGGCATTCGATACGGTGCACCCCGGTACAGCCGCATTTTCAGTTGTCAGGGAAAATACAACGCCACTTTTACCTTTCATGATCCTCACGCCTTTCCGGGCCTTGCGGCCCGTTCGTTCTTCTTTATGCTTTGATTATAGTCTGCCCTGACCGCCTTGTATGTTGTAAAAGTAACGGTTAGGAAAATTAATTTTTGACTTTTTGATTTTATTTCTTTGCAATTGATCAAAATTTCTTTTCTTTTTTTATTGACAAGCACAGGCAATCTTGCTATACTAACAGAGTACTTTTCGTGCCACTATAGCTCAGCTGGCAGAGCATCTCATTCGTAATGAGAGGGTCGTAGGTTCAAATCCTATTAGTGGCTCCAAGGGTTGAAGGGCTTCATCGTGTAATGCGGTGAGGCTCTTTTTTTATGCATATTAGCGGTATGTCTATTCAGTAAGACAAACATTGCATATCACTACTAATAGGTACAGGTTAGACACTCTATATTGAGACACAAATAGAAGAACAAGAATCAGCACAAGGTGAATCATCATCATCAATCATAGAAAACAATTTCTTAAAGTGTCCTTCCATGACATCAGCACACAAGTCTTTCAAGGCTCCTGTTTGTGCTTCATCAGCATAGTAGTTAGGCATTTTATCATCACGCCATCCCCCTTGTCTCTTAATTGCTTCTGTAGACACATTATTAGACACAAGGATTGTAGCGAATGAATGTCTAAAGGAATGCGGGCTAATGTCTCGCTTGATACCTGCTTTACGCTTCCATTCATCAAAGGTACGATTAAAGTTTCTTGAGTGTTCCATCTTGTCATTTTTTCTCTGGGCTATGACATAGGTTCTTTTGTTGTGTTGTGTCTCCTGCTTGTACCGAAACATCTGGGCAACAAGACTATCAGGAACAGCAACATCTCGTGTTCCTTCTGGTGTCTTCGTAAAGTATTCTACAGTGTGAACACCTTTAGTTGCAGATACTTTCTTATTGATGCGGATATACCAACGTTTTGTCGCTTCATCTTGAAAGACATCATCCCATGTAAGGGCTAGTAACTCGCCTTTTCTCATGCCAGTTGCTAACAGAATCGGAATTGCTATCCAGTAGTGATGATGCTTACTCACTTCAAGTAGCTTCAAGACTTCCATATCTGTTACTGCTGGTCTTCTCTTCGTTTGCTTGATTTTAGGAAGAGGAACGCCATCACAAGGATTCTTAGAGATTAGGTTCCGCACTTGTACCGCATCATTCAGGGCAATAGCTAATACTCTGATAACATCATGAATCATACTGTCTGCTACACCTTTTGTCTTCAGGTGTTTCACAAATGCAGACACGTTCTGATAGGAGACATCAGTAAGCATAAGGCCTTCAAAAAAGGGCTTGATATGGTTTCTGAATCGTCCTTCATAGTTCTCATAGGTCTTCTGGGTTATGTCTATATCGTGCTTTGCTTCAAGCCATTCAGACATATAGTCATTGACAAGAATGTGACTGTCTTCCCATTGCTGTTGCTGTTGCTGTTGTATTGTAGTTGCCATAGTTTCTGCCAGTAATTCTGCTGTTCTCTGTGCTAACTGTTCTGGGCTTAGTGTTAGTTGTTGTGGTACAGTATGCGAATATGGTTCATACGTTGGTAATGGTATTGTTGTTGTTTGTGTTGTCTGGTGGTTTATCATGGTTGTTGTCATTGTGGTTCAGAACAAACTCCTTTCAAGGATTCGACATTCACTTGACAACACAACGTTGAAATCCATATATTTACTATACCATGTTGTCAAGGAAATAAAAAGAAAGACAATAAGAATAAGAAGACACAAAGGATACAAGACAATAGCTCTAACGGAATAATAAGAAGAATAATAATAACCATGCATGTTGTCTTTGTGTCTATGTATATGTAGAGTTCTGGTGCTGCTGGTGCTGCTATAGCATCAAGTACTATAGTTATGTCTTCATATTTGACGTTCTAAGGCTTTTGTTATGATGCGGTGAGACACACACAATAAACATACCTAAGGGAAGACATACAGGAGAAACAGAACAAAAGAAGGAGAATAAGAAGAAAGAGAATCATCATGTTTCTGTATACGAAAAAAAGGAACAGCAACACTCATAATGAATGAATGTCATGTTCCTTTATGGTTAGTCGGTTCTTGTTGTCTATAGTTATCTTGCAAGTGCTTCTATGCAGATGCTTCTATGCAGATGCTTCTATATCAACGTTGACACTGCTATTACTGCTGGTGTCTATGTTGGTTCTGGTTGTCTTTATTAGTATTGCTTCATGGTGCAGTTATTTCTAGCAGGTGCAGGAGAAGACACACGATACATAAAGCGAAAGAGACACAAGATAAAGAGAATCATCACTAGTCTTCTACTGCTTCTGATGCGGTCGGCTAGCATCCAGTTATGTTGATTGTCTTTGTGGTCTTGCTTGTGCAGGAGAAGACACAAGAATAATAAGACATCATCATCACAAGGAGAATCATCATCAGGTGTTGTCTTCTGTTGTTCTTGTGATGCGGTCAAGGCTCCAGTGCTATTGATGAAATAATGCCGGATAAAAGACATCATCAGGATAAGGAAGACAACAAGGATATAGGAGAAGACAAAAAAGGACCATACACTATAGAGAAGACAAGTACCCATGATAATACTAGTCTTATGCTGGTGTATGGTTCATTGTGTTTGTTGTCTATAGAAGTAAGATGAAAAGACACAAGGAGAAAGAGAATAAGGATAACAGAACAATAACAATCAGGAGAAGGAGAATAAGAACAATAAGAAGAATATAGTTATCTCTAGGTATAGTTAGTTATAGTTAGTATTCTTAGGTATTCTTAATTATTATTCTTGTAGTGTTAGTTATTTCTGTTAATTCTTATAGTGATTATAGTAAGTACTCTTAATTAATATATAATTAATATCAAGGAATTAAATATTATATATATAGTATGTCTTAGTTATGTCTTATTATGATGCTTATTCTTTTTGTCTTTATGTCTTAGTTGGTCTTAGTTATATCGTAAGCGTAAAATAAAACCATGGATACTCCCACCTGCCAAGATATGAGATAATCATCATAACGAAACGGGAGAAATTAGATAAATTCGAGTCTGATCTAAATTGTCTAATTTCTCTAAT
>NZ_JACOGK010000034.1 GCF_014269395.1 Megasphaera hominis
TACTTCTCCAAGTTGATTCCCTCCATGAATCTGTTGAAAACCAACACCGGATCGCAAATATCCAGAAAATCTGAAATATATAGTGGCAAAATTGCCTGTTTTGGTTTAGAATAATTAGTGGTTGAATTTTTCATTGGTTATGTAAATTTTACCACAAAAGGAGGTCCGCTGACTCGAAAGAGTCGGTGGACCTCCTTTGTTATTTGGGTCTGTGTTATTTCACAGCCCCTTTTTTATGTCTCATTTACGCATTTCTCATTTCCTGCTCCAAGCGCTTGGCAGCCGCGATTCCGGAAGGCGTCCGTGCCAAACCGCCATCAGAGGTTTCCTTTAACGCTACCGGCATCATCCTGCCAATTTCCGCCATGGCTTCGACGACTTCATCGGGCGGAATCATACTGCGCACGCCGGCCAGTGCCATTTCTGCTGCTGCCAGGGCCATAACTGCCAGGCAGGCATTGCGTTTGACACAAGGCACTTCAACCAGGCCGGCAACAGGATCACAAGCCAGGCCGAGCGTATTTTTCATACATAAGGCCATCGCTTGCAGGATGGCATCGTTAGAACCACCAGCCAGCTGCGTAGCTGCAGCTGCAGCCATAGCAGCTGCCGTGCCACATTCAGCCTGACAGCCGCCTACAGCCCCGGCCACGCAGGCATTGCGGGCTACGACCTCACCGATTCCGGCTGCCGTAAATAAAGCGTCTACGTTAGCGTCTTCTGACGTTCCCAGTGCTTCACTTACAGCCGTCAGTACAGCTGGCACAATACCGCAGGAACCGGCTGTCGGGCAAGCGACGACTTTAAACATTTTGGCATTAGCCTCACTGACAGCCAAGGCATATACTTCTGCCTTACGGGCCATAGAACCCAGCAGTTTGGCCTCTGTGTGGGCCATTTTATCGGCATCGCCACCGACGAGACCACTTACGGACGTACCCGTATCGGAAAGACCGGCATCGATGGATTCCCGAAAGACAGCCAGTCTGGAAGCCATGCGCTGCCGTATGACAGCTTCGCTTTCTTCAGCTGCTTCCATTTCATGATGGACAATGACACCGGCCAGGGTCAGCTTATGTTTTTCCGCCTGCGCCTGTAATTCGGCCAGTGATTTATATTCGTATTCGTACATGACATCCTCCTATAACGGCGACAAGGTAACAACACTTTTGATCGCAGAAATATTGCGGATCAGATTGATGATTTCTTCCGGCACGGGGCTATCTGTGCAAACAATCATCACGGCATCTGCATGTTTGCCACTGCGGAAGACCTTCATGTTAGACACATTAATATGGCCAATAGCCAGAATGGTCGTCGCCTGGGCAATGATCCCGGGCTGATCATGGTGCAGTGTAATCAGCGTGTGTTCTTCGCCGCTAAGAGATACATCAAAGCCATTGATCTCACGAATTTCGATCTTGCCGCCGCCAAGAGACACACCCAGTACTTCCGCCTGGGCCCCGTGTTTTCCCGTCATGGCAATGCGCACCGTATTCGGATGGTTCACTTCCGCATCAGAACGCTGCAGTGTAATTTGCAACCCTGCTTTTGCTGCCAGCTCAAAGGAATTGCGCAGCCGCGTATCGTCGGCAGAAAAGCCCAGAAGGCCAGCTACGAGTGCTTTATCTGTGCCGTGCCCTTTATACGTTTTTGCAAAAGAGCCGTATACGGTCAGCGTCGCTGCTGCCGGTTCATCATGCAAGATTTTCCGGGCCATCAGACCAATTCTGGCAGCCCCGGCTGTATGGGAACTGGAAGGTCCGATCATGACGGGCCCGATAATATCAAATACACCCACGTTTTTTCTCCTTTCAGGTCAAAGAAATACTCTTGCCTAAGTGCAAGCTGTAAATATAGGTTTCTTTCACAGGGCAGCGACTGATCTGCTCCGTTGCTGCTTTGTAAATATCCAGCTGGATGGCATAGCGCTGGCGAAAGGCTTCTTCTGTCTCCAGGTGATCTGTTTTATAGTCGACGAGAACCCACGCATCGCCTTCTTTAAAGAGGCAGTCAATAATGCCCTGTACCAGTATTTCTTCCCCCGCCTCTGCGTCAGCCAGAAGCCCCCGGGCCGGCAAGAGTACACTAAAAGGATATTCCCGGTGTACCTGGGGCGATGCAGCCATGCGCTGCCCCAGGGGGGACTGGCTGAACGACAGCAATTCCGGCAAGCGCAACAGCTTTGCCTCTTCGGCCGTAAAGAAGCCCTGTTCCTGCCACTGCTGTACCTGTTGCTGCAGGTCCTCCAGCGTCAGTGCATGCTGCAGCTGCAAATGCTGCATGGCCTTATGCATGGCCGTACCACGACGGGCACCGGTAACCTGGTCTTCTTCCTCCTGCAGCCACGGCGGCAGTTCGGCGAATACATCGTCGTCCTGCGGCTCCGTGCCTGCTCCCGGCGCAGCCAGTTTCTCTTCCTCTGCCAGTTCTGCAAAGAGGCGGCGCTGATACTGCTCTTTAATTTCCGATACAGAATATTTGGCGGCCGTGTGCGTAGCCTGTGGGTAGTCATATTGCCAGGACAGCGTCTTATCGAACCAGGCCGGCCAGGCAATACCTGTAGGCTTGCCAGCCTGCACACTAGCCAGGAGAGAATCCGTTTCGCTCTCCCTTTCTGCCACTGCCTGTGGCGTAACACTGCGATGCAGCGTTACCTGCCAAAGGCCGCGGCGCCACGTTCCATCTAAGCCGTTGAGGACGCTTTTATCCATTTCCTGCCATTCGTCTTGGCCGGCAAAAAGGGGCATGAGCCAATCCAAATACGTGCGTCCCTGGGCCGGGTCCAAATGCTGCTGCCAATGTTCCCACGCCGTGTCCAAATGGTTGACACTGCCTACCATAATCAGTTTGTCCCTGGCCCGGGTCATAGCAACGTATAAAATACGCTGTTCTTCCGCCCGTCCTTCCCAGCCCAGCTGGGCTTTCAGACCATTCCAAATGAAGGTCGGTGTCGAAATACGCCACTCACTGTCAAACTGCCTGAGGCCTATGCCCAAGGTCTGATGCAGCAAAATATCCCGGGACAAATCCCGTTCATTAAACTGCTTGCCCATATCGGCAATGACGACCACTGGGAATTCGAGGCCCTTGCTCTTATGAATGGACAAGATACGGACGACATCTTCTCCTTCTCCCAAGACCTTAGCCGGCGCCAGGTCAATCTCATCGTCCTGCATCTGGTCAATGAGCTGCAGATAGCGGAACAAGCCGCGATAACCGGCAGCTTCATACTGCCGGGCCCGTTCGTACAGTGCCTTTAAATTCGCTTCCCGTACAGCCCCGCCGGGCATACCGCCGACGTAGTGCAGATAGCCCGTATCCTGATAGATCTGATAGAGCAGCTTGGCTACGCTGTTGCGGCGGCTGAAGGTACGCCACGTTTCCAGAGATTGGCAAAACGCCTGCAGCTCCGTTGCCCGTTCGGAATCAGCCAGACCGTCTATATAGGCAGGCAAATTCTGCCAAAGCGTGGCCGTACCCGAAAGACGCAGGGCCGACAATTCTGTTTCATCCAGGCCGACTAAGGGAGAGCGCAGCACCGCTGCCATAGGCAGATCCTGTTCAGGATTATCGATACAGCGCAGGAGAGACAACATCACCTGGACCTCGATGGCCGCAAAATAGCCGCCGTTTTCATCGGCATACACAGGAATGCCGGCAGCCTGCAGGACTTGGGAAAGAACCTGGGCTTTATCCTTTACAGAACGCAAAAGGATGACCATGTGGCGCCACGAAAGAGGTTCCAGCGTACCATCCTTGCGCTGGACGCAGCGGCCTGAATCATACAGGGCCCGCAGGCGCTGGGCAATGAGCCAGCCTTCCTTTTCAAGGTTCGTCATTTCTACATTTTCTTTTAGCGCTGCTTCGTCACTGTTCGCCCGGCGCAGCTCATCGGCAAAGTCCGTACTGTCCCGGTCCAGCAGATGTACCTCTACGGTGCCGCCGAGCCAGCGTTCATCCGTACAGGGCGGCCGGCCTGGATAGAGCTTTTCCCGTTCTCCATAGGTCATGCCGGCAGAGGTTTCGGTCATTACATTTTCAAAGAGCTCGTTTACTGCCGCAAGGACCGTTTCGTCGCTGCGGAAATTGCGCGCCAGATCGATACAGCGCTGAACCGCTGCCGGATCACGGCTATACGCCTGATATTTTGATAAAAACAAGGTCGGATCGGCTAAGCGGAAGCGGTAAATGCTCTGCTTGATATCGCCGACCATGAAGCGGTTGTTTTCCCTGGATACAAGCTGGGCAATCATTTCCTGTACGCCATTGGTATCCTGATATTCATCCATGAGTACTTCCTGAAAGGTCTGGCGCAATTCTTCTGCCGCTGCCGAAGGAATAACATGGTCCGGCGTCGACGCAGGATCACGCAGGATCTGAAGACACAAGTGTTCCAAATCGTTGAAATCGACCCAGCCCTTTTCTTTCTTGGCTGCCCCATAGGCAGCAGCAAAGTCACGGGTTACCTGCACCAGCCCTTTGACATAGGGCTGTAACGCCCGGAGACTCGCAAGCCACGCTTCATCGGTACCGGCAAAAAAGGTTTCTACCAAGGTGTTGACTTGATTTTTTACGTCTTTGCGCACAATATCCTTGCAGTAATCCCAGCGGTCCTTTTCCGGCGCCTCCAGTTTGCGCAGGGATACAATACGTGTAAATTGTATCGCCTTCATAGCCAGACGCAGGCCCAGCCAGGTTTCTTGATCGTACGCATTCTGTAACATCTGGCACTCTGCTTCCAGCTGTTCGCGGCCCGTATCGAGGCGGACCGAAAAAGCCAGGCTGTCAATCGCCTCGTGCAAGCGGCGGATGGACGACGCCAGCTGTACCTTGACATAGCGCATAATCGGCTGACACCACGGCAACTCATCAATAGTTGTCTGAGGCCCCAGATCATAATTAGCCGCACTCTGTTCCAGCCAATAGTCTGGCCAAGGCGAACTGCGGGAAAAGGTATATAAGCGGATGATTTCTTCCATGAGCGCTTCATCGCCATGTTCGTCACCAAACATTTCCGCCAGGGGATACAAAACCTGGGCCTTCTGTTCGTCTTCATAATATTGTAAAAAGAGGTCTTCCAATACGCGATGCTGCAACAGAATCAGCTCTTCCTGACCGGCAACGGTAAAGCGGGGATCTATATTGATACGATAGAAATACCGTTTGATGACAAACTGGCAGAAAGAATGGAGCGTTGAAATGTGAGCCGAAGGCATGAGCGCCAGCTGCCGTTCTGCCATGACCGTATTACCACTGGCCAGTTCTTTGGCCAGCGCTGCGGCAATACGTTCCCGCATTTCTGCAGCAGCCGCCTTGGTAAACGTAACGACGAGCATTTCCGTAATATCAATGGGCTGTTTGGCATCGAGGAGGCGGCGAATAATCCGTTCGACTAAGACGGCCGTTTTGCCAGAACCGGCTGCGGCCGACAAGAGCAGGGTTTGCTGGCGGCTATCAATGGCCGCCTGTTGTTCCTTAGTCCAGGCCATGTTTTTCATCTCCTTCCTGCTTAATGCGTGCAATGAGCTCATCGGCACTGAAATTCGCCACGAGTTCATAGCAATTGTCATGCGTATGCGGATCAAAGGCACAGACGGCATGATACGCACAGTAGGTACAACGGCTCTGATTCTTCAGCAATAGAGGCATAATGGAAATCTCACCGTCAGCCATGCGGCCGGCAATATGAAAAATACGTTTTTCTGCCAGCTTTAAGGCGCTAAGCCACCATTCTGCAGGATACACCGTATTCCAGGAGGTCGTCAGCGTCCCGTCTTTCTTGACGTTCAGATTGACAAAGGACGACGCCTTTTCCATGGACGTGTCCAGACTGGCCATGAGCTCCGGATTATCCAGATAAAAGCCTTTCATCCGGTGTTCCTTATTATATAAGTCTTCCTTTTCCGTCTGATCCAGCAAGGAATTGGCCGTTTGCTTTTTGCTGCGTACATAGCAGTACAAAATGGCTGCCGGCAAAGCCGGAGGCTGAGTATTGCGCAAGGCCACGTCCATATAGGTCAAGAGCTGTAACTCAAGACCTGTATAGATTTTCCCCAAATCGAGGACCGTATGGCCAGATTTATAATCGATAATGATGACATACGTAACGCCGTCTTCGCAAAACGTATCTACCCGGTCAATTTGTCCTGTGACGATGACGTCTATGCCATTAGGCAGGCTGAATTCCAAGGCCGGCCAAGCCTCGGCGCCGCGGCCAAAGCCTTTTTCTACAGCGGCCATATGGAAATTGGAGACAGCATTAAATTCACAAAGACGGGTCACTGTCCGGATGAGCACTTGAATGAGCCGGCCTTTAATTTGTACGAAGTAGGCATTGGACATGAGAATATCGTTCTGGATATGCGGTGATAATTCTTCTACCACCTGCAGACACAAGGGCGCTATCTCTTCTTTTTTCAAATCATGCCACTGCCGTCCATCCTGAAGGAGCCAGGCGCCCATACGCCGCAGTGCTTCGTGAACGAGCACGCCCAGGTCAGGAGCGGTAAAGCGCTGCAGCCGTCGTTCTTCCAGCTTCAGGCCGTATTGGGCAAAATAGGCAAAGGGGCATTGCCGGTAACTTTCAAAGCGGGTGACTGAACCGACAATTTTTCCTTTAGGTGCATAGAGACCGCGTACAATGGGCTGGGGCAATACGCTGGCCTTATTATGATAGAACAAACCTTGTACGGCCTGTTTGGCTGCCAGGCTATAGCCGTGTGCCAAAGCCCAGTCATAGAGCGACCACCATAGATCATGTACCGGTTCCTGCTCTACAGCCGGACGCAGCATGACCGGCAGGTATTTCAAGGCTTCCGGCAGGGAGACAATATAATCCTGTGCTGTGGCCAACGTAATTTCATCCATTTCCCGCCGCACTCCGGAAACATAGCCCTTATCGAGGAGCTGCTGGATCCACAAAGATGGTGACAGGGCATCCCCCTGTTCATCGGCTAAGGCGTAACTCAAATAGACGCGTTCACTGGCCCGGTGGACAGCCAGATAAAAGAGGAATCGTTCCTGGAGAGAACGGAACCGGCTGCCCGGCCCCAAGGTAAAACCGGCACTATTCAGAGCCTTTCGTTCCGTATCATTCAGCAGTCCTTCGTCACCACTATGCTGGGGGAAGACACCATCATTAAGGCCACAGACAAATACAATACGGCCGCGCATCGTGTAGCCACGTTCGATGGACGTTACCATAACGTGGTCGAGTGTCGGCGGAATGACGCTGAAGGTCATAGTCCCCAGTCCATCCTCTACCATTTGGGAAAATTCGTCTACATTTGTCTCGTCAGCACCGCAAAGGGTGACGATTTCATTGAGAAACGCCAAGAGCTTTTTCCATACCTGTTCATGCTCTTTGCTCTCTAACGTCCGTCCTGCAGTGTCATCGTCCTGCCGCCACTGGCGCAATACGTCCGGCACGCCAAGGTGCTGCAAAAACTGATACAACAGGGTACACCAATCACGCAGGGTTTTTGCCTTCTGTGCCGCCTGCCAATAGGGAATTACCAGATCGCGTACACGCTGGCGCAGGCCGTTGATTTCTGCCAGCGCCTCTTCTGTTTCGCTATCGGCCTGGTCCCCGGGCTGAAAATAAGGGCGATAGTAGTAGGTCCACGCAGCATCGCGCAGCCAATGACGGCCTGTAATACCGTTAGCCAGGCAATAATTTTCCAGAATATCTACTTCATGCCGGGACAGGGGAAACAGATCCGTTTTGAGCAGGCGGAATACAGATTCATGGGACCAGTTAGAGCGCAGGAGAGCCAAGAGCGAAGACACGACGGCTACAGCCGGATGGGACAGCATAGGCCGCCGATAGTCTGTAAAACAGGGAATACCATAGGCCGGAAAAATACGTTCTGCAATCGTATCATAGAGACCGCTGGCACGAGTCAGAACGAGAAAATCACGATAGCGGTACCCATGCCGGACCAGGCGCGAAATACGCCGGGCAATGGCATCGATTTCTGTATTTCTGTCCAGACATTCCGAAACGATAACTTCCTCTACAGGTACATCCTGTACAGCCAGTACAGGCTCAAAAAAGCCATCTGTAAAGCGCCTTACGCCTGTAACCTCCGGATCAGGCAGCGTTTCTGTTTCCAATTGGGGAAAAACCTTGCGCAGCGTCCGGTACACATCCCAGGGACGATGAAAGAGCGCCGTATCCAGTGACTGGCGTTGTAAATGTTTGGCATCCATGGCCAGAGTAATCGTCAGGGATACGGCATGCTGTTCGATCACCTCGAGAACTGTGAGCTGCTCCGGTGTAAACCATTGGAAACCATCTACCCAGACGCGGGCGCCTTGCAAAAACGAGTAATCCGGCAATTCCTTTGCCAGCAAGGTCAGCGTATCATCAACACTGCCAAAATGGTCTGACAAAAAGGCCAGATATTTTTCATACAAGATAGAAATATCCGTCAGCTTATGTGATAAAGTGAGACTATCCAAGGTTTCTGCAGCCTGCTTCAAATCTTCCGGCGTAATACAGAAAGAGCGGCATTCCATTAGAAACTGGCCCATAGTTGTCACAAAATTGGGCTGTTGTGCCGCTGTCCTAAGGACAGTCAATTCTTCCCCGTATTGCCGCAGCAGCCGCTGCAAGATGAGGTGCCGCGATAGCTCAGATAAAGATTCGTGTTCTTTGCCACGTTCCTGAAACACTTGAAAGGCCAGGCGGGAAAAGCCAAAAATTTGGGTTCCCATAAAGCCCCGGCCTGGCGTAGACGCGGCAAAACGCCGTTCTACACTATAGGTTGCCTGATCAGGCACTAAGAGAATCGCCTGGTTTCCTTGGTCTGCCCAGGCTTTAATTTGCGAAAAGCAGTATTCTGTTTTGCCACTGCCGGCCTTGCCGAAGAGGACCGTAACCGCCATAGCCGTTCCTTCTTTCTATAAAAAATTGGACCTATCCATTCACGTAAACCTATTTTATCATACCTAGGCAGAAGACTGCTATCCTCTATAGGAGAGGGATGAATGCCCTTTTTGAATAAAATAACAATCATGAAATAAATTAATATGATATATAACAAAACATATAAGCGATAGAAATCCAAAGGGGAAGGTGTATAAACCATGTACTAATGGTTAAGCAACAAATCAAATTCTCTGCGCACGGACAACGTCCGCTAGAAAAAAGACAAAAAAATAGGGTAATGACAGAAGCGTTCCCCGTCATTACCCCCAATTTTCTCTCAGGATCGTTGCCAGCCTGTCAGCCGTTCTGTGGCCGGTACCGCTGAAGCCATTTTAAATCATAGGGTTCATAGGTCACATTCGCATAGGCATCTACATCCATGACAGTGCCATCCCAGTCAGAATGGATAGCACCCGTTTGTTTAATCAGGATATCATATAAGATATTATACGTTACACCGGTTACCGGATCCGTTTCCACGATCGTGCTGTACGGCAAGGTTTTGTGATAGGTCAATTCCATGCCCTTATAGTCAAAGTGGAAACCACAGCGCATACGGCAGCCATCCAGCCCCGTATAGGTTGCGATTTTCTTCAAATCATGAAGAATCTTATCACCTTTTTCCTCATACAGGTTATCCGGCGTCGTCGCCGTATAGTCAAAGCGGAATTGTACAGACGCGCCGGGAATCTTATAGAACCGGTCAAGATATGGGACGAGTTCCCGCGCCGGATAGTCTTTATACAATACGCAATTAATACGGAACGGTACAGCCAAGCGCCCTAATAAATCATCATTTGATTCCACTACATAGTGCTGCATATGGCGGGACACATTGATGCACGTAATCTTATCCTTGTTCCGTTCTGTAAATTTGACAATATCGTCTTCACTCTGAAATTCAAAGACAGGCAGTGTCGTATTGATATATACCTTGTGCGTCGCCGGAATTTCATCCAGCATGACCTGTAAGGCTTCCAAATTAGCAAAAGGTTCTCCGCCGGTAAAGACGAAATCACAATACGGTGTAATCTCATTCATCCGTTTAATACTGGCACAAATCTTTTCTACTGAAAAACCTTCCGGATGGGCGTACTCTGCCTTATTGATACAAAAAGGGCAATGATTACGGCAATTATACGGTACAAAGATAGTAACGGTAGCTCCGCCTTCCCGCGTTTTGTATGGATGTTTTTCTGTGTTCATAGTGGTTGCAGCATTGCTCACCTGCGTTTGGATCATATAGTTATTCGCCTCATATTCTAGTTATTCTGATATATTGCATCCTATAATAGTGTTACCCCGAACAAAAAGATAGATACTTCTGTACGGGGCAACAGGATATACAAAAAGCATAAGCGTCCATAACCATTTTATCATAAAAGACTAGGTCGTCAAGTGGACGGATCCGACTTATAGAAGTCAGCGCTTCTAAGCAGTATACAATTTTACATACTCGTCAATGCCTGGGAAATCTCTTGGGCCGTTTTCTGCACTTCCCGGATAAGGGAAGGCATCGTTTCTTCTGTAATACGGGAAATAGATCCGGATACGCTAATGGCTGCCACAATCTTTCCCTGGAAAAAAATAGGTGCTGCTATACACGTCATGCCATTTTCCACTTCTTCCCGTTCCACTGCATAGCCCTGACTGCGTATCTTCTTTAATTCTTCCAAGAGGTCGTCCCAGTCGGTAATCGTATATTCAGTCATACGCTTCAAATCACAGCCTATATACTTTTTTACATAGTCTTCCGAATAGGCCATGAGACATTTGCCTGAAGCCGCACAATAACTGGGCCGCACGGCACCTACAGGCGGGGCTACATCAACGGAGTGACTCGATTTTATTTTTTCCAAAATGACATGCTGCGGATACGGGCCATCAATCCGTGTCAGTGCTGTCATGTGAACGCCTTCGTCACATTTTAAAGCCAATGCCTTGGCATACGGATAGGCAATCTTTTGAATCGATTGTTTTTCCTTAAATAACATGCCCAGAGAATAGAGTTCCAGACCCAGCCAGTACTTGCCGTTTTCTTCACTTTTACGGACAAAGTCATGCTGTTCCAGTGTGTCTAAGGTACGGCTGACCGTACTTTTATGGAGATTCAGCTTTTTACTGATTTCCGTTACGCTCAGAGGCGTTTCATATTGAATAAATAAATGTAATATGCATAGTGCCCGGTCTATCGATTCTATCATAGTATTCCTCCACATCTGTTGCGATGTTCGTAATAGTTATTGCACACAGCGATTATTCTATTTATCTATTTATTCATTATATAGAAAACCAAACGCCTGTCAAGAGACATGTCTAAGGGAAGCTGCTTCAATTACGCTGTAAATTTGCCTGCAGCAGATTATCTGCCAGGCGGGTTAGCAAATCACTGCATTCCAGTTTTTGCAGCCAGCTGTGTGGCACAGCTTGAGCTCCATACATGGTCCCGGCCATATTCCCGCATACGGCGCCACAGGAATCACTATCCCCATCCTGATTGCAAGCCATGATGACGGCATCCTTCAGCTTTTCTGTCTTTAAGAGGCAGTAGAGAGCCAATGCATATGCCTCTTCAGCTACCCAGCCCTGACCGATCCGTTTCATAGCCCGCCATGGTTCCCGGTCAGTCACGGCTTCATCAACAGCCCGGACAACAGCACTTTTTACATCTTCATAATACTTATGCTTTTGCAGAATCCGCAGTACTGCCGGTATCGTTTCGGCCAGAGGCTTGCCTTCGCTAAGGAGAGCAACGGATGCGCTAAGCATACCGGCCGAGAGGTATCCTGACGGGTTACCATGGGTCAGGCTGCCGGCCTGGCAGCCTACAAGAAAGGCCTTTTCCGGATCGCCTGCATAATATAAGCCTACCGGTGCAGCGCGCATGATAGAACCACAGCCTTTACTATTATTATTGGCATACTTACGTTCCGGGCAATCATTTTCTGCCAAAGCCTTGAGGCAGGTTTTGCCCTGAATGCGCCGGGCATAGAGATCCGGTTCTTCCATGACATTATAATTCCAGACCCTTTCATGGTCCTGCTGTTTCATCCATTCGGCCTGATCGGGACTGACCAATTCTTTGGTCTGCGTATAATACCAGCGCATATATGAACGATATAAACCCTCCCGTGGTTCCAGGTCATCATGCGCAGCCCACAAGAGACCGTCAGCTGTAAAAATAGACATCTGCGTATCATCAGAGATAATGCCTTTGCGATCATTCGACTCGAGCTTGAGAACAGTCCGCAGGCCATAGGAGCCAAACTTTTTATGTATCGTATATAAATCATCAAATTCGATAATATAGCCTAAGGCATCGCCTGTAGCCCCACCGAGCATGCAGCCCAGGAAGCGGTCACTCATATCCATTTTTACACCTCCATGTAATCCATTTCGTACGCTTTAGTTATAAATTAATTATAAAAAGCATTTACTTTTTGTATATATTATTATATTATATAAAGTTACACTCTTATTATAACAAAAATATTAGTAAATTTGCAATAACCCGGCAGGTCATTTCCTTTGGTCTGCATGATTGTAAAACAAAAAATCCCCTTTGCAGTTATCAGACTGCAAAGGGGATGACGTGTATTACATAAGGATTTTAGCCTTCGATTTCGGATACAACGCCGGCGCCAACTGTACGGCCGCCTTCGCGGATAGCGAAACGGAGACCTGCTTCGATAGCGATCGGTGTGATCAGTTCAACGTCCATTTTGACGTTATCGCCAGGCATGCACATTTCTGTGCCTTCCGGCAGCTGGATTACACCAGTTACGTCGGTTGTACGGAAGTAGAACTGCGGACGATAGCCGTTGAAGAACGGTGTATGACGGCCGCCTTCATCTTTTGTCAGGACATATACCTGAGCTTTGAATTTCGTGTGCGGATGAATCGTGCCCGGTTTTGCAAGTACCTGGCCACGTTCGATTTCTTTACGGTCAACACCACGGAGCAGCGCACCGATGTTGTCGCCAGCTTCAGCGAGGTCAAGCAGTTTACGGAACATTTCTACGCCCGTTACGACGGTGTTCTTCGGTTCGTCAGCCAAGCCAACGATTTCTACTGCGTCGCCTACTTTAACCGTACCACGTTCAACACGGCCTGTAGCAACAGTACCACGGCCTGTGATCGTGAATACGTCTTCGACTGGCATCAGGAACGGTTTGTCCGTCGGACGATCCGGTGTCGGGATGTAGTTATCAACAGCATCCATGAGGTCGAGGATGGACTGTTTAGCTTTTTCGTCGCCTTCGAGGGCTTTCAGGGCAGAACCTACGATGATAGGTACTTCGTCGCCCGGATAATCATAGGAGCTCAGGAGGTCACGAACTTCCATTTCTACGAGTTCGATCAGTTCCGGATCGTCAACCTGGTCAGCCTTGTTCAGGTATACAACGATAGCCGGTACACCTACCTGGCGGGCAAGCAGGATGTGTTCACGTGTCTGCGGCATCGGGCCGTCAGCAGCGGATACTACGAGGATAGCACCGTCCATCTGAGCAGCGCCGGTGATCATGTTCTTTACATAGTCAGCATGCCCCGGGCAGTCAACGTGTGCATAGTGGCGTTTGTCTGTTTCATATTCAACGTGTGCCGTGTTGATCGTAATACCACGTTCACGTTCTTCCGGTGCTTTATCGATATCAGCATAGTCTTCGAATTTAGCATAGCCTTTTTCGGAGAGTACTTTCGTGATTGCAGCCGTCAGAGTCGTTTTGCCATGGTCAACGTGACCGATGGTGCCAATGTTAACATGCGGTTTAGTTCTTTCGTAATGTTCTTTTGCCATAATACAGTTTTCCTCCTTTTTAGGAAAAAATAAGCTAACCCATAGTAAGTATACTACATTTTCTCACAAAATCCTGCAAAAACCTATAATTTTCAAGGAATTTACAACTGGATATGCAAATAACCCCGAAATCGGGGTTATTTTGGTGTGGTGGCGGCTCGGAGATTCGAACTCTGGACACTGCGGGTATGAACCGCATGCTCTAGCCAACTGAGCTAAGCCGCCATGTGGAGCTATTGACCGGGATTGAACCGGTGACCTTATCCTTACCAAGGATACGCTCTACCGACTGAGCTACAACAGCATAAACTATTAAAGCTATGACCGTTCAACGCTTCTATAAAAAATTTGGTAGCGGGGATAGGACTTGAACCTATGACCTTCGGGTTATGAGCCCGACGAGCTACCAACTGCTCCACCCCGCGACATTAATGGTGGTGGGAGATGGATTCGAACCATCGAAGGCGAACGCCGGCAGATTTACAGTCTGCTCCCTTTAGCCACTCGGGAATCCCACCATGTTGGAGCCGACGATAGGACTTGAACCTACAACCTACTGATTACAAGTCAGTTGCTCTACCAGTTGAGCTACGTCGGCTCGTTCAACAGAACGTAGTTTATTATACATCATAACTTACTTTCTGTCAATATCTTCTCAAAACTTTTTTCAACTCATCTCTTAAGGATTAGTTATTTCAGTTCTGACGACTTGGTAAGTATAGCATGGCTTATCCGAAAATGCAAGACCTTTTTTTAAAAAAATTGAGGAGCCTGAAATACACTAGTTGTACTCCAGACTCCTCGGCTGCTGCTCTGTAACACCGGCAGCATTACTGATGTTATATAAGGTTAGTCCTGATCGTAATCCTGCAGGGCTGCTACGTGATGATACCCCTGGCCTTTGCCCTTATTGGCAAAGACGCGCAATACTTCCCGTGCTGTATCGAGAGAGGTCAGGCAGGGTACGGCCAATTCTACGGCCATACGGCGCAGATTAAAGCCGTCCCGTTCCGGATGCTTACCGAAGGTCAGCGTGTTGACGACGAGGTCGATTTTACCGTTACGGATGAGCGTAGCAATATTTTGGCCGCCTTCATGGATCTTCTTGACGACATCCACAGGGAAGCCCTGTTCGGCAAAATATTTGCCTGTACCTGCTGTGGCGATGACATGATAGCCCAATTCCTGGAAGCCCCGTGCCAATTGCAGTGCTTCTTCCTTATCACGGTCTGCCACCGTAACAAGGATCGTACCACCGGCAGGAATCTTCATCTTAGCGCCATTAACGGCTTTATAGAGTGCTTCCGAATAGGTCTTGCCAATCCCCATGACTTCACCGGTCGACTTCATTTCCGGTCCCAGGGCAATTTCGGCTAAGCCGATCTTGCTAAAGGAGAATACCGGTGCTTTAGCAGCTACATGCGGTTTCGGCGGCATGAGACCATTCGGATAGCCCATACCGGCCAGGGTTTCGCCTAAGGCAATACGTGTAGCCAGTTCGACCATCGGTACGTGCGTTACCTTGCTCAGGAACGGTACGGTACGGCTCGAACGGGGGTTTACTTCAATGATGTACAGTTTACCGCGTGAAACGACGAACTGGATATTGACGGCGCCTTTGACCTGCAGTTCCAGTGTGATGCGCGTCGTGTAATCGACAATCTGGTCGATCAGTGCATCGTCCAGGTGCTGCGGCGGATAGACGGCAATGGAGTCACCTGAGTGTACGCCAGCCCGTTCTACCTGTTCCATAATCCCGGGAATGAATACGTCTTTGCCATCAGAAATAGCATCGACTTCTACCTCACGGCCTACCATGTATTCATCGATCAGGATCGGATGATCCGGCGAAGCAATAACGGCTTCACGCAGGTACCGTTCCAATTCTTTTTCCGTATAGACGATTTCCATGGCCCGGCCGCCGAGAACATACGAAGGACGAACGATGAGCGGGAATTCCAATTCCTTAGAAACAGACATGGCTTCTTTATCGCTCGTGGCGATACGGCCATCGGGACGGGGAATATTCAATTTAGACAGGAGTTCATCAAAGCGTTCCCGGTCTTCTGCCCGGTCCATGCCGTCGACAGATGTGCCCAGGACCGTAACGCCCCGTTTCGCTAAGGGAGCCGCCAAATTGATGGCAGTCTGGCCGCCAAACTGGCAGATAACGCCAACGGGCTTTTCTTTCTCTACAACGGCCATGACATCTTCTACTGTCAGCGGTTCAAAATAGAGGCTGTCCGACGTATCAAAGTCCGTGCTGACCGTTTCCGGGTTATTATTGACGATGATGCTGTTCATGCCGGCATGACGCAGGGCCCAGGCCGAGTGAACGGAGCAATAGTCAAATTCGATGCCCTGGCCGATACGGATTGGGCCTGAGCCGAGAACGATGACACTCTTGCTGCCCAAGGGTTTCACTTCGTCTTCCGTAGCATAGCACGAGTAATAATACGGTGTAGCCGCTTCAAATTCAGCAGCACAGGTATCAACCATCTTGAAGGTCGGGCGGATATTCAGGCGTTCCCGGAACTGACGAACCTGTTCTTCCGTCTTATTCGTAAAACCGGCAATGACCGCATCAGGCATGCTGTAGCGTTTAGCCAATTGAACGTTTTCTGCTGTCAGGTTGTTACGGCGCAGGTTTTCTTCCAGGTCGACGATGTTCTTGATCTTCTTCAAAAACCACATGTCGTAGCCTGTAATGTAATGAATTTTTTCAGCACTAATGCCGAGGCGCAGGGCCTGGGTAACGACGAAAATCCGTTCATCATCCTGTTTCTGCAGGAGCTCTGCAATTTCAATGAGGGATTTCGATTCGAGCTTCTTCAGGCTCAGGTAGTTGACGCCAATTTCCAGAGACCGGACGGCCTTTAGCAGGGCCCCTTCAAAGCAGCGGTCCAACGACATGACTTCACCAGTCGCCTTCATCTGTGTACCTAAGGTACGGTCAGCCAGGGCAAATTTTTCAAAAGGCCAGCGCGGGAACTTCACGACGCAGTAATCGAGCGTCGGTTCAAAGCAGGCCGTTGTTTTGCCTGTAACGGCATTGGTAATCTGGTCCAGCGTCAGGCCTGTGGCTACTTTGGCAGCTACCTTTGCGATAGGATAGCCTGTCGCCTTAGAAGCCAGGGCGGACGAACGGCTGACACGGGGATTGACTTCGATGACGTAGTACTGGTTGCTGTTCGGATCGAGAGCATACTGGACGTTGCAGCCGCCTTCAATCTTTAAGCGGCGGATAATCGCCAACGATGCCGTACGCAGCATTTGGTATTGCAAATCGTTCAGAGTCTGGCTCGGCGCTACGACAATGGAGTCGCCCGTATGAATACCTACAGGGTCGATATTTTCCATGTTGCAGACGATAATGCAGTTATCAGCCTTATCGCGCATTACTTCATATTCGATTTCTTTCCAGCCGGCAACGGACCGTTCGACGAGGATCTGATTGATCGGGCTGAGTTTAATACCGCGCGTAGCAATCATAAACAGTTCGTCATCGTCGTGAGCAATACCACCGCCGGTACCGCCTAAGGTATAAGCCGGACGGACGATGATCGGATAGCCGATTTTGTCAGCAAAATCCATGGCGGACTGGACGTCTTCAAAGATATCGCTTTCGGGAACAGGCTGATTAATATCATTCATAGCCTTTTTAAAGAGTTCCCTGTCTTCTGCTTCCTGAATGGCCGACAGATGTGTCCCCAATAACTGGACGTTGTATTTTTCCAAAACACCGGCTTTTGCCAGCTCTACAGCCATATTCAGGCCGACCTGGCCACCCAGTGTGGCTAAGAGGCCATCGGGCCGTTCTTTTTCAATAACCTCTGTTACGTAATCCAGGGAAATAGGTTCAACGTAGACACGGTCAGCAATATCTTCATCGGTCATGATCGTAGCCGGATTGCTGTTGATCAGGACAACTTCCAGGCCTTCTTCCTTCAAAGCCCGGCAAGCCTGTGTGCCTGCGTAGTCAAATTCAGCAGCCTGGCCGATGATGATCGGGCCGGAACCAATAACAAGTACTTTTTTTATTCCTTCAGTCATTTATTTCCCCTCCATCATGCTGACAAATTGTTCAAAGAGATACAGATTGTCTGTTGGTCCCGGCGATGCTTCCGGATGGTATTGGACACAAAAGAAATTGTATTTCGGATAGGCAAAGCCTTCAAGTGTATTGTCGTGCAGGTTGACATGCGTCACAATGGCATCAGAGGGCAGCGTCGCTTCGTCAATGACGTAGCCGTGGTTCTGCGATGTAATGTAGACCCGGCCGGTCTTGACATCTTTGACCGGATGGTTGGCACCGCGATGACCAAAGGCCAGTTTGCGGCTCTTGGCGCCTACGGAAAGGCCCAGGAGCTGATGGCCCAGGCAGATCCCAAAAATAGGCTTTTTACCAATGAGTTTTTTTACTTCGGCAATCACTTCCGGCAGGTCCTGCGGGTCGCCAGGACCGTTAGACAAGAAAATGCCGTCCGGATTGACAGCCAGGACCTCTTCTGCCTTTGTATAGGCCGGGAATACAGTCAGGCGGCAGTCATTCTTTACGAGGCTCTTGAGGATATTAGCTTTGGCACCAAAATCCATAACGGCTACGTGGAAACGGCCATCGCCCATTTTCCGGACAGATTTCGGCGTTACCTGCTTAACCAAAAGCGTTTCCAGCGGCGTAGCCAGCAGGGACTGCACATCGGCGTCTGCCATGTGTTCCGGCACGATGACGCCTTTCATAACCCCATGGCTGCGGATAGCCCGTGTAATAGCACGCGTATCGACACCATAGAGGCAGGGAATACGGTGCGTCATAATAAAGGAGGCCAGTGTGCCTTCATTCTGCCAGTTGCTGGGACGGTCACAAAGCTCGCTCAAAATAAAACCAGCCGCATAGGGACGGTCTGCCTGCTGAATGTCTTTCAGCGTGCCATAGTTACCAATAAGAGGATAGGTCATGGTTATGATCTGTCCGGCATAGGACGGATCCGTAAAGGTTTCCTCATAGCCTGTCATACCTGTATTAAAAACGACTTCGCCGACTGCCGGTTCATCCATCAGCAACTGGCCGTAAAATTTCTGTCCATTCTCTAAAACGAGACATCCTCTCATCGTAAGACTACACCGTCCTTCATTACAATTTCACCATTTACAATAGTCGCCGCTGCTTTGCCGCGGAAAAGCATTTCATCAAAGGCCGACGATTTTCCCTTAGAGTAAAACTGAGAAGAATCTACGGCCCATTCTTTATCGAGGTCGAGAATCGTAAGATCCGCATCCTTGCCTGGGGCGATTACACCGGCGTCGAGGCCTAAGAGACGGGCCGGCGACGTAGACATAGCCCGGACAATCGTAGCCAGGTCGGCCGCACCGGTATGATAGAGATGCGTCAAGATGGCGCCGACGCTGGTTTCCAGGCCGACAAAACCGCTCGGCGTAAGGCTGAATTCCTGATCCTTTTCGTCCCACGTATGCGGTGCATGGTCCGTTGCAATGGCATCGATGGTACCATCAACAACACCGGCCAGGACGGCTGCGCGATGGTCTTCTGAACGAAGCGGCGGGTTGACCTTAAAGCGCGGTTCATACGAGCGCAGGGCTTCATCGGTGAGGATCAAATGCTGCGGTGTCGCTTCAGCCGACACTTTGAGGCCCTTGGCTTTCGCCTGGCGGACCATTTCTACTGCGCCCTTCGTGCTGATATGAGCAATGTGAATTGGTGTATCCGTCAGCTCCGATAAGATGATATCCCGGGCTACGGCAATATCTTCGGCTGCTGCCGGACGGCCCTTGAGGCCCAGCTCAGCAGAGACGACGCCTTCATTCATCTGCCCGCCGGCAACGAGAGATTCGTCTTCGCAGTGATCAATAATGATTTTATGGAACATATTGGCATATTCCATGGCTTTACGCATGAAATCGCTGCTTTCTACATAGTGACCGTCATCGGAAAAAGCGACGACGCCGGCTTTTGCCATGCCGCCCATGGCCGATAATTCTTTGCCTTCCAGGCCTTTTGAAATAGCACCAATAACTTCTACTTTGACGACACCTTCGTGTTCAGCCTTATATTTCATTCCTTCGACGATAATCGCTTTATCGATAACCGGGTTCGTATTCGGCATGGTAGCCACGCGCGTAATGCCACCGGCAGCGGCTGCGCGCGTCCCTGTGACTACCGTTTCCTTAGCCGACTGGCCAGGCTGACGCAAATGGACATGCATATCGATAAAGCCCGGTGCAACGACGAGACCTGCTGCATCAAATACGGTTGCGCCTTCTGCCGTCAGATTTTTCCCGACAGCCACAATTTTTCCATCAGTAATCAAAATATCGCAAATTTCATCCTGCTGCAGTGCCGGATTTACTACTCTGCCGCCTTTAACGAGTAATGTCAACGTCATCGCCTCCCATAATCGTAAGATACAATACAGCCATACGGACAGACACGCCATTTTTTACTTGTTCCTGAATGGACGACTGGGTCCAATAGCATGTATCCGTATCGATTTCAATTCCCCGGTTCATAGGGCCGGGATGCATAATGAGCACATCCTTCTTAGCGTGCTGCAACCGTTTCTGGTTGACGCCAAAGAACGTATTATATTCACCCGGACCGGGGAAGAAGCCTACGCCCTGGCGTTCACGCTGAATACGCAGGACATTGACTACGTCAGCACCTTCCAGTGCTTCATCCAAATCATAGTGGACGGTAACCCCCATAGCTGCCAGTTCCGGCTGCAGAAGTGTCCGCGGGCCGACGAGATGGACATCAGCACCCATGGTCTTCAGGCCATAAATATTGGAACGGGCTACACGGCCGTGATCAATATCACCGACGATAACGACCTTTAAGCCATCGATATGGCCTTTTACTTCCTGGATGGTGAACAAATCCAAGAGGGCCTGTGTCGGATGTTCATGCGTGCCGTCACCACCGTTAATAATGACCGGAGATACGCATTTGCTGGCAAAAAGGGGCGAGCCTTCCTGCTTATGGCGCATAACGATGGCATCGACGCCCATGGCCGTAACGGTAAGGAGCGTATCGCGGAAGCTTTCTCCCTTTTGAATAGAACTGCCGCTCGGCGTAAAGTTAATGACGTCGGCACCCAGGTATTTAGCTGCCATTTCAAAGGAGCCGCGCGTACGCGTACTTGGTTCCCAAAACATGTTGACAATGGATTTTCCTTGCAGTAAATGCAGTTTCTTATTGTCGCTGTTTACAACTTCTTTCATTTTTTTGGCAACACGCAGGACCAATTCGATTTCTTCTTTTGGTACCCCTTGCAAGCCTAACAGGTTCTTCCCCTGTATACTGACCATGGAAATCCTCCTTTGTAAAAAAAGACCTTTGCCGAAAGGCAAAGGTCATGTCATGGCATACGTAACATATGTCCCTTTTTAGCCTCTCTGGACTATATTAAAGGTACAGGCATATTTCCGAAACAGAACAGCCTCACGGGACTGCTTACTGGTTCTTCTTTACTATTTTATATAGATGTGCACGTAAAGTCAAGAATTTTTTAAAAAACATATTGTTTAATTATACTGTTTTGGGACATTAATCTTGCATTCTTCTTCTACTTCCTCTAATCCCGCTTCCAGCAGTTCTCCCGAATCGATGATCGCCTTGGCAATATAATCGGCATCCTTGCCAATAGCTTGTATACACGCTTCAGCCAGCTCCAAATGGTCCGTCATATCTTTCGTATTACCTTCTCTTTTGGCCTTCAGATAATCGCGCATGGCCAAGATTAACGTGCCGGCACTCATTTGCAATATTTCGCTATCCATAAGATACGTATTCTTTTTCATTTCTATCTCCTGCACCCCTTATTCTCATATTTCCTGTATGGCTATCCAGCGCTTCCTGCTGACTTTCTTTATTATATCACATGCCGTCAACGCCGCTTCCCTGGCCCGTGTACCTAAAACATGGTACAATAAAGCCAGTTTACAGGAGGAGCAAGTATTATGCGAGAACATCACTATTTACGCGGCTATCTCTGTGCCAGCGGTGGCGCTGTCTTATGGGGACTTTCCGGTACAGCAGGCCAATACCTGCTGCACCACTATCAGGTCGATTCCTTTTGGATTTCCAGCGTACGCCTGCTTACAGCCGGACTGTTGCTCATGCTTCTAGCCACACCGTACTACAAAAAAATGATTGAAATGATGAAAAGCCGACGCAATGCGCTTCTTCTTTTTTGTTATGCAGTCTTTGGCCTGCTCATGAGCCAGACAGCCTTTTACGCTACGATTGAGCATGCCAATGCCGCTACAGCGGCAGTCTTACAAACCTTATCGGTGGTCATGATGGCCCTCTTCGTTTGCCTGCGCAGCTGGCGTGTCCCTACACGGGCCGAAACCATATCGATTCTCCTGGCCCTGGCCGGAGTTTTTCTCATAGTAACCAACGGCAATCTCTCGGCTATGATCTTATCCCCTAAGGCGCTTAGCTGGGGACTTTTGGCAGCCTTAGCCAACGTCTGTTATTCTTTTATTGCCCAGGATTTAGTCTGGCACTGGGGCAGTATTACCGTCAACGCTCTGGGTATGCTGGTAGGCGGCCTGATCTTCTGCCTCTTGCTGCAGCCCTGGAATATACCGGTCAACCTGGATTTTACAGGCTGGACCTTATTCGCCGCTGTCATCCTGATCGGCACGGTTATGACGTATATCCTCTTTCTCCGCGGTGTCGGAGACATCGGTCCGGTTAAAGCAACGCTATTAGGCACACTGGAACCGGTTACATCGGCCATTGCCGGTTCTCTTTTCTTAGGGACTGTCTTTTATCCGCTCGAACTCATAGGTTTTGCCTGTGTACTGATTACTGTATTTATTGTAACGCTGCAAGGCCGTCAGATTGGCTGAGCGGTGCCTTGGCTACACCGCACAGCATACATACAAACCAGTAAAACGTATAGATCCTTCAGCTACGTAAAAAAATACTCTTGTCAACGCTATTACGCGGACAAGAGTATTTTTAATTTCCGGTAGAAAGTCGATGTTACCAGGAAAAGAGATCATCGCCAACGCCTAAGGGCAGTTCCGGGAAACCCGTAGGTACAGGCTGGATCAGCATGAAAATCAAGACTGTAAGAACCGTAATGCCCAGTGTCACATACGAGAAGGGGCTGCGGCGGCTGAATTCATGCAGGCCAAAGAGGCGGATACCGATGGCGGCGCCGATTGATGTAAATAAGGCACCTAAGGAAAAATACTGATATATACCATACGATACGACGAGTGCTACCAGCATGGCTGCATTGATGACAATGGGATAGCAGCGGGACAGCATAGACGGCGTATTTCGTTCCATTGCACCGAGCCAGTCTGATGCATCAATCCCCGTAAGGCCCGTTACAAAGGAAGAGCCATACAGGATTTTATCCCAAATACCTGTGTATTGGTTTCTATTGCGGCACTGCCACATCCAATACGCATAAAGGAGAATGACGATCCCGGCAAAGATGTAATAGTATTCCTTCGGCATAAACTGTACCAGAGCTACACCGATGCTGACAGCAACGGCTGCAATGGCACACATTTGTAACAGCGTGTTCCGTGAGGGACGCACCTTTTTATCCATTCCCAAATATACCTTCGCAAAAATTTCCATCAGGAAAACAGCGACAAAAAAGACGATGCCAAAGAACGGATTCAGTGCCGTAAAGGCAATCATCAGCAAAATAGGAATAGCGAGCTTGACGCCTGGGAAGAAGTAAAAATCCTTAGGCTTCATCAGGTGCTGCTGTGAATAGATCGTGAAATACGTAAATGCGTTGAAGAGCAGCATGGCTACTACTGATTCTACCGGCGTAGCGCCCATATAGAGCAGTGTCAGCAGCGTACACATACTCATATTCATTCCCGTAAAGCGGGAAAAAATGGAAGCCACTAAACCGGCATTAAAGAAAGGCAAGATCGCCCATAAAATATCCATTACATTCCCCTTCCCTGCTTACTTCAAATGATGGCTGCCACGTTCCGTCATCGGCACGCCTTCTTTGCAAAGAGGGCAATCTTCCGGTTTATACGTAGGAACGGTAAGATGGAGCAGAGCCTGAACGTTTTCTTTGGGAACGCCAAATTCTGCCTTACCACCGCTGCGGTCTACGAGGAGACCCACACCGACAACTACGCCGCCGGCCTTTTTCACGACATCGACGACTTCCTGTACAGAACCGCCCGTCGTAACAATATCTTCTACGATGAGAACCCGTTCGCCCGGAGCTATGCGGAAACCGCGGCGCAAGGTCATGACGCCTTTTTCACGTTCTGTAAAGATAGCACGCGTGCCCAGGGCCTTGCCTACTTCATGAGCTAAAAGAATACCGCCTGTCATAGGACCCATGACGGTCTGGACGTTTTGATCTTTAAAGCGGGCTGCCAACTCTTTGCAAAGCTTTTCCGTGTATTCCGGGTGCTGCAACACATTGAACTTTTCTACATAAAGCGGGCTGTGCAAACCGGAGGTCAAAAGAAAATGACCTTCCAGAATAGCTTTTGTTTCTACGAGCAAACCTTTTACTTCTTCTTCAGATAACATTATGCATGTACCTCCTGAATTTCTTCTAAAATTTTATCAGCTGCCACTACAGGATCCGCAGCCTGCGTAATAGGACGACCAATAACCAAATGGGATGCACCGTCGCGCAAAGCCTGAGCCGGCGTCGTAATACGTTTCTGGTCGTTTGCCGCTGCAAAGGACGGGCGGATACCCGGTGTGACAATGAGAAAATCCGGACCATTCAACGCACGGATTTCTTTGGCTTCATGAGGCGAAGACACAGTACCATCGATACCGGCTTCCTTAGCCAGGCGGGCCAGATTGAGGACAGCATTGGCTACTGTATCCTTACCGCCAATTTCCTGCCAGGCTGCTTCATCCATACTAGTCAGAATCGTAACAGCTAAGAGCTTCGGCCGGGCAATATTAAGTTTAGCAGCTTCTTCCGCTACAGCATCAGCAGCAGCGCGCATCATAGCTTTACCGCCTGTACCATGCAAAGTCATCAAATCCGCACCCAGACGTGTCAAGGCCCGGATGCTCTGGGCTGCTGTATTAGGAATATCATGAACCTTGAGATCCAAAAATACATGCTTACCCTGGTCCTTCAAATAGCGTACCGTATCCGGACCGGCACTATAAAATAATTCCATGCCGACCTTGTAAAAAGATACGCGGTCGCCCAGGGTGGTCACTAACCGCTTCATATCCTCCAGTGTATGTACATCGAGGGCAGTTATAAGACGATCATCTGCCATGGTTTACCTCCCATCATGACGTGGCTGTAATAGAATAAAGATAATGTATAAAGGCATATCTAATAAATTATGACATGCTTTAGATGGCCTGTCAATAAAAGAAAGGATCTAGTCTAGGATTTTACCGAGGTCGTCACTGGCGTGATCACACTTAATGTGTGATTGGTTTCAAATGAACCCCTTTCGACTTATCTGCGCATCGCGCAGATAAGTCACTGTCCCCTTCCAGTGCGTATCATAATCGGGGATACGCACTGGAACCGCAATGCCCACACAGGGGCATTGCGCCCCCTAGGGGGCAGCACTGGATCGCCGCTGATTACGCAAAAAGAGCACCGATTACTCTGGCTGGTGCGGGCACACTTGTCTTATAATCTTTTTCAAATGAACCCCTTTCGACCTATCTGCGCATCGCGCAGATAAGTCACTTCCCCTTCTAACGCGTATCATAATCGGGGATACGCGTTAGAACCGCAATGCACATGGTATGCTAAAGTTGGACATGGAGGGGGGGTAGAAATTGGATACTAAATGTAGTAATCTTGGATAAAAGATTTTCTAATTAGTATCCGATGCCCTCAATTGTTAGATGGGAGGTTGCCACGTGAAATTAACGAAAGAACAACGATTAGAAATAGGTCGC
>NZ_JACOGK010000035.1 GCF_014269395.1 Megasphaera hominis
GAAAGTCTTACCTCAGGCAGTGTCCAACTTATTAAAAAGTACTGTTCAACTTTGCGTCAAATTATATTTCTGATTCTAATTTTTTAGATTTTAGTGTCCAAGTTTTGTTGACCAGTGCAGATGGCCTTTTTTATAGCGTCTGATTCCCCTATAATATCGGCAAATCGATGGCGTGATACCATGCCGCGTTTATGCAGATTACTGCGTATTTTTTGTTCTGTAATCTGAATGGATTCAATATCCCTAAAGGTAGCTACGACGCCTTCAATTTGATCGCCAATAAGAATAGGAATACGGTTCGTGTTGATAATGGCATTTTCTACCTTCATTAATTCGTCAATTTCCATTTCGCCGCTTTTTAAGGTACTTTTCAGCCGTGTCGTAGGCAACACATCTTCTATATCTTTTCCCTCATAGGGTTTATTTTTCAAAGGCAGAATCCGTTCTGCCTGCTTATTGACGACTTCGACCTTGCCGTTTTTATCAATGGCAATAATCCCATCATGGGTATAATTGAAAATAGCTTCATAGCGTCGCAATTGTACTTGTAACACTTTCCGCTTCGTTTCTTCCAACAGCAGGGACGACAGGGCTTGCTGGGCTGAATCTAGCGCCGTTTCAATATCTTCCTGTGCGTTTTCCAGGGTAATATAATCCAAACGGTAGCGTCTGGCATATTCCCGGGTTACCGTACCGCCTACGCCCAATACATTGCCATCCTGGATAGCCTTTTTTACAGCTTCTTCGGCACTTTGTTCATCATGAAAGCGGTAATACGTAGCCTTAACATGCATTAAATAACAAAGAGTTCTTACACTGCCCTGAATCTCTTCGACAGAAAAGAAAGCAATCGAACCTTTTATATTTCGTATTGTTTCAAAGGCCTCAATATAGCAGCCACTGGAAAATTTGACAGTAATAACCGGTATATCAAAATTTTTTCGTAAAAGAGCGCCTGTACCGCCACGGCTGATCAACACTTTGGTTCCCGATTGAATGGCTCTGGTCGCAATTTCTTTCGCTTTTTCTACAGCTCCTACCTTCACACAGACGTCTAAGTTCCGTTTCGTAATAATTTCTTCAGCCCGTGTAGCCAGTAATTCAGACGGAGCAATAAATAATATCTTCACGTTTTCCACCATCCGCGTAGTAAAATCCGTATCCTTAGCCTAATGCCAGCCAGGGATACAAAAACTCCTCATATGTATAATAAAGGTTTGATACTCTCTATTATACATGGAGGAGTTTTTATTTTAAATAAAACTATGCGATTTTAATGAACCTTCTATCAAAAGATTCCATAGGCACCGATCAGCGCCAGCAATACATCGAATACCACGCAGAATACAGACCAAGCGAAGAGTTCAACAAACAATTTATTGGAGCTGATCTTTTTCGCGTATTCTGCATCGCCCTGGTACGCACTCATGATGATGGCACCACCTGTAGAAGCCGGGCTTAAGCCTGCACACGCGGCACAAATGCCAATAGCCGTGACCATCTGTTCAACCGGAGCACCTGGAACGGTTTCAGCCAAGCCGGCAACAATCGGCATCATCGTCGGGAATACGACGCCAATGGCAGAACTGAACCAAGACAAGACACCAGCAGAGCCACCGGCAATGGCAGCAGCCGTAGCAGGCGACATAACAGAAGCCAGAACAGAAGCGATAAGGGCAATGCCGCCAGAGCTGATGATGAACTTAACCAAGACGCCGACACCACAAACCATGACCAGTGTATCCCAAGGAATTCTCTGCAGAACCACCTTGGAATCGCCAATATTGAGAAGCAAGAGGAAAACAGCTACAATGAAGGAAGCCAGACCTACGTTCATATTAAGGAAGATAACACCCATCAGCATGACCAAGATACTCAGCAAGGCAATGATCTGCGGACCAGTAAACTTTTCAATCTTTTCGTCTTCCTGTGATACAGCGGCCGGTTTTACCTTATAGCCCTTATAGTACACAAAGACAATGATTGACAAGAGAGCTACAGCGATGAACGAGCCGCCTACCATGGTTACAGCCAAGTCCGTATAGCCTGCAGGCCCCATAATAGAAGAAATCAAGACACCTTCTGGCGTAATTGCTGTAAAACGACCGGTAAAGGTACCCAGCTCACCGATAATCAGCAGCATAATTGGATGATATCCCGTCTGATGTGCCAAGGGAATACCGAGTGCAGCAACAAAGGCCAAGGCCGGTACACAGCCCGGGCCAATCCCGGCAATTACAGCACCGATGAGAAATAGGAGAATTGGGATAAACCAAACTTGCTTCTTAAACTTACTGGTAATCTTTTTGAGTAATAGCTCCAAACACCCATTATATGCAACGACCCCGAAAAACAGGGTGATACCCATTAAGGTAATAAACAGGGACGAGTTAAAACCGGTAATAACATCTTTGGCCTTGAATGTTCCTGTACCGTAGGCAATGATGGATGCAGCGGCGATAGCCAGCAAGCCGATGTTTATCTTGCGCACAAAGCCGATAATAATGATAAGGAGTAATACAAGTAATAACGCTATTTTGATATCCATAGTATTCCCCTCCTACCGGAAACATTTTGATGTCTGGTCAATATGGATATGGTGACCACTGTAGACACCCGTCGGAATTATCTGGACTTCTTTTTTTGCTAAATTCAAAACCTGTTCAAAATCTACACCTGTTTCGTAGCCCATTTCATTCAACATTTATACCATGTCTTCCGTCGCCAAGTTGCCCGATGCGCCCGGTGCAAAGGGGCACCCGCCTAAACCACCCAAGGTAGACTGAACCTTTGTGATCCCTGCTTCAATCGCTGCCAAGGTACAAGCTACGCCCATATTGCGTGTATCATGAATATGTACCTGCAAATCCAATTGCGGATAGGCAGCTTTTACGGCCGTAACGACTTCCTTCACCTGTCCCGGATTAGCAATACCTATTGTATCACAAAGGCAAACGTTCTTTACACCTAATTTGACGTACGCATCCAGGAATTCGACGATGTGTTCTACCGTGAATTTTCCTTCAAAGGGGCAGCCAAAGGTCGTTGCCAAATCCAATACAATATCCATATCGGGATAAGTCGTCATGATTTCCTTCAACGCTTCATAGGATTGTTCATGCGTGCGATTGATATTGGCCTTATTATGGCTGGCACTGAGAGAAACCACATAAGCAACCCGCTTGATTCCCACTTCTGCAGCCGTTTGGGCACCTCTCAGATTAGGAATCAAGGCCATCAAATCGACATCAGGATATTTTTCTAAGCAAACGCGGGCAATTTCTTTTGCGTCCTTAAGCTGAGGAATCGCTTTAGGCGAAACAAAGGACGTAATTTCAATGTGTTTGATACCAGCCTTGACTAAGCCATCAATAACGGCCAGTTTATCTTCGGCAGGAATATACTCTTTTATATTTTGAAAGCCATCACGCGGGCCGACTTCATAAATATCGATTTTTTCCATACAAGCAGCCTCCTTCAGAGATTACAAAACCTTCTTTTCTTTCAGCTCTTTCAGCTGTTCTTCTGTCAGGCCCAACATCTTTCCATAAATATCTGCATTATGCTGTCCCAGTGTCGGTGCCGGCATACGAACGTTCTGTTCCCAATCTCTGAATTTGATCTGGTCGCCTGTCAATGTCGTATGACCAGCTACGGGGTGTTCTACGTCAACAAACATCTTACGGGCATCGGCAATATGCGGATCCTTGACGATTTTGTCGATAGTCATAATCGGACACGAAGGAACACCGGCTTTTGTCAGGCGGTCAGCGACTTCGTCGACAGTCTGGTCTTTTGTCCAGTTTTCTACGATTACTTTCAGTGCTTCATGATGAGCAACGCGATCCTTTACGGTCTTATACGCAGGATCATCGGCCAATTCAGGCTGGCCCATTTCTGCGCTCATCAATTTCCACAGTTTATCATTGCCACAGCCGATGATGACGCTGCCATCTTTAGCAATGAAGGAATCATACGGATAGGTCGATTCATAACGGTTACCAATACGTTCCGGAATACGGCCACTAGCCAAATAGATCTGTGTAATGATTTCCAGGGAAGAAACGACAGAATCGACCAAAGCGACATCAACCATTTCCCCTTGACCGGTTTTAGCCTGACGTACTAAGGCGCCTAAAACACCAACCGTAAGGCTTAAGCCACCGAGAACGTCGCCCATAGCTGTACCACAACGGGTAGGCTGTCCACCGGGCCAGCCGGTTACACTCATGAGACCGCCCATGGCCTGACCGATGATATCATAACCGGGGCGCTGGCTGTACGGGCCATACTGGCCAAAGCCGGAGCAAGCACCATAAATGATGGACGGGTTGATTTCCTTCAATACATCATAATCGAGACCCAGTTTTTTCATCGTGCCAGGACGATAGTTTTCAATGACTACGTTGGCTTTCTTTACCATTTCCTTGAAGATTTCCTTACCTTCCGGTTCCTTCAGATTCAATGTAACGCCATATTTATTACGATTCAGGTTCATGAAATAGCAGCTCTGTTCATTTAAGAACGGACCGAAGGCACGGCTGTCATCGCCTTTGCCAGGACGTTCAATTTTAATAACCGTAGCGCCCATGTCGGCTAAGAACATACCACAGTAGGGACCTGCTAATACACGCGTTAAATCCAATACAACTACACCATCAAGAATTCCTTTACCCATACGTATTCACCTTTCTTTTAGAAAATAACGACTACAAATAAATGCATACTGACCTCTTCGTGCATACGCTCAGCCTAAGGTCTTGGCTGACTTGGCTGTATTGTATCGTACTTTCTTCTTACGGTAAAATTGTATTGTATTTAATCATTGTCCGTTTTTGATTCTTTTTGTATTTTATTGATTTTAACAAAACACTTAATTGGGTATTTCTCTCATAAAAAAGATAAAGAACTTATCCCATTTTTTGTAACCAACCCTCCATTGTTGCTGTTTTATGTATGAATCTGTTCACTTTTTCCGATACAAAAAAGTACATTTTCTCTCTGTAAAAAATTTATTTTACAGAGGCCTGGTCATTCCGAATTTTTCTGCTCCTATATGACAGATACTCATAGATACAGCAGCCTCCTAGCCGGCTATCAGTCCGAGGCTGTCGCCGTTGGGGCGTAGTGCGTCTTTGCCAGGCTGGTTTCTTCTTTTATTTTTTTCAAGGAGGCCTGCTATGTAGTCTACGCTGTCGTGGCCGCCGTAGGAGGCGATCCACGTGGCGCCTACTACGTAGAAGGAGTCTTCTTCTTGCTCGAGTTCCATGAGGTCCCTGGCTGTTTCGGGCGTAATGGAGCCGAAGGCTTTTATGTAGGCTTGTACGGCTTCGCTTTTTTCTGGGTCTGGTGATGCTGTTTTGGTGTCAGCTTCTGGTTCTGCTTCATTTTGGCCATAGTCCGGGTGCGTCGCTTGGCTGTAGAGGTCCGATTCGCCTTCGTCCCACGTGTAGTCAGGGTATACGCTTCCTGTGTAGTCATCCGGATCGCCTTCGTCCCAGGTATAGTTGGGGTATTCGCTTGCTGTGTCGTCGTCCGGGACGCCTTCGTGCCAGGCATAGTCCGGGCAGATGCTGTCTGTGTCAGCGTCTGGTGTGGTTTCGTTTTGGCTATGGTCCATGGGTACGGGTTCTCTGTCCGATTCCGGTTCAGACGGGCTGTGTGAGGCGTCATAGGCGTGTTCTAAGGCTGTTATGGGGATGACGGTTACGTCGTGGTCGCCGGGTTTGGGGCAGACCGGTACTGTCTGTTCAGGTGCTGCCTTTTGAGCGGTGCTTTTCTTTTTCTTGGCTGGTTTTGTCGTGTCTTTTTCCGCATCAATGCCTTGGAGTTCGTTCCAGCGGTTGATTTTGATGACGCCTTGGTCGTCCCGCTGGATCAGTTCGTACGCTTCCAGCAGGTCCAGGGCTTTGCCGATAAAGCGGGCGTTGCGGTGGTAGCCTATGGCGAGCTGCCGGGCCGTCATGGCTTTGCCTTTGACGGCATAGACGTAGCCCTGATCGCGCAAGACGCAGGCCAGCTTGATGAGGTGCAGGAAGAAATAGAAATAGGCTTCACCGTTGCGTTCAGCGGCTAAGCAGAGAATGCGCGGATCGTTCAACAACTCGATATGAAATTTGAACCAGTGGATTTTTTTGGACATGAGAACGTACCTCCTAAACAGTCTGAAAATTTACCCCTCTATAATATAGGGCAATTCTGAACTCAAAATTGTAACGCCTAAACGGCGTTTTTTCGCATTGTTTATAAAATGTTTAAACTTTTTCCTTTTTGCAGGCCTAAATTTCCCCTTGCTATATAGGGGGGATTCTGAAAGCGATTTTGGAAACAAAAACGGCAATATTTTATAAATAATTTATACTTATGTCCGTTCTCCTGTTTTCCTCCCTCTGTTTTATTCTTTTGTTATTTTTTCCTATCTCTTCTCCCTCTCCTTCTTTTTCTCTTTCTTTTTCTCTTTCTTTTTCTCTTTCTTATTCTTTTTCTTCTCTCCCTCTTATTCTTATTCTCTTCTTATTCCTATTCTGTCTCTATTTTTTATATGATTTTTTCTTTGAAACGATACAAAAAACCGCTCCTTCAGGCAGGAACGGGGCGGCTGGAAAGCCGATAAAATCAGGGGTTTGCTGCCTTTTGGCTACTGTCACAGCCAGGCGGTACCAGTGACGCAGAAGTGACGCAGAAGTGACGCAAGAGTGACGCAAGAGTGCAACGTTTTGTGCCTGGGATTGGTCAAAGTTTTGCAATTGTTGCGACAAGTTATGTGACAAGTTATGCAACAAAACAGATACATACTTATAGTAATTTATTGAGCTAGTATTGCCATAATTATTTGTCAAATCGTGACAAATAATTGCACACATACAACGACTAATTCTGTACATAAAAACTTTTACACGTCGATCTTACAGAACAATACTAGTACCGTTAACTACACTTCCAATTACGAGTAGGATTAACAAATGATTTCCATAAGCCGGAATTTTCACATATGCTGCTGAAGTGGCTCACTTTTTAACTACCGCGTGGTTCAAATTTTAATCAGCGGATAAGACAGGCTACCTCCGCTCAATCCCTAGGCGCAATGAAGATCTGATACTTCTCGTTTATTCGGTCAAAAAAAGACCTCCTGAAAGGTATCTTTCAAGAGGTCTTAGGCGAAAATAATATTACTACATGTTGAATCCATTAAGATTCTTTCAATCAGCTTTCTCTATGGTCAATCTGGGCAGCATATACATTAACACGGTGATTGATAAATTCGCTCCATTGAGGTGCATCCCATCTATCTCGTTCTTTTTCACAGCATTCTATTAAATCAACAAGCCGATCCGGATATACATCATTACCTTGAAACATGGCTATAAAATATTTACGGAATTGTTCCAGCGTCAACGGAAGGATATTTAATCTTTGTTTTACTGGACCTTTAGCATACCATATTCCATGCCTGAAGGTTTCAGTGGTATTTGTATCCACGCGTATGGCGATAAATAACCCATAAACAGGCTTATCATAAGCTAAAACCGCATCAGACACATGTCTTCTAACTGGTTCTCCTTCCATAGCTTCTTGACGTGATGAGCTTGACATTGTAACCTCTGTAAGAATAGTAAAATCAGGAAACTCACAGTAAAGATCACCCTTGCCGCCACCTGCAGCAGAGACTGGAAAAAAGTCAGAATCCAGTCTGAACCCTCTAACTTCATATGGCTTGTTAACCATATGATTAATAGCCAGAGCCGCTCTCCAAAGCGTCCATTCAAGATAGGCTGGCATTTCGTCCTTAGGAACTTCAATGACATAATCTTCATCATATTCCTTTTTACCACCTCCATGGATGAGTAACTCCATGTAAGCTGCGATTTCACGCCATTTATCCTTTTGCTCTGAGGCATAATTAATTTCATCAGTTTGAAATAACAGTTCTTCTAAGCGTCTGCGTGCAATATTAATTTCTATGGCCGTATTGAGTGGAAGATCTGAAATATCGTATACGATATGGCGGTCCTTAAGGATTTTTTTCAGTTCGTTTAGTACATTCAGTGCTACTTCTGCATCATCGGTAGGTAATGGGGCTCCCGTTGTAAGTGTTATTAGTTCATCAGCAATAGAAATATCTGACGCTGTACTTTTCGCCATCTTTTCAGCAATTAACCGCTTCGATGGAACAATAACAATACCCCGCCCTTTTCGTTGAATAATTCCTGATATCCGTAGATATCTCATATTCATATCGCAATAATCCTTAAAGTTATCCGATTTTTTAGAATAATGAGCACCTCGTTCACGGATTACAGAGCGATCAAACTTCTTTTTGGCAACAGATGCTTTTCTTTTTTTACGTAAATCCAGTATATGGTCAACAACTTCATCCAAATCATACGTCGGATTTGTCGTTTGTCCCCATAGAGCAAATTCTATTCTCGATAACTCTGAGGAGCCAGTACGTTCCTCTAATCTTAGCATTAATGCCAAAATCCATCTAAACGGAGAAAACAAAGCAGTTCCATCCGGTAATGCATATTGTTCAACGCTAAGCGATCTTAAAAAACATTCCTGCATAGCCGGCACCGTATCGGCTTTTAAAAATATTTTACCGAAAGGTGTTATTTCATCCACTGGTCCTAATAAATCTTGAAGATATTTATCTTTACCTTTATATTGATCATAAATAAATCCATACCTGGCAAACATGAGACGCCATTTTCTGGCATGGCTTCCGGAGCTATCCTTACCAGCCTCATTATGAATGATACCATTTGAATTCAAATAGCCCATAAAGCCTAATTCGTTCTCATGTCCATGGAGCTTTCCAACATAAGGAGAACTGGCATACACTTTAAACCCATCTTGAATACGGGCAGGATTACGTAACCCCGTGTTCCCTATAAGCCAGATATTTATATTTTCTGATTTATCAATCATAATACACTCCTAGTAACTAATAAACAGAAATTCTTGCACGTTATTTCTATGTGTCTTTGCTGACTTCTGATTTCCAAATCCGTAAGTATAGTCAACAGGTATTACTTCTACATTCTTCTTATACTGCCTTAATAACCCGATCATTTCTTCTTGTGTCGGAAGACAGTTGGAAGAATAAGATACGATTAAGATACTATCCTTATATTTATCAAATAGCTGATCAAACGCACTGTAAGCACTATCTTTCTTTGAAAAAGGAGTTGGGTAAGATTTAAATTTCTTTGTTTTGGTATGCTCCTGGATTTCCACATTTTTCCAATCTCTTGCTAGCCCTTCAACAAAGTGATATCTTCGCACATATTCATTATCTGATAATGGTGAATAGTAGGGTGGGTCCATGTATACAAGATCAGGATGTATATTGAAATTACTCATAGCATCCTGACAACAGGTTTTATTGTTTTTTCCATTATCAAATACTGCATCGTTTACAGCTACAACTGCCTCCAAAAATTGCTGTTTTAATGAAATTTTTAAATCTCTTCTGCCATCATCATATCGGCTACCTGTATAGGTAAATATACCTCTAGGCCTTTTCTTAGTACATGCACGAATCAGAGCAGACATAGCTATCACACGCTTATATTCATCATCTATTTTCTTTATATTTTGTCTAATAGCATCAATCAAGCGATTGTCTTCATCTGAGAAATATAGCTCTTTAAAAGTTTTTTCAACAAAGTGATCTTCGATTCCCTGATCATTAAGTAGTTCTATGGCTTCAGATTCAGATAAGGTTATATGGTTATTCTCCACCATAGCTTTCGAAAAAGTTGAAGACATCGTCATATAGTCATTACTGATAACCTGTTTTCCGTGACATTTGAACATATAGCTGACTACGCCCGAACCAGAAAATAAATCTAATACCGTATTAAATTGGAATTTTGATGCAGCATCCCAAATATTATCTAAAAGTTTCTGTTTCGAACCCATGAAGCGGGTTGCCGGATAGCGTTGAATTTGTTCTAATACCGCATCAGAAGTCTTAATTAAATTTTTCTCAGGATACGCCTTAACAATCACATCTTCCCCTTTTCTTGCGCTACCTTTTGATGATATGGACCGTTTCGTTTTGATCACATCAATATTGAAGTCTCCATACAATTCATGTACCAACTCATGATTGGAATTGGTAAGCAAAACATAACAGCCCCTATCTCTTAGTCTTACAACTTCTTCCGCAAGGTTTCTCTGATCTTTTTCATAGAATTGTTCCTTTGTATATCTTTTGAAATCACCGTATTCTGATACAGGGACATATGGAGGATCAAGAAAAACAAAATCTCCTTTTTCTGCATATTGCTCTAAAACATCAATATAGTCGCCACAGATAATCGTCGCTTTTTGAAGAATTTCTGAAGCTTCTCGTAAATGGTCGGCATTACAAATTGTCGGGTTCTTGTAACGCCCATATGGTGTATTAAATTCTCCTTTCTTATTCACGCGATATAGTCCATTAAAGCATGTCTTATTTAAAAATAAAGTTCTTGCTGCGGCCTCTACTGGACTTAAGGTATTCCAGTCAATTTTACGAGTTTCATAGAAAAGCTCTTTTGTATTTTTGTAAAGGGACAGTTTTTCTATGACTTCATCCACATGGTTAGCTACTTCAGTGTAAACATTTATTAATTCTGGGTTACTGTCTGAAATAATGGCATGTTCTGGGTTAATGGCAAAAAAAAGTGCTCCTCCACCAAAAAAAGGCTCTATATATTTTTTGTAAGATGCTGGCATTCTCGGTATTATCTCCTTAAGCAATTGAGATTTACCGCCTGCCCATTTCATAATTGGTTTCATAACAGTAAGTTTGCCATCCTTCAATATAATTACTCCTCTTAGCGTTTAAATTCATTGAACAATCTATAGCAAGACGAAGATTTTAGTGTCGTATTTTATATTTAATTATTCTTTTATATAAAAAAACTCCACCCCGTGTGGAGCACAGGAACGGAGCTCAACAAATTTTCCATAAATTCAGCTACATAATATTATATTTTATCAGATTTAGCAGATAATCTCCATAGCATATGTCAGTTATTCTATCTTTAAGCCTGTTTCAGTGAATTCTCCCCGTAGCTCAGCCCAGCCTGTAAACCTGCCCTACAGCTGATACATCCCGCGTCTCATGGTGATGCCAGACATACGCCCATCCTACTACATTTTTCACATCACTAATCAGACATACATTTGTCTATCACTCGTTCCAAAAGCACAAAAAATCCCCCTGCCAATGCATGCTGCGGCGGACTGTTTTTCGTAATGTTTCCGCATGGCTTGGGGGATATGCTATAATAATAGCAATTATGGCACTTTATTTAGGAAGGAGGTGTTCTACATGGCCCGTCAACGCCATCGTACACCCTTAGATTACGAGGCCGAGGATAAACAGGATATACGCCGGCAGGAGTTTATTTTCCTGAGTACGTTTTTTCTGATGGTTCTGCTCATGGTTTCTTTATATTTCCAGCTTAGCCTGCTGGCGATCGGCGCCGTAGTGGTGGCGCTCCTGGCTTCTACGGTTGGTTTCTGCATTCATTATCGTACCTTTTTTTCCATGCGCGACCGGGGACAGCGGACGGAGAGCGTTCTCATTTCCCTTTATGGCAGTTTGATCCTGACGCTGATTTGTGCGTATTATTACACGCAGGACCAGCCTTTGTCTCTCGATTATGCGCTGATTTTTCTCTTTGGTTTCTTTTTCTTCACCTTCATGGTCTACCGCAGTATTGCCCGTTATTTTGTCGTCGGCAATAAACGGCAGCGTATCAAAAACTAAAAAAACGGCAACGAGGCCTTTCCTTCGTTGCCGTTTTTTCTTTAGTTCATGATACTGGCGAGATAGTGGCTGATTTCGATCAGGTTTTGGTCCGGGTCGCGGATGTAGACGGAAAGGATGGGGCCTAGGGCGCCGGTACGCTGGACGGGCCCTGTTTCGATGGGTACGTGCAGCGCTTTTAGCCGTTTTTCTACGTTTTCTATGGTGTCGTCAGTGACGAAGCACAGGTCAGCCGAGCCGGGCGTAGGCTTTTCTGCCTTCGGTTCCCATTCGTGGCCTTTTTCGTGGAGATTGATTTTTTGCCCGCCAAAAACCAGAGCATGGCGCGTGCCGTGGAAAACGACGTCTTTCATGCCCAGGACTTTGGTGTAAAAGGCGACGGTCTTTTCTACATCGGCGACGGTCAGGACGAGATGGTCCAGCCGTTTCAGCGTAATAGGCGCAGGTTCTGTGTGCTGCATAGGAACACCTCCTTACAAAAAAAGCACGATCCGCCTGGGCGAATCGTGCTCGTGTACTGCAATTAGTTGTTTTCTTTAGCGAGGATGTCCGTCGTGATAGCGTCGGAGCAGCATACAGCTACTACGTCAGCAATATCTTCGGAGGAGCAACCACGGGAAAGGTCAAGGATCGGTTTTGCAAGGCCCTGAACCAAAGGTCCAAGAGCAGTGGCATTCGCAAAGCGCTGTACCATCTTATAACCGATGTTAGCTGCATCGAGGTTCGGGAAAATGAGGATGTTGGCATGGCCGGCAACTTTGGAGCCCGGTGCTTTGTGTTCGCCAACTTCCGGAACGAGGGCAGCGTCAGCCTGGAGTTCGCCGTCGAAGTCGAAGTCTACGTTGCGTTCTTTCAGGATTTCTACAGCCTGGCGGACCGTGTCAACCGTTTCGCCGGAGCCGGAGCCTTTTGTGGAGTAGGAAAGGAGAGCAACTTTCGGGTTGAGCATCTGAACGGTTCTGCGGGCACGTTCTACGCAGATGCAAGCGATATCGGCGAGCTGGTCAGCTGTCGGATAAGGGATAACGCCGCAGTCACCGAGTACGAGGATACCATTGTCGCCGTACTGCGGAGTATTGGTAAGAAGAATGAAAGCACTGGATACAGTCTTGTTGCCTTTACGGGGTCCAATAACCTGTAAGCCGGCGCGGATAACGTCAGCGGAAGTCGTAGCGGCACCGGAAACAACACCGTCAGCTTCGCCCATGGCAACGAGGCCGGCTGCGAAGAAGGTGTAGTTGGTCATCATGATTTCGCGGGCTTTTTCTACGGTCATACCTTTCTTTTCGCGGCGTTTTGCGAAGTACTGGCACAATTCGTCCATGCGATAGTATGTAGCAGGATTCAAAACTTCAACACCTGTCAGATCGATCTGGAATTTGGCAGCATCCTGTTTGATTTTGCTCAAATCACCAACGAGGATAATGCGGGCGTAGCCTTCTGCCAAAACGCGTTCAGCAGCTTTCAGGACACGACGGCTATTGGTTTCCGGAAGTACGATTTTCTTCTGTGCTTTGGAAACACGAGCTTTCAAATCTTCTGTAAATCTCATGTGTAACAACTCCTTATGGATACTAGATGGTCTTAAAACGTTCCACGTCTATTATAGTACAAAATATGATGCAAATCAAAAGGGTTTTACACATATTTTGCATGACAAAAAGAAAAGTACAACGTATTAGTTCACCAGGCCTGCAGGACAGTTTTTCCGCAGTGTTGCGCCCTCTTTCAGGGGGATGCAAAAAAAGTCTGCCTACCGGTTAGGGTACGCAGACTTGTAAAGAGTTTTGGTGGGCGATAACGGGCTTGAACCGCTGACATCCTGCTTGTAAGGCAGGCGCTCTCCCAGCTGAGCTAATCGCCCAAAAAAAATGGTGACCCCTGCGGGATTTGAACCCACGTTCACGCCGTGAAAGGGCGGTGTCTTAACCACTTGACCAAGGGGCCATGCAAAAGGATGAATATGGTGATCCACCCGAGATTCGAACTCGGGACACCCTGATTAAAAGTCAGGTGCTCTGCCAACTGAGCTAGTGGATCAAAAAATTTGGCAGGGGTAGCTGGATTCGAACCAACGATGACGGAGTCAGAGTCCGTTGCCTTACCGCTTGGCGATACCCCTGTATGGCTCCTCAAGTAGGACTCGAACCTACGACAAATCGGTTAACAGCCGATTGCTCTACCGACTGAGCTATTGAGGAATAAATGGAGCGGAAAACGAGGCTCGAACTCGCGACCCCCACCTTGGCAAGGTGGTGCTCTACCACTGAGCTACTTCCGCATGACGACGAAAATTATTTTAGCACATCTTCATCAGCTTGTCAACAAGTTTTTTGAAAACTTGAAGTTTTTCTTTCGCTTGATGGTCTTGCGCTGTGTCCGTCGGAACACTTGATTATAATACCAAACCCTATCAGATATGTCAATAGATTTTTTACAAAAAATATAAGTTTTGTAAATTCCCATAGTAACTTCCAGCCGTGCTGCCAGTTGGAAGCTACTACGAGAACCGTACAAGTCCTTGAAAAGGCCCTTAGAAGGCCGGGCATTCGCCGATAAAGCCGCGTACGACGTTGGGGATGGTGAGGTCCTTTGTGCCGGCGCCGTAGGCTGTGATTTCATGGATAAAGGAAGCCGGACGGGGGCCTGTGTAGGCAGCCAGGGTCTTGACGAGGGCTGCGCCTGTAGGCGTAACCAGTTCGCCCCGGATATCCGTAGAATAATAGGGCAGGCCGGCGAGCAGTTCTGCCGTAGCTGGTGCCGGTACGGGCATGATGCCGTGGGCGCAGCGGACGAAGCCGCTGCCCGTATGGAGGGCCGACGCGCCGATCTGTTCAATGCCCAAGTAGTCGAGACACCAAATAGTACCGACGATGTCGAGGATGCAGTCGATAGCGCCTACTTCATGGAAGTGGATCTGCTCTACCGGGACGCCATGGACCTTGGCTTCGGCAGCAGCCAGGGCGCCAAAGACGGCGAGGCTCTTTTTCTTTACATCGTCCGAGAAGGGCGACGCTTCGATGATTTTCGTAATATCTGCCAGGCCGCGGTGCTGATGGTGGTGATGATGGCCTGTGGAATCGACCAGGCCCGCTGCGCCATGGACATGGGGAGCTGCCTGTGCGTCGGCGTGAACATGGTCATGATTGTGATGATGTTCGTGTTCATGAGCGTGTTCATGGTCGTGTTCATGGTCATGAGCGTGTTCATGGTCGTGTTCATGGTCATGAGCGTGTTCATGGTCATGGTCATGTTCGTGGTCGTGGTCATGTTCGTGGTCATGTTCGTGGTCATGTTCGTGCGTATGTTCATGATCGTGCGTATGTTCATGGTCATGAGCGTGCTGATGGTCGTGGTCCTGTTCCGCATCAAGGCGGACATTATAATAGATAGACTGGATGCCCAGCTTATTGACCGATTCACAGACCAGGGAGTAGCCGTCTAAGCCCAGCTGGCCCATGGCTTCTTTAAATTTTTCAAAAGGCACGCCGGCCTGAATGAGCATACCGACAAACATGTTGCCGCTAATGCCGGAAAAGCAATCGAGATACAAGGTTTTCATGATTTACACTCCATTTCCTATAATTTATCGTGCATGAGCTGTACAGCCGCATCGAGGAGGGACAGGCCCAGGACGGAGCCCATACCCTGATCGTCCTTGCCGGCGCCGGTCAGCAAGGGATGCATTTGCAAATAGGTCATTTGCATTTGGTGTACCGGTTCGTTGTAGGCTGCCGACGGGAAGACAAAGTCCGTCACCTTTTCCTGCAGGGCGTGGGCCAATAAGACGGCGGCGCCGGTGACACCGTTGTCAAAGACGACGAGCATGCGCCGCTGGGCAGCGGATAAGATAAAGCCCGTCATGGCGGCAATGTCCGGCGAGCCGGCTTTTTGCAGCAGCTCCATAGGCTGCGCCGCATCGAGGCCGTGTGTGCGCAGCATGGCGCTGAGCATCTTCACCTGGTTCCGTTCCTGCAGCGTCCCCTGGAGGCCTGCCAGCTTTTGACGGTAAAAGGCAGCCGTCACGATGAAGCCCGTCAGGAGGGCCCGTTCGCCGAGGTTGCCCAGGCCAATGGCCGTGTAGCCTTCATCGGCCAGATTTTGGGCAATCTGGATACCGCTATAAAAGGCGTCGAGCATTTCGTCTTCCGTCATGGCCGGGCCGTTGCCATAATAATGGCTGCCGTGCATGACCTTCAGGTCCTGTACGCCCATACTTTCAGGAATATCCTCTTCCAGGCCCAGGTCGAGGAGGAGTACGCCGGCGTTGACGCGGTGGGCTACCTTGTTGATGGCCCCTTTACCGCCGGCAATTTCCAGTGCGTCGGCCTTGCTGTTCTTCCCTTTTGATTCATTCTTGCCGCCGTCTACGGCGTGGTCTGCCGCAAACAGGACGACGGCCTTTTTTAGCGGCTCCGGCTGCAGTGTGCCCGTAATACCGGCAATGCGCTCGGCTACGTGGCTCACGGTCGCATCAGCTGTACCGCTGGCAGCCAGACGCTGGCGGCACTGTTCCTGCACCAGCACGTCCGCCCCTTCGACGAGGGAAATAAACTGCTGCAATTCTTCGTCCATATATCCGTCTCCTCTCGGTTGTATGTCTTATGTCGTATGCTTTATATTATATCATATACTGGAGCCTGCTCTATCCCCCTATCCCCCATAGACCCGTAAAAAAGCAGATAAAAAAAGCCGCCCACGACGGAGCAGCTTTTTTTATTTTTCTATATACGTTCTTATTTGAGGGATTCGCCAAATTCGTTGGCATCCAAGATGGCTTTTTTGAAGATTTCTGCCGTCATCGGTTCCGGTACGCACGTCCATTCACGGGCATCGGGGCCTTTGGCAACGATCTTATCGACTTCGTCGACGCTGATGTCGAGGTCGGAGAGCTTCGTCGGATAGCCGCATTTCTTGTAGAAGGCAGCCAGCTTGTCGCGCTGTTCGAACTGTTTGTCGTAAGTCAGGAGGACCAGGACGCCGAAGGAAACGATTTCGCCATGGAGGTGTTTTTCTACAGACTGCGGCAGTACGGTCGAGGAGTTGTAGAAGAGGTGGGCTACGGACGAGTTGTAATAGTATTCCGTTTCGTCAGTTGCGCAGTTGGAAACGAGGCCTGTGCTGACGATGATGTCCAGGACGACCTGCTGCAATTCGAAGGTAACCTGTTTCTTTTTGAAGTCTTCCAGGGCTTTTACGCCATAGGCAATGAGGGGCTTCGTGCAGACCGTAGCCAGGGCGCGGGCGACTTCGACGGTGTGGAACATTTCGCCCTTGCGGCTCGAGAGTTCGCATTCGCATTCCTTGCTCATAGCATCGCCAATGCCGGCCCAGAAGAGTTCGTACGGCGAATCGGCAATGATGGTCATGTTGATGAAGGTATGAACGGGCGGCTGATCGAGGTAGTAGTAGCCGGCAAAGGATTTGTCAGCCTTGTACATAACGGAAATAGCCGTAACCGGTGCGCAGTTGGAGGAAACCGTCGGGAAGGCGAAGATGGCCTTGTTGGCTTTATCAGCTACGACCTTACAGGTATCGATTGCGCGGCCGCCGCCGACAGCAAAGATGAGGTCGGCCTGCTGGACCGCAGGGTTGGCCAGGAGCATATCTACGTTTTCAAAGGTAGCGTCGCCGCCATACCACAGGGTGCCGACTACTTCGAGCGGAGTATCTTTAATAGCTGCCAGGATGGCATCCTGCGCTTTGGAGAGAGCTGTCTTGCCGCCGATGATGACGACCTTTTTACCGAAAGGACGTGTGATTTTGCCAATAGCGTCATAGGCATTGGCGCCTACGGTATAGGCCGGTAATACGAGTGTGTAATCAGATTTGGACATACATATAACCCCCTTTAAGGATAATCAATAGTTCCCAAGTATGGAATTATTATACCATACTTGCACGGCTTATGACATAGAGAAATTTTTCGTAGTACTTATGTTCATGAATGAAATTTACAGCTAATGTGACCATAATTCTTTGCTTATGTAAAAGTTGCGAAAAGTGCAACTATTCTGTCCGTTTCTACTTAAACGTTTCATCTCATTTTGTTCTCTTTCGCCCTTTCCAGCCTGTAAACTGTCACTGTACTTTTACTATATTTTTTTGGCATGTATAATATTCTCTATAATCATTATATATACACCTATTGTAGTTCTCACATAGCATATGCGTCGCATGTAGTACCTATGCGGTACGGATTTACGTTTTCTGTATATTCTGCAATGGGCACATTACTTTTAATGGACAATCACTCTCCATTTGTCCATCTGTAAGAGAATGACGCTTGCTATTTTTATAATAAAGAATTACAATATAAGCATGATGCAGGGTATTCTCTTTCGTAATCCTTATTTTTCATTTTAGTCCACAGTTTTATGCTGTGTATAGAAAGAGTAATGCTACTATTTTAAAAAAGGAGGTTTTTTGTATGAACGGTTTGTTTGTTGTTATTATTTCCGCGTTAGTATTCGTACTGGCATACCGTTTCTACGGCGCTTTTATCGGTGCCAAGGTATTAACGGTCAACCAGTACAACGTCACTCCGGCCTTCCGTTTTGAAGATGGTCATGACTATGTACCGACTAATAAATACGTCGTATTCGGTCATCATTTTGCTGCCATCGCCGGTGCCGGTCCGCTCGTAGGCCCTGTTATTGCCGCTCAGTTCGGTTATTTACCAGGTGCTCTCTGGATTCTTCTCGGTGGTGTTTTAGCCGGTGCAGTTCATGACTGTGTTATCCTCTTCTGCTCCATGCGTTACGATGGCAAGTCCATCGCTGAAATCGCTAAAGCTCAGATTGGTGACAAGGTCGGCCTGGCTACATCTTTCGCCGTACTGTTCCTGAACATCTTAGCTATGGCTGGGATGGCTGTTGTTATCGTCAACGCCCTGCATGACAGCCCTTGGGGTACCTTTACCATCGGCATGACGATTCCTATCGCTATCTTCATTGGTATTTACATGCAGTATCTCCGTCCTGGCAGAATCCAGGAAGGCACGATCATCGGTGTTGTCCTCACGTTGCTCGCCGTTGTTGCCGGCCCGTGGGTACAGCATTCGGCTACACTCGCGCCGCTGTTCACCATTAGCGCGTTTGGTATTTCCGTTGCTCTTATCATTTATGGTTTCGTCGCTGCAGCTCTTCCTGTATGGCTGCTCCTGGCACCGCGTGATTACCTCTCCACGTACATGAAGATCGGTACAATCGGCGCCTTGGCTATTGGCGTTATCATCGTTGGACCGACCATTCAGATGCCGGCTTTGACGCAGTTCTGTGCTGGCGGTGGCCCGGTTATTACCGGTCCGGTTCTGCCGTACATCTTTATCACCATCGCTTGTGGCGCCGTTTCCGGTTTCCACGCTATGATTTCTACAGGCACAACGCCGAAGATGCTGATGAATGAACGTTCTATCGTTCCTGTCGGCTATGGCGCTATGCTGACGGAATCCTTCGTAGCTATGATGGCTCTCATCGCTGCTACGTCCCTTGTTCCGGCCGACTACTTTGCTATCAACTCCACGGCTGAACATTTCAATGCCTTGAATATGCAGGTTGTCGATCTGCCGCAGTTGAGCCAGATGGTTGGTGAAAACGTTGCTCACCGTCCGGGCGGCGCTGTTTCCCTGGCAGTAGGCATGGCCTTCATCTTCTCTAACATTCCTGGTCTGGAAAGCTTGATGAACTACTGGTATCACTTCTGCATCATGTTCGAAGCCTTGTTCATCATGACGATTATCGATGCCGGCACACGTGTTGGCCGTTACATGCTGCAGGAACTCATCGGCCGCGTATGGACGAAGTTCGGCGATCCCCATTGGACTCCGGGCGCTATCATCGCTTCCGCTCTGATCTCCGGTGCATGGGGTTACATCGTCTTGCAAGGTAACTTGTCGACGATTTGGCCAATTTTCGGTGTATCGAACCAGTTACTGGCTATCATCACCGTAGCCATCAGCTCCGTTGTTATTTGCAGCATGGGTAAAGCCCGCTATGTCTGGGTAACCGGTATTCCTTGGGCCTTCCTGACGGTTGTAATCTTCTGGGCTGACTTCCTCAACATGTTCAACATTTACTGGCCGAAGGGTGAAATTCTCCTCTTCTCCGTATCTGCCATCATGTTGATCCTGGTTGTTATCGTAAGTATCGGGTCCTTCCTCAAGTGCCTGGAATTGTCTAAGACCGTTCCGGCCAGCTACACGACGACAGCCAGTGTAGAAGAAGAAGGCTTGAAGAAGCTGCAGGAATTAGTTGCTACGGATGAAAGAGCAAAACGCTTTGCTGAAATGACGTGCAAAGAATTCAAAAAAGCTTAACTAATCATCACTACCCATGCGGTACGTGAGCCAAAGCTCCCGGTCATCAGGCCGGGAGCTTTTTTTGACAGGCCGCACAGAGACGGCTATAATGCAACTATGCCAACTACAACAAAGGAGATCTTACCTATGGATATCTTACAGCCCTGTGACGACTGTCCCCGCCATTGCCACGTCGTCCGTCCGGACGTGCCCACAGGCCGTCCTCTGTCAGGTTATTGTCATAGTCCGCTGCAGCCCATGCTGGCCCGGGCGGCCCTCCATTTCTGGGAAGAGCCGTGCATTAGCGGTGAAAAAGGGTCGGGTACGGTGTTCTTTTCGCACTGCAACCTGTGCTGTGTCTTTTGCCAAAACTCGGAAATCAGCCGCGACGGCGCCGGGACGGTCGTGACGGTGGAACGGCTGCGCCAGATTTACGGCGACCTCATCGCCCAGGGTGCCCACAATATCAACCTCGTCACGCCGACGCCGTACGTGCGGGCCATCCGCGACAGCCTGGCTGAACCCCTCTCCGTACCGGTCGTCTACAACTGCGGCGGTTACGAAACGGTAGAAACGATTGAATCCCTACGGGGTAAGGTACAGATTTTCCTGCCGGACCTGAAATATCTCGACAGTGCCATTGCCAAGCGCTACAGCGGTGCCGCAGACTATCCCAATGTAGCCACGCAGGCGATTCTGGCCATGTACGAACAGACCGGACCTTACGTCCTTGATGACGACGGTATGCTCCAGAGCGGCGTCGTCATCCGCCACCTCATCCTGCCGGGCCACGTAGAGAATACGAAGCGCGTCATCGACTGGGTAGCCGGCCACTTCCAAGAGGGCCAGGTCCTCTTCAGCCTCATGCGCCAGTACGTCCCGCACGGCCAGGCGTGCCGCTTCCCGGAAATCAACCGGCCCTTGTCGGACGAAGAATACGACGAAGCAGAACAGTACCTCTTTGAAAGCGGTATTGAAGACGGCTTTGTCCAGGAAAAGGACAGTGCCAGTGAAAGCTTCATCCCTGCCTTTGACGGCACGGGTGTGACAAAATAAGAGCCAACAAAAAAGACCTGCCATACAGCGGCAGGTCTTTTGTCGTTTAGTCGTCTAATTCGAAGATTTTCCCCGGATTGAGGATGTTATTGGGGTCGAAGGCTTTCTTGACGGCCTTCATCAGTTCCAGTTCGACCGGGTCTGTGTAGGTCACCATGAGATCCTTCCGCTTTTCGCCAATGCCGTGTTCGCCGGAAATACGGCCGCCCAGGCCGTATACGGCTTCGTAGGCTGCCTTTTCAAAGGCGTCTACCTTAGCCGGCCAGTCGGCATCGGCAATGCCCTTTTTCAGGATATCCAGGTGGAGATTGCCATCGCCGGCGTGAGCGACAGAGCGGACCGGTACGTGCTGGTCGGCACTGATCTTTTCCAGGGCCTTTAAGAGGCTCGCCAGTTCATCGGCAGGAACGACGAAGTCTTCCATGACCATGATGGGGCATTCCGTCGTAGACGCATCGGAGAAGTTCTTGCGGACCTTCCAAATGCGTTCCGCATCAGCTACAAAGACGTCCACAGCGCCGTGGGCGCGGCAGAGCTCGTCCAAATCGACGCAGAGGTCATCTAAGGCGTCTTCGTCGTTGCTGTCGACCTGGATGATCATGTAGTTACGTTCTCCCGTGCCGGTGTTTTGCTTTTCACCGATAAAGTCTTCTGTGACGCGGACAGAATCGTCGTCCATGAATTCGAGGCACGTCGGTTCAATGCCGGCCTTGGGCAGGGCGTTGACGATGGACATGGCTTCGTCGACGGTCGGGAACACAGCCAGGACGTTGACGGAACACTTCGGCAAGGGTACGAGCTTTAAGACGAGCTTTGTAATGATGCCCAAGGTACCTTCAGAGCCGATGACGATCTTTTCCAGGGGATAGCCTGTCGAAACCTTTTTCAGGCGGCTGCCTAAGGTCGTTATCTTGCCTGTAGGCGTTACGACTTCGACGCTGTAGATCTGGTCCCGCGTGGTGCCGTATTTGACAGCCCGGTTGCCACCGGCGTTGGTGCCGGCGTTGCCGCCGATAAAGCAGGAATCACCGCTGCAGGGATCGCCGGCATAGAGAAGGCCCACTTCGCCTGCGGCCTTTTGCACGTCTTCTGTGCGTACGCCCGGTTCGACAATCATATACATTTTTTCCGCATTGACTTCGAGGATGCGGTTCATTTTTTCCGTACTAAGGATGATGCCGCCATAGTGGTTGGCTACGGCACCGAATTCGAGGCCCGTACCGGCACCGCGGGGAATGACGGGGATGAGCTCTTCATTGGCCAGCTGCAGGATTGCCGCGACTTCGGCAGTCGTCGCCGGATAGACGACGGCGTCGGGCAGGTGGAAGAATTCCCGTTCTACGCCTTCATCCCGTTCGTAGGCAACGAGGCGGTCCGGATCGGCAGAGACGCCTTTGGCGCCGACGATGGCCTTTAACTTTTCCAGGATTTCCGGAGTGATTTTATGATATGTGTACATGACTGTAACTCCCTTCGCATGATTTACAAGGCGGCGCCAGTTGGTCCAACCGGCGCCGCATACATACTCTATATAATAGACTAATTATTTTTCTTTGACAAGCATGGCCAGGGCCGATGAGAGGATCATCATGGAGGCCAGGACAATAAAGCCCATGTTGTAGTTATTGCCCGTCGACACGAGGCCGAAGAGGTACGGGCCGAAGAAGCCGCCCAGGTTGCCAATGGCGTTGATGATGGCGATGGCTGCGGCGCCGGTGAGGCCGTCGAAAATACGCGACGGCAAGGTCCAGAAGGGGCCTACAGGACATTCGCAGCACGCCGTGGAGAGGGAAAGACAGGCCAGGGCCAGTACGGGCAGGTTGTGGAAATACGTGCCGGCCAGGAGACCCAGGGCACCGATGAAAATCGGCACGGCAATGAATTTTTTCTTCTTTGGCGAGCGGTCGGCGTAGCCGGCGACGATGCCCATGACGATGATAGCCGTAATCCAGGGAATGGCGCTGAGGATACTCGTGACCATATCGTTCGTGCCGGCCATGGATTTGACGATCTGCGGCAGCCAGAAGAGGATGCCGTAAAAGCCGATGTTGAGAGTCGTATAAATAGCGGCGAAGTGCCATACCTGCGGTTTCTTACAGACATCCCACAGGGAGGCGCTGCCCATTTCCTTCGTTGCCCGTTCGCTCGAGAGCTTTTCAATGAGCCAGTCCTTTTCTTCGGCTGTGAGCCAATGGACATCGCGCGGCGAATCGAGGAGAACCTTGTAGGCCACGACGGAACAGAGGACGGCCGGAATGCCTTCGCAGAGAAAGACCCACTGCCAGCCTGTCAGGCCGGCCAGGCCATCCATGCCGAGGATGAGGCCGCTGACGACGTTGCCGATACACATGGAAATAGCCAGGGACATGTGGAAATAGCTGAAGGCCCGGGCTTTGGCCATGATGGGGAACCAGTGATCCAGGTAGTAAATGATGCCGGGATAAAAGCCTGCTTCGGCGGCGCCTAAGAGAAAGCGTATGATATACAGCTCCGTGGCATTATGGACGAACATGGTGCTCGTCGAAATGAGGCCCCACACGAAGAGAATGGTGGCAATCCACTTGCGCGCGCCCAAACGGGCGAGGATCATGTTGCTCGGCAGGCCAAAGAGAAAATAGCCGACGAAGAACAGACCGGCGCCAAAGCCGTAGGCGGCGGCACTGATGCCCAGGTCCTGATTCATGGTCAGCGAGGCGATACCGATGTTCGCCCGGTCGACAAAGGAAAGGAAATACAGGAACATAATGAGTGGCATGAGGCGGCCAAATAGTTTTTTGAATACGCTTTCTTGAATATTCATGGATAATTCCTTCTTTTTTAACGAATTTTTATAAAGGTTATGCCCTATTATAGCACTGATCTTTTTAGAATGATAGTTTTTTATTCAATTTTTTCGAATTTATTTTACACTTTTTCTCTTTCCTGCCCACTTCGTTTGCCTATAGGATAAAAAAAAGGGAGTGTGACAAAATGCGAAAGCATTTTGTCCACTTCCTTTTTTTCATGCTCTTTTTCCTTTTTTAGAGAATGACCTTTGAAAAATGGGCGCAAAGCCCCTTTCCCCATAAAGCAGTATTTTTACAGTTTATGCGGATTTCTGCAAGCGTAGTTTTTTATTGTGATATTTATAGAGGTTATGTCCGATGGAAACCAGGAAAATCTCTAATCGAAC
>NZ_JACOGK010000036.1 GCF_014269395.1 Megasphaera hominis
GCGACCTATTTCTAATCGTTGTTCTTTCGTTAATTTCACGTGGCAACCTCCCATCTAACAATTGAGGGCATCGGATACTAATTAGAAAATCTTTTATCCAAGATTACTACATTTAGTATTCAATTTCTACCCCCTCCATGTCCAACTTTAGCATACCACGTGCAGTAGAGGAGAAATTAGTGGTGATGACGTTGATGTAATAAAGCGGCCAATAGAGGTTGAATCTACAAAATCCATGTTCAGAGCTGCTAAAAACACCGGTAAAGACCTTGGTCTTTACCGGTGTTTTATCTTCACGGCCCTTGCGGGGGCTGGAAGTCAGGTAGTTTTTCTTCAATGGATACGTTGTGCCAGGCTTCGAAGAAGTAGGTCTGGCGGATGAGGGCGTTTGGCAGGTAGACTGCCAGAATGACGAAGGTGAGGAAGAAGATCAAGACGCTGGCGTGACTTTTTAAGGTCGGCAGGGAGATGAAGATCTTCGCGTTAAATTTGAAAATGAAGTAGCCAATGAAGTAATAGATAATGGCGATGATGAGGAGCGGCACGATGCCGATATCCTGAATGGTGCTCATGAGGTGCGGCAAGAAGGCCTGCGTCCGGAAGAGGAGAATCGTCATTTCCGTAATGCACTGTCCGTACAGCAGGAAATGGAGTACCTGACAGAGGGGAATGAACATGAGCAGCATGGAAAGGATAGTCGTACATGACTGGAAAAGGCGGCAATGCTTGCGTCCTGCTGTGAGCTGCTGGGCCGACATGAGGAAGAGCGCCGCATAACAGCCAAAGAGGATATCCGCCATAGGCGATAGGGACGTTGCCGTACTGCCAGCCTGCAGGTACATGAGGATCGGCGTCGTCATAGCCCAGCTCATACCTGTCAGGAACTGCGTCAGCCAAAGCCACGAAAGCAGCGTCTTGCCACTGACCCGTTGGACAACGTAAAAAATCAACATGGGCGGAATGAGCTGCCGCGACGCCAAGCCCATATCCTTGGCATCCTGGCCAACGGACGTGCAGTAATAGAGCAAATAGCACGCGCCATAGAGAAGTATACACTGCGCAATAAAGCGCGTATTTTTATTGTGGAGAATCGAGGAAATCGTCTCTAGTACGTTCATAGGTATCCTTTTTTTGCTTAGATAAGTTGAGATACAGTCTATTATAGCACGTTACGCTGCAGATTTTAATGGAGCTGCGTGAAAATAGCCTTGTTTATATTATATACTGCAAAGACGTTCCTCGTACAGACAAAAAAGCGAAAATGTGATAACAAAATATGATGAGCTATTGAGCCAGTTCCGCCTGCAATCGCCTGTCAGCCTCAGCCAGCGTTGCGGCGTCGACACCGAGTACCCGGTCAAAAGGTGCCTCTGGTGTCACGACTTGCAGCACCTGGGGCTGTAACGCCCGGACGGCCCGGGCAAAGAAGTCCAGCGAAGCTGCATCGTCGCTATACCCTTTGACCAATGTGATTTCCAAGCGGAAGATACCTGTGTAGGAGCGGCGAAAAGCTGCCATATTCGCTACGTGCTGGTCTACAGAATAGCCGGCGAGTGGCCGCTGGGCCTTTTGAAAGGCAGCGTCATTAGCCATTTTCAACTCGCCAATGACCTCCTCACACTGCTGCGCCAGTGCTGCACAGCGTGCATCTCCATACAAATAGCCATTCGACAAAAGCCGTACAGGTACGTGACAGGCATGAATCGTGTCGATTACCTTTTGCAGATCCGGATGGACAAAGGCCTCGCCGAGACAGTTGATAAACACCAAATCCGGCTTGATCACCTCAAGCCGCTTCTGCAAATCAGCCAGTGCCGAGGTCACATCACCAAAATCGTGGACCACATCCGTCTTTTCATGCGGTAACGACCGGGAGACAGGACAAAAAATACAGTTAAATGTGCAATACTTTCCAGGCAGGAGATTGACCTCCAATACCTTTTTTCCTTCTTCTATATATACAGGCTTATAGGAAAACTGGTTCATCATATACAGCCCCTTTCTTCTTGGATATAAAAATCAAGAATTTTGATATTGTAAGAAAACTGAGATTGTAAAAAACGCAGATTTTACTATTTCAACTTTCTGAGATTGTAAAAAACGTGAATTTTACAATTTCAGAATACTAGAAAAGAGCGTTCCCTGCAATAGGGAATGGCCGTATGCATTTTCATAACTGTAAAAAAATACTGAAAATTTCCTGCTTAATAAAAAAACAGCAGTTTCTATAAACAGCGTATAATCATTTAATAAATACATGATTATACGCTGTATTATTTTATTTGATAAATAAAGTAATATCAGTTATAATAATAAAAGAAAACAAATGAGATGCTAACTTATATATATAAGTAGTCTCACAAAACCTGCCTACAAAACGGAACAGTTACGATAAAGAAGGTAAATTCCCTATCAAATGAACAGAAAAAGGCAGATGAATCGTGGCTCGTAAAGAGTTTTTTGCGTAATTATATTTATTTGATTTTCTAATTGACAAGAAAGAAGATGAGGAGAATGATTGCTTCTAAAACGTATACCATTGAAACCCGGCTCAATCAAAGAGACAATGCCGGGTTAATCGAATATGTAAAAGGGTATCATATCCTCTATGGCAAGATGCTGCGTTTTACATGGCATCGGTATAACAATGGTGGCAGGTTCTCTGTAAAGAAAAGCGCGTTTAATACCATTTTGCAAAACCGCTTTCATGTGAATAAGCGTCTGGCCAATTCAGTTATTTCTGAAGTAGAAGGGTTATATAAAGCCCTGTATCAACTAAAATGGTATGAGTTTAGCCAGCTGAGTCGTAAAATAAAAAAGCTTGATAAAAAGCGAAAGAAGCTTTGCGAAAAAGTAGCCGCATTAAAGGAAAGGTCCCGAAACAATCAATTATCTCCTTCCGCCTTAACCTATTATCGCCAGCAGAAAGAAAAAATCTTTTATACCAGTCAAAAGCTGAATAAGCTAAAGCAGAAACAAGCCAATTTATTGAAAGAGATTCAAAGTAAAGATTTACATCTATGCTTTGGTTCAAAGAAACTGTTTCGGGCTCAATATCATCTGGCAGAAAACAAGCTGACGAGTCATGCCATCTGGTTAGACCATTTTCGTAAGCAAAGAGATAACCGGTCTTTATACATTGGATCGAAAGACGAACGTCGCTGCAACCAGATTGTACAATTAACACCCATGATACACGCGGGCAAAGGGAATCGCTTCGCTATTCAGTTGCGAAAAAATACAAAAAACCGTGAATATGTTTACGGGACTTGTATCTTTGCATACCTGAGCGGGTTACTTGCCAAAACGCTTGTTAAGCAAGACCACGGAATCAGCTACCGCATTGTTTTTCGTGGCAGTAAATGTTACCTGCAAGCTATGGTAACGCTTGATAGGGATACCGACGATTGTAAAACGAGAAAGACCCATGGAACAATCGGTTTGGACTATAACGACGGGTTCATTGAAGCAGCCGAAACCAATGACACGGGAAATCTCGTCAGACTAAAACACTATCGGTTACAGTATCATGGTACGGGAAAGAAAGCAGAATCCGAAATCCGTGAAGTCACCTCTCACATCGTAAATTATGCAGTATCTGTAGGAAAAGATATCGTTATTGAAGACTTAGATTTTCGCAAAGCGAAATCAGAAACAACTTCAGCAAAGTCCAATCAAGGTAAGGAATACAACAAAATGATTCATGCCTTTGACTATTCCAGATACAAGAAAACGTTTGAAAATTGTTGTTATAGACGAAAGGTTCATTTAATTCAAGTCAATCCTGCTTACACAAGCAAGATTGCCAAACAAAAATATTGCGACAGAAAGAAATTGACGATTCACCAGGGAGCAAGCTATGTCATTGCCCGTAAAGGGCAAGGCTTTGTTGATAAAAATATAAAGCCAAAGAAATCCGCATAACCAAACACTCCCGTTAAGAAAGAACTACTTCCAAGAGATGGTAGTCCTTGTACTTAACGGGAGCTTAAAACAGACACCTACGATCCTATTTTGTTGTGACACTTAGCAATAAGAGAAACTAAATATGATTGTCGGAAAACCATGAGCGTACCGTAACGCTCGAAATCATCAGGACGTTGTCTACCCTATTTTGTATGATTTTATTTTACGGCCATAATCGTCTGTTTCTTTGATATTATTATATGTAAATTTTTCGAATCTTTCAAGATACTTGCACTACATGCATCTATCAGACGTCGAAGCCCTGTGATCATGCGCTACGGGAATTAAGCATGTCCTTTTTTCTCGGACAGATCCTTTTCCCGCCGTCCCGGCACGCTGGCGGAGAGGCAGATTTCGCTGCAGATCGGGCAGCGCTGGCGAGGGACGAGTGCGGTTCGTTATTTCAAAAAAAAGTGCCGTAATACATTAGAAAAATATGTTATACTAAGAATATATAAGCTAACGAAAGAAGGCGATTCCTGTGAATCTATTGGAAGAAGTCATGACAGCCGCTGAAGCAACTGAAAAATGGCAAATGAATCCGCGGACAGTTCAGCAATCGTGTACGGGATATAAGGGAGAGAAACCACGCTTTACAGAAGACGAAGCTAGAAAAGCCGGGCGTATCTGGCTGGTAACCAGGGCGGGAATGGAAAGAGTATTTGGTCCGGAACCGCAGCATGAAGAGTAAATAAGGGGAGAATATGCGAATACCGGGAATTTTCTGCAGCATAGGTGCACCTGTCTGCACGATTTTGCGGACGTCCGCAACATGGATCACTCTTCAACTAGCGCATGGCTCAAAATTATAAATTATAAAGGTAATATAGTGGCCGATTGTATCAAAGAGAAAATGGAGGTGCTGAAACATGAAATTGCCGACTGAAAAACAAAAGAGATGGGAAGAAATTGATGATAAAATTTTCCCTTATCTTAGGGAAAATGACCAGTTAAAAGAAGATGCGCCGGATTGGGCCAGAGAACTTTATGGAGATTGGAAAAAAAGGTTACAAGAAATGCGGGAAGAAATGATTGAAGAGAAAAAAAGAATGGTGGCTTTGAATTTTAAAAATACACGTTGAAGCACTCAGAAATGAGTGCTTTTTTATTGCCCGAAAGAAGGAGGTGAGCGCGGTGGCTTACATTTCGGCAGAATCGGTAGCTATTCACGGTTTTGGAAATTATTTCAGTAAATGATTCAAACAAACATTTTGGGGGAGGTATCAGTTTATATAAACAGCACACAATCATGTATTTAGTACATGACTGTGTGCTGTCATTTGATTTGATACACCCTATGATTTTATTTTACGGTTCAGCGGATCCTCAACTTTTTCCTTTGCTATAGATTGAGAACCACATAACCCCTGGTCCCCTTCCTTCGCTCATCAAGCTGGGCATGAGCGGGGCAGGGAGTTCCTTGCTTTGCGTCAGCGAGTTTTTTTCTCGTCTTTGCTTTTTCTAAAAGGCTCTGCTGATGGTGGCGCTGTAGGTTAGGCCTTTTTGGATGCCTGTCCAGGCTGTTACTTGGATTTTGGCGCCCCAGGGGTTTTCTTTTGTGATCTGGCTTTGCCAGCCTAGTTCAAACAGGGCGCTGGATCCTTTGGCTCCGGCTGTCGGGGTTTCCAGGATGCCGTAGTGGGCTTTGGCGTTGTCTCCGAATTCGTAGTTCCAGGCCAGGCCTGCGTAGTAGGATTTGGACGGGCTGAGGGTTTTGGTCCAGCGGAAGCCTAGTCTTGCCGTGTAGGCGTTTACGCTGTCCAGGTTGTATTGGCTGTTGCCCAGGCTGCTGTGGAGGGTTACCGTGTCGGAGGCCAGGTGGGTCCAGAGGAATTTGGTGTAGATGTCGTAGGTGCTGTTATTTCGTTTTTGGAAGAGTTTGCCGAGGCCCAGGTGGGCGCTGATGTAGGGCGTGTTGGTGTCGTAGCTGGCTTGGTAGCCCAGAATTTGGGTGTGGAAGTCACTGTCCAGGCGGCCGGCTCTTAGCATGGCTTCGTAGTGGAGGCCGTTTGTTTTGTCGCGTCTTACGAGGAGGCCTGCGCCGGTGTAGTGCTGGTCACCGTCGGCTCTGGCGCCGTTGTCCAGGTGGGCCGTGTAGTTGCCGTTGCCGTATTCTACGAAGGGCATGATAGTATCGGCGTAGGTTTCATGGTAGGTGCGGCGGACGAAGCCGAGGTTGCCGTTGAAGCCTTGGGTGTCGATGTAGGAGCCCGTGTCGGTGCGGAGATCGTGTCCGCCCAGGACGATGTAGGGTGCGAATTTGGCTTTGACTTCGTTTTGTTCCCACGCTGCGAGGGCGCCGTCGTAGGCGTTGCTGAGGGCGAAGTCAGCTGCGTTGTTGAGGCGGCTGATGGCCGCAGTGCGTTCTTCAGGGATGAGTTTGGTATCCGGGTGAAGGGCGGGCTGGTCGTTTTCAGGGATGTCGAGGACGATGGTATAGGGGTCTTGCTGGTGGATGCGTACTTGGTGCAGGACGAAGCCCGTGTCGATGGCTTTGTCGAGGCCTGGCATCATGTGGTAGGTGGCGCCGTCGGTAGCAAGGCCCTTGGCGTCGTAAATGACGTTGATGTGTTCGCCCGGGCTGAGTTTGGTGGATTGTTGGATGCCCGCTTGGATGGCGGCGTTGCTGACGTCGGCCGTGTCGGTGACGGTGAGCAGGGTTTCATTGGCGACTGTGTCTTCCGGGACGTAGAAGTTGAGGTTTTGGAAATAGTCCAGGTTTTGTACGGTGTTGTCTTTGGTGTACATGTTGAGAGTGTTGTCCTGGCTGGCAGTTTGGCTGTAGCCGCCGTAGAGGCTCATCATGGTGCCTAGTTTGCTGCCGTATACGTTGACTGTATTGCCTGTTGCTGCGCCGTTCATGGCGTAGCCGCCGGCGATGAGGTTCGGGTCGATGTTAAGGCTGCTGGAATTGGCGGTCGCATCGGTGGTGCCGGCTGTGCCGCTGTAGAGGTTGAGGGTGTTGCCGCTGGCTTCGCCGGATTGGGAGAAGCCGCCGACGATACTGGTGGTGACGGTACCTTGCTTGAGGGTGACCGTGTTGTTGAGGGCGTTGCCGCTTCTGATGGACTCAGGTCCGGCAGATAGGCTTAAAACGGGTGCTGCCAAGAGGATTGCGTCAGGTAAGGCATGAAGCTGCAGGTCCAGGGAAATGCCGCCGAGGGCTTTGTCTACGGTGCTGTCAGCGTCGATGAGGACTTCATTTCCTTTGGCGTCGCCCATGGTAGATGCTTCATACGTCAAGGATTCCGTAATCAGTGAAGAGAGGGTGCTGCCTGTGCCGCCGCCAACGACGAGGCCGGAGTGGCTGTTGGCGAGGTAGACACTATTGCCGGCAGAGTTGCCGAGGGAAGCGTAGCCGCCTTCTATGGCAGCGATGTCCGAGTGATCCGTTACGGTGACGTAGTTGCCGGAGGCTTCGTTGCCCATGCGGGTCATGCCACCGGCTACAAAGCCGGGTAGCGTTCCATCTGCCAGGACGTCTGCCTGGGAGGCGATGATGCGGACTGTATTTCCTGTAGCATTTCCTGCTTCGGCATAGCCGCCGACGGTGAGGGTAAGGTCGCTGTTTGTCGCCTGGAGCGTATTGCCTGTGGCGTCACCGGCGAGGGCCCGGCCGCCTTGGAGACCGATGATGACGGGCCGATCTGCTACGTACTCGTCGATGTAGCTAGTTTCCATGGTGATACCACTGACGGTGACGGTATTGCCAGAAGCGCCATAGGTGGATTCTGCCGGTAAATCATTTTTGGAGAGGCCACCGATGATGGTGTGATAGGTACCACTGCCCGTGTCGGTGAGGGTCAGGGTGTTGCTATTGGCATGGCCGTCTTCAGCGATACCGGCTGCGACGATGACTTGGTTATCTGCAGCTGCCGTGCTGGCTAAGGCCAGGTCGAGAGTGTTGTTGTCGCTATGGGTGCTGCCCCAGCCGCCGAGGATGTGCGTGAGCTGGCTGTTCAGGGTGGTGTTTTTTATCTGGACGGTATTGGCGGAGGCTTCACCCGTGTGGGCAATGCCGCCGGCCAGGAGCGTGCCGGTGAAGTTTGCCGATGCCGGTGAAATAGACCATTTGTATATAGGAGTAACCGGGTAAGGTGTTGCTTCACCTGCTGCCGGGCCGACGCTGACGCCGTTCAGGGAGAGGAGGTTTCTATCCGCTGTGCCAGCGGCTGCTTCGCCGCCGACGGCCAGGTCAGTGACGATGGCGTCTTGGTCGAGGTAGACTTGGTTGTCATTGGCACTGCCGGCGCTTACTTCGTAGTACGCCGGATCGGCAATCATTGCACGCAGGACGACGCTGTTAAAGATAGGCGTTGACGACTGTTCGGAGCTGGCTGTGTAGCCGCCCCAGACGCTGCCGATGGTGGCGTGGTGCAGGGTTACGGTGTTCTCATTGGCTGGGAAGTCCAAGGTCAACTTTGTTTGATCCGGACCTACGCCAAGGTAATATGCTGCATCACTGGCCTCTTGAATTTCGCCGGAGACGGTACCGCCATAGACGGTGTCAGCCTGGCTATTGGTGAGGCTGGCATTATTGCCGTTGGCTGCTGCCGTGACGGTGGCGCTCAAGGAATTCAGCTTCAGCTGTTGTTGGACCACATCGTTGCCGTCCGGGTCAAACGGCGTAAGGGCGGTATTGGCTTCGGCCTTGCCGCCGTAGACGTCGGCTGCATGTACGTTGGTCAGGGTAATGTCGTTGCCAGCGCTGGCGATGCCGGCTGTGTAGGTACCATTTCCCTCACTATCGGTCGTAAGCCGCAAGGCACGTTCTCCGTTGCTGTAAGAGTACGCTGTGTCTTGGCTGCCGGCTTTGCCGCCGTAGAGGTTGCCGGTCTGGATGGAGGGGGCGCCATTGGCGTCGGTTGTGCCAGTGATGGCTACGCGGTTTTGCGAGGCCGTGTCGGGTGCGAGGCCGCCGTAGATGGTGAGCTGGTCGTTGCTTACGTTGGCGTTTGTGAGTTCTACGCTGTTGGCGGAGGCTTCACCGACAGGGGTGTACCCGCCGATGATGACCTGCGGTGACTGCCATGCCCGGGCAACACGCAAGACCGGGGCCGTATTAGCCAGGCTGTTTGCATATGTCATAGGCGGATCATAGCTGATGGTGGCGTCTGCCAGGGTAATTTTGTTGTTGTTGGCGTGGGCTGTGGGTTCCTTTCTTAGCAGCGAATACCAGGTTGTGAGTTCCGTTGTGACTTTACCGCCATAGATGCTGCCGTTGACGGTGGTACCCTTGATATGGACTTCATTTCCATCGGCTGCCAGCGTATAGGTGGAAGGGGAAGAGGCCGGAGTTGCAACGGCTACGTTTACGGATCTAAGCAACAATCTACCGCCGCCGTCAGTGGAGACTTCGCCACCGGTGATGTCTGCTGCGGCAGTGCCGCCCATGAGTTCGACCGTGTTCGTGTCAGCATGGAGGGTGTTTTCCGAATTATCGTAGCTGCCATAGGATTGCATCTTGTCTGCTTTACCGCCATAGATATTGCCGGATACGTCCATGTTTTCCAGATGGACGTTGTTGCTATCGGCGCGATAGGTTTCGATGGTCTTAGGTACAGATGGCTCTTGTGGCTGTTGTGCCGCAGTGGTCATCAGCACTCCATCAACCATGCCAAAACCCGTGTCGACTAAGCCGCCGTATACTTCATCATAGACGGTGCCGTTTTTGAGGTCGACGCGATTATCGTTGGCCTGGAGGGTCGGCTTGAGGATTTCTTCATTAGATGCGTCTGCCAAGATTGCGTTTGCGGACTGGAGCTGATATGACGGGTAGTTATACTGGAATCCGTTCCCTTCTACATGACCGCCATAGACCATGTACATGCTGTTGTCTGTACCAGTGACTTTGTTGGCATCGGCGGTGATGGTATCCGTGACTTCGAGGCTATAGGCCCGGACGGTGCCACCTGTGGTCCAACCGGCAAAGGATTGGGTGAGGGAAACTTCGTTTCCGTTCGCTACGGCATTTCCTGTCGTGCCACCAATGACGGTATAAGCATAGGCCTGGGTCAGGGAAACGGTGTTTTCGTTTGCGGCTTCGTCCCATGTATCCCCACCGGTGATGGTCTCTGCCCGGAGGCTTTTTTCCGGGGTCAGGCCATTCGTGTTTGCTCCAGCAGATGTGATTTCCGTACCTGTCAGGGTGACTGTATTGTTATTGGCTGTGGATTCGTAGGTATAGCCACCGTAGACATCACCGAGCTCAACGGACACAGCCGTTTCTTGCGTAATGGCTACGGTATTTTCATTGGCTGTGCCATTATAGGCATTGCCGCCAGCGACTTCAGAAATATAGGTCGAATCCGGATCGAGGTTCAGGTTGGTGAGACTGACTTCGTTCTTGTCGGCGCTGCCTTCGTCATGGATGTAGCCGCCGGCAATAGTGAGGTCTGTGTTTTCATTGATATTTACATCGGTAAGACTGACTGTATTGTCCTGGGCCAGGTTATTGCCGGCGCCGCCATAGAGAGAGGCGTTAACCGGCTTTACATCTTGAGCAAGCACGGCAGCCGTAAGGACGTTGGACGGAGCCTCCTTGGCAATAATCAAGGTGGCATCGCGCACGATTACTTCATTGGCTTGGGCAGCAGCGGCTTCTGCATAGCCACCGGCCAAAACGGGACTATCTGTATCTGCTGTAGGCGCTATCAGCACTTCAGCACCCTTCTCGATGACTACCTTATTACCTAAGACGGGCGTAACGTCTTCTATGGTATAGGCGGCAGCCAGGCTAGGCGTAGCATAGTTTTTACCTTCCACGACATTGCCACCGGTTACGACGACTTTCGCATCGTCCCCACTCAGGGTAATGATGTTGTATTCGGACTGTTTGGTGAGTTCTGATACGTGGACGGCGTCGTCGACGATGACGATAGATTCTTCCGGAATCACTTTCACAGATGTGTTTTCAGGGAACTTTGTCTCTGCCACAGTATTTGTGTTAGGGTCGACAGTGCCAATCAGGATACTGGCTTGAACTTGGGGTACGCTGAGGGTCATGGTGAATAGGCTGGCTAAGACTAGCATGGTTAGAGTGTTGTACTGTTTTCTCATAGCGATTCTCCTTCCCACTCGTGCCAGCGTACCGAAGCTTTCCCTGCCCATACAAGACTTGTATTGCTGTTGGTATGTACGCTGTACGATTGTTAAGCTGACGGTGGATGTAATGAATTCATGTTGATAAGACTCCTTGAAGTTAGAATGTTTTAGTATTGATTTGCCATAATATATTAAGCGATTTTATAGTTAAATTACTATTTCTTGGCTTATTATATAATATTCCTTTTTGCTTTTAAATTATACAAAAGTATATATTTTATATTTTTTAGTTATTTAATATGATGATTCGTGTTAGTTATTATTCATTGATTTACATTATTTCGGGAGTTTTTATTATTTGTTATATATTATTCGTGAGTATTTTTTGAAATTATACTATACTTTGCGTTGCTTTACTTTACGGTATCCTCATCTGCCGTGCATTGCACGATACCCCTTCCGCCACTCATCCATTCTGAGATGAGCCTTTTTTCCCGATTTTCAGTAATAAAAAAAGCCCGTACACCCTTTTTTGTGGTCATGCTGTTTACAGTTTTGTGGTTTCGATGGATACAATTTGTGGTCTACCTAGACCATGTTTGTGGTCAAAAGGCCTTGGCACCCATCGCGCGTTGTCGAGGCCTTTTGGATTAGAAGGTATACGTGTCTTTTTTATTTAGATAGTATAAAATACGATTTCTAGTCCTCTTGAAATTACGAAATCCATTTGCATTGCTTAATAAACGCTGTACTTGACGATTCTTTGATTCAATAATATGGCTATTGTTGATTCGGCTGCCATGTACGATGATAAACGAATTTACGACTTCTTGCGGTCGGGAAGCACATCGATAATGACACCTGTAGCAAAATCCATGAGGAGACAGCAGTATAGAGAAGCGTAGTCGGAATCTGGCAGATAATGTTCATTAATAGATAAGATTTCAGGCAAGGGGTTGCGTGCAATACATACATATCTGTCAAAAATGCGGAGAACCATCGCCTTAGATATGTGGTTCCGATTAGCTGCGAGAGTATAAGTGATTTCCGGATGTTTAAGATCTTGTAATATGTTGAGTTTGGTTTTGTGAGGAATCCCTTCATGTGAGCATGTGAAGGGATTCGGTTCATTGAACGTACTCTGGCAGGTGTTGTAGCGATATCTACGCTGGAGATACAGGATGGTACAGGCTCTGTTTATGAATGTGGAATGAGTAAGTTTACGGGGATAATATCCATGAATATGTGCCTGTCCGTTGCAATACGGGCAAGCACAGTGAGCGTCAATAAGACGGATTTTAATGATCATAGAACCGTCGGATTGGTTGAATGTAAGCAATTCTTGAATTTGTTCGGATTCGATGTTCAACATATTTGTGATAAACCGATCTAGAGGCATATTGTCTTTCCTCCTTTTTGGTAATGAATGGGTGATACTTTCATTCTGAGGAGCAGATTTCTTTTTGCAAAGTACAGACCGCAAAATGTAAACAGCCCCACCACAAAGTGTGAACAGTGAAACCACAAGGTGTGACTAGGCTGATCACATAAGATGGACTAGAAAAAGAGACCATAAAAATTAGACTAGGGGGTAACCACACCACAAAAGTTGGACTAATATCCAAGTTTCAAAATCATTAACAATTTCTCCGAAAAGCCTCTGAACAAGCCCGTTCAGAGGCTTTTCTCTATGCCCATATCACCCTAAAAGGTTGAACGGATACTGATAATAGTGTATCATGATATATTGAATCACTTTATATACTATATATATGAGAAATTACCTGTATATCATTTTGTATAAAAGGCTGGGATACACGTATGTTAGAGTTTCCAATCAAACGCACGATTATCATCGACGATAAGAAAAAGAAGGAGCGCAAGAAGAAGAAAAAAGACGGTGATGACAAGATTGTCATTAACGGTACTATTCATTTGCCGGAGAAGGAGCCATTGAAAAAAATGGATCCTTTGCCGAAGAATGCCAAGAATCTGGTTATCGTGGAATCACCGGCTAAGGCCAAGACGATTGAACGGTTCTTGGGCAGCGACTACCGCGTCATGGCGAGCCGTGGTCATTTGCGGGATTTGCCGCGTAATCAGTTCGGTGTCAATATTGAAAACGGCTTTGCGCCGGTGTATACGAATATGTTTGACAAGCGCAAGCTTATTGAAGAGCTGCAGCACGAGTTTGTCCGTTCAAAGAACGTCTATCTGGCAACTGACCCGGACCGTGAAGGGGAGGCTATTTCCTGGCATTTGGCACATTTGCTGGAAATCGACCCACATACACCGTGCCGCGTCATGTTCCACGAAATCACGAAAAAGGCTGTCCTCGCAGGGATTGAATCGCCTGAGCCGATTGATCTGCAGAAGGTCGATGCCCAGCAGGCCCGCCGCGTTTTGGACCGTATTGTAGGCTACAAGCTGAGCCCGCTTCTTTGGAAGAAGGTTTGCAAGGGCCTCAGTGCCGGCCGTGTCCAGTCCGTTGCCGTGCGCCTCATTTGCGAACGGGAAGAGGAAATCAAAGCCTTCGTGCCGGAAGAGTATTGGACGATTCAGGGCCTGTATACGACAGATGATGGCCTGGAGCTCCATACGGAACTGGCAAAAATCAACGGGGAAAAGGCCGCCATTGCTGACGAAGAACAGGCTAAGGCCATTGCGGCCGATCTGCAGTGGGAAAAGGCCGCCATTGCTGACGAAGAACAGGCTAAGGCCATTGCGGCCGATCTGCAGTGGGAAAAGGCCAAAAAGGACCAGCCTGCCGATGTCATCGACAAGGTGGAAAAACGGCGGCGCAAACGGCAGCCCCAGCCGCCTTTCACGACGTCGACGATGCAGCAGGAATGCGTCAGTAAATTAAATTTTGGCGCCAAGAAGACCATGATGCTGGCGCAGCAGCTCTATGAAGGCCTCGATATTGGCGAACACGGCCACGTCGGCCTCATTACCTACATGCGTACAGACTCGGTCCGCATCAACGACGATATGATCAAACAGGCCCGGGAATTCATTCAGAACCAGTATGGTCCGGAGTTTGTCCCGGAAAAGGCCCATGTTTACAAGGCCCGCCAGTCGAGCCAGGATGCTCACGAAGCCATTCGTCCGACATCCCTCGAACTGACACCGGACGTAGTGGCACCGTTCCTTTCGCGGGACCAGCTGCGCCTCTATACGCTCGTCTGGAACCGCTTCCTGGCCAGCCAGATGGCGGCCGTTGAAACGGAACACATGGCCATTATCATCCACAGCGGCAAGTACGAACTGCGCGCCGCCGGCTACACGGTTATTTTCAAGGGCTTTACGGAGCTCTATGAAGATGCCAAGAAGGATAAGACCCTGAGTGTCCTGCCGGACATCAAGACAGGTACGGTCGTTCACAATAAAAAAATCGATCCGCAGCAGCACTTCACGCAGCCGCCACCGCGCTACACCGAAGCCAGCCTCATCAAAACCCTCGAAGAAAAGGGCATTGGCCGGCCGAGTACGTACGCGCCGATCATGGACACAATCCAAAATCGTAACTACGTGGAAAAGAAGGATAAGCAGTTCGTGCCGACGGAGCTGGGCGTGATCATCGTCGATTTGCTGAAGCGTTTCTTTGAACAGATCATTAACGTCAGCTTTACGGCCCACATGGAAGAAGAACTCGATGCTATCGAACAGGGCAAGGACACGTACGTCCACGTCCTGCAGGAATTTTACGATGTCTTCGAGCCGGAAATGGAAGCTGCCGAAGAAGGCATGGAAAAGGTTACCATTGCCGGTCAGGAATCCGGTGAAATCTGCAGTGTCTGCGGTGCACCTATGGTCTACAAATTCGGCCGTTTCGGCAAATTCCTGGCCTGTTCTAATTTCCCGGAATGCCGCAATACGAAGGCCATCGTCGAAGACCTGGGCATTACCTGTCCCAAATGCGGCAAGGGCTCACTCATCAAGCGCAAGTCCAAGCGGGGCCGTGTTTTCTACGGCTGCAGTGAATATCCGGAGTGCGATTTCGTCCTCTGGAACCAGCCCGTCGATAAGAAATGCGACCTCTGCGGCAGCATCATGACTGTAAAACATTATAAGAAAGGCCCGGATAAGCTCTTCTGCAGCAATCCGGACTGTGAAAATCATAAAAAAGGTGAGGTAGTCAATGAAGAATAGTGTCTTAGTTATCGGCGCCGGTCTGGCCGGCTCAGAAGCGGCTTGGCAGCTGGCCCAGCGCGGCATTCCTGTCGAACTCGTGGAAATGCGTCCCGTCCAGTCGTCGCCGGCCCATCATACAGCCTTATTTGCGGAGCTCGTCTGCAGCAACTCCCTGCGCGCGGCCAATATCGAAAATGCCGTCGGTCTTTTGAAGGAAGAAATGCGCCGTCTGGGCTCGCTCATCATGGAAGCCGCCGACGCTACGCGCGTGCCGGCCGGCGGTGCTCTCGCCGTCGACCGTGTTCCCTTCAGCGAATACATTACGAAGAAAATAGAAGCGCACCCGCTCATCACCATCCGTCACGAAGAAGTGACAGAACTCCCGGAAGACCAGATTTGCATCGTCGCTACAGGGCCGCTTACGAGCCCGGCCATGGCCGATACAATCCAAAAGCTGACCGGTGCGGATTATTTCCATTTCCACGATGCCGCAGCACCCATCGTCAGCGTCGATTCCCTCAATATGACCAAGGTCTATCGCGCAGCCCGCTACGGCAAGGGCGGTGCCGACTATTTGAACTGCCCCTTTACGGAAGAAGAATACAAGGCCTTCTGGCAGGCCCTGACGACGGCCGAATGTGCCGAACTGCACGACTTTGAAAAGAACGATGCCGTCTTTGAAGGCTGCATGCCAGTAGAAGTCATGGCCGGCCGCGGCATCGATACGCTCCGCTTCGGCCCCATGAAGCCCGTCGGCCTGGAACTGCCCGGTACGGACCAGATCCCCTACGCCGTCGTCCAGCTGCGCCAGGATAACGGCAGCGCCACGCTCTACAATATCGTCGGCTTCCAGACACACCTCAAGTTCCCGGAACAAAAACGGGTCTTTTCCATGATCCCCGGCCTGGAACATGCCGAATTCTTCCGCTACGGCGTCATGCACCGCAACTCGTACATCAACTCGCCGGAGCTCCTCGATGCGACGCTTCAGTACCGGCGCAACAAGAACCTCTTCTTTGCCGGCCAGCTGACCGGTGTCGAAGGCTATTTGGAATCGGCCTCTATGGGCCTCCTTTCGGGCATCAACGCCGCCCGCCTGGCCCAAGGACTGGACTGCATCACCTTCTCAAGCCGCACGGCCATTGGCGGCCTGAGCCACTATATTTCGTCGCCCCACGACAATTTCCAGCCCATGAACGTCAACTTCGGCATTATGGAACCGCTGGGCATCAAAAAGCGCATGAAGAAAAAGGAAAAGAATGGCCTCATTGCCCAGCGGGCGCTCGAAGAAATTGAAACGATGAAAGGAAGTATATAAGTATGACCACAGAATTTCATGCAACTACGATCTGCGCCGTCCAAAAAGACGGCAAAACAGCCATTGCCGGTGACGGCCAGGTGACTATGGGTAACTCCGTCATCATGAAGGGCACAGCCCAGAAGGTCCGCCGCCTCTATCACGGCAAGATCATTAGCGGCTTTGCCGGCTCTGTCGCCGATGCCTTTACCCTCTTTGACCGGTTCGAAGCTAAGCTCAACGAACACAACGGCAACCTCGTCCGCAGTGCCGTCGAACTGGCTAAGGACTGGCGCTCCGACCGGGTCCTGCACAAGCTGGAAGCCCTCCTCCTCGTAGCTGACAGCCAGCGCATCCTCCTCATTTCCGGCAACGGCGAAGTCATTGAACCGGATGACGGCGTCCTGGCCATCGGTTCCGGTGGCAACTACGCCCTCGCCTCGGCACGGGCCCTCCTGCAAAACACAGACCTGACGGCCCGGGAAATTGCCGAAAAATCCCTGCACATCGCAGCGGATATCTGCGTTTACACGAACCACAACGTCATCGTAGAAGAAATATAAGAAAGAGGTACCAACATGAACGAAATGGAATTAACGCCTAAACAAATCGTAGCCGAACTGGATAAATACATCGTCGGCCAGAGTGAAGCCAAAAAATCCGTGGCCATTGCCCTGCGTAACCGCTGGCGCCGCAAGAACCTGAGCGAAGATATGCAGACGGAAATCATTCCGAAGAACATCCTCCTCATCGGCCCGACAGGCGTCGGCAAAACGGAAATCGCCCGCCGTCTGGCCCGCCTCGTCGGCGCGCCCTTTATCAAGGTCGAAGCCACGAAATATACGGAAGTAGGCTACGTCGGCCGTGACGTCGAACAGATCATCCGCGACCTCGTCACCAACGCTATCCGCATGGTCCAGGAACAGGAAAGCGAACGCCACGAAAGCCAGGCCGAAGAAGAAGCCAATAAGCGCATCCTCCAGGTCCTCTGGCCGAAGAAAACCGATACGGCGAAGAAAATCGTCCGCAACCCTATGGACGTCTTCTTCAGCTCTGACGACGAAGAAGAAAAAGAAGAACAGCACGACGTACCGAAAATTGAAGAACACAGCTCCGGCCGGCGCCAGCAGATGCTCGAAGACATCCGCAACCACAAGATGGACGAACGGGAAATCGAAGTGGAAATTACGGAACAGGCCGCCCCGGTTCAGGGCATCCTGACGGGCAACTCGTCGGAAGAGCTGACCAATAATTTCCAGCAGATGCTGGGCAGCATCATGCCGAAAAAGAAGAAGAAAAAGAAGATGACTGTCGCCAAAGCCCGGGAAATCTTCAAGGCCGAAGAACTGGAAAAGATGCTCGACATGGATTCTGTCGTGGAAAAAGCCATTGAAGCCACAGAAGAATCGGGCATCGTCTTTATCGACGAATTCGATAAGATCGCCGAAAAAGGCCACACCCAGGGCCCTGACGTTTCCCGTGAAGGCGTACAGCGCGACATCCTGCCTATCGTCGAAGGCGCAACGGTCAATACGAAATACGGCCCGGTCAAGACGGATCACATTCTCTTCATCGCGGCCGGTGCTTTCCACGTCTCGAAGCCGAGCGACCTCATTCCGGAACTGCAGGGCCGTTTCCCTATCCGCGTATCCCTCAATTCCCTGACGGTCGACGATTTCCGCCGCATCCTGACCGAACCGAACCAGTCTCTCGTGAAGCAGTATACGGCCCTCCTTTCCACAGACGGCGTCGAACTGGAATTTACAGATGAAGGCATTGACGCCATTGCCGAATACGCCTATCGCGTTAATATGGAAACAGAAAACATCGGTGCCCGCCGTCTCCACACGATCCTCGAAAAAATTCTCGAAGACGTATCCTACGAAGCACCGGACATCCCGGAAAAACACATCGCCGTGGACAAAGCCTTTGTCACCTCGAAACTGAATGACGTCGTCCAGAACGTCGACCTCAGCCATTACATCTTATAAGGAGTACCATGAGACCTTACGCCAAATTATACATCACAAAAAAAGGGGAAAAAGCAGCCCGCAGCGGCCATCCCTGGGTTTACGGAGAAGAAGTGACCCGCGTGGACGGCACCTTTGAAACGGGGGACATCGTCGATGTCCTCAGTGACAAGGGGAAATACCTCGGTACGGGCTTTGCCAACCTCATTTCCAAAATCCGCGTGCGCATCCTTTCGACCAATGCCAACGACCGCTTCGACGAAGCCTTTTGGCAGCGCCGCGTCCAGTATGCTCTGGACTACCGCCGCACGGTTATGGGCGAAAAGGACTTTGCCTGCTGCCGCCTCATCTTTGGCGATGCCGATGAAATGCCGGGCCTTACGGTGGACCGCTACAACGATATCCTCGTGGCCCAGACCCTGTGCTATGGCATGGACCAGGTAAAGCCGATTATTTTCAAGGCCCTCTTTGACCAGCTCCAGGCCATGGGCGTCACCATCCGCGGCATTTACGAACGCAACGACGTTCACGTGCGCGAGCTCGACGGCATGGAACAGTACAAGGGCTGGTATGAAGCCGCTTACTTGCCTGAGCCCGGTGCACCGCTGACGACGATTGATGAAAACGGCATCCTCTACGACGTAGACGTAGAAAACGGCCAGAAGACGGGCTTTTTCCTCGACCAGAAATATAACCGTCTGGCTGTGGCCAAGCTCGCCAAGGGCCGCCACGTCCTCGATTGCTTCACTCATACGGGAGCCTTTGCCCTGAACGCAGCCAAGGGCGGCGCTGCCAGCGTTACCGCTGTCGACGTCTCGGCCGAAGCCGTAGAAATGACGGAAGAAAACATCCGCCGTAACGGCCTCGAAGCTATTGTCACGGCCAAGCAGGCCAACGTCTTCGACCTCCTGACGCAGCTGGCAGAAGAGAAGAATCACGATTACGACTTCATCATCCTCGATCCGCCGGCCTTTACCAAATCGGGCCATACTGTGCACAATGCCATTAGAGGCTACAAAGAAATCAACCTGAAGGCTATGAAGCTCCTGCCCCGTGGCGGCTATCTCGCTACGTGCTCGTGCTCCCATTTTATGCGCGACGATCTGTTCCGCCGCATGCTCGCCGATGCCGCCTCTGATGCGGGCGTACACCTGCGCCAAATCGAAGGGCGCCAGCAGTCGCCGGATCATCCCATCCTCTGGAATGTACCGGAAACGAATTATCTCAAGTTTTACCTCTTCCAGGTCGTCTGACAGGCCCAATGTGTGCTATAATTTTCAGATAGACTATGTAACCTCAAGGAAAAAGGAGAGATTCCTATGAATTTCAGAAGTACCCGCTCTGATGAAACCGTATCTGCCTCGTATGCCCTCTTACACGGCCTGGCTCGCGACGGTGGCTTGTATGTACCGGAAACATTCCCGGAACAGGTCCTGACGTATAAGGACTTGGCAGAAAAATCCTATCAGGAAATTGCCGCGACGGTATTGTCCTATTTTTTCACCAACTTTAGTGCTGACGAACGCAAGGAAATGATTGCCGCTGCCTATAACGACAGCACCTTTGACGATGAACGTATTGTGCCTCTCCATTCCTTGGATACGGAGCTGACCATTGCCGAACTGTTCCATGGCCGCACGCTGGCCTTTAAGGATTTGGCCTTGTCCCTTTTCCCGTATCTCCTGACGGCTGCCAAAAAGCAGGAAAAAGAAGAACGGGACATCCTTATCCTCACGGCTACCAGCGGTGATACGGGCAAAGCTGCCCTGGAAGGCTTTAAAGACGTAGACGGGACGAACATCATGGTCTTTTACCCGAGCGAAGGCGTGAGCCCTATGCAAAAGCAGCAAATGCAGAAGCAGGAAGGGAAGAACGTCCGCGTCACGGCCATTAACGGCAACTTCGACGATGCCCAGAGCTTCCTCAAACGGGTCTTTACGAGCGAAGAGGTCAACGCCTACGCCAACGAAAAGGGCGTCCTTTTCTCGAGTGCCAACTCCATCAACATTGGCCGTCTCTTCCCGCAGGTAGCTTACTACGTAGCGACGTGGGTACGCCTCGTCGACGACGGCATTGTTGGCCAGAACGATACCTTTGACGTCGTCGTGCCGACAGGCAACTTTGGCAATATCCTGGCCGGCTGGTTTGCCAAGAAGATGGGTGCGCCCATTGGCCGCCTCATTTGTGCTTCGAATAAGAATAAAGTCCTTGCCGATTTCTTCAAGACCGGCGTCTACGATATGAACCGTGACTTCTATACGACAGACAGCCCGTCTATGGATATTCTCCTTTCGAGCAATTTTGAACGCTTCCTCTTTTACGTAGCCGGCGGCAACACAGACCGTGTTGCCCAGTGGGAAAAGGAGCTCCAGGAAACAGGCAAAATGCAGGTCAGCCCGGAAGAACTTGCGGCCCTGCAGGCTGAGTTCAGCGGCGACTGGATCGATGACGACGAAACGAAGGCCGTCATCAACCACGTCTTCAACGACTTTGGCTACCTCATGGATCCCCATACGGCTGTGGCCTGCGGCGTATACATGAACTTCCATAAGGAAGGACGCCTGCCGCATCATACGGTAGTCATGTCGACGGCCCATCCGTACAAATTCCCGCCTGTCCTGTGCCAGGCTCTGGCCTTGCCGGCGTCGGATGATCCCTTTACGATGCTCGCCACAGTGAGCGAAGTCACCAACATCGCCTTGCCGCAGCCCTTGGCGGACCTGCGCCAGAAACCGGTGCGCTTTGCTGATACGATCGAACGGGAAGCCATGAAGGATGCCGTCCTTTCCTTTGTCGATACCATCAGTGACCGGCAAAAGGCGTAAGAAAAGGGGCTCTGCGTAATGAGTAAAGGTGTTATTTACGCAATCCTTTCTGCCCTGGCATTTAGTATCCAGAATGTCATCGTAAAAGAATTGTCCTATACGATGAGCACTGGAGAAATCGCCTTTTTCCGCGGTTTCCTCAGTGCCCTGCTGATTATTGGCCTCATGCGGGCCCAGCACATTCATCTGTCCCATGAAGACCGTCCGACCCTCGTCATGCGTGGCGTTCTCGGCGGCCTGGGCATGATTTGTATTTTCTACGCCCTGCGCGGCATGCCCTTGGCGGACGTGTCGATTATTTCCCAGCTCTCGGCGTTTTTCGTCATGCTCTTTGCGGCGATTTTCCTGGATGAAGTACTGCCTAAGGGCTCGAAGCTGCCCTTGGTCGTCATTTTCGTCGGCGGCTGTCTCGTCGTCCGGCCCTGGAATTTCGCGTCCTTCAATATTTATTCCCTCTTTGCCCTGGCACAGGCTGTCTTTGCTGCCGGCGCCTATACAACGGTAAGCAAGCTGACCAACTCGGGACGGCACCATCCCTACGAGGTCGTCCTGTACTTCCTGGGCTGTGCGGCCCTTTCCGGCGCCATTCTCATGGCCATTACAGGCTCCTTCGTCGTGCCGAATCTGGCCGAATGGGGCTGGTATATCGCCTTGGGCGTGATTACGGTCATCGCCCAGATTTGGATGACCGACGCCTACGCGACGGCGAACCCTGTCGTCGTCAGCTTTGTATCGTACATCGGTGTCTTCTTTAACGCCCTGTGGGGCTTCGTCATCTTCCAGGAAATGCTGACCCTCCTGACAGTAGCCGGCGGCATCCTGATTATTGGCGGTTCTATGTACCTGACGAAACTCAAGCACGACAAGATTGCCGAAATGGCCGCTGTCCATGAACGGAGCAAAAAAGATACACTATGACAAAAGAAAAAATCAATGAAACGCATATCAAGGTAGCCTTCTTTGTCGGCCTGGTAGCCGTACTGGCAGGGATTCACTTGGCAATCCCAGACTTTTACCGTACCGTGTGGGACCTTTCGACGAGTGGCAATATGCATGGCACGATCCAGTACCTGCGTTCCTTCGGTATTTGGGCCGTTGCCGTGAGCATGATCATCGACATTGTCATCAACATCGTCGGGTTCCTGCCGTCCATCTTCATTTCTACGGCGAACGGCGTCGTCTTCGGTGTCTTCCAGGGGACCCTCGTCTCGTGGATTGCCGAAACCATCGGCGTTATTATCAGCTTTTTCTTCATGCGGACCCTCTTTCGCAATAAGGCCAAAAGGGCTATTGAAAAGAGCAAGATGCTGAGCAAGCTGGATCATTACAGCACGTGGCAGGCGATGACCGTCGCCCGGGCTGTACCGTATTCGCCGAATGGACTGGTGACGGCTCTCGGTGCATTGAGTCATATCAGCTACCGTGATTACATCATTGGCTGTTTTATTGGCAAATTGCCGTCTGTTGCCTGTGAGGTCTTCGTCGGCCATGACATCGTCATGTTCGAAGACCATACGATGCGCCTGACCATCTTAGTCATCGTCATTACGATCGTCTACGGTGGCCTTTGGTACTGGCATCGCCGGCAAAAGGCAAAGAAAGTGCTGCACAAGATTGAAGAAGATCTAAAAGCAGAAGAAACAAAAGACTAATACAAAAAAGGCCGGCCCTTAGGGGTATGAACCGCTCCCCGTCAAGTAGACAGAGCAAAAAATAAAACATGTACTTATTACTGCCACCGATATCCGGTGGCAGTTTTTATGCTGCCACGTAATAGTTATTGTGCTTTTCCATCGGGGTTACTACACCCAGTTTTCTCTGTAAACGCTTAGTATTGTAATAGCCAATGTAATCTTCAATCATTGCA
>NZ_JACOGK010000037.1 GCF_014269395.1 Megasphaera hominis
TACTGCTTTATGGGGAAAGGGGCTTTGCGCCCATTTTTTAAAGGTCATTCTCTAAAAAAGGAAAAAGAGCATGAAAAAAAGGAAGTGGACAAAATGCTTTCGCATTTTGTCACACTCCCCTTTTTTGTACTATGTATGCTTATGTGGTACGTGCTGTTTTCACCGTGTCCATGTAAACGCTTTACCTCTTCCCTCGTTTAGGCGTCGAGGTTCTTTGTCAGGAGCTGGTTGACTACACCCGGGTTGGCGCGGCCTTTAGTCTGTTTCATGATCTGGCCGACGAGGAAGCCAATGGCTTTCTTCTTCCCTGCTTTGTAGTCTGCTACAGACTGCGGGTTAGCAGCGATGACGGATTTGACGATGTCTTCCAGAGCGCCTGTATCGGTGATCTGAACGAGACCCTGTTCTTTGACGACGTCGGCTGCGCTCTTGCCGCTGGTCCACATTTCCGGCAGGACTTTCTTGGCGATCTTACCGGAAATGGTGCCCTTGGCGATGAGCTGCAGGAGTTCTGCCAATCCTTCCGGTTTGACCGGTGCCTGGTCGGCAGAGAGGCCGGCTTCGTTCAGCTGTTTGGCGAATTCGCCAAGCATCCAGTTCGAGGCCGTCTTGGCGTCTACGCCGGTGGCGACGACAGCTTCGAAGTAGTCAGCCGTCTGTTTTTCCTGTGTCAGGAGGCGGGCATCGTAGGCCGGCAGTTCCAGTTCCGTTTCAAAGCGTTTGCAACGGGCGTCCGGCATTTCCGGCAGTTCCTTGCGGACTTCTTCAATGTATTCCGGTGTGACTTCGATGGGTACGAGGTCCGGTTCGGGGAAATAACGGTAGTCGGCGTCGCCTTCTTTGACACGCTGCAGGACCGTGACGCCTTTGGCTTCATCCCAGCCGCGTGTAGCCTGCTGGATGGTACCGCCGTCTTCGAGGATCTGGGCCTGACGGACGGCTTCATATTCGATACCCTTCTGGACACCGCTGAAGGAGTTGATGTTTTTGATTTCTGTCTTCGTGCCCAGCTTGTCACTGCCTACAGGGCGGACGGAAATGTTGGCATCGCAGCGCATGCTGCCTTCTTCCATGCGGCAGTCGGAAACGCCGAGGTACTGCATGATGGAACGCAGTTTTTCCAGGTATGCCCGGGCTTCTTCACCACTGCGCAGGTCCGGTTCACCGACGATTTCGAGCAGCGGTACACCGGTACGGTTGTAGTCGACGAAGGAGTTATCCGACGTATCGATAGAAGCGCCGCTGTGGACGAGCTTGCCTGCGTCTTCTTCCATGTGGATACGGGTCAGGCGGATCCGCCGTGTTTCGCCACCTACTTCGATGTCTACGTAGCCGTTGAGGCAAATAGGCAGATCATACTGGGACGTCTGGAAGTTCTTCGGCAAATCCGGATAGTAGTAGTTCTTACGGTCGAATTTGCTGTACGGCAAAATGTCGCAGTGCAGGGCAAGGCCGGCTTTGATGGCAAAGTGCAGTACTTCTTTATTGAGGACAGGCATGCTGCCAGGCAGGCCGAGGCAAACCGGGCAAACGTGCGTGTTCGGTTCAGCGCCGAATTCTGTGGAGCAGCCGCAGAAAATTTTTGTTTTCGTTTTCAGTTCGACATGGACTTCCAAGCCGATTACGGATTCATATTTCATCTTAGAGTTCTACCTCCCCCATTGGCAGCGGTTTGCGCAAGTCTGTACGGTTTTGTTCGAACGTGTAGGCTACGCGGAGCAGCGTTTCTTCACCGAGGGCTGCGCCGATGAGCTGCATGCCGATGGGCATGCCGTCCTTGTAGCCGCAGGGAATGCTGATACCCGGCAGGCCGGCCAGGTTGAGGCTGACCGTGCAGACGTCGCCGAGATACATAGCCAGGGGATCGTTATCGTGCTGGCCAATGCGGAAGGCCGTATCCGGTGCCGTCGGTGTGAGCAGGACGTCGCACTGGCTGAGGGCTTTGTCGAAGTCCTGTTTGAGGAGCGTCCGTACTTTCATGGCGCGCAGGTAGTACGCGTCATAGTAGCCTGAGCTGAGGACGTACGTGCCAAGCATGATGCGGCGGCGTACTTCCGGGCCAAAGCCGGCCGTACGGGTCTTACGATACATGTCGACGATATCCGTGCCGTCCACGCGGAAGCCAAAGCCTACGCCGTCGTAACGGGCAAGGTTGGAGCTGGCTTCAGCCGGAGCGATGATATAGTAGGCAGCCAGGCCGTATTTCATGTGCGGCAGTTTGACCGGTACGATTTCTGCACCGAGCTTGCGGTACGTTTCGATAGCTTCTTCCAGAGCCTTGCGGCATGTGTCATCGAGACCTTCGACGAAGAATTCTTCAGGAATACCGATCTTCAGGCCTTTGACATCGTTGACGAGGGCTTTTGTATAGTCTTTCTTCTCCATGGGAATGGAGGTGGAATCCTTCTTGTCGTGGCCGGCAATGGCGTTGAGGACGATGGCGCAGTCCGTAACGTCTGTCGTGAAAGGACCGATCTGGTCCAGGGACGAGCCGTAGGCGACGAGGCCATAGCGGGATACGAGGCCATACGTCGGTTTCAGGCCGACGACGCCGCAGTAGGCTGCAGGCTGGCGGATAGAGCCGCCTGTATCAGAGCCGAGAGCCCAAACAGCAGAGCCGGCAGCGACAGCAGCAGCCGAACCGCCCGACGAGCCGCCCGGTACGCAATCGAGGTTCCACGGGTTGTGTGTAATCTGGTAAGCCGAATTTTCTGTGGAGCTGCCCATAGCAAATTCGTCCATATTGGTCTTGCCCAGGCTGATATAGTCCAGGGCGTTCAGTTTTTCAATGACCGTTGCGTTGTACGGTGCCTTAAAGTGTTCCAGCATTTTCGAGCCGCACGTCGTATTCTGGCCGGCTACGCAAATGACGTCTTTAATGGCACCGGGGATGCCGGCCATGGCAGCGATGTCTTCGCCAGCGGCGATTTTCTTATCGACTACAGCAGCGGCTGCCAGGGCGTTTTCGCGGTTGTCCGAAAGGAAGGCCTGAACCTGCGGTTCGACGGCGTCTTTGCGGGCAATGTATTTTTGTGCCAGTTCGACAGCAGAAATTTCGCGGCGGACCAGCTTATCATGCAGGGCATGGATGGTTAATGTTTCCACAATACTCCTCCTTAATCCTGAATTACTTTTGGTACTTTGAAGTAGCCGTTTTCCGGTTCCGGCGCGTTCTGGAGTGCCTTTTCGTTTGGCAGCGACGGCTGCGGCACATCATCGCGCATGACATTATGCAAAGGAATGGCATGTACAGTAGGCTGTACATCTGTAATATCGACCTGGTTCAAGAGGTCCATATAAGCCAGAATGTCGTTCAGCTGTTTTCCCACCGTTTCGATCTGATCGTCTTCTACGTTCAGACGGGAAAGCAGTGCGATTTTCTTGATTTCTTCAGCACTGATTTTCATAGGAATCTCCTTCTCGTAAGTAGTCTATAACAATGGTATATTATACCCCATATTGCGGCAGTTGTCATCCGTAGCGGGCTTCAAGGTTTGTCAAACAGGTACTCTTCCCGTTCGACGACCTGGCCGTTTTGGATATACACGCGCGGTACGCGGCGGTTGATATTACACATGATTTCGTAATTGATCGTGCCGGCCTTGTCGGCCAATTCTTCGATAGGAATGAACTGGTCCCCTTGGCGGCCAAAGAGAACGACCTCGTCGCCGGCGCGGACGTTTACTTCGCCGGTCACGTCGATCATGCACTGGTCCATACAGATTGTGCCGACCTGAGGCACGCGATGGCCGTGGAACAAGACGTCGACCTTGCCGGACAGGGCGCGCATGTAGCCGTCGGCGTAGCCTACAGGCAGTGTGGCAATTTTGCGGCGCTGGTCGCAGACGAAATGGCGGCCGTAGCTGACTGTAGAGCCGGCGTCGATGAGCTTGTTGTGGGCTACACAGCATCGCAAGGACATGACCGGTTCAAAGCCATAGCCGGCCAGGGATACGGCCCGGCTCGGCTCACAGCCGTATTGGATGATACCCGGCCGGACCATGTCCAGGTGGTATTCCGGCAATTCCAGCGTCGCCGCGCTGTTGCAGCAATGACGCAGGGGAATGCGCACGCCTTCGTCTTCCAGGCGGCTGCAGACCCACATAAAGCGTTCAAACTGTTGCCGCGTGAAGGTTTTGTCCGCTTCGTCAGCGACGGCAAAATGCGTGAAAATGCCGTGTACTTCAATAGCCGGCAAGGACGCAATGCGCGTGATCGTGGCAATGCTTTCTTCGTCGGGCAGGAAGCCAATACGGCTCATGCCCGAATCGATGGCCACGTGGACGCGCAGGGTCTGCCCCAGGCGTGACGCTTCGGACGAGAAAAACTCTGCATTCTTCAGGTTGAAAACGGCCGGTTCTACATGATACAACAGGAGCTCTTCTGTCCGCCTGCCATCAGTATGGCCGAGGATAAAAATATCCTTTTTGATGCCGGCATAGCGGCGCAGCTCGACAGCTTCGTCGAGGCTCGATACGGCAAAACAGTCGGCCCCGTTGGCAGCAAAGGTGCGGGCCAGCTCGACGGCGCCGTGGCCGTAAGCGTTGGCCTTAACGACAGCCGCAATGCGCACGTGCGGCCCGACGTGCTTGCGGATGACCTGCATGTTATGCGCAGCCGCATCTAAATCGATTTGTGCCCACAAGGCACGACGCGTAAAGTTTTCCGTTGTCGAATTGACATCCATCAATAATCCCACCTTTATATAGATAAAGCAGCCGTCCCCTGTAGGGATGGTGAGCCCATAGGGCCCGGAAGGGGTGCATGTATCATCCCCTATTATACCTTACCGCCATAACGCGGTCTAGGGCCATCGGCCTAGGCCACGCGGTCGTCGACCATGCGGCCGCTCTTCCAGGCCCAGAGGACGTACAGGATATATAAGACCATGACGGCCAGGACAATGTAGTAAATGGAGATATAGCCCATGTCACCGGCCAAAGTCCCTAAGAGGATGATGCCCAAAAAGGTTCCCAAGTCGAGCATGTTGTAGTACGTCGCACTGGCGTTGCTGCGCCGTGCCGGCGGCACGGAATTAAAGAGCCACGTCATGATAGCCGGCATGAGCAGGCCTGAGCCGAGACCGTAAAAGATGGAGGCCGACAAGAGATAGGCTGACGAATGGGCTGTACAGATCATGACGATACTGATGGCATAGACGATAACTCCGGGAAGCATGACAAAAATCGGGCCGCGCCGGTCGTAGAGCTTGCCACCGAAAATTCGTGATACGAGGACAAAGACCGTGCCAAAGACGAAGAATAAGCCGGCATAGGAAATCCCCGCTTCGGCCGCCATGAGGGGCAGGTACGTATTGACCGAAGCATAAACGAAGCCAAAGATAAAACACGTACTGGCCGGCGTAAAGGTGCCTGCTTCAAAGATGCGGTTGTACAGCGGGATATGCTCTTTTTCCTTACGGACGACAGGCCGTTCGGGTACGTGGGCCAGGCGGAACAAGACGATGGCAATGGCACTGGCCGTTGCTGCCAGGGAAAAGAGCACGACAGGACTAAAGGCCGAAAAGACGGCGACGCCAATGGCCGGTGCGGACCCCATGGAAATAGTATTGCCTAAACCGAAATAGCCGACGCCTTCACCGCGGTGCTCCGGCGGAATGACTTCAACGGCCAAGGCGGCGGCAAAGGTCGTACTCAGGCCAAAGCCGAAGCCGTGTAAAATACGGGCCACGAGGAGGCCCTGAAAGAAGGGAAAAAAGCTGTACGCCGCCGTAGCCACGAGGGACGTCGTCAGGCCCAAAAAGAGGCAGCGTTTTTTCCCCAGGCGGTCGACGAGGGCATCCGTAAAGAAGCGGACAATAATGGCAGAAAGAGCAAATATACTGGCAATGAGGCCCAGTTCAAAGCCCGACGAACCGAGGGACGCGGCATACATAGCAATGGTCGGCACGAGCATGTGGAAATTGACGAATAAGAGGCCGTTACCGACAGTGATCAAGATAAAATTACGATTCCAAAGTTTTTCTGTACTCAAAAAATTCTCACTCCCTAATTCCCGGAAAAAAAATAACAGCCAAAAGGCCGTTATTTTTTCTTCTGTACATATATGGCAGCACTGAGTCCGGCCTTGGCGCCTTCGTAGACGGCCTTGGCAATCTGCAGGAGGCCGCCGGTTGCATCGCCGGCGGCAAAGAGGCCCGGCATGGCCGTAGACATGTCGTCCTGCACCTGAATGGCATTGCCCGCCAAGGGCAGGCCCACCTTGCGGGCCAGGTCGGCACTGCCGGCCACACCGTACGCCACAAAGACACCGGCAACGGGCAAGTCGCTGCCGTCGGCAAAGCGGACGGCACTGACCTTGTCTGTCCCCGTAATGGCGGCTACACGGCCTGTTTCGACGTGGATGCCCTCCGGTACGGACACTTCCGGTTCCGCCCCATCTGTACAAAGTGTTACCGACGCAGACGTGCGGGCCAGGATTTCTGCTTCGTGTACGGCGTATGCGCCGGCACCGAGGACAGCTACGGCCTTCTTACGGTAAAAGAAAGCATCGCAAATGGCGCAATAGCTGACGCCGTGGCCTTCGAGCGGTGCCAGGCCCGGTATAGGCGCACTCTGGCGCGTTGCCCCCGTAGCCATGATGACGCTTTTCGCCGCTAGTTTTTCCGCCGGCGTTTCTACGATATAATGGGTCAGCGTATCGTCCAGGCCGAGCCAGACGACCTCTGCCGTCATAAACTCGACGCCCAGCCGGCGTGCCCCGGCTATGCCCTGTGCGGCCAGTTCCTTGCCACTGACCGGTTCGGCAAAGCCGTAGTAATTTTCGATCTTTTCTGCCTTTTCTAAGGCGCCTGTGCCTTGGGACACGACGCAGACCGAACGGCCGGCACGGGCGGCATAAAGGGCTGCCGAGACACCGGCCGGGCCGGAGCCGATAATGATCACATCTGTCATGACGTGCCTCCCCTATTTGTACATAGCCAGGAGTTTTTCAAAGGCCGGCAGGGAACGGACGATCATGTCGCTGTCAACGCAATAGGAAATACGGGCATAGCCCGGGCAGGCAAATTCGTCGGCAGCGACGATGAGGATGTTCAATTTCTTCGCATTTTCCATGAACTGGATGGAGTCGCCATCGGGAGCCTTGACGAAGAGATAGAAAGCACCGGACGGATAGACACAGTCATAGCCCATACGCGTCAGGTTGTCGTAAATGAGGTGACGGTTCTTATCGTATTCGCTAATATCTCCTGTAGCACCGTGAACGGCGGCGATGACACGCTGGAACGTGCTCGGCGCGCAGACGTAGCCATACATGCGGGCAGCGCCCAGGATGGCCGTCATGAGATACTGCCAATCGTCGACAGCAGGCGGGACGAGGATGTAGCCAATACGTTCACCCGGCAGGCTCAGGGATTTGCTGTATGAATAGGTGACGATCGTATTGTCGTAATAGTGCGGAATATAGAGAATAGGCAGATTGTCATAAATGACTTCGCGATACGGTTCATCGGAAATGAGGAAAATCGGATGACCGATTTCAGCCGACTTGCGTGTGAGCAAGGCTGCCAGCTCTTTGATCGTTTCTTCTGAATAAACGGCACCGGACGGGTTGTTCGGCGTGTTGATAATAATGGCCCGTGTATGCGGTGTAATAGCCTGTTCTACACCTTCAATGGAAAGCTGGAAGTGTTCTGTATCAGGCGGTACGACGACGCATTTCGAGCCGATCGGTTCGATGAAAACGCGGTATTCCGGGTAAAACGGTGCGACGACGATGAATTCGTCCGACGTATCTTCCTGGAGGGCCCGGATGAGGACTGCCAGGGAAGCCGACGAGCTGACCGTAATATGGAAATTGTCGGCACCGACGCCGGCGTTATACGTTTCGTTCATATAGTCTGCCAGGTACTGCCGTACTTCCAGGAGTCCCCGGGCATTGGTGTAGCTGTGTAATTCTTTTGAGGACAATGTATTGTACATATCAAAGATGGCTTCTTTGACACAGTCCGGTGCAGGAATGGACGGATTGCCCAGGCTGAAATCGTATACGTTTTCTGCCCCGATTTTCTTCGCCTGTTCCTGACCATATTCAAATAATTCACTGAATTTGGAACGCACGGCCCCTAATTCATACATTTTCTTGTCTGCCATTCCAGAGATCCCCCTTCGCAGATCCCGACCCAACGGTACGGGCTAGCTAAAAAATATATGTTGACAAATGTATATTATACTATATATGCCTCTGACGTGCAAGAATATACGTCTGTGCTATACCCGGAAACAGGCCGCCTGCGGCCCATTGTAAAATTTTCCTAAATCCCTTGCAGATAGGGCTTCGACACTGGAATTGCCCGTCCGTTTGTGATAGACTGATGAGCGAATCTGAAATTTTCTGCTGTATATATATTTTCTGCACGAGGAGAAATATCATGAAAATAGTCATCGCTATAGATTCTCTCAAGGGCAGTCTCAGCTCGTACGAAGCCGGGACGGCCATTAAAGAAGGTATTTTACGGGCTTGCCCGCAGGACACGGTCGTCGTCCGGCCCCTAGCTGACGGCGGCGAAGGCACAGTCGACGCCCTCGTCGAAGGGCTGCACGGAGAAAAGAAGCTCCTCCGCGTACACGGCCCTCTGACCGACGACGTAGCCTGTAAATACGGTATCATTGCCCACGAAGGCAAGGCCATTTTGGAAATGGCCGAAGCAGCAGGCCTCAACCAGGTGCCGGCCCACTTGCGCAATCCCCTCTACACGACGACCTACGGCGTCGGCCAGGTCATTGCCCAAGCCATTAGCGACGGCATCCGTAAATTCATCATCGGTATCGGCGGCAGTGCCACGAGCGACTGTGGTTTGGGCATGCTCCAAGCTCTAGGCTATGTTTTCTGCGATGCTGACGGCCAGCCTGTAGGGCCGAACGGCATTGACGTAGAACGCGTCGTTTCTGTCGACGACAGCCACGTTTTGCCGGAGCTTGCGGACTGTGAATTCCGCATTGCCTGTGACGTCAACAATCCTCTCTACGGTGACTTAGGCGCACCGGCCATTTATGGCCCGCAAAAAGGAGCTACTCCTGAAATCGTCGCCCGTCTCGACGCGGCAGCCCGTTCCTTTGCCGGCGTAACGGCCCGCTACTGCGGCCACGACTGGGCTCATGTCCCCGGCGCCGGTGCGGCCGGCGGCTTAGGCTTTGCCTTCCTGGCCTACTTGCACGGCCAGCTGCAGTCGGGCATTCAGATCATCCTCGATGAAATCAACCTCGATGCCGAAGTACAGGACGCTGACGTCGTCATCACCGGTGAAGGCCGCCTGGACCGGCAAACCGCCATGGGCAAAGCCCCCATCGGTGTGGCCAAGCTGGGCAAGAAATACGGTGCCACAGTCCTCGCCTTTGCAGGCTGCGTCAGCGAAGATGCGCGCCAGTGCAATACAGCCGGCATCGATGCCTTCTTCCCCATTCCCGACAGGGCCATGTCCCTCGAAGAAGCCATGAACAGTGACGAAGCGTACAAAAACATGACCAATACAGCGGAACAGGTCTTCCGCCTTATCCGCACCTTGCGGGCATAAAAAAAAGAACGGCAGGATATACACGTCCTGACCGTTCTTTTTTTACACGTTCATCGTATGGAACAGGGTACCGTCCAGGTCTTTCCACATGAGCTTGCCGTCCTGTAAGGTCATATAGCTGTGCGGCGAGTTTTCCTTAGGCAGGGAAACCGAGCCGGGATTGACATAATAAGAATCGTCGCCTAAAAGCTTCCACACCGGCACGTGCGTATGGCCGTGAAGCAAGATGTCGCCTGGCGACAAGGGCGGCAAATGGTTCTCGTTATAGATATGACCGTGGGTCGCAAAAATCATGCGCCAGCCGCAGTCAATCCAGCACGATTCCGACATGATTGGAAAATTGAGGACCATCTGGTCCACTTCGGCGTCGCAATTGCCACGCACGCCATAAACCGGTGTCACCAGGCCGTTGAGCATGGCAATGACAGCTTTAGGGTTATAATCCCTGGGCAGTTCATTGCGCGGGCCGTGATACAAAATATCACCTAAGAGGAAGACACGCCGGGCGTCTTCCCGATGGATGGCATCGATGAGCTTACGGCAGTAAAAGGACGAGCCGTGTATATCTGAGGCAATGACGATTGGTCTCATGCCAGCACCTCCTTGATTTCTTCGAGATTCGTAACGATATGGACAAAGGCTTCTTCGTCGGCCCGGACAAAGGCCTGACGGATCATGCTATCAAAAAAGGCTGCTAAGGGATCATAATAGCCGTTGACATTATAGATCAGGGCCGCCTTGTCGTGCTGCTTTAACCGGCCGTGAGAAATGACTTCGGAAATTTCTTCCAGCGTTCCCGGACCGCCAGGCAAGGCAATGCAGGCATCGGCCAGGCTGAGCATGCGCGCCTTCCGTTCGGCCATGGTCTGTACTATTTCCAGCTGCGTCAGGCCCCGGTGGGTCCCTTCGATACTGATGAGAAATTCCGGCACAATGCCTATGGCCTGGCCGCCACTGCGCAATACGGCATCTGCGACGACGCCCATAAGACCTGTCCGGCCGCCACCGTAAATCAAGGTATGGCCGGCTTCAGCCAGCCACGTGCCTAAGGCTTGTGCTGCCCTGGCGTAAGCCGGATCATTGCCTACAGCAGAGCCACAATAGACTGCAATATTCAATTTCTCTTAACCTCCTCTAAGGAATAGGACAACCGCCGCGTATTGAAACCGCCCTTATGGATATCCAGGATTTTGCCGCCCTGGTGAATGACGTAATACATGGGCACGCTGTAAACGTTGTACGTATCGGCACTGTCCATGCTGGCAAAATATAAGGGCATCGTATAGGACCAGTCTGCTGCAATTTTCTGGCGTGTATGGGCATCCCGGTCCAGACAGACAATGAGGAAATCCACGTCGTGGCCGTATGTTTTATACAGGTCCTCCAGGATTGGCAATTCTGCCTGGGCCGTATCGCTCCAGGTGAGCCAAAAATAGACGAAGACGGGCTTCTCATTATAGAGCTTGCGTAGGGCTACGGTCTGGCCATCAGCCGTCACTAAGGGTATATTGCGGGCCAGCTGTTCCAGCTCCGGCCGGGCTGCTGCCTGGGCTTCTTTGAAATCCGACGGCTGCAGGACGTAGGGATTGCGCTGCGGCACGTAGCCAATCGTAATGAGCACACAAAGAAGCGCCGTCACGACGACGCCTTTTTTCCTGGCCGGCAGCTGGTTGAACCAGTCTCTCACTGCGTGGATGGTCATGGTTAGTTCCTCCTAATGATACGAACATATTGTACCATACCATCCGCTAATAGGAAACGAAAACTTGCAGGTTTTAGGGCCAATCCGTTATACTATAGAAAAGGAGGAGACGAAAATATGAAAATAAAAGAAGTGAGCGCCGTTTCCGGCCTTTCGGCAGACACACTGCGCTACTACGAACGGATTGGCCTCATTCACGACGTAGGCCGCGATAAAAACGGTATCCGCGACTATACGGACGAAAACATGAATAACATTGCCTTTATCAAATGCATGCGCGACGCCGGCGTATCCATTGAAGGTCTCATAGAATATATGAAGCTCTACCCGCAGGGCGACGCGACAAAAGACGCCCGCAGGAACATTCTCCTGGCAGAACGGCAGCGCCTGACCGAACGGATGGAACAAATGCAGACAGCCTTAGAGCGTCTCGATTACAAGCTGTCTCTTTTACAAAAATAACGGCTTTGCCTATCTGCTACATTTGTCTTTTCCGAAAGGAGGATCTCCTATGAAGTTCCCTATTCTGCGCCTCATGGCAGGCACAGCCCTCTTTGCAGCCCTTTCCCTGCCCGCATTTGCCCACACGATGACGCAGGCTGAATTGTGCATGGGCGGTATTGGCTCTAATTGCACCATTGGCTATGCCACACAAATTTACGGTGCGCCCACAAAGGTAGAACGCTGGGATGGTGACAGCGTCCACATCGTTTCGTACGACTGGGGCGGCTTCCATGTCATTGGCCGCGTGCCCCTTTCCGATGCACGGCCGGAAGTAGATTATCCTGTCATGGGCTTTATCATGAAGGATAACAACCTCTCTACGCCTTCGGGTATTGCCGTAGGCCAATCGTACAGCCAGGTACTATCCCGTTTTGGTGAAGCCAGTACGACAGTAAGCCAGGGGACGGGTCTGACGTCGTACGTCTATGCATTTCCCACAACGGGCCAAACCCTGTCTTTTAACGTCAATGGCCAGGGTATCATTACAGAAATCAACTTCGGCTCTGTTCTTTAGGCCTAGACATTACAAAACAGCTCTCAGCAAACGCATGAGAGCTGTTTTGTGTATATTTTTTACTGTCATGTACTCCTGCCTGTCGATGCAGGAAGGCGTTTACCTTAGCTGTCCCATTCATAGGCAAGCTTTGGCCCGCCATTAAACGTGATCAGGCCGCAGTATGCAAATCCTTCACGTTCAAGAACGTGCTGCATTACTTTATTTTCCTCTTGCGTATCAATGCGAATGGCTTCAACGCCATGTTCCGTGCAGAAATTTTTTATCAACGCAAAGGCCTGGCGTGATAACCCTTTTCCTCTGCTTTTCTGAGAAAATGCCATCCTATGCACTACAGCGTATGGTTTGTCTGTTTTCCATGCACCTTCAATGACATGATAGGCCGGTTCATCGCCTATGACGATACAACAATATCCATATACATCATCAGCTTCAAATACATAGCCTATGCCTGCTTCGATATCCTCTTGAATGGTTTGAACCGTAGGATATCCGGGATACCACTGCACAAAGCCCAGTGATTTGTGATAGCTTCTTGCATCTTCAATACACTGATATGCTTTATGGGCTTCATCTGCCCGTGCGTTTCGTAAGATCATCGTTTTCCCTCCCCTTATACCTGACCCGTACAATAGTATTGAAATTTATTTTATTGTATGATTCGGACCATATAATGTCAACAGAAACAGGTATAGCAAGAAAACGCAAGCTCTCTGGGACAGCAAGGCCGGCAGGTCTTTCACGACACCGGCCGGACAGATTGAACGACAGGATGCGCATTTCCCCTTTCTGTTCTTTTTTCTATGGGATTTGGCAACGCCATTTCTCAGCAGGCCCTGACGGCAAAAAGCTCTCACGCATTTGCTGAGAGCTTTTTTAGTATTGGCTTTATGCCTGTCCCAGGGTACGCACGACGTCTGCCAAGTCTGCTTGGATACAAAGGGAGCGGCCGGCAATTTCCTTGGGCACAGCAGTCTGTCCGGCATTGACACAGGCGTAGAGTGCGTCTCCATTGCTGAAGGTCTTTTGCCAAAAGGGATACTTAATGATGCCCGGCGTGTTATAGCCTACGCCGAGTTCGAGGTATAGCACGTGTCCTTTCTGATGGGCTTGGACAAAGTGGTCATACCGCTCCGCTGCGGCGTACCAGCCTGCGTCCTGGACAAAGGTATCGTCACTGCGCAGATTCATGGTCATAGGAGCGCCGCATTTCGGGCAGTGCGGAATGAGCCCGGCTGGCACCTTGCGGTCAGCTTGTTGGGCTACCATTTCCTTGACGATGGCTTCGTTGTCATAGGTCTCAGCATGGCAGGGCACGCTGCATTGCCAGAGGCCATAGTCTCCCTGGGTGTAGAAGAGGCGTTTTTTGTCGAAGCCTGCCCGCTGGAAGCAGTGGTCGACATTGGTCGTGAGGACGAAGTAGTCCTTCTTCTCTACGAGGTGGCGCAGCCTTTCGTACAGGTCTGTCGGCATGGGCACGTAGCGGTTCCAGTAGATGTAGCGGCTCCAAAAGGCCCACTGCTCTTCTGGCGTCGCGTAGGGATAAAAGCCGGCACTGTACATATCCGTAAAGCCATAGGCGCTTATGAAATCGGGAAAGAGGCGTTCAAAGCGTTCGCCCGTATAGGTATAGCCCGCGGCTGTCGACAGGCCTGAACCGGCACCGACGACGACGGCATCGGCCTGGCTGAGAGCTTGCTTCAGGGCGTCAAGCTCGCTGGAGCAAGTTTCTATAGATGATGTAGTCTTGGTCTTTGAATACATTGAAGATCACCTTCTTTACAGATGTATCCCTTTGGAGAAACTGGCGCACCGTTCCTATAGCGACGGCAGCGGCCGCCTCAGGAGGAAAATGAAAAACACCAGTAGAAATGCAGCAAAAAGCAACGCTTTCCAGGTTCTTTTGGGCTGCCAGTGTAAGACAAGCCGTGTACGACGCAGCCAAGGCTTCCCGGTCGGCGTCCGTCAGAGCTCCTTCTACGATCGGTCCTACAGTGTGCAATACGTAGCGGCATGGCAAATTGTAGGCCTTTGTGAGCTTGGCCCGGCCCGTTTCTTCGGCATGGCCCTGGGCCTGCATGAGGGCGTCACAGGCCAGGCGCAGCTGTACGCCGGCATAGGTGTGGATGGCGTTATCGATACAATGGTGATTGGGCACGTAGCAGCCGGTCATACCGCTGTTGGCGGCATTGACGATAGCGTCGCACTGAAGTGTCGTAATATCCCCTTGCCAGAGATAGAGATTGCCATCGGCTAAAGGCGTCAGTTGATCTAGTGTAGTTATGCCTTTTTCCTTGGTGGATTCTTGAAGATATGCATCCTGGACGGCCAGAAAATCATCACTGATTATTGCAGCCGGACGTATATTCATGAGGCCGCGCAGGAGTATTTTTTGCTCCTCTGCCTGGGGCGGAATGGCTAGAGAGCTGTATTCCGGCCGTTCGGCCAGCAGCACCTTGAGCAGGTATAGTCTTCGTTCATCCTGTGTCATTGTCACGCCTCCTTTTTTCCTCAGTATAGCACACCTGGTCTCATTAGAACGTATACGGCGGCTGGCCGGAGAAGTCAGCAATGACGCCATGCGCATCGGCCAGGTAAAAGACTTCAAAAATCGGGTTGTCCGCTGTCTGGTACTGGCTTTTGACGATAGGATTTTCCAGGCACGCTTCCTTGATGGCGTGATTGTTTTCAAAGACGGCTTTGCCGGAGAGGCGGATCCAGGCGTAGTCTGGCGAGGAAACCGTGATTTCTACGTAGGGATTGGCCTGCATATCCTTGTAGACTTCCTTCTGATTATTCGTGCAGAACCAGAGCTTGCCATCCTGTTCGACACTGAACATAAACGGGCGGACTTTGGCCTTGCCATCACGGCCGACAGTGGCCAGGTATTGTACGGGATTCGCTTGTAAGAATGCTACGACTTTGTTCATGGTATATGCCTCCTGAATTGATGTAATTATCTTGATTACATTGTTAGTGTAGCATAGTTTTGTTGTAATGTAAATAGTTACAATAAATTTTCTCAAAAAAAGAAGAGACCTCGTAAGATCTCTTCCACTGCTCTTTCGTTTAGATTATACGTGCAGGCCCAGTTCCTTCGCTTCGTGAAGGGCTTTGTGGCCTTTAATGGCACCGATATCAAGACAGTTGCCGGCAAAGACCGTTTCTATGAATTTAGCCTTCGGGAAGCAGGAAACCCAGCCTTTGAGGCCGTTTTCTGCGTTGACGGGCGTCGCCGGTTTATCGTCTTCTGCGGTCGTCAGGAGATAGACTTCACGGTACTTATAATTTACTTTATACAAGGCATTGGCCCGGTCCAAAAGGACTTTCATCTGGCCGGACATTTCGTAATAGTAAATAGGTGTAGCAAAGACGAGGACGTCGGCATCCTTCATCTTTTGTACGATTTCGTCGGCATCATCGTGGATGACACAGCGCTGCGTATCGAGACATTTCCAGCAGCCTGTGCAGAAGGAAATCTTCTTCCCTGCCAGGGTTACTCGTTCTACGTCGTGACCGGCTTCAACGGCACCGTCTTCAAAGGCCATAGCCAAGGCATTCGAATTGCCGCCTACGCGCGGGCTCGTTCCCATAATCAGTACTTTTTTCTTCATCGCAATTACCTCCGTTATGTTGTATACCCATATAGTATAGCAAAGATTACGTAAAAATATAAGATTAAATGAGTAAAGAATCAGAAAAAAATAAGGAAATCCCTGGCTGCAGGATTTCCTCATCTCGTGTACCGTTTTTAGAATGTCAGGCGCATTTGGTACCATACGGCACCGCCGTGTTCGGACGTGCTGAGCCCTTCGTTTACAAAGCCAAAGGAGGCATAGTAATGGACGAGGCGGTCCTTACAGGTCAGAACCAGGCCCTTGCGGCCTTCTTTACGGGCTGTATCGATGGCGGCGTGTAAGAGCTGGCCGGCGTAGCCGTGCTTGCGATAGGCCGGCAGGGTATTGACGCCAAAGATCATCTGCCAGGCGCCGTGCGGGTCATGCGCTGTGGCGTTGGCGTACAGGTCGTCTGTCAGGTCTTTTTGATCCGTAACCAGTCCATCGACAAAGGAAATCAACGTATCTCCCTCAAAAAGGAGCCAAAAGTGATCCCCGTAGGCGGCCAGGCGCTGGGCCATAATATCTGCCGTTGCTGCTTCTGCGGCAGGAAAACAGGCCGCTTCTACGGCGGCGACGCTGGCTGTATCATCTATCGTTGCAGTTCGTATGTACATAGTCTTATCATCTCCTCGGCTATTAGTATAGCACAGAAAAAAAGGCATTGACGAGGAAATATTTTTATGCTACAATATGCCAGTAAATTTAATATATATACACTTCCTCTATCACCGGATAGGGGGTTGAGGTGTCGAAATCCGTCGTAGGTCAGCCTGCTCGCAGGTCATAAGATGGGTTTTGGCACCTCTTTTTTTCAAGGAGGAGAAGCTCATGAACGTAACGATTCAGCAAGGACTGCCTGAGGCAGCCAAAACCATTCGTCAGGAAGTATTTGTCCAGGAACAGGGCTTTAAGGCCGAGTTCGACGACATCGACCCGACGGCGTGGCACGTCGTTCTCTGGGATGGCAATACGCCTGTAGGCTGCTGCCGCATTTTTCCGGGTGAACGGCCGCAGACCTATGTCATGGGACGCCTGGCTGTACGCAAGATCCGCCGAGGCTGTCATTTAGGCAACCGCATCATGGCTGCCATGGAAGATTTCGTCCGCGCGCACGGCGGCAGCCGTGTAGAGCTTTCCGCCCAAGTGCGCGTACGCCCCTTTTATGAAGCCTTAGGCTATACGGCTAGTAGCGACGAATATCTCGACGAGTACTGCCCGCACATCCATATGGAAAAGGAGCTGACCTTGCCATGAGTTTAACCTTTTGGCTCTCTTTTTTCGCCATCGTCATCGGTAACGTAGGCTATCACATCATTGCCAAATCGACACCGGCTGCGGCATCGCCCTTTCTCTCTCTGAGCGTCACCTATGGCGTTAGCTTCCTCATCTGTGCCCTGCTCTATCTGGCTATAGGCCAGCCGTCCCTAAGTCACGACCTGGGCGACCTGAACTGGACCAGCCCGGCTTGGGGCGTGGCGCTCGTAGTCATCGAGGCAGGCTACATTTTTCTCTACCGGGCCGGCTGGAAAATCAGCATTGCCTCGCTCTTCCTGAACGTCACCGTGGCGATCCTCTTGGTCGTCATTGGCGTAGCCTTTTACAAAGAACACTTGTCCCTGCGGGAAATGGCAGGTATTGCCTTTTGCCTATTAGGGATTTTTTGTCTCCACGATTAATGAAAAACGGGTACCCAGGCTGTAGTGATCCTGCGTACCCGTTTTTTATACTCTCTTAGCCTGCGTGCGAGACGAATTCGCCATAGTGCGGCAGTTCATCCTTGCCCTGCATGCCTTTTTCCGTCCCCTTGGCGACGGCTTTGCTGTAGTACTCGCATTTATAATCGATGACGTCCAGTGATTCCTGGAGCGCCGCGATTTGGGCCTGTACGGCTTCGCGACGTTTTTGGAACATTTCCAGGCGCTTTTCCAATGTCGTATCGCCTTCAAGAACCCACTGGGAAAAGGTGCGGATATCGGCAATAGGCATACCTGTGCGCTTTAAGCATTCGACGATTTGTAAGGAAGCGATATCGATGTCATGAAAGACACGGTAGCCTGATGGTTTCCGTTCGAGAAACGGCAAGAGGCCTTCTTTATCGTAATACCGCAGGGTCGTCGTCGGAATACCCGTCATACGGGATACCTCTTGTATCGTATAGGACATGAAAAATTCCCCTTTCTGCAAAAATACCTTGACCTTAAAGTTAAGTTTAAGTATATACTATCTTTAGAAAAAAGTGAAGGAGGAAATTTCTATGAACACCTATACCCGTTTAGCCCGCTTGGCTTTGCTCGTCACGTGTGGAGCTGCCCTTTCCCTGACTGGTTTTGCCGCTACGCCTTCCGGCACGACAACGGTCACGTCCGTAGCACCTCAGACAGGCCCTTCGAAAGCGGTCCCCGAAACAATCGATGCGTCTAAACTCTCGAATGCCTGGGACAAGACCTTCCCCGAAGACACTCGCGTTAGCCACCACAAGGTAACCTTTCACAACCGCTACGGTATTACTCTCGTAGCCGATATGTATGTGCCCAAGACCCATAAGCCTGGCGAAAAGCTGGCTGCCATTGCCGTTGCCGGACCTTATGGCGCCGTAAAAGAACAAGTCTCCGGCCGCTATGCCCAGGAAATGGCTGCCCGCGGTTTTCTGACCATTGCCTTTGACCCGTCCTTTACAGGTGAATCAGGGGGTGCGCCGCGCAACGTATCGTCACCGGATATCAATACCGAGGATTTCCTGGCAGCCGTCGATTTCCTTTCCAATACCAAAGATGTCAACCCTGACCAAATCGGCATCCTCGGTATTTGCGGCTGGGGCGGCTTTGCCATTAATGCCGCTGCAGCGGATCCGCGCATCAAGGCCACGGCTACATCTACTATGTACGATATGAGCCGCGTTATTGCCGACGGCTACTTCGACAAGGGCAAGACACCGGCTGAACTCCAGGCGTACCGCAAGGGGCTGCGCCAGCAAATTAGTGCCCAGCGTACGGCTGATTATAAGAATGGGACCTACGCCATGGCCGGCGGCGTGCCGACGACGGTAACGGACGATATGCCCCAATTCGTCAAGGATTACCACGACTACTACCAGACGAAGCTGGGCTATCATCCCCGCTCCTTCGGTTCGACTACAGGAGCTACGCTGAGCTCGGTCCTCGATTTTGCCAACATGCCCATTACGGTCTATGCAGAAGAAATCGAAACACCGGTGCTCCTCATTCACGGAGAGAAAGCTCATTCCCGCTACTTTAGCGAAGATATATACAAGCGTCTCAAGGGCACGAACAAGGAACTCGTCATCATTCCCGGTGCCGTCCATACGGACCTCTATTATAAGATGGACGTCATTCCCTTCGACAAACTGGCCCGTTTCTTCCAAGACAATTTGAAATGAAGCATATCCCCTTGCCGTTGCGGTAAGGGGATTTTGTATGACTGGCCGTGTCGACGCATAGGCGGGCCATTCTTTCGTATTTTTAGCTTCTACTTAATATTTGTTTTCCGAATCATACATGGATCAATCGTAGAATGATATTCCGTGTTGTTGCAAAAAAGCGTCTTAGCTTGTCACAATGTGGCAGTAAAATGCCGTTTATTTTCATAATACGGGAGAACTTAGTTCAACAAGAGAAATTCTAAAAAAAAATTTAAAGGATCTAAATGCGGTATAGATTAGCATACACGCTGGAATTTCAGGCTTTTTCCATTCTCAATACCGTAAAATTTACGGTTGACAGCAGCTGGTGTCGTACCTATAATAAGGCTTATAGCAAATGTGTACCAATTTAGGGTACCAATGAATTACGCTATAAGAAAAGAGGTATTATGTATGTCTAATGATGTAAATCAAGACCAGGTTCGCGAACAAGCCCGTGAAATCATTCACGGCAATAAGGGCCACAAAAACAGCCGCCAGTTCGCACTTTGGATGGGGGCCCTGGTCATCGGCGCTATTTTAGGATGGATGGGAATTCCGGCACTGAATCAGCTCTTCGACTTCATTGCCACTGTATTCACGCGCTTATTCCAATTTATAGCTATTCCTACCATCGCTCTTGCCGTCATTACAACCTTGTCCGCACTGGGAGCTAAAAAAGAAACGGGCCGTATCTTTGCCCACGCCGTGACGTACACACTGCTAACGACGATCTGTGCTGCCGCCATCGGCCTGGCACTCTATCTCTGGATTGCACCGGGCAACCTGCCTATGGATCTGATCAACCAGGGCACGGCCGCTGTACCGCAGAAACTCGAAAAGGTCACGTATTACGACCATTTCCTCTCGGTTATTCCGAATAACATCCTCCAGCCGTTCTTGTCGGGCAACGTCCTTTCTGTCATGCTTATCGCCGCAGCTGTTGGCCTGGCTCTGGCATTCATGCCGAAAACGGAAAACCGCGACGTTCTCCTCAAGGGTATTCAAGGACTGCAGGAAGTTCTCTTTACACTCATTCCGCACTCCTGTGGATCCTGCCTGTAGGCATTCTCGCCTTTGCAGCTCAGCTGTCTGCCCAGATTGAAGCCGGCGTTATCGTCGGAGCAATCGGCAAATACACCCTCGTCGTCCTGGCTGGCAACCTGATCCAGTTCTTTATCGTTATTCCGCTCTTCCTGGCAGCCCGCGGCATGAACCCGCTCTACGTCTTCCGCAAGATGGCCCCGGCCGTAGCCGTAGCCCTCTTCACTAAGAGCTCTGCCGGCACACTGCCTGTCACCTTGGCTTCGGCTGAACGGAACCTTAAAGTCCACACGCAGGTATCCCGCTTCGTCCTGCCTATCTGTACGACCATCAACATGAACGGCTGCGCTGCCTTTATCCTGGTAACATCCCTGTTCCTCATGCAGAACGGTGGCATGGAACTGACTCTCGGTGAAATGATCGCCTGGCTTTTCGTAGCCGTCCTCGCTGCCGTCGGCAATGCCGGTGTCCCCATGGGCTGCTACTTCCTCACCTTGTCCCTCATGTCCTCCGTCGGTGCGCCCATTGGCATTATGGGGATTATCCTGCCGATCTACACCATCATCGACATGATCGAAACAGCAGAAAACGTTTGGTCCGACTCTGCCGTCTGTGCTATGACCGACCACGATCTGGCCGACGAGCTCGACAAAGAAGACCATGCCAAAGCTGCCCTTGAAGCATAATCGGCCTTGGCTTCGTAACGAACCGTACGGGAAACTTCCTGTACGGTTCGTTTTTTAGGAACAGATCCTGTTTCCGGGTCATAAAAAAACCACGCAGTGTCGACGGCTGCGTGGTTTTCTTATACGGACTTTCGTATTCGTTTAGAGTTCCTGCACGATGATGCGGGAAATGGAGTTAGCTGCTGTGCGAATAGAGCCGATTTCACTGAAGTAAAGGCCCAGGGGGATTTCTTGTTCCAGCTGCCTCACATGGGTGTTGATATTTTGACAGGCTGCTATCATAAGGGCTTGGCCGCGTTTGGTCGCCAAGGCACTCATAATCTGGTAAGTTTCACTTTCTATGCGATTGACACACATAAAGACAGGTGACGTGATGCTGATTTCTGAGGCTGCCATCAAGGCAGCTTTGAGGCCGGTCGTATAGGCCAGAATTTGCTGGCACAGGTCTTTTATGTCGTCACGATATTGCTGACCTGAAAAGGCCCGGGCTTTGCCGAAAAAGCTGAACATTGGGAATCCCCCCATTTCGATTGGTTATTAGGCTTGCAGATGCTAAAAGTATAGTACAGCCAGTATGCCTTATTCAAGTGATTTTGTTCGAAATTACATGCATTTTACACACTGGCATTCGTATAACGTTTAATTGCATAGGGGCCCTGTCCCGACACAAAAAGGAGGCCCCGAAAGGTCTCCTTTTTGTGCTGCGTTTATTGTATTTGATAAACCTATGAATACTCCTTAGTAATCTGGCTACGTGAGGAGTTGAAGGAGTATCTTTTGAATTTCAAGAAACGTCTGGATCAGAAAAGAGAATTCGAATATACGTATGAGGCCTCCCTTATAGTATGTATTTGTGGGAGGAAAAAGCCCATCTGAGACTTGATATGCTCCCTTCTAGGTAGACATGAGAAATAATAAAATCTCACTCTACTTGGAAGGGAGCATTTAATATGCATAGAACTAAGGTTTGTGCAGAAGAAAAACTACATACGGTGCTAG
>NZ_JACOGK010000038.1 GCF_014269395.1 Megasphaera hominis
GAAAGTCTTACCTCAGGCAGTGTCCAACTTATTAAAAAGTACTGTTCAACTTTGCGTCAAATTATATTTCTGATTCTAATTTTTTAGATTTTAGTGTCCAAGTTTTGTTGACCAGTGCACTACCGAGCGCTTCGCGCCCACCTTCCCCACATGGGGAAGGCACAGAGGGAAAGCCTTCGAGCCGTATACTTTCAATTTAATAAGTGTATCATCGAAAAGAATTGATTTTTTAGGATTTGAAAAGCATTGGCTTTCCCCGGCGTTAGACCGGGGAGAGTACGCGCGGCTGGGCCGCGGGGGAGAGAGGCGGTTTGTTGAAATGATATGTTTTTGTATCAACCTCTATCGCCGGCCATTAGGCTTTATCATATCAACGTTATTACTACTAATTTCGACTCTTCCGTCACCCATGGTGACACCTTCCCTCCAGGGAAGGCACAGGGAGAAAGCACGTACAAAAACCTCGCACGGGCAATTGCCAACCCAGTGCGAGGCCTTTTCTTTATATCCTATATATACTTCTTAGTCTTCCGTACCGGCCAACTGCTTGCCCGGTTTTACAAAAATCCAGGCTACGATGGCTACGACGCCAAAGAGGGCCGTATACGTAAAGGCATTATTCCAGCCGTAATTGGTAACGAAGAAGGCCGTTACGATCGGCGCCAGGACGCCGCCAATGTTGCCCCAGAGGTTCATCCAGCCCGATACGGAACCGGTGTATTTGCCGCCCAGGGAAATAACCGTAGACCAGCTGGCGCTCATGGAGAAGCCCAAAGCACCTAAGGAAACGCTCATCCAGAAGATCGTTTCTGCTGCGCCGCTGGCCGTATTGGCTGCGACGAAGAGGCCCAAGGAGGTGACCGCAACGCCGGCAATGGCCGTGAGCGTACGCATGGTGTACTGGCGGTTGCTGTCCTTGCTGTGTGCCATTCTATCGGAAATGAAGCCTGCTACAAAGACCATGGCCATGAGTGCAATCCACGGGAAGGAAGCCCAAATCCCCATGGATTTCAAGGACAAGCCGTGTACTTCCGTGAGGTACAGAGGCAGCCAGGCCAAAAAGACGTACATAATATAGTCGACAATGAAGAACTGAATCCCAACAGCCCAAAACTGAGGCGAGCGGAGGAAGCGGCTCCACGGAGCGGTCTTCTTTTCGCTTGCAGCAGCGCGGCCTTCGTTGATGTAGGCAGCTTCTTCTGCGTTTACGTACGGGCTGTCTTTCGGATCATCACAGGCATAGCGATGCCAAACCCAGGCGAGGACACAGCCGACGAGGCCGAAGATGATAAAGACGGCGTTCCAGCCCAAAGCCGCCATGAGCGCTACTGTGACCATCGGTCCTACGACGGGACCAAAGAAAGTCCCCAAGAGGATAGCCGAGCTGGCCTTACCCTTTTCGTCCTTATTGAACCAGTTGAACGTAGCCTGGCCTAAAGACGGAAATACCGGTCCTTCACCGAGGCCAAAGGCCAAGCGGACAGCCGCAAAGCTCAGCTTGCCCTGGGCAAAGGCCGTCAGGGCCGTAAAGCCGGACCACCAAAGAATTGCGCCGGCACCGGTCTTGCGAAGACCAAATTTTTCAGCCAGCATGCCGCCAGGCACCTGCATGAGCGCATAGCCCGCAAAGAAACACGTCTGAAGAAAACCCATGTCCATTTTAGTAAAACCGAATTCCTGCATAATGACGGGTGTTGCTACGGACAGGTTGACGCGATCCATATAGGCGACAAAGCTGATGAGAAAAATAAGAAAGGCGATTTTCCAGCGAAAATTCGTCATTGTACGTTGTTTTGCCTGCGACACAGCCGCAGAGATTGTCTTTTCCATAAGCGCATACCCCTTCCGATACAGTTACATCGAACCGCTACTCCTCACTAATAACCGCCTCAGAGGGTACAAAAAACCCCTGCTGCCCTATATTAGAGCAACAGGGGCGATGTCTCGCGGTACCACCCTGTCATTATACTTCATGCCTTTTGACAGACAGCCTGTAACGCTGGCCAGCGGCTGTACCTAGGACTCCCGGGCATCTTCAGTACAGCGACTCCAGGGTGATGTCGATATGATACCTGTCCACCGGCATCTCAGCAGCGCCGGCTCTCTGTAGGACTATCCCCTACCATATCTTTTCCCTTTCTTCGTCTCTATGCGGCACTACAGATAAGCAGTGCTTGTATTAGTGAGTTGCGCTTATTATCCTCGAAAAAGGGGACCTTGTCAAGCAATTTTTTAAAACTTTTTCGGTTAAACGTTATATATCCTAACACATTAAACGATATACTTAAAATCAGCCCCTGTGAACTGCCTATTCGATAGCTGTAATGACACGTGCATCTGCAGCTTGCCGCAATGTGGCATCGGTCACTTCTTCGTTCCGGTCCATGTATACTTCGAGGGCCTGCAAATCCTCCCGGACCTGTACGTCGTGTACACCCGGGATGGACGCAAAGCGTTCCACCAAGGTCTGGAAGGCGGCGCCATCAGCCACGTGGACGAGCTTGTAATCAAGGCGTTCAATGCGGAAAATGACCGGCCGCGTGCCATCAGAACAGCAGGCGATCATCTGGTGTTCGTCGCGCATCCAGCCGCGCATGATAGAGCCGCCCTGCAGGCCCGTATAGATATAGCGGGCAATGGCGTCCCACGCTTCCGAACAGTGAGGCATAGCCGGACCGCCGGCCACGCCGTCTGCCGTGTAGCTCGTCTTTTTCAGCGTATTAAGGCCCATGTGCCAGAAATCATCCGTAAGGCCATAGCGTTCAAAGACAAACGTATCGCCTACGTTGTAGCACGGGCAGGCGCCGGACTGCGGGTCGGCACAGTAGGCTGCCTGTAATTCCGGATAGAGTTTTTTATCGATAACCGTGACTTTGACTTTGTATTGCATGAAAGCTGCCTCCTTTTATCTTTCTAAGAGCTTTTTACTCACAATGTATTGCCCAAACGATAGGCTTCCTTGGCAAAGGCCGTGCCCTCCAAATGGGCGGCATCAGTGCAGCCGTGGGCGTAGACGGCACCGGCGGCCTGCCAGCCTAAGTAGCGCATATCCGTCTGGAACCAAATGCGCATGCCGTCCATGAAGGACGGATCCGGATTGGACCCGGTCACGAGGAGGATGCATTTCTTCCCTGTGCCGCGGATATGGTCGTCAATGCCGTGATAGCGGTCGATGAGGGCCAGAAACTGGGCCGACGCGGCGTGGTAATACAAGGGCGTCGCGTAAATCAGGGCGTCTGCCTTTTCTATTTTTTTGTAAATGTCCGTCATAGCATCGTCATAGATGCATGGGTTCTTGCCACTTTCACAATGATTGCAGCCAATGCAGGGATGGACGTCCACAAAGGCCGCATCCACCCGGTCGACAGTATGACCTGCTGCGCGGGCGCCGTCTATGGCCTGTTCAGCCAAGTAATTCGAGCAGCCGTGACGGTGAGGGCTGCCGGTGATGACGAATACGTTCATATTTTTGTATCTCCTCTGTCCCCGCTTCGCGGGAATTTTTTTTTATATCCCCTCTATCCCCGCTTCGCGGGACTTTCTTTTGCCTATCCCCTCTATCCCCGCTTCGCGGGACTTTTTTGTATATCCCTCTATCCCCGCTTCGCGGGACTTTCCCCCTAAGGGAAAGCGATTGGATTATTCTATGTAGTAGACGCGGTGTTCTTTGCGTGCGGCTGCTTCGGGATGGGGGCAATCGGCGTAGCCTAAGACGCAATGGCCAATGCCTTCCCATTCGCCTTCGATGCCCAGCTTTTTCAGGAGTTCCTTTCCATAGGGGAGCTCAAATTCTTCTTTGGCCCGGTGAATCCAGCAGCTGCCGATGCCTTCGGAATAGGCGGCGAGCATGAGGTTGCCCATGACCAGGCTGCCGTCATAGACGTGGTTGACCCATGTCTTATCAGCCAGGACAATGAGTACGACCGGTGCGCCGTAGAAGGGGTCAAAGCCTTCGTCCCAGCCGCCGATTTTGCAGTTCAGCTTAGACAACTCGTCGCGGATTTCCTTGTTCGTAAGAGCAATAATTTTCGTCGCCTGCTTGCCCATGCCGCTGGCGGCGTAGAGGCCGGCTTCGATGATCCGGTCGACGACGTCGCACGGCACCATATCGGGTTTATACTTGCGGATACTGCGTCGTTCTTCCATCGCTTTTATCATGTCATTCATTTCAATTCCTCCCTTTCGGTGTTAAAATTAGATGTATTATATTTTGCAATCGCTGCGCCCTGTACGGCCTAGCCGGTCCGGGCGTATTTTGCCGTCCTTGCCTGGTACGGCAAATGCAGCCTAAGGAGCTGATTTCCATGATAGGAATTACAAAGGGCCAGATCGATCATCCGGACCGCATTCTTTCCTATTTCAAACGGGAGCTGCCCATTCTCGGTATCGTCACCGTGACGGGCCTCCTCTACAACCTCGGCCTCGGCGCCGGCCCATACTTCGAAGGCCTCATGGCCCAGTGTCTCTACGATATACTGCGCCACGACGCAGTCCCTATGGATATGGTGAAAATCGCTACAGCCTACGTCGTCGTCCTCGGCCTGGTCCAGGCCATGCGCGCCGGCAAGCGCTACAGCGTACGCATTTTTTCCGCCCAAATCAGCTGGATCATGCGCCACACGCTGTACCATTCCCTGGTGCACATGAGCCGCCACGAGCTGGGCCGGGAAAATCTGGGCAACCTCATGACCAAGGCCGTATCCGACGTCGATGCCTGCTCTGAGGGGATGCGGAAATTTACGACCGAAATCTTCGACACGGGCGTCGCCCTCGTAGTCTATTTCGTCATGCTCCTCGTCTACGACTGGCGCCTGACCTTTCTCGCCTGCTGCATGATTCCCGTAGCCTACGTCCTGGCCAACCGCCTGAAGCACGTCGTAAGCCGCGCCAATATTGCCTACAAGGGCGCCGAAGGACGCCTCAACCTGATGACCATGGACCGCATCAGCCACGCCTTGACGTACCGCATCAACGGCCGCGAGGCCCAGCGCAACGCAAGCTACGAAACGCAGCTCACAGCCTACGAAAAAGCCAGTGCCAAGGCCAACATCTTCGAAGGCAGCATGATGCCCATTTACAACGCCATCGCCATGGGCGGCATGCTCATGATCTTCTACTTCGGCGGCCGCAACGTCTTAGGCGATGGCTGGATGGCCTGGGACATTGCCAGCTTTACGACATACGTCGCCTGCTTTACAAAGCTCGCCATCAAGACCAGCCACGCAGCGAAGCTCTTCAACGCCGTCCAAAAAGCCCAGGTCTCATGGCAGCGCTTAAAGCCCCTCTTAGGCCTCCACGTCGCCCAAGCCGAAGCGCCCGCGCAGGCGGCACCAGCCCCGGCAGCGCCGGTAACCCTGACGCTCTCGGATGTAACCTGCCGCTACGACGCGGCGTCACCGTCCCTAGCGCACCTTTCCTTCACGGCAAAGCCCGGTGAAATCATCGGCATTACAGGCGTCGTCGCCTCCGGCAAGAGCATGCTCGGCAAGCTCTTCATCGATGAAGTCCCGTGGCGCGGGACAATCCGCCTGGGCGACCGCGATTTCCGGGACCTCACGCAGGCCGAACGGCGGTCGTACATTTCCTATATGGGCCACGAGCCAGAGCTCATGACGGCGACCATAGAGGAAAACATCGCCCTGGGCGATCCCATCGACGTCTGGCCCTATCTCCAAAGCGTCTGTCTCGACGAGGAAATTGCCGCCCTGCCGGACCAGGCCCAAACCGTAGCCGGCAGCAGCGGCACCCAGCTTTCCGGAGGCCAGCAGGCCCGTATCGCCCTGGCGCGGACCTTGGCCCACGTAAAGCCCATCGTCGTCCTGGATGACCCGTTGGCCTCGGTCGATCCCAAAGGGGAAGGCCGCATTCTGGCCAACCTGCGCGCCGCCGGCCAGGACAAGGTCATCCTCTACATTTCCCACAGGCTCCTCCATTTCCCGGACTTTGACCGGGTCCTCTTTCTCCACGACGGCACGGGCACGTGCGGCACCCATACAGAGCTTATGAGCCGCTGTCCCGCCTACGCCGAACTCTACCGCAAGCAAGCAGAGGGGGTCGATTACGATGCACGCTAAGAGAGCCGATTACACACCGGTAAAGGCCTCGGTCAAAGCCTCCCTAGAGGCCCATCCCCAGGCCGTCGTCGTCCTCATCGCCCTGATTACGGCGTCAGTCGTGACGAGCCTCTTGCCGCCCCTCGTCTTAAAGGAAGTCATCAACAGCCTCACGGCCGGCCAGGCGATCCCCTTTACGCTGGCCGGGCTCTACCTCTTTCTCGTCGTCGTAGCAGACCTCTTTGAAACGGCGCAAAACAGTGCCATTACCATTTTCGGCCAAAAGATTACGCACGGCCTGCGCTCTGTCCTCTGTGCCAAGCTCGACCGCCTGCCGGCAACCTATTTTACGACCCACCCGGCTGGGCGCATTACGAGCGTCTTCGTCAACGACGGCGACACCATCGACACGCTCTACTCCGACGGCGTCGTAGGCATGCTGGCCGACAGCTTCAAGCTCATCGGCATCCTCTTTATCATCTTCCACGAATGTCCCGGCCTGGGCATCCTTCTGGTCATCCTCACGCCGTTTCTCTTCGTCCTGACGCGCCATTTCCAGCGTTCTACCCTGTCGGCCCAGCGCGATAACCGCCAGGCCATTGGCCGCGTGAGCAACCACGTACCGGAAACGATCCGCAATATCCGCATGATCCACGTCCTGGGCAAGGAACGCTACATGGAAGACCGGTACGACACGTATATCAGCGAAAGCTATACAGCCGTAAACCGTTCCAATTTCTACGATGGCATTTACTCGCCCATCATCAAGACCATCCAGACCGCCGTCGTCGCCGTCATGATGATCGCCGCCGTGTCGGGCCTGGAGCTGCAGTCCCTCTTCGGCCTCAGCGTCGGTTCGGCTGTAGCCGTCATTGCCTACGTGGCCAAGATCTTCACGCCTATTGAAAATATCGGCATGGAGCTGCAAAATATCCAGACCGCCATTGCCGGCCTGCGCCACATCAGCGAATTTTTGAATGAACCGGAGCTCGTCCCGCCGGCCCCTGCCCGTCCCGTACAGGAAGACGCAGCTATCGTCTTTGACGACGTGACCTTCGGCTACGTGCCGGACCAGCCCGTGCTGCAGCACCTGTCCTTTACCATTGCGCCAGGAGAACACGTCTTTTTCCTGGGCCGCAGCGGTGCCGGCAAGAGCACCATTTTCCGCCTGCTCCTGGGCCTCTACACGCCGCAGGGCGGCTCCATCCGCCTCTTTGGCCGGGCGCCCGAGACGATTACGGCCAGAGAAAAACGGCAGCTCTACGGCTGTGTCGAACAGGATTTTAAGCCTGTCGTCGGCACGCTCCGCGAGCAGATCACCCTCTTTGACGCGGCCATTACGGACACGGCCGTATGGGAGGCTTTGCGCCTGGCCCGTCTGGAAGGTGTCGTCCGCGGACTGCCCAAGGGGCTGGACACGGACATGAGTCTGTCCCTTTTCTCACGGGGACAGCTTCAGCTGCTCTCTATCGCCCGGGCAATTGTCCTTTCGCCAAAGGTCCTGCTCCTTGACGAAATTACGGCCAACGTAGACAGCCAGACCGAACAGGACGTCCTCCAGGCCCTGGCCGCTGCGGCTGAGGGCCGGACGGTTCTTTCCATTTCCCACCGTTTGTCGACGCTCATGAAGGACAAGCGGAAAATTCACCTGACCTAGGAGGCACGCCCATGTCCCGTACACCGAAATATATCTTTGCCGGCGATTTCCGCGACTTAGAAAGCTACTTTGCCGCCTGTCCCCACAAGGACGTGTCCTTCCGCAAGGGCGACTACCTGTGGGAGCCCGGCGAGCCCTTCGACCGCATCCATTACATCCGCTCCGGCGTCGTCCAAAACTACCTGGTCCACGAGACGGGCCACCGGAAAATCATATCCTTTCACGCCGGCGGCACGATTTTCCCGGGCTTCCACTACCTGCACTACCAAATAGAGGAATCCCTCCTGAGTACGGCCATGACGCACGTCCAGGCCTACGAATACACGCAGGACCAGTTCGCCGCCATGTTCGCCGAAAACTTCACTCTCGTGCGCCACGTCATCGACTGGTTCTCGTCGTATACGAATCTCCTCATTTACGACAGCGGCCACCAGGAATACAACAGCTCCTTCGTGCGGCTCTGCAATCTCCTCTATCTCCTGAAGCTGAGCGATACGGGCCGGCAAAATCTCCTGCACGAGCTGACCCAGGAAGAGCTGGCCGATACGCTGGGCGTGAGCCTCATGAACGTCAGCCGCGGCCTGACGGAGCTGCGCCACCGCGGCATTATCGAGACCAAGCGCAAGGCCATTACCATCTTAGATGCCGACGGGCTCATGGCCCTCTGCTCCGGCGAAACACTGGCCCCGCCAACGACTACAGTATAGCAAACACGGATGTGCCGCTTCTACAACAAATGATGTACAACACAAAAAAACCGGGTCTCCTTATGCGGGAGAGCCCGGTTTTTACGTCTACCTGTCTATTCGTCTGTCAGGGGCAGGTCTTTGATTTTCTTGGCCGGCACACCGCCGACGAGGGTGTTGTCCGGCACGTCTTTCGTCACGACGGCACCGGCAGCGACGATGACGTTGTTGCCGATATGGACGCCGGCGACGATGGTAACGTTGCCGCCGATCCAGACGTCGTCACCGATGACGATGGGTTTGGCAATGCCCAGGTGCTTGCGGCGGCCGTCGCGGCTGAGTGGATGGTTCACTGTCGACAAGAGGCTGCCCGGGCCGATCCAGACATTATTGCCCATGCGTACCGGCGCAATGTCCAGGATGGTCACGCGATAGTTGGCGAGGAATTCGTCCCCCACGAAAATATTCTTGCCGTTATCGCAGTAAAAGCCCGGCAGGATATTCGGGTTCTTGCCGACACTGCCAAAGAGGTCGCGGATAGCGGCGTCCTTAGCGGCTGCATCTGTGACGGGAATGGCCTCCAAGCGGGCACAGCCCGTAGCGGCACTGAGCTTGCGTGCGTTTACCTCCGGGTCATTTACATCATAGGGCAGGCCAGCCTGCAGTTTTTCCAATTCCGTCATAGATATCCAATCCTTTCTTATTTGTACGCTTCTTCGAAAATAGTGAGATAGTCTTCATCCGACAGAGGCAGCGGGTCGGCTGTAATGTCGCCGCCTAATACTTCGTGGATGCGCTTTGGATATTTCTTCAGTTCGTCCCGCGTAATACCGGCGTCACTCATGCGCAAATCGGCGCAGCCTACGGAAGCGATGAGGTCGTCCAGAGCTTTGATGAAGTCCTTGCCACTCGTCGCGTCTGCGACGCCCATGGCCTTGGCCATTTTGATCATCTGTGGTTCGCAGGCCTTGCGGGAGGCGAAGAAATCGAAGTACGCATGGGACAGCATGATCAGGCCGGCGCCGTGCACGAGGTTGTCGTGGTAGCCGCCCATGGCGTGTTCCATCGTGTGCTGGGATGTGCAGAGCATGTAAAAGCCGGCCAGCGTATTGGCCAGGGCTACGTTGGCCCGGGCTTCCATGTCGTCGCCGTTGGCATAGGCCTTGGGCAGATTCTGGGCAATGAGTTCAATGGCCTTTAAGGCAAACATTTCGCCCATAGGATGTTCGTTCTTGCAGATCACCGATTCGGCGGCGTGGAAGAAGGCATCCATACCCTGGTAGGCCGTGAATTTCGGCGGTACGCTGCGCATGAGGTTGGCGTCGACGACGGACAGTGTCGGCAGCATAGACGGGAAGAAAATACCTGTCTTTTCCTGGGTAGCTTCGTTGGTGATGACCGAGGCCATGTCGACTTCCGAGCCCGTACCGGCAGAGGTCGTAATGGCTACGATAGGAGCCGCTGCGTTCGGTGCCTGTTTTTTGCCGCCGTTGACGGAGAGGCTGTAGTCCCAAATATGACCGGGGTTGGTCATCATGAGGGCAATGCACTTGGCGCAGTCCATGACGGAGCCGCCGCCTAAGGCGATGACGAAATCGCAGCCTGTCTGTTTGCCCAGAGCGGCGCCGTCCATGACGTTGTCGCTCGTCGGGTTCGGACGGATCTGGTCAAAGACTTCATAGGTTACGCCGGCCTGGTCCAGTTCTTTTTCGAGAGCCGCCAAGTAGCCGAAGCGTTTTGCCGACGTGCCGTTACTGATGACGATGAGGGCTTTTTTGCCCGGCAGTGCTTCGCTGTGCAGTTCCTGCAGTGTACCCGGCCCAAACAACACCTTGGCCGGCATGTGGAATGTAAAATGATACATATATCTTCTCCCCTTTTCTTTGTAATACGTAGGTTTCAGACAGGCTGTATGCCTGTCCTTTCGTGTATTATTGTAGCGAAAGGGGTAGAAAAAAACAGTGCCATAGATTAAGATTAATAGTGACAAATATTAACTTTAGTAGAGGTGAAAGCTATGCCAGAAGCAAGAAATGAAGCCGTCGCGGCGGCACTAACCGAGTTGAGCGAGCGTTTCCCCCACCTCCATTGGGATTTTCGGCCCGACCCGTCAGGCGGGCGGACGGAGCTCATTTCCCAGTGGCTGGGCGAAGCCGACGAGGACGTCATGCTCTGTGCCTTTCGCGGCGCCCACATCGATGAACGGTTCCACCGCCAGGATTTCTTTTTCCTCAACTTTGCCTACGGCGGCGATTACGATGCCCTGAGTGCGCGCTACAACAACCGCATCACCCTGCACTGCGGCGACTGCTACATCGGCCAGCCCTACAGCGGCTACGCCATGAAAAAGGACGGCCCGGAAGAAACGACCATCGTGGGCCTGCTCATCCAAAAGGAAGCCTTCTTCCGGGAATACTTGGAGCCCCTCTCGGCCGATACGGCACTCTTGCGCTTTTTCCTGGAGCCGCAAAAGAACAAATACGCCGATGAATTCATCCGCCTCACCCTCCCTGACGGCTCGCCCATTTGGCAGCTCCTGGACCTGATGCTGGTGGAATACGTAGAAAAGAAAGACGACAGCCAAAAAATCCTCAAGGCCCTGACCTTGTCGCTCCTCTTATACGTAGCCCGGAGCTATCACGCCGATCAGGAACCGGCGAGGCCCACGGCGGCAGAGGCCCTGTGCGACTACATTGCCCTCCACTCCGATACGGTGACCCTGCGCTCCCTGGCCAGCCACTTTGGCTATCATCCCGTCTACTTGTCGCGCCTCTTGCCAAGGCTCACGGGAAACCATTTTTCCACCCTCGTCACAGAGGCGCGCATGCGCAAGGCCGCCCTCTTTTTAGACAATACACAGCTGAGCATCGAAAAAATTGCCGCTCTCCTGGGCTATAAGGATAGCAGCAATTTCTACAGGGCCTACAAAAGCTATTACGGCACGACGCCGCGGCAGCAGGCGTAACGCTTAGGCGATGGTATAGCCCGCTGCTGCCAGGACAGCGAGGGCCCGGTCAAACTGTTCCGCCTTCGTAAAGACGTAGTCCGTATTGTATGTCGAGACGGCAAAGATGCCGATTTCGTTGTCAGCCAGGATGGTGCTGATCTTGGACAAAATGCCGATGAGGGAAAAGTCCAACACGCCTTCAATGCGGAAGGCCTGCCAGCCGGGATCGCATTTCGTCGCGTTAGCCGGTACGGCGGCAGACGGGCAGACGAGGGAGTTTTCTTCGTCCGTCTTACCGATAAAGCAGTATGGGCCGGTCAGATCGGTTTGGGAATAGTCTGTCACCTGGCAGACGGAAAAATCTACATGCAGTGGTTTTAAAATCATCGTGGTGCCTCCTTTTTCAGGTGTCCCCTGCTCCGTTTTTGCGGCGTAGCGGGGACGCTTTTTTTATGATACCACACAAACGATTTTCCGGCACCTCTATGCGCTGTATTCATTTTTAAATTTTAATTTAATCATCATTATTTTGAAATAAATTTAAGATTACGTGCATTTTACAATATTATTTTTAATTATTTTGCATTTTTATCTTTACAAATTAATAAATCGGGTGTAGAATGCAAAACATAGTTAAACGCTTCATGGAAAACGTTTAACGATTGAAAGTCCCTGCGCGTCTGAGGGGAGGCACAGGGACTGAGGGGAATTTGTCTTGCAAGGGGGAATTCACATGAAGAAGCACATTTTTCGAACCAAGTCCATCAACGAGTTCATGCTGGAAACAAAGCAGGACGGCGGCATGAACCGTGTCCTCGGTACGTTCGGCCTGACCATGCTCGGTATCGGCGCCATCGTCGGTACGGGGATTTTCGTCCTCACCGGCGTAGCGGCGGCCAACTTTTCCGGGCCGGCCCTGGTCATTTCGTTCATCATCGCAGCCTTAGCCTGTGGCTGTGCCGCTCTCTGCTATGCAGAGTTCGCAGCCATGGTACCGGTTGCCGGCAGTGCCTACACGTATGGCTACGTAGCCTTAGGCGAATTTTGGGCCTGGATCATTGGCTGGGACCTGTTGCTGGAATACGCCTTCGGCGTGTCTACCGTCGCCATTGGCTGGTCCGGGTATTTCAACAATATCCTCATGAATCTGGGCATTACGCTGCCCCACGCTTTGATCGCCGCTCCCTACGACGGGGGCATCGTCAACCTGCCGGCGGTCCTCATTCTCGTAGCGATTGCCGTCATCAATATCCGTGGCGTCAGCCAGAGTGCCTGGGTAAACAACATTATCGTCGCCATCAAGCTCGCCGTCGTCGGTATTTTCCTGGCCTTAGGCGTGAGCCATGTCGATGCTGCCAACTGGGTTCCCTTTATGCCCTATGGCCTGTCCGGTGTCCTCACAGGCGCTTCGATCATCTTCTTTGCTTACATCGGCTTTGATGCCGTTTCGACGGCTGCAGAAGAAGTAAAACATCCGCAGCGCGATCTGCCTCGTGGCATTATCCTTTCGCTTATCATCTGTACCATTCTCTACATCGCCGTTTCGGCCGTCCTCACAGGCATGGTTCCGTACCTGGCCTTCAAGACGACGGCGGCACCGGTTGCCTTTGCCCTGCAGGCTGTAGGCTACCACTGGGGCGCTGCAGCCGTTTCCGTCGGCGCCATTTGCGGCCTCACGTCGGTACTCCTGGTCATGAGCTTTGGCCAGAGCCGTATTCTCTTCGTCATGTCCCGCGATGGTCTTTTGCCGAAATTCTTTGGCCACGTCCATCCGAAATATAAGACACCGGTCCGCAGCTCCGTCCTGGTTTTCCTGTCGACGGCCATTACAGCCGGTTTCCTGCCCATCAATATCGTCGCTGAAATGACCAATATCGGTACGCTCTGTGCCTTCATCATCGTTTCGGCTGCCGTCATTATCCTGCGCAAAAAGGCTCCGAACCAGTCCCGTGCCTTCAAGTGCCCGCTCGTGCCGTACGTACCGGCCTTGTCCATCATTTTCTGCGGCATCCTCATTTACATGCTGCCCTTAGTAACACAAATCCGTTTCGTCGTTTGGCTGGCTCTGGGCCTGGTCATCTACTTTGGCTACGGCTACAAGCACAGCCTCCTGACGACCCTGCGCCGCAGTACGGCACCGGCTGCGGAAGAGACCGCACCGGTCCTGCCAGAAGGCGAAGAAACGCGCACCATCAGCATGCACTAAAAGTATTTCCTCGAAGTATCCACTTCCGTAACCCGGACCCGGACAGCCATCCCCGCTGTCCGGGCCCGGTCTTTTTCTATTTCTATCCGGGACAGCGCAAATAGAGGCCCGGTATGGTTTCTTCGGCCAGGTTGTGCAGGGTGAGCTGGAGGAGGCTGACCTGCACGTCGGCGGCGGAGAGTTTGGTCCTTACGACCAGCTCGTCCAGGGGGCGGGCTTCGCTTTCGCTGAGGGCTTCCCAGACGGCTTTCCCGGCGTCCGTCAGGGCGACTGCCGCAGTTGTTTTTTGCCCGGCTTCTTCGCTCTCCCAGCCGTATTCGTCGAGGACGTCGGCGGCTTCTGTGAGGATGGCGGCGCCCATGCGGATCAGATGGTTCGTCCCCTGGCTCTGCGTGGAAAAAATACTCCCCGGTACGGCAAAGACGTCGCGGCCTTCTTCGAGGGCAAAGTCGGCCGTAATGAGGGAGCCGCTCCGCAGGGCTGCTTCGACGACGATGACACTGCGCGAAAGGCCGGCAATGATGCGGTTGCGGGCCGGGAAATTTTGGGCCACAGGCTCGCTGCCAAAAGCAAATTCCGTTACGATGGCCCCGCCCTTTTCACAGATTTCGGCAAAGAGGCGCTTATTTTCCGGCGGATACGTCCGGTCCAGGCCGCTGGCAATGACGACCAGCGTCTGTCCCTGTACGTGCAGGGCCCCCTTGTGGGCCTTCGTATCGATGCCGCGGGCGCCGCCACTGACGATGGTCACGCCGTTGCGGGCCAAGGTTTCTGCGACGTGGCGGCTCACGTTGAGGCCGTACGGGCTGGCCTTGCGGGAGCCTACAATGGCCACGCGTTTGTCCGTCTCCGCCAGGGTTCCCTGATAAAAGAGGACTGCCGGTGCGTTGCACGTTTCCTTCAGCAAATAGGGATATTCTTCATCACGCCAGGTCACGAGGCGGGCTCCATAGCGCTTCAGGTCCGCTTCCTGCCGGTCCCAGTCAAAGCGGCGGCGCGCTGCGTCGACGGTGGCGCCCAACTTGCTGCCTAAGGCCGCGACCCGGATGACCTCCTCTGCCGGTGCCGTCCAGGCCGCCCGGGCACTGCCAAAGTAGTCTACGAGACGGCGGATGCGCCGCGAGCCCAGTCCCTTCAGGGCCTGCCAGGCCGCGGTGTAGCGCTGTTCGTCTGTCCACGTTTCCATAGGTTTACGTCCTCTGCAGTTTATTGCGGTAGCTCACGGCCTCGCCGACGTGCTTGGCTTCGATGTCGCGGTCACCGGCCAGGTCGGCAATGGTCTGGGAGACCTTGATGATGCGGTCGTAGCTGCGGGCACTGAGCTTCAGGCTGTCGAAGACCTGCTGCAAGAGCTCCTGCGCCTCTTTTGTAATGTGGCACGTTTCCCGTAATTCGCGGTGCCCCATGTGGGCATTGCAGACCAGGTGGTACGGTGCCAGCCGTTCCTTTTGGCGCTGCCGCGCGGCGAGGACCCGTTCGCGGATGGCTGCCGACGATTCCTGGGGTACCGCCGAGACGAGCTCAGCGTACAAGGGCCGGTTCACTTGGACGTGCAGATCGATGCGGTCCAAAAGGGGCCCGGAAATCTTACGGACATAGCGGCGGATTTCCCCGGCCGTACAGGTACAGATTTCGTCGGAGCCGTAATTGCCGCAGCAGCAGGGATTCATGGCGGCGACGAGCATGCAGCGCGCCGGATAGGTAAGGGACGCGTTGACCCGGGCAATGTGGACCTGGCCGTCTTCCAGGGGCTGGCGCATGACCTCCAGGACCGAGCGGGGAAACTCGGGCAGCTCGTCCAAAAAGAGGACGCCGTTGTGGGCCAGCGTCACTTCACCGGGCTTGGGGATCGTACCGCCGCCGATGAGGCCGTTCGAGGAAATGGTGTGGTGCGGGCTGCGGAAGGGCCGTTCGGTCATCATGCGGTCCTGGCGGAAGAGGCCGGCTACGGAGTAAATCTTGGTCACCTCCAGCGATTCCTGCAAATTCATAGGCGGCAAAATGGACGGCAGGCGCTTGGCCAGCATGGTCTTGCCCGACCCGGGCGGGCCGATCATGAGGATGTTGTGGCCGCCGGCGGCGGCGATTTCGAGGGCCCGCTTGGCCAGGAACTGGCCTTGGACCTCAGAAAAATCGGCACTGTAGACGTGCTCCTCCGGTGCTACACTGGCTACGGCAGCGGGCTCTAGTTTCTTCGCTTCTGTCAGGTGGCGGATGACCTGGCGCAGGGACGTGACGGCGTAGACGGTCATATCCTTGCAGAGCAGCGCTTCGGCTGCGTTTTCCTCACTGACAAAGACCGTGTGAAAGCCCTCGTCCATGGCCTGAATGAGCATGGAGAGGATGCCGTGGACCGGGCGGATATTGCCATCTAAGGAGAGCTCGCCCACAAAGAGGCAGCCTTCGGTCTTGGCCGGCGGGATCTGGCCGCTCGAGACCATGATACCTATGGCAATGGCCAGGTCGAGGCCGGTACTGTCCTTTTTCAGTTCTGCCGGCGCCAGATTCAGGGTAATGCGGCGCATAGGAAACTCATAGCCGCTGTTTTTCATGGACGCCCGGACGCGTTCCTTCGACTCCTTTACGGACGTAGCCGCCATGCCGACGATTTCAAAGGCCGGCAGGCCGTTGGCAATATCCGTTTCTACTGTAATCATATTTCCCTGCAAGCCTAAGATGGTGGCTCCATAGACACGTGCAAACATTCGTCCTCCTCAGCGTCACAGCCAAAAGGCATTTTTAATGTGATTCAATTTCAGCTCTTGCCGCGGGTCCTGAATAATCTCGATGACGTCAAAGCGGCACGGCCGGTCCCAGCCATGGTGGTAATACAAATAGGCCTCGGCTGTGCGGCCAATTTTGCGCTGCTTCCGTTTTTCTACGGCTTCAGACGGCCAGCCGTAATAAAAAGACGTCCGCGTCTTGACCTCGATAAAGACCCACGTGTCGCCGTCCTTGGCGATGATGTCGATTTCGCCGGTCGTCCTGCCGTAGTTGCGGTCCAAAATCGTATAGCCGCACTGCTCTTCCAAATAGCGGGCCGCTGCGTCTTCACCGCGCTGGCCCAGTTGTTTTTCTTTATTCAGCACGTTTACTCACCTCGCTGGGTCCACTATAGCAAAGGAATCTGAGAAGCGCCTGAAAAGGAGATGAGAATCGTCTGAGAGAGATGAAAAGAAGATTAAAATAAAATGAGAGGAGCATTAAAAAAACAGCCCTGCCAGAGTATTCCTGACAAGGCTGTTTGCTTATTTCATGTGCAATATGAGATAAGCCATGATGCCGGCCATAATGGCAATGGAGATGATGCGGATGAGCGTGCCCGAATTGAGCTTCTGCTGCGGGCGCTTACGCCGCGGCGGTTGCTGTGGCTCCGACGGGACCCGCACGATGCGGCGCCGGCGGCGGACCCGCATAGGACGGACATTGGGCTCGTCCTTTATACTCCCGGCCATGCCATTTCCTTACCGCCCAGGATATGGGCATGCATGTGGTGCACCGTCTGGCCGGCTTTTTCACCGGTGTTGAAGACGACGCGATAGCCGTCCTGGGCCAGGCCCAGCGTTTCAGCTACTTTCTGGATGGCAAAGAGCATCTTGCCGGCTACTGCCGCATCGTCCGGCGTGAGGGCCGCAATGCTCTGAATGTGTTTCTTCGGAATAACCAGTACGTGTACCGGTGCTACAGGGTTGATATCCTTGAAGGCGAAGAAATCGTCGTCTTCGTATACCTTGGTGCTCGGAATGTCACCGGCAATGATTTTGCAGAATAAGCAGTCTTCCATCTAAATCTCCTCCTTGATCGTACCTAGTAATGTATTGCCATCTGTGCCGGTTACGGCAACTGTTACGATGGCCCCCTCCTGATCAGGTGCCAGGCCGCTGACGCTGACGCGTTCGTAGTTTTCCGAAAAGCCTTCGCCTGTCGTGTGGTCTTGTTTTTCAATGAGCACGTGAACCGTAGAGCCGACCATGCTTTCCAAAAGCTCGTGCTTCTGGCGGGCCGACAGTTCCTGTACGCGTTCGACGCGCTGCTTCTTTACCGCCGTTTCCACCTGGTGCGCCATGGTCGCCGCGGGCGTACCGTGACGGGGCGAATAGGGGAAGGCGTGAATGTGAGAAAATTTCAAGCGTTCCAGCGATTCCATCGTTTCTTCAAAGAGCTCGTCCGTTTCGCCGGGGAAACCGAGGATGAGGTCTGTCGAAATGGTGAGGTTTTGAATCTGCTGGCGCAAGGTATCGATGAGGTCGAAGAACTCGGCCTTCGTATATTTGCGGTTCATGGCCTTCAAAATCGTATCCGAGCCGGACTGCAAGGGCAGGTGCAAATGGGGGCAGACGCGGTCTGACTCGTTCATGACCGCCATCAGGTCCGGATCGACTTCGATGGATTCAATAGAACCCATGCGGATGCGCTGTACGTCCGTTTCGGCCAGGAGGCGGCGCAGGATGAGAGCCAGCGTCGGCTTTTCCTCCAGGTCCTTGCCGTAGGCGCCGAGGTGGATCCCCGTGAGGACCAGCTCCTTAAAACCGGCTGCGACGAGGCGTTTGGCTTCGGCTACGACGGCATCGGGCTGGCGCGACTTGAGGGCGCCCCGCGTGTAGGGAATGATGCAGTACGAGCAGAAATTATTGCACCCTTCCTGAATTTTCAGGTCTGCCCGCGTGTGTTCTACAGCCGAGGGATACAAGGGAATTTCTTCAAATGTATCGGCCTGGCGCACATTGTGCACGGCGGTTACGGCGTCACTGTCAGCGTGGCCGCCGCGGCCGAGGAGCATTTCCACGATGGGCACGATGCGTTTCTTTTCGTTCGTGCCGATGACGGCATCGACGTCGGGCATGGACGACAGCAGCTCCGGATCGAGCTGGGCATAGCAGCCCGTGACGACGACGGCCGCCTGGGGATTCATTTTCTTCGTGCGGCGAATGAGCTGGCGGGATTTCTTCTCCCCTACGTGCGTAACCGAGCACGTATTGATGACGTACACGTCGGCTGGTTCATGAAATTCTTTTTCTGTATAGCCGGCCTCCATAAAAAGGCCGCGCAGGCTGTCTGTGTCATACTGGTTGACACGGCAGCCGAGAGTGGCAAAAGCGATGGTTGGCATTACGTAAATCCTCTTTCATACATAATAATGGACAAGGCCGCAAGGGCCGCCGTTTCGGCCCGCAAAATGCGCGGTCCCAGAGAGACCGTGGCACAGGCGGCGAGTCGTGCTTCGGCCAGGGCGATTTCTTCGGGCGCAAAGCCCCCTTCCGGGCCGATGCAGATGACGACGTCGCCGGTCTGCACGCTGGCGCACACGTCCCGCAAGGGGCGCGTTTCCCGTTCGTAGGGAATGAGAAAGGGCTTGTCGCCGTAGTCCCGGACGAGGCCCTCAAAGGAGACGACGTCGCCGATCTGCGGGATATCGTTACGGCCGCACTGCTTGGCCGCTTCGGCAGCAATTTTCTGCCAGCGCGCACAGCGATCCTTGCGGCGCGCATCATTTAATTTTACAACACAATGGGCCATTTGTACAGGAACGACGCGGCTCACGCCGAGCTCGGCGGCCTTTTGGACGACCCATTCAAACTTGTCGTTTTTTAGAAGGCCTGCTGCCAAAATGACCTCGCCCTGCCGTTCTTGTCTCGCTTCCAGAAGCTCTAGGGGCTCGAGCGTTGCCTGACGGCCGTCGCTTGCCGTAATGCGGCAGGAAAAGGTCTGGCCCGTACTGTCCGTCACGGCCAGCGTATCGCCTACGCGGTGGCGCAGGACGGTCATGACGTGACGCGTATCGTCCGGGCTCAGCAAAAAAGGCCCGCTAATCGGTGTATTCGTAAAAACTTTTCGCATTCAGTCTCTCCTCAGGCGGACGGCATACCAGCCATCGCGCAGTGTGTCAGCCACCCAGGTGTAGCCTTCCTTGGCCGCAGCCTGGCGGATTTCTTCAATACGGTCGTCGATAATGCCGCTGACGATGATTTCCGTCCCGGTCTTGCAGTAGCGCTGCATAGACGGCAAGAGGGCCAGGACGGCGTTGGTGACCAGGTTGGCCACGATGACGTCGGCTGCAGGGCCGTCTTCGGAAATGGCGTCGAGCAAATCGCTGTTTAAGACTTCGACGACGTTTTCTACATTATTTAAGTCCACGTTGACGACGGCCTGGTTCACGGCCTGGGCGTCGAGATCGACAGCCGTCACGTGGGCAGCGCCCAGTTTGGCCGCGGCAATGGCGAGGATCCCCGTGCCCGTACCGATATCGTAGACCAGGGAATCGGGCTTTACGACCTCTTCCAAATAGGCGATACACATGCCCGTCGTCGCGTGCAGGCCGCTGCCAAAGGCGACGCCCGGGTCAATAGTGATCACTGCATCACCGGCTGGCGGCGTCATCGTTTCCCACGCCGGCTGGACCCAGAAATGAGGCGACACCTTTTGGGCGTGGAAATAATCCTGCCACGTATAGAGCCAGTCCTTGTCGTTGGCCTCCTTAGAGGACAAATGCCAATGGCCCAGGCGCGAATCACGGCTCTGGAGCTCGCGCAGCTTGTTGCGGACCTGCTGCTCTGCCCCGCTATCGCTGGCGGAGAAATACGCCGTAATGCGGACGTCATCGCCGCGGTTTTCGTCATCGTGCAAAACCGTACCCTGACTGCCGCATTCACACAAGATCAGTGAAGCCAAGTCGGCATAGTCCTGCGGTACGATGAGATCCATCTCTTTATATTCCATGGTATATTCCCCCGTTTCTATGACAAATCGTTAATAGCTGTTTACAAGAAATATTATACCATATTTCAAGCCGTATAATGTAAAAGAACCCGGGACAAAAGCCCGGGTTCTTTTCATATTAGAATTAGATAATATAGAACCACGTTTCATCGTTTTCATCTGCCACAGGCTCTACAGCCTTCTTATCCGCATCAAAGCGCAGCTCCTGATTCTTGACGCTGACCTTGGTGCCCGGCGCGACGGACTTGGTAATAAAGACGTTCCCGCCAATGACGGAGCCCTTGCCGATGACCGTATCGCCGCCCATGATGGATGCGCCGGAATAAATGGTCACGTTGTCTTCAATGGTCGGGTGACGCTTTTTGTGCTGCAGCTTGCGGCCGTCCTTGAGGGACAAGGCCCCTAAGGTCACGCCCTGGTAGAGCTTGACATGCTCGCCAATAATCGTCGTTTCGCCGACGACAATACCCGTACCATGATCGATGAAAAAGTACTTGCCAATCTCCGCCCCGGGGTTGATTTCGATACCCGTCTTGCTGTGGGCATACTCGGCCATGACGCGGGGAATAATGGGAATCTGCATCTTGTACAAAATATGGGCAATGCGGTGAATGGAAATGGCAAACAAACCGGGATACGAGAAAATAACCTCCGCCTTGCTCTCTGCCGCCGGATCCCCTTCAAAAATAGCATCAATATCCGTTTCGATGTACTCGCGGATCTTAGGAATCGTCTTCAGCAGCGTCAGCGTCGCCTGCTCCGCCCGGTCCTCGACATGATCGATTTCCACATTCTGCGTCATCCCCTTGTAGCGCAAGGCAATGGCAATCTGCTTCGTCAAATTATACGCCACATCTTCAATCACTACGGTCAGGTTATTGCCAATATCATAAAACCGGTACGTCTTGTCCTTCACATAACCGGGAAAAATAATCCGCAGCAGCTTATCGACAATAGAAACCACCGTCTTCTTAGACGGCTTATTGAAAATATCCAGCTTATCGACCTCACGATTCCCCTCATACGTATAATCCGCCAAAATACTATCGACAACCCCTTGAATCTGACTCGTCATTAATTCCCCCATACTACCGCTCCTCTTCTTTACCTGATTAGTTAGTAAAATAATACTTTTATAGTACACTTTTAGTCACGTATTGTCAAGATAGGTACTGGTATTGAGAATGAGAGGCAGAAAGAGCAATAATATAATGAAAACAAGGGCTGAGAAGTAACTCTCGGAAACCTTTTGTTGGGTTCAGAGAATGAACACCCTTATGCCGGCAGTTGTGTTTGTTTTATACTTACACTATACAAAGAAATTTAGGGGCTAAAAACGCACACGATACTACTCACTCTTGGGAACAGCGTAAGTTGGGGGAACTAATTGTAGAATACCAAGAAAAAGTAGATGCCAATTGCAAGTTTCCTGTCTTGACTTCCTCAAAAACCGAGGGAGTAGTTTTACAAGAAGAT
>NZ_JACOGK010000039.1 GCF_014269395.1 Megasphaera hominis
TACTTCTCCAAGTTGATTCCCTCCATGAATCTGTTGAAAACCAACACCGGATCGCAAATATCCAGAAAATCTGAAATATATAGTGGCAAAATTGCCTGTTTTGGTTTAGAATAATTAGTGGTTGAATTTTTCATTGGTTATGTAAATTTTACCACAAAAGGAGGTCCGCTGACTCGAAAGAGTCGGTGGACCTCCTTTGTTATTTGGGTCTGTGTTATTTCACAGCCCCTTAACGCATATTTCTAAAATTCAAAGCCACCATTCTTTTTTTCTTCTTCATCCATTTCTGCCCGCATCTCTTGTAACCGTTTTTTCCATTCTCCATAAAGTTCTCTAGCCCAATCCGGCGCATCTTCTTTTAACTGTTCATTTCCATTGAGATAATCTCTAATTTTTTCGTCAATTTCTCTCCATCTCAATTGTTTTTCAGTCGGTAATTTCATTTTTAAGCTCCCCTATTTTCTTCTTAATGTAGTCAACTACCATATTGTCTACGGAATTTCTAATTGTAAAAGCTTCTGCCATCAATTCGGCTAGCCTATAATTCCCCATGCAGTAGCAATAAGCGTATTTTCCGATAAAAACCACCTGCATGGCCACAAGTCGTCTGTCACGATTTCGTTCAGGTTTCCTCTTCGTCTTCAAATGGGGCATCATTTTTTATTCTAGCAAGATATATTACCATCTCTCCCGGCGTATTAGCCCAGCCGTGTTCAATGGCATATAAAAGTTCTTCGGCCTCGTCTTCCGTGTCAATAAGCCCCATAATATCATTCAGCCATTTTTCATCGTCCCTATAGGTTTTCAGCGTTTTTCTCAGCTCGTCACGATACAGTGTATTTCTCTTTTCTGCGTCGTCAATCGTTTCGCGTTGTACGCTCTCCTTCTCTGCCAAGGCCCAAGCATACTCAACAATATCAGTCGGACTTTTGCAATGCTTCGTTTCAATAGCATCTATGAGGTTTTGTCTATCCTCTTTTTTTCTTATCAATAGTGGCATTGCTTGAATGGTAGACTCTTCATTATGGAGCGGATCCCTAATCAGATTTTTAAATACTTCATCATCCATCAGATCTGCGTTCATAATTATTCTACCTTTCTTCCTTGTTTATAAGCCTCTCTGGCTTCGTTCAAACTCATTTTGTTCGCGCCTCCCTTATAATCCGGCATGTCATTTTGTACACCATCATTTTCCCAACCGCAAACAGGGCATATATCGAAATCGTTGGTGAACTCAAAATAATATTGCTTGCATACGGGGCATACTAATTCTTCGTCTCTACCTTTTTCCATCTTTACATTTCCTTTTTAGTTATACTGCCACATTATATTTCGTTCAGGTTTCTTCTTCGTCTACAAATGGGGCGTTTTTCTTGATGCTTACAAGATATCTTACAATATCCCCAGGCGTATTAGCCCAGCCATGTTCAATGGCATATAGAAGTTCTTCACAAACATCTTCTGTATCCGCAACACCTATAATATTATCGAGCCATTCTTCGTTATCTCGGTAGGTTTTCAGCGTTTTTCTCAGCTCATCCCGATACATGATATCCCTCTTTTCTATTCTATGGGTTTCCCATTTTTATAGGCTTCTCTGGCTTCGTTCAAACTCATGTCATTGCCACAATTTTTTAAATCCGGTTTATCCCGTTGTACGACATCATTTGACCAGCCACAAACAGGACAGACATCATAATCGGCAAAGCATTCAAAGTAATGCTTCTTACATACGGGACATAATTTTTCTATATCCTTATCATTTTCCATGTCGTTTTCGTCTACAAATGGCGCATTATCACTAATTAGCCATGCATAGCGTATAAGATCTGCCAATGTTTTGACATACGCAACTTCAACAGCGTTGATTAGTTCTCTCCTTTGTTCGTCATCTTTCAGGAGTAAAGCAATGCTCTGCACGGTTTCATCGTCGTCCGGGATGTATTCTTTTAAGAATGCTGTGAATTTCGCAGTTTCCACGGTGCAGCTCCTCCTTCACTTTTTCAAATGATTAGCAAACTATGGGAAACAAAATGGAAAAAATATAAAAATATCCGAACCGTCACATGGACAGTCCGGATGCTTTTTTGGTTGGTGGGCCTACTTGGATTCGAACCAAGGACCAACCGGTTATGAGCCGGGGGCTCTACCGCTGAGCTATAGGCCCAAAGAGTGAAGCCCCTAAGGACTTCACCAAAATATTATAATACGCTTTGTGGTTCAGCGTCAAGGAAAATCTTATCTATCAAAGGAAATCCTTAATCTTTTCCCGCTTGCCCCAGTTGCGGAGCTTGCTCAGGGCTTTGCCTTCGATCTGGCGGATACGTTCACGTGTGACGTTGAAGTATTGGCCTACTTCTTCGAGGGTGCGGGGACGGCCGTCTTTGAGGCCGAAGCGCAGGTAGAGGACTTTCCGTTCGCGGTCGGTGAGACAGGAGAAGACGTCTTCGATTTGTTCCTTCAACAGGATGAACGAGGCTGCATCGTCTGGTGCAATGGCTTCCTGGTCTTCGATGAAGTCACCGAGGTGCGAGTCTTCTTCTTCGCCGATTGGCGTTTCCAGGGATACCGGTTCCTGGGCTATTTTCATGATTTCCCGGACGCGGTCGACAGAAATGTCCATTTTTTCTGCGATTTCTTCCGGTAAGGGTTCACGCCCTTTATCCTGCAGGAGCTGACGGGAAATACGGATGAGTTTGTTGATCGTTTCGACCATGTGTACAGGAATACGGATGGTTCTGGCCTGGTCGGCAATGGCACGGGTAATGGCCTGACGGATCCACCACGTAGCGTACGTACTGAACTTGTAGCCCTTGCTGTAGTCGAATTTGTCGACGGCCTTGAGGAGGCCCAGGTTGCCTTCCTGAATGAGGTCGAGGAAAAGCATGCCGCGGCCGACGTAGCGTTTGGCAATGCTGACGACAAGACGCAGGTTGGCATCGGTCAGTTTCTTTTTGGCAACCGTGCCGGCTTTCTTTTCTTCTTCTGTCGCATCGGCGGCGTTGCCCCGTTCGATGGCCTTAGCCAGCTTGATTTCTTCTTCTGCCGAAAGGAGAGGTACACGGCCGATTTCCTTGAGGTACATACGGACAGGATCATCGATGTTGACGCCTTCAGGAACACTCAAATCCATGTGGATTTTTTCCTTCGTGCCATCGCCGTCGTCGTCACCATCGTCGCCAGTGTTGACGTCGTCTTCAGCGAGGATATCGATGCCCTTTTCCGCAAAGACTTCATACATGCGGTCCATCTGGTCGGCATTCAATTCGTCTTCTTCCATGACATTCATGATTTCTGTATACGTCAGGCTGCCTTTTTTCTGGCCCGTCTTGATCAGCTGCTGAATGTGCTGGAGCGCTATTTCCTGGCGTTCCTTTTCACTCAGCTGATTTTCCACCTTTTTCGTCTTGCTCGAGCGGGATGTTTTCTTGGTCTTCTTTTTTGTTACCTTGTTTTCGTCTTTCGTAGTTGCCATGTATTACAGGCTCCTTTCCTTGATGATCAAGCCCAACGTTTCATTTCATTTTGTATTTTCTTGCACATTGCCAGTGTTTCGACCAGCCTGGGGTCATTCTGCTGGCCATACGCAGCGGCACGTGCACTGTATTCCTTATATTGCTGTTGCAGCTCAGCCAAACGGAAGCGTTTGACGTAATCCGTAATGACCGCTTCGCTCATGGGCACTTCGGGAAGCACCATGATGCGGGCCAGTTCGCCACTTTCTTCCTGTGTCAGGAGCGGCTGGAGATCGGCCAGGGTGTAGGTTCCTTGTGTTGCCTGCAGCTCCAGGATTTTTTCAAAAATACCGGACCGGGCAGTACTCGTGAAAAACTTCGGTACGACGAGTTCACGCATACGCGCACAGGCCTCCGGTTTTTCTACGAGAAAGCGCAAAATATTTTCTTCCGATACGGCGTTCTTGCCCTTGCCGCGGACGGCGGCGTTTTCCTGATAGACAGAACGGGAAATGACGACTTGCTGCTGTCGCGTTTCCGGATGGGCTGTGACGTACTTGTTGAATTCGTTGCGCACAGCATTTTCATCAACTTGCAGCTTGGCGGCAATCTTTTTCATAAACGTTTCGAGGACGATGCGGTTGTCTTCCTGTGCGAGGACCGGAATGAGCATGGCCACAATATCGGCCTTCCCGTCCAGGGTCGTATCGTCGTATTGCTTGAGCGCTGTCATGAGCATGTAATCCAGGACATTCGGCGCATTTTCAATGGCTTCGCGCAACTTTTCCGGACCGGCCGTGTTGATGTATTCGTCCGGATCCTTCCCTTGCGGCAACGTAACGACGCGTACGTGCAGGCCCAGGCCGCGGACGATTTCCATGGCCCTGAGCGTAGCCTGGCGGCCGGCAGTATCCATATCGTAGGATAAGACCAGCTCTTTTGCCTGGCGCTGCAGGAGCCGTGCCTGCTCTTCCGTAAAGGCCGTGCCCAAGGAGGCGACGACATTACAGATGCCCCGGTTGTGCGCCGATATGACGTCCATATAGCCTTCCACCAGAATGGCCCTGCCTTCGTCAAAGATGGCCTTGTGGGCCTTATCCATGGCAAAGAGAAGGTGACGCTTATTGAAAATCAGCGTTTCCGGGGAATTCAAATATTTCGGTTTACTGTCATCGAGCACACGGCCGCCAAAGCCGACGATACGGCCACGGCCATCGCGTATGGGGAACATGACGCGGTTGCGGAAGGCATCATAATAGTGGCCGTTTTTTTCCTTGGCCAGGCCGACTTCCAAGAGCTCCTGGCCTGTGACGCCCTTCTTTTCAAAGGCCCGGGTCAGCTTGTCCCAGCTATCCGGCGCAAAGCCCAATTTGAACGAATGAATCGTCTCGTTCGTCAAATGGCGCCGGTGAAAATAGGCCAGTCCCGGCTCACCATAGCGGGTCTTGACGAGACAGTTATGGAAGAAATTGCCTGCCATTTCATTGATCTCGTACAAGCGGTCCCTTTTTTTGTCGCGTGCCATGTCTTCTGCCGACTTTTCCACTTCCGGCAAGGGAATGTGAGCCCGTTCGGCCAGGCGTTCTACCGCCTCGCTGAAGGAAATGTTCTCCCTGGCCATGACGAACTGGAAGACGTCGCCGTGGGCGTGACAGCCAAAGCAGTAATAGAAGCCTTTGTCCGAGGCGACGCTGAAGGAAGCCGTCTTTTCATTATGGAACGGGCAGCAAGCCCAGAAGTTACGGCCCCTCCGCTTGAGGGATACGTAATCCGAGATGACGCTGACAATATCGTTTGCCTGGCGTACCTGTTCTATAAATTCACTGGTAAACCTCATATAGTACATCACCTGCAAAAAGAGTCTTCAACATAGCGCATAGTAGCATGCGATCTGGGTGTAGGCGTTTCTTATATACCCATAATAATAGTATTCCATAAAAATTCTCAAATTCCTTTTTTTAGGTAATTTTTCTAACAAAACCTGAATGGTCTTGTCTTTTTATTGATTTTACGTGTCACTTTCGCTACAATAAAGATATCCTATTTAACAGCTTGTGTTAATAGGCCCGGCAGCCTAAGACGCTGCAGGCATCCCTGTGTAAGGAGTTTAGTAGAATATGATTCAATTTACTGTAGGCTCGTTGCAAAAGAAGACGTCCCTCTTAGGCGCATTGCGCCATTTCGGTGTATCGTCGACCATGCGGCGGCGCATCAAGCACAGCGGTGTCTGTAAAATCAACGGCCATGACGCGACGACAAAGGATTTCGTCGTCGAAGGCGATCGCGTCGAAGTCACACTGCCGGAAAAAAACAGCTTCACCCCTGAGGCGATTCCCTTGACAATAGCCTATGAAGATGATTATATCATAGTTGTCAATAAGCCTGCAGGATTACTTATGCACCCTACGTCCGGCGCCCATACGGGTACCCTGGCAAATGCCCTGGCCTGGTACTATGAAAAAACAGGCCAAAGCTGTGCCTATCATCCCATGCACCGGTTAGACCGCAACACGTCCGGCCTCTGCCTCATTGCCAAGCAGCCGCAAATCCAGTACGCCTTCAGCCGTCAGGACCTGGCGTACCACCGTTTTTACGCCGCTCTTTGCGAAGGCGTCTTTCCGGCACCGCTGGTAACCGTGCACTGGCCGATCGAACGCCTGCCGGGCAGTATTATTCAGCGCCGTACAGGCGTAGCCGGCAAGGCGGCCCACACGGATATCCGCCGGCTTGCAGCCTGCGCTGACTACAGCCTGCTCGAAATGGTGCTCCATACAGGGCGGACGCATCAGATCCGCGTCCACTGCGCCAGCCTGGGCCATCCTCTCGTAGGCGATGACCTCTACGGCGGCTCGCGGCGCTTTATGGAACGCCAGGCCCTGCATGCCTTCCGCGTGCAGTTTATCCATCCCGTAACGGGAAACTATATTACAGTTAATTCCCCACTGCCGGCAGATATGCAAGCACTTGTCCACCGGGCTGGCTGGGATTATAACGGAGATTCTGTTTGAACGTCCGACTCGTCTCCTATATTTCACACAACGTTGAAGGAGGAAACACACATGTCATTAGTAACTACTACAGAAATGTTCAAAAAGGCCTATGAAGGCCACTACGCTATTGGGGCCTTTAATATCAATAATATGGAAATCGTACAGGCATTGGCTGACGCCGCTTCCGATCTGAGCTCCCCTATGATTTTGCAGGCTTCTGCCGGCGCTAGAAAATATGCCAAACCGAGCTACCTGAAACACCTCGTAGCCGCAGCTCTTGAAGATCACAGCGAACTCACCGTTGCCCTCCACCTCGACCACGGTGCCGATTTTGAAACCTGCAAGGATTGCATCGACAGCGGTTTCACATCGGTCATGATCGATGGCTCCAAATATGCCTTTGAAGAAAACATTGCCCTCACGAAAAAGGTCGTCGAATACGCGCACGCTCACGGCGTCGTCGTAGAAGGCGAATTAGGCCAGCTCGCCGGCATTGAAGACGAAGTCAAGGTCGCTGCCCACGAAGCATCCTATACGCGTCCGGAAGAAGTAGAAGAATTCGTTACCCGTACGGGCGTCGATTCCCTGGCAATTGCCATCGGCACGAGCCACGGCGCTTACAAATTCACGCCAGCCCAGTGCACACGGAACGAACAGGGCGTTCTCGTACCGCCGACACTGCGCTTCGACATTCTCGAAGAAGTAGCCAAACGCCTGCCGGGCTTCCCGATTGTTCTCCACGGCGCTTCCTCCGTCGTACCTGAATACGTCAAGATCATCAACGCCAACGGCGGCAACCTGGCTGACGCCATCGGCATTCCGGAAGACCAGCTCCGCAAGGCTGCTTCCATGGCCGTTTGCAAGATCAACATCGACTCCGATATCCGCCTGGCTATGACCGCCGGTATCCGCCAGCACATGGCCCAGCATCCGGACCACTTCGATCCGCGCCAGTACCTGACAGATGCCCGTCAGAACGTATACAACCTGGCCTCCCACAAGATCAAGGACGTACTCGGCTCTGATCACAAGGCCTAAATGTTAGGAATTTCATCTATCTCTATTGCTTTTTAAGATGGAGTATGGTAAAATTTCTTCTAGTGTTCTTGTAAATTAGGGAGGTGAACCAATTGCCGCAAATTAAATCCAACATCAAAACGATGGAAAAAGATGCAGCTCGTCATGCAGCAAATTCTCGCGTTAAATCTTCGGTTCATACAGCAATCCGCCGTACGACTGAAGCTATCGCCACAGGTGATGCTGAAGCTGTAAAAAAAGCATTTGATAAAGCCAGCAGTGTTATCGACAGCGCTGCCCAGAAGGGCGTTCTCCATAAAAATACTGCAGCCCGTAAGAAATCTCGTCTGGCTGCTAAAGTAAATGAACTGGAAAAATAATCGGAATGCTGACAAGCTCCACTAATTTAGTGGGGCTTGTTTTACGTATACGGCTATTTTCCCAAATCTAACCACAGGAGGTTCTCTACATGCCTACGAGCAAGCAAATACGTCATTTTCTCGTTCTCTTCTTTCCCCTGCTTTTGACGCAGATTGCCCAAATCGGCACGACGGTCTTTTCCAGCATCTTCAGCGGCCAGGCCAGCACCGTCGATTTGGCCGGTGTTGCCGTCGGCAGTAACATCTGGTACCCCGTCTTTGCCGGCATGTGCGGCATCTTCTTTGGCATTTCGCCTATCATTTCCCAGCTCCGGGGCGCGCAAAAATACGACGAAATACCGAGCTATATCCAGCAGAGCCTTTACGTGTCGATCTTTACGGCCCTGGTCATGCTGGCCCTGGGCTGGCTCTGTCTCGATCCCTTTCTGTCCATCATGGGCTTGGAACCGCAGGTCTACGCCATTGCCAAGGAATACCTCTTTGCCATGGCCTTAGGGATTTTTCCCATGTTCATGCAGGCTACGCTCCGCTACGTCACGGACGCCCACGGCCTGACGCACGTATCCATGGCTATTCTCTTCGTCAACCTGGCCATTACGGTCGCCCTCTTCCGCCTCTTCGTCTTTGGCGGCCTGGGCATAGCTCCTATGGGCGGCGTCGGCACAGGCTACGCCATTACCATTGCCGCGTGGATTACGTTCTTCATTTTCGTGCTCCTCTATCAGTTCGGCAAGCCTTTCCGGGCCTACCACGTGTGGCGCACGCTCCGCGGTCCTGACTGGCCCTTCATATACGACCAGCTGCGCATTGGCATCCCCATTTTCATTGCCGTCTTTTGCGAAACGAGTCTCTTCTCCATCGTCGGCCTCCTCATGGCCGAATTCGGCACGCTCTATTTGGCCGCCAACCAGGCAGCCATCAGCTACGCCACCTTGGTCTACGTCTTCCCGTGGAGCATCAGCCTCGCTTCGACCATCGTCATTGGCTACGAGGTAGGCGCCAAGAACGGGCACGCTGCGCGGCAGTACGCCGTCATCACACAGGCTACGGCCTTTATTATCGTCCTCTTTACGGCTTTCATTACGTACACCTTCCTGACGCCCATTAGCGGCCTCTTTACCAAGGATCCCCAGGCCCTGGAAACGATTCGTTACTTCATCGCCCTGGCCCTCATCTTTTCCTTCTGCGACGCTGCCGGCACGCCCGTCCAGGGCATCCTGCGCGGCTACAAGGATGTGCGCGTCATTACGGTCGTCGCCTTTACGACGTACTGGATCATTGCCGTACCCATGGGCTACGCCGCAGCCCACCTTACGCCGTACGGGCCCTTTGGCTACTGGTACGCCCTGATCATCGCCCTGGGCATCAATGCCGTAGCCCTCAACACACGCCTTTGGAAAAAGACAGCCTGGACACTATAAGGTGTGTACAAAGCGCACTCTTTTGGTGTAGAATAGGAACATACAGAAAGGGTGATTTTTATGACAATCGAACCAACCATTGAAAGCTTACTGCCCGGGTACGCCCAGGTATTATTAAAAAAAGGGATTAACCTCCAAAAGGGCCAGATTCTGGTCATTGCCGCACCGGTCGAAGCCAGCGATTTCGTGACCATCCTCAGCAATGCAGCCTATGAAAACGGCGCTGACCAGGTCGTCGTCAACTGGCGCAGTGATGATCTGGCACGGCTCCGCTACGAACACGAAAAGATGGAAAATTTCACATCGCTCCCGGATTGGCGCCGCGATTTCAGCCTCTACTACTATCGTAAAGGCGCAGCCTTCCTGAGCCTCATCGCTGCCAACCCGTACCTCATGGACGGCATCGATACGAAGAAAATTTTCGCCTGGCAAAAGGCCTCCAACGAAGCCCTGAAGGAATACGTAAACGGCGTCATGGCGTCGAAAACGACATGGCTCGTCGCCTCCGTTCCGAGCCTCGTCTGGGCCCGCATCCTCTATCCGGACCAGAGCGACGAAGACGCCTATAATTCCTTGTGGCGCCAGATTCTCGCCTCATCCCGTGCCGACGGTGCCGATCCATTGGCCGACTGGGACCAACACTTGGCCAACCTCAAGAAGCGCCGTGACTGGCTGACGCAGGAACATTTCGCCAAGCTCCACTACACGAACAGCAAGGGCACAGACCTGACCATTACCCTGCCGGCCCGTCATATTTGGCAGGGCGGTGCCGAAGAAACGACGTCTCACATTCTTTTCAACGCCAACATTCCGACGGAAGAGGTCTATACGGCACCACAGGCCGACGGCGTAGACGGCATCGTCTATAACGCCAAGCCCCTGGTATACAACGGCAACGTCATCGACGATTTCTGCCTGACCTTCAAAAACGGCCACGTCACAGATATTCACGCCGGCCAGGGTGAAGACGTACTCAAGCAGCTTATCAGCGTCGACGAAAACGCCGGCCGCTTAGGCGAAGTAGCTCTCATTCCCTACCATTCGCCTATTTCCCTGTCGAATATTCTCTTTTATGAAACCCTCTTTGACGAAAACGCGTCGTGTCACCTGGCACTGGGCAAAGCCTATCCGACATGCCTCGCCGGCGGTCCCGACATGGACGACGACGCCTTGCAGGCAAACGGCCTGAACGAATCGGTCATTCACGTGGATTTCATGGTCGGTACCGACGACCTGTCCATTACGGGCATCAAAGAAGACGGCACAGAGATTCCCGTTTTCCGTAACGGCGACTGGGCCTGATCCCATATAATTCCCATATAATATAGTATATAAAGAAATGCGCTCCCAACGCACCAAACCGGTGCTGCGAGAGCGCATTTTTTTTAGGTTCCGCTGTAACGGAAGCATTCCTTCGTATGTGAGTTAATGACCCCTACGGCCTGCAAATAGGCGTAGATAATGGTCGTGCCGACGAATTTCATGCCCCGCCGGCGCAGATCTGCCGAAATGGCATCGGACAGGTCCGAATGGGTCTTATCTGTTTCGTAGCGTATCTGGCCGTCGGTCCAATGCCACAGGTACGCACTAAAACTGCCCCATTCCTTTTGTATGCCCAGGAAAATAGCCGCGTTGCTTACAGCTGCCTTGATTTTCAGCTTGTTGCGGATAATGCCCGGGTTTTGCCGCAGCTCTTCACATTTGGCCGCATCATACTGGCTGATCTTTACGGCGTCGAAATGATCGAAGGCGGCTGCAAAGGCATCGCGTTTGTTGAGGACGCATTCCCACGATAAACCGGCTTGAAAACTTTCCAAGATGAGCATGGCAAAGAGTACGCCGTCGTCGTGAACCGGTACGCCCCATTCTTCATCGTGATAATGGATGTACGCAGCGTTACGGGGATTACACCAGGCACAGCGCTGCTTACCATCCGGCCAGGACGTCGTCATTATTCTGCGTCAAACATGGGCAACGGTGCCAGATAGATAATATCGTCGCGATCAATGGCATCGCCTTCCGCCAGGATAGCCGCCTGGGCGATGACCTTTGCACCGGCTTTTTCGGCCAGCGCTACGAGGGCCTTCATGGAGCCGCCCGTGCTGATGACGTCGTCGACGAGGAGGACGTTTTTGCCCTTCATTTTGGCTACGTCGTCTGCCGATAAATAGAGGCGCTGTTTGCCTGCCGTCGTAATCGATTCGTCTTCTACCCAGATGGGATCATCCATATAGGCTTTGACGGATTTACGGGCAACAATGTAGTGGTTGCGGCCGCTGAGACGGGTCATTTCATGAGCCAGGGGAATGCCCTTCGTTTCTGCCGTCATAATAATATCTGTACCAGCAGGAATCTTTTCAGCCAGGGCCTTTGCCGAAGCCGTGACAATTTCTACGTCACCGAGAATGACGAAGCCGGCAATGGCCACCTTGTCATTCAGATTGATAACCGGCAGCTGGCGCGTACAGCCTGCTACCTGCAATTCATAATATCTCTTTGCCAATGTGTACACCTCACAGTAGGGTTTCCAAAAAATTCCACGCTATATTATACCGCGAAATAATGCGACTGGCAACAAAGAGGGGGAAAGGAACCTCCCGTCCCGCCCTTTCAGCCGCTGCAGCCCTACGGGTAAAGGCCTGCTTTTTACTGTATATCCGGCCGGTCCTCCCGGATAAAGCCATTCGATTTGCGCATGTCGAAGAGGCACTGAATAAAGCTGTCCATATAGGGCAGGAAGAGGTCCTTGTGCATCAGGGCCAACACCTCTTCCCGCGTGGCATAGCGGGCGGCGCGTACTTCGTCGTCCTGAAGGCGCAGGGAATCGATAGGAACATCCTCGTTGAGGACGTAAATATCATCGAAGCCGTTGTTAAAGCGCAGCCGCATGAGCGGTGCCTGGTGGGTCAAATCGACGTGAAGCCCCATTTCTTCCTTCGCCTCGCGCATCGCTGCCACCTGGCTCGTTTCGCCGCTATGAACGTGGCCGGCAACGGTCACATCCCAGCAGCCATCCAGGACATCGCCGGGCTTGCGCCGCTGCTGAATGAGGAGTTCCCCCTTAGAATTGAAGACGCACACGTGAACAATGAGGAAATACTGGCCCTGAGCCAGCTCTTCCTCGTGCTTGCGGTCAATGGTCTGTCCCGTCGGCCGGCCAGCGTAATCATATATATCTAAGCGTTCCATACCTTTTTCTTTCTGAGTCCTCGGTTCACTGTTTCTTCAGAAAATCCCGCAGGAGCCGCCGCAAAAGGACCGATGGCTTTTCATCGGCCCCTTCACAATAGCGCTGCAAGGCACGCCAGTCCGTATCGTCCAAATACGTATCCACTTTGTGGCGTTTTTGTCTCGCTACGGCAATGCGCGTCTTGCGCTTAGGTTCTTCCTGCTTCTTTTCTTCCGGAAAAAAGTCCTGTATTTTACGGTGTGGCCGGTTGTCATCAAATTCCATCGATCTGTGCTCCTTCCTCTGGCAATGGTGGCACCGGGTCTGCCTCTTTCCACTCCGGCTGGCTTTGCCAAAAAGCCAGTACCTGCCGGGCTTCGTCCCGTTCCTTATTCAAAAGCTCAATCTCTGTCTGGCCTTTGTCATACGCCATTTCCAGCTTCTTGCCGTTTTCTGTATTGTTTTCCTTTTCGTCTTCCAGGCAATCCTGCAGGACGATGACGTATTCGCACAGCTCATCGCACGCATCGAGAATACGGTTGCACTGCCGTTTGAAATCTGCCCAAAGGGTGTAATACAATTCATGCAGCTCGTCTTCCCGGTCGGCCAAATCGTCCTTCATCTGTTCCAGACGGTGGCCACGGCGGCTAAAATCAAAGACAGGCTTGCGGCCAAAGGCGCCGGAATGTTCATATTCCGCTTCGGCCTCGTAAATATCCCGTTCTTCCTGGACAATATCCGAAATCCCTTGGAAATACGCATCCCTGCCGGTGAGCCAATCGAGCCAGAACTCCTCTGCTTCAATGGCCGTCTGTTCGTAATCACCCAAGGTGTGGGCCAGACTGGCTGCATCCGGAATCTTAGCGAAGGCTGCCTGCCACGAGGAAAAATTGCGGATTCCCTGGACCAGGCGGCCATAAAATTCACCCAGCCGTTCAGGCTCTTCGATTTCCGGCTCCCGCACTTCGGCGTACGTGTCGTCGTATTCCGTTTCCAAGGCGTCGACAGTCTGCACAGCCTGACGCAAGGCGGCGCGGATACTGTCCAACGCTTTGGCCCGCGTGGCCAATTTTTGCCGCGTATAGTCGTGGCCGCTGAAATACTCTGCCTTTGCGTCCCGTTCCGTTTCTACTGTAAAGATACGCTGTTCCAGCTGGCGGCACACATGCGGCACTTGCTGCCAAATGAGCTTCATCTGCTCCTGAGGCGCCAGGGATTCCTCATAGGCCAGCTGCCAAAAGAGCTTCGCTTCCCCCGTAAAGTGGCGGCAATGGACGAGGCGGGACGCACTGTTTTTGAGACGTGTCGTCAGCCGGGCATAGTCATCGCCCGGTACGGGCTCGGCTACGGCCTCATAGCGGCGTATATCGTCCAGCACTTGATGCGTATCAGGCTGGGCCTGCTTTTCTATTTTCTTTTTGACCTCGTCCATGGTCTTTTTGAACCAGCTCATGGAATGCCTCCTGCGTATCGGTTTTCGCTACTTATTATACCAAATTCGCGCCGCCTGCGCCACAAAACAGGCATTTTACGGTCTTAGGCAGCAGCGCGGACACACAAACAGAGAAGATACTATTTTTTATTTCAATCTATTATGAAATAATCCTTTTTTGTTGCCCAAAAACAGCGTATAATAAAAATATATAGAAATCCCCGTTTCCGGGAAAAACCGAAGACGGGGAACACGTGAAGTATGCAGTTACAGGCTCTTTCCCGGTATGCGGAAAGAATCAAAGCGTTTCGCCCCAGGCCAGAATACGATCGAGGGCCGGCGACCATTTACCGCACGGCAAATAGCCTGTCAGGCTGGCTCCGGCAATGCGGTACTGCTGTTGCAGCTCATGTAAGACAGAAAGGAGCGTTTCAGCGGCTATGCCGCCATGAAGCGTCGCAGCCGGGCTGGGAATTTCCTTCGCCTGCAAAAGGGTTACGCCCAAATGTACATAGACATAGGTCTTGCCGGCTTGCTGCAGCGCGTCCGTACAGACTGCCAGCAGGGCGTCTGCCGTCGCCGGGAACGACCGGGGCGTAACGATTTGCGTGCCTTGGAGGCCCTGCTTATTGGCCAGACCGGCCCGGGCCGCCACGAGGTCACACGGCGTATGATCGAGCCAGAGAATGGCCAAATCACCATGACAGCGTTCGCTCGCCAAGAGGATACTGGCCAGATCGGCCGTGCTTTCTCCGCCAATGGTAAAGAAATGGTCTGCATGGTCGTTTTCCAAAACATCCAGCGCCGCCCGGTTTTGAGCCTGAATCGTTTCCGGCCCATCGGCACGGTTGGCCGACGCTTCCGGTACGACGCAGAACGGCCGGTTTTGTAAGTATATAAGCTCGATTTCCCGGGCACCCTGGTAGAGCCGGTAATCGGCACTGTGCTGCCACTGCGGATTGAGTAAGATTTCTGTTTCCATGGTAAGTCACTTCCTTTTACATCACACACATGACTTTCTTGAAAGTCTTCCCTATAGTAGTACAAATGGTTAAGAAAGTCTATACCCTAAGTGCTATGTGGGGCCTTTTTGATCCCATGGAAAGTCATTATTTATTATTTTTCAAATTATTTTTTACATAGATTTTACATTCGTTTTACATGACTATGACATGGCCATCATATGATATAAGATAGGCTACTGTGTAATAGCACATTTAGGAGGAATACAATCCATGTTCAGCATTAGCAACAAGCACGAAGAATTTTTTGATTACCTGATTACCAACGCCAACTCTTTTAAGCGCGGCGCTATCATTGCCTATGAAGCCATGAACGATCTGACGGTTCTGCCGGAGCGGATGAAAGAAATTACAGAGCTCGAGCACAACGCAGACAAGACCAATTTGGATGTCATGGTACAGCTGGCACGGATTTTCATCACGCCTATTGACCGGGAAGATTTTTACAATCTCACATGCAGCCTGGAAGAATGCATCGACAACCTGCACGGCTTCCTCATGCGCGTTGACATGTACCACATTGAAAAGACAACGCCGGCTGCTGTAGAAGGCACGAAAGTTCTCGTCAATATGGGGGATGAGCTCAATGCAATTTTCGAACTCCTCAAGAATATAGACAAAAATCAGGCAGAACTCATGCACCACGCCGAACGGCTGAACCGCATGGAAACGGAAGTGGACAAGATTTACCGTCAGGAAATGTCCCGCCTTTTCATGGGCGACGTTCCCCTCTTAGACGTTATGCGCTGGAAGGACATTATGGGCGCTATCGAAGAAACGTCGGATAAAGTCGAAGCACTGGGCAACCTCATCAAAGGAGTGATCATGAAGTATGCTTGATACGTCCCTGATTATTCTCGTCGTCGTCCTGGCCCTGGCCTTTGACTTCATCAACGGCTTCCACGACACGGCTAATGCCATTGCTACGTGCGTATCTACGCGCGCCATCCGGCCGGGCCTGGCAATTATCGGCACGGCCGTTCTCAACTTCCTTGGCGCCATGATCTCTACGGGCGTTGCCAAAACAATCGGTGGCGATATTGTCATCTCGGCGACGATGATCAACGAACTGATTATCATTGCCGGCCTGTGCGGCGCCATCGTCTGGAACCTCATTACGTGGTGGTTCGGTATGCCGTCCAGTTCCTCTCACGCCCTCATCGGTGGCATGATCGGTGCCGTCTGTATTTCCGTCGGCTTTACAGCCCTCAACGGCTGGGGGATCCTGAAAATCGTTGCTTCCCTCATTCTTTCCCCAATTACCGCAATCATCATGGGCTACATCATTATGAGCCTGCTCTTTTATATTTGCCGCAACTACAAGCCTGCAGCAGTCAACATGACGGCCAACCGGCTACAGGTCGTTTCGGCAGCCCTCATGGCCTTCTCCCACGGCTCTAACGATGCCCAGAAGTCCATGGGTATCATCACCTTGGCCCTCCTTTCGGGCGGTTACATCGACAGCCTGGAAGTACCGACCATGATCAAACTCCTCTGCGCCCTGGCAATGGCCCTGGGCACGAGCGTCGGCGGCTGGAAAATCATCCGTACCGTCGGTGGCAAGATTTTCAAAATGCATCCGATCCACGGCTTTGCAGCCGACCTCAACTCGGCAGTCGTTATCTTTAGTGCGACACTCCTGCACCTGCCCGTTTCTACGACCCACGTCGTATCGGGCTCCATCATGGGTGTCGGCGCAGCCCAGCGCGTCAAGGCCGTACACTGGAACGTAGCCCAGCAGATGGTTTCCGCCTGGGTGCTCACCATTCCCTGCACGGCTGTCATGGGGGCTATTGCTTACCTCGTCATTACAAACGTGCTCTACGCAATCTTTTAACAGCAAAAACGGCGTATGTCCTCCCTTCGTTTGGGAACATACGCCGTTTTTTTGTTTTATTATAAAAGCTGGGGACGCGTAAAGAAGCTCCTGGCTGCCCAGCTCTTAGGTCAGACTCTGCGCCTGCGATAGGTCTCTACACCAGCCCGCATCTCAGCGAGAAAGGCCTCGGTCTCCGGATTATCTGAATGAGCCGCCAAGAGCCGTCCGTAATAGCCCTGGGCGTCAGCGATTTGCCGGCTCACAGGATACACCAGCTCAAAGTAGAGGCAGAGCATGCCCACGTAAAAATCCATGAAGGTCTTTTTGTACGCTGTCGGAATGGTCCGCTCCTGGCGCGCTTCTGCCAGGACGGCCGGCGAAAGGACCTGCTGGGCCGGCGCATTCCGTTCGTCATCGTTAAACGTGTTAATATCCTTTACGTGCTCAGCATAGACGCGGAAAATATCGATTTTATCAGCATCCCGCAGGATCTGGCAAAAGAGGCGTTGCCGCGCCGTCAGGTCTGGCCGCAGACGATACACGTTGTGCTGGCCAATGGCAACGCTGAGGAGGTCATCCTCGTCAGAAGATGTCATGAAATCCCGGATATGCCCTTCTTCAAAGAGATAGTGCACGCCGTACCGGGCGTGATCCATAGAGCGGTAATCAATAAACGTATCGTACTGGCGCAGCTGCTCAAAACGGCCCACATCGTGGAGGACGCCGAGGCACCAGGCCAGGTTCTGATCCTCTGGCGGCAGGCCCAGGGACCGGGAAATACGCCGGCAGAGCACGCTCACGCGCAACGAATGGCCATATTTGAGGCGCACAGCCGCATCAGCTGTATCAAAGGTGCCCACATAGGCGGCAAAGGCCTGGAGAACCTGCGTTTCATCGATTTCCATCGGCTTATAGAGTAAAGACAGAAGCCAGGTTTTGGAGCTGGCTTTCCTCTTTGATAATCTTGTACGACGCATTGAGCACCATGGCGTTGCGGTAAATCTTGGCGACCGATTCGAGCGTTTCCATACGGTAAAAAGCCTGGGCCAGGGAATCACCTACAGCGCAGGCACCATGGGACGCCATGAGAATGACATTTACCTGCTTCAAGGCCTGGGCACACTTTACGGCCAAATCGAGAGATCCCGGTTCTGCAAAAGGCACAGTCGTCACGGGACCGAGGAAATCCCGTCCCTCCGTAACAACATTACTGGGAAACGACTGGCCCGCTACAGACACAGCCGTCGCCGTCACAGGATGACAATGAACGATAGCCTTCACATCAGGCCGGGCCTTGTAAATTTCCAAATGAAGACTCGTTTCCGACGAAGCCTTCCCCTCACCCTTGAGAACATGGCCCTCCAAATCCATACGGAGCAAATCCTGCGGCACGAGCTCGCCCTTAGGCACACCGGACGGCGTAATCACGATAGCCCCGTCATCACGACGATAACTCAAATTCCCATCACAAGCCACCACCAAGCCGCTCTCCATCATCCGCCGGCCAATACGGCACAACTCTTTTTTAGAATCAATATGTGTCATCAAAATCACTCTCTTTCGCACAAAAAGGAATATCTTTTCTCTCTACTCTTGACTTATATATATCTAATATACACATTGTAGCCTAAAAAGACCCAAAATGACAATATGCAATCGCTGAAACCGGGCTAGGAAAAATTTGACATAAGCTACAATTCATGATAGAATATCTGAGTATCCTATGGAGCGGTATCGAAGTGGTCATAACGGGGCTGACTCGAAATCAGTTAGGCCGAAAGGTCTCGTGGGTTCGAATCCCACCCGCTCCGCCAAATCAAAAAGCGCAGTCTTAAGCCATTTGTGGGCCTTAAGCTGCGCTTTTTTTGTTGCTATTTCAATCCACACACCCGTGAAGGATGTGACTTGATGATTTTGCCCCGTACATCCAAGGGATCCTTATTTCAATCCACACATCCGTAAAGGATGTGACGGTAAGCAGTTGGTTTGCCAGCGATCCGAGTACCATTTCAATCCACACATCCGTGAAGGATGTGACACTCGGTCGGTATCGTGGACAACGGGTATCGGGGAATTTCAATCCACACATCCGTGAAGGATGTGACCAATAGATGAGTTCATCGTTGACTGCCTGATCAGATTTCAATCCACACATCCGTGAAGGATGTGACACGGGTGTAGCCAACACCATCTTAAACACCATGATATTTCAATCCACACATCCGTGAAGGATGTGACACAGCTGCCGGCGTGCGGCCTGTGCCAGTTAATAAATTTCAATCCACACATCCGTGAAGGATGTGACGGCACTTGCGTCTACAATGTCGTCATGCAAGGTGAATTTCAATCCACACATCCGTGAAGGATGTGACCGAAGGGCATTTGACCTGGCAATCATCACAGCCGTTATTTCAATCCACACATCCGTGAAGAATGTGACAGCCCGGACTACACTATTATCTGCTAGTCTACAGAATTTCAATCCACACATCCGTGAAGGATGTGACCAGATGTAAAATTACCGGAGATGATTCCAGGGACATTTCAATCCACACATCCGTGAAGGATGTGACAATGCCAGATAACCTGCTATTGTCTGTTGCGCTGATTTCAATCCACACATCCGTGAAGGATGTGACGAAAGCCACAAGTACGTCGTAGCAAAGAGACAGCGATTTCAATCCACACATCCGTGAAGGATGTGACCCATTTACAGGGAAAAGAGTGGCCTAGAAAATAAAATTTCAATCCACACATCCGTGAAGGATGTGACTCAGGTGTAGCGTGTGAACCAACATCAAGGAGAATTTCAATCCACACATCCGTGAAGGATGTGACGCCGTGTAGGCGAGGATGAAGACATACTGCAAATAATTTCAATCCACACATCCGTGAAGGATGTGACCAAAATCATCCTGCCTGGCTACAAAGGCGACTATATTTCAATCCACACATCCGTGAAGGATGTGACTGGCCTCTAAGGCAGCCAGCATCAGCGGCTTGTTTATTTCAATCCACACATCCGTGAAGGATGTGACCCAAATACAAAAAACAAAAAGGAGCGATAATTATATTTCAATCCACACATCCGTGAAGGATGTGACAAAAAAGAGCTTACAGAGCGAATTACGGGCTACGAATTTCAATCCACACATCCGTGAAGGATGTGACACCCTCAAAAAGAATACACATATTTGCTCAGCTCGCAGCCTATGTAGCGCGAACCGGTTCTTACCGAACTTATTTTTGTTCTCATCCTTGAGGCTTAACATGCTAAAAACCTGATTCTGGACGCATCGCGAAGCGGCCATACATTTTATGTTTGATTACACTTCGCGTTGTCGGGAATCTTTTCAAAGCAAACGTGAACTCCCCCCACTTAATGCTACTGCATTTGAATTGGGAGCTTCTAGGATGTAATCTCACATCCATTTAAGAAGGTTGGTATTTACGTTTCTACCTGATATCTCAGGCAATCCTTATTCTTACGGGCGTGTCCGCGTCGCCCCTAGTGTATAGAGCCTCCAGGCTCACAACATTACTTTTACGCAGGATGTTCAATGCGCCATTTACATCGGCATTGAAACACCTTCCATGAGCAGTGCTGTATAGTCCGCGTTCTACACGTCTGCCGCTAAAGAAATGCGGTATGGTATCGTCTGCGCCATATACGGGAATATCATCTCTATCCCAAAAAGAGGCTTTACATGCATACCGTCTATATGTTCTATTATATCATATTATGTTTTAATCTTACAATTGTTATCTTATTCAAAAGCGGCATTCATCCCCCACCTATAGAGGATAGAGGTCTTCTGCCTAATTCCGATAAATCGTTATTTCTGATTAATAACGCCATCCATATATCCTAAAAATGGATCATAGTGTCTTGTCCATTGATAGACACCTTTTGCAAGTTCTCGCAAGTTCCAAGGTTTTATTTTTGTAAGACGGATTGATACAGATTTTTTTTGTATTTCTCGCCAATTGCCTCTTCCCTGCAAGATTTCAAAAGCAAGTCTTTCATCTACAATGGCAGGTATTGTATCCGATTCTATGACTTTAAATTTCTGTTCCACCTCCTCATACGCTTGATTAGACTCTGCCTGTAACAGGTCTTTTATTTCTTTTATGCCAAAACCATGGGAAAGTTCATCTTTTATCCCTTGCGTACTCAATTCTGCCGTAATCAGACGTCCTTCCCTGAAGTAGTTTTTCAAAACGCTACTGGCATCACGCAAGGATTCATTTCTCGTCAGCCGTGAGTCATCCATCATAGAAAAACTCCACATTTCCGCATTTGAATATAATCCATGACGATTAACCCGGCCTGCCGATTGTAGTAAAGAAAGCAAAGATGATAATTCCCGATACCCCGTACGAAAAGAAAGGTCTACGCCGGCCTCTACACAGGACGTTGCAACAAGCGTCCAATCTGTGTCGTTTTTATTTTGCAATCGTTTTTTGATGCGCTTTATTGTAGTACTACGGTCTATCGGGGTCAAAGCTGTTGATACATGTTCTACTTTATCTCTACCGTATTTTTGACAAATCTCATTCGCTACTACGGCAGCCGTTTGTACTGTATTCATAATGAGTAATCGAGGTCCTGGCGCTTTCTGCGTCCATTGGATAAGTTCTTCACAGCGCAACGGTGTGTCGTTCCAACAAAATCTGATTCGATTCTGTTCATATTTCATAAGTTTGGTACGCAGTGACAGATCTACCAAGGTCTGAATATCTGGTTTTTCCAGCTCTATTCCTGGGAACACATCGTGTTCCCAGAACCGCACTAAAGAACCAGAAGCCATAACCCAATAACACCCCCACTCATTGGCAAGAGTATTCATCCACTGCCACCCTAAGGGTAACAGCTTAATAGGCAAAGCATTTGCACTGGTCAACAAAACTTGGACACTAAAATCTAAAAAATTAGAATCAGAAATATAATTTGACGCAAAGTTGAACAGTACTTTTTAATAAGTTGGACACTGCCTGAGGTAAGACTTT
>NZ_JACOGK010000040.1 GCF_014269395.1 Megasphaera hominis
TGCAATGATTGAGGATTACATTGGCTATTACAATACTAAGCGTTTACAGAGAAAACTGGGTGTAGTAACCCCGATGGAAAAGCACAATAACTATTACGTGGCAGCATAAAAACTGCCACCGGATATCGGTGGCAGTAATAAGTACATGTTTTATTTTTTGCTCTGTCTACTTGACGGGGAGCGGTTCAGCGGCCCGGGGCTGGGCTTCTTTTTCCTGCCAAATGGAAAAAGGCTGCTGAAGATAGGTTCCCTGGCCTCTCAGTTCCCCTTTGGCAAGCTTATTGACGGCTGTCTTAAAGAAGAGAGATAAGGCCCGGGACAAATCGGAGTAGCGGGAAAGTGTGGCATAATGGCTACGATTTTTCTCTTCATCACTGATAAAGCCACTGATAAAGGCTGCACCCAGATTATCCACATCTGCCCGTAGGACAGCCAGTCGATGGATGCCCTTGCCTTCCGCGTCGGCGCTGAGGTCTGCGAGCTGAGAAAAATCCATGACCTGCCGTTGTTCATCGCGGCATACATAATCGGCTACCCACAACCGCTGATTAACGAGTTCTCCCGTCACAGCTTTATTTTTCCCGTACAGGCGAAGAATATCATGGTCTTTTGCAAAGGCCGTCAATTCTTTCACTGGCACGACATAGACCGACGCCTTGTCGCCCCAATTGTAGATGGGCATGCCCGATGGCTCTTTGTAGTGAGTTTTCTTGGCAATGACAAAACATGTATCGACATAAGAGACGAGCATATGGCCCAAGCGATAGAGCCCGGCGCACATAGGGCACGCTTCTTGATCCATATCACTATCACCATAAGGTTCGAGGTCTGCCGTCGACGTATGACAAATAGCGCATTCCCGCGTAGCGTCATGAACTGCATTTATACCACTTCGTTCATCGAATAAGGCGCTCAACATTTCTGCGTCGTACCGTTGAATCTTGTCCTTTCCTACAGATTGGCTGGCCCGGGCAAAAACACTTCCTTGACTATCTGATTGCAAGAGCTCTGCTGCCGTACACGGAGCCATACCGGCTGCTAAATAGATACGTGTACCGACGTGTGACAAGAGCCAGGCATTGACAGCCTGTTGTTGCTTGGCGACACTGGCACGGGCTGCTTCTGTGTTGGGTAAAAGCGCATAAAAATGGCCACCACCACTATATAAGAGATTGATTCTTGAAAGGCCTGCATCCTGCAAGAGTCCGTCAATGATATTTTCCATGAGAATTTCCAAATAGAACGACCGGCCCCGCAAGGATTTCAAGGCCCCCTTCGTTGGAATGGTATAGATGAAATCCTGAATTCCTGACAGGTCACCTGAGACGAGGAGAAAGGCCTCTTCTTGGCGGAACTCCTTGTTTTTATCAAAGCAGGCTGACTTGTAATCCGCTCGTCCTTGGTCCGCAAAATATGCAGCCATACAGGTTGCTACAGCTGCTGTAACCTTGGAATGCATATATAAGGAAATATCTGCCAGTTCTCCTGTATTTGTACTAGACGGGACAAACGACGTGACATCCTCGTAAATCCGCAGTACTTCATTACAAGACATAAGCGGCAATGGCTTCCGTTGAAAATTCTCCTTCAGTATCTGCACTAATCGGGCATAAGTATCACTTGAAGCCTTAATAGATTCCTGCAAGGGATAATTGAATCGATCTTCTTCATTAAGTCCACGCAAATGGTACTTACCGAATGGCGCCTGAGCACTGCCTCCGAACGCAGAAAACACAGAATAAAGAGGCATTTCCTTGTCAAATGTCCCTTCGCCACCTTCCTCCAGAGTTCGTCGATCCACACCAGATGCGATATTATCCGCTTCATAGACAATATACGCCAAATCATCCTTTTCTAACTTAGCTTTGTCCAATTCCCGTCCGTGATGATAGCGGACACACCGCAGCAATTCCCGGCCTGAGTCCGTATCACCAAGAAAAGGCTTCAAAAACTCCGCGCCCCTCTGGGAATGAGTTCCTGACAACTGATTGGCACGATACACTAATTTCCCTATATCATGCAACAGTGCTGCCTTGGCTAATACACGTTGATCACCTTGTGTCATATAACTCCTCCTAACTATAATAAGGTCTTATATTTTTCTATACTGTAACAATTCTTGATGCAAAGCTGGATTCCTGCTTTTTTGACGTTAAAAATACTAGTCAGGCTCAATTATATCATTTTACTATTATTTATTTCTATTGTAACAAAGAAAAGAGACAGATGCCTGTCCCAGAAAAAATTTCATCGTCATTTAAACGAAAACGCTCCTGGAAGAAGGAGCATTTTTGTCGTACGTACTATGCTTTCGATTTTCCGTCCCCTTAAGGGGCGCAATACCCCTGTGCGGGTATTGCGGTTCATGCGGCCGCAAAAAAGGCCGCATGAAGGAGGACAATGTTTAGAAACATAAAATATATTTGAAGCCGAAATAGCAAAAGAAAAAAGTTAGTCTCCGTCCCCTTGCGGGGCTAATGTTTAGAAACGATGGAAAGAGAAAACCCTTATCGTTACTTAGACAACAACATGTTTCCGTCCCCTTGCGAGGATAAGTTTTAGAAACATGCGGGAGGACCAGGCAAATACAGTGAATTGGGATAATATGTTTCCGTCCCCTTGCGGGGCTAAGTTTAGAATCGGCGATAACAAATACCGCTCTTTCCTCCGTGCCTTGCATAAGGGTTTCCGTCCCCTTGCGAGGATAAGTTTTAGAAACCGGGATATGAACCCGGATGCATCTGGGACCTCTACAACAATAAGTTTCCGTCCCCTCGCGGGGATAATGTTTAGAAACAATTAGTGTTTCATTTCATGAATAGTTACCACCCAGCCGAACTGTTTCCGTCCCCTCGCGGGGATGATGTTTAGAAACACTTAGCAAGTTACTGCTATAAGCAATACTTATATATGGAATTGGTTTCCGTCCCCTCGCGGGGATGATGTTTAGAAACTTCGCAAAATCAAAGACGGCGAACCGCTCACCGGTGGCACGGTCGTTTCCGTCCCCTCGCGGGGATGATGTTTAGAAACGAGACAGCATGACAAAATTGCATCAAATGTACAGCGAGGCGTTTCCGTCCCCTCGCGGGGATGATGTTTAGAAACACTACAAAAAGAGCATGGGCGAATACATGGGCATGGATGAGTTTCCGTCCCCTCGCGGGGATGATGTTTAGAAACGCTTATTATTGACGAACGAAACAAGGTAACGCTGAACCTCAAGTTTCCGTCCCCTCGCGGGGATGATGTTTAGAAACTGACGTCTTTGTCTCGCGCGATAGTGGCCGGACCTACAGTACGTTTCCGTCCCCTCGCGGGGATGATGTTTAGAAACAACGGTATCTGCTATCGGCAATAGCCAAATGCGGCTCTAGTTTCCGTCCCCTCGCGGGGATGATGTTTAGAAACACATCGGGAGCGAGTTGTGTTACGTCTGCCATTATAATACGTTTCCGTCCCCTCGCGGGGATGATGTTTAGAAACAAGATAAAAAAAGTGGTGAATATGTACTTGACAGCAAGGGTAAAGTTTCCGTCCCCTCGCGGGGATGATGTTTAGAAACTCGTAGTAGAAAACGTAAGACTCAGTTATGTACATCTCTTGAGTTTCCGTCCCCTCGCGGGGATGATGTTTAGAAACGACTTATCGAAGAAACACAGGAAGGAATACCCGTCATGCCAGAAGTTTCCGTCCCCTCGCGGGGATGATGTTTAGAAACACAGAAATGTATAAGGCTTTAGAAGGTAAAAAAGTTGCCGTTTCCGTCCCCTCGCGGGGATGATGTTTAGAAACCCTATCTCCTGGAACCCGCATTCTCATGCGGTTCAAAAGGCCATTATCGGCGCTGATGGAAAGTGCTGTCATGACAGCACTTTAATTTGTTAAGAAAGCGCTCACGAAGCCAGTGTTTATGCGGGCCGGCGCTGTTTTGGCGTTTTCTGGCACACCACTACGTATAGTATATCTATAGTTCCAGCTTTTTTCAAGCCTTTGTGTTATGAACCTTGTGTATGGTGTAGCATTTCTTCCTATAACATATATGCCTCCTCCAAGTATAGGTAGGTATTAGGGATGTATCATTCCAATCGTCTGCGTACAGCTAATGGCACGTCTTCTTCGTCTACGACGCGGCGTACGGTCGTTTGTTTTTCTTCTGCGTCTTTGATAATGGCCAGGCACAGATTACAGAACGTACGGCTGCCGTGATGATTCAACTCGTTAGTAAAAAGCTTGCCGCACAGGTCGCACGTGTGGTCTTCCAGCCATTGACGGCACGTGTGGCAATAGTGGTGCTCTTTCAGCGTTTCCAGTTTTAGGAAGATTTTTTGGCAGCTCTCGCAGGTATGAGCTGGGACGAGATCCTTGCGCAGGAGAAAGGCCGGTTCCAAGGGGTTGCTGACGCCTTGGAAGCTGTCTTCCAGCGTCACGTCGGGACACGCTTCTTCGATGGCCACGATGATGCTGGCAAATCCTTTGCTGCTCATGTCCGGATGGAACCAGTTTTGCGGGATAGCGTCTTTTTCTTTTAGAGCAGGCCATTGCTCCCGGATGGTCTGGGGGCTGACGAAGTAGTACTCTCTGTCGGCGCCGGTGATTTTGAGGCGGCTCGCAGTACATTCGTCAATAAGGTAGGCTTTTATATCGCCAGGCCCCCAGTGTCTCAAGGCCCAGATATCAATTTTGCGAAAGCCGTCCCGCTTGACGAAGGCGAACAGACTGTCATCGTCAGCAGGGATGACGCCGGTCTTTTGAATGTCCTCTTGCAGATGCCGGATGACTGCTTTCTTGGCATCATTCCGTACGGTCCAGCTAAGCAGGACGACGGCAAAGACGACGACGCCGGCCATGGCAGCGCGGTTGGGCATGGCGGCGTAAAAGAGGGCGCCAAAGCCAACGATCAGCATGGCATGCCGCAAAAGGATGAGCAGGAAATTGTAGACGATTTGTACGATCAAAAGGGCTGTGCCCAAGACGACCATGACCAGCGTACCAGCGATGGAAAGGGCCAGGAACAGGACGAGCAAGGCGATAATGGCGACGATGATAAAGAGGATGTACGACATAAACGGCTCACTTCCCTTCCCTAAACAATTCTTCTGTCTGCTGCAAACCCCAGACGCCACACCGCTTACATGGAAACATGGATGCTCCCGTCCTTATTGAATTGCGGTTCATCTATAGCGTAAATGACACGGCCCTTCTGCTCCAGCTCAGCGGCCGCATCAGGCCGGAGGACACCCCGTTCCCGCGGCGTGCTTTGGGCCTTAACGGCGACCCACTGGTCTTCCTGATCCTTAAAGAAGAGGTCCAGCGTCAAATAGAAATGGCCTTTATCGTATCCGGAAATGGCAAATTCGCCACCGGCGTAGGTATAGCCTTGTTCCAGTTCTTCCTTGATAATGATCTGGTCAATCTTTTCCTCGCACGCCCGGGCAATCTGGTCCAGGGATTTTTCAAAAAACGGTGCCGTCAACTCTTCAATAAAACGGCTGAAGCGGTCAATCATCTTTTCTTCGCTCATGGCAATCTCCTTTCTGGCCTCAGACGGTCAATTGCAATGTATCTTCCATGTCCTTCGTAATATCGGCTTCCTGGTTTTCAAATTTACAACGGATATGGGCCGGCACTTCGCTGGCGTCTACCTTGCGGGTCGTCGTTTCTTCGATCCATTTGCCGTCTTCCTTATAGTACATGCGGTGCATGATACCCGCCATGCGGCTGACCCCTTCGACGATGAGGTCGCCGACGATGACGGCTGCATAGGGCACGTTGGGCTTGACCTTGGCCCAGGCGCTCTTGAGCTTGGGGATGAAATCTGTCAGCCAATCGAGGATGCCCTTCCAGTTGGCTACGACGAGAACACTGCCGATTAAAATACCGAGACCTACTAATGCAGGAATCATAGAACGTACACTTCCTTTCTAATGAGTTTGCTTATCTTCTGGCTGCATTTGCTGCCGTACATACGCTTCTGAGACGACGCGTTTTTCTGTCGTCACGGCCTGTCCCGCGTTGGCTGCCTTACCGTCCCGGATATGGCCGAGCATTTCCTCTACGTAGGCCTGGGAAACCAGGCTGTCACCGTGCCTGGCTGCCTTGAAGGCCGCCAGGAGGACGGCGTTGGCAATATCACTGCCGGTAAGCGCTGCGTATTGGCCGGCCAAATACGCGCAGTCCAGGTCGTTAGGCATTTCTTTGGGAATATAGCGCTGCCAGAGGCGGAAGCGGCAGTCGTAGTCAGGCAGTTCAAATTTGATGTGCAGAGAAATGCGGCGCATAAAGGCCGGATCAAAATTTTCGATGAAATTGGTCGCAAAGAGAATAAAGTCCTCGTACTCATTGAGGAGCATGAGCAAAACCGAGCGCGTCTGGTTGACGCTTACATCGGTGGCGCTGGTCATGTCCGTCACACGCCGGCTGAGAATGGCATCGGCTTCGTCAAAGAAGAGGATGCTCCCCGTTTCCTTGGCAGCAGTAAAAGCCTTGCGAATGTTTTTAGGCGTTTCGCCCACGTATTTCGACTCGATGTCGGCGTAGTTCACGATCAGAATAGGCCGCCGGAGGTAGCTGGCAATGGCATGGGCCGCCATGGTCTTGCCCGTCCCCGACGGACCGTAGAGGTTGATGCCCAAGCGCTTTGAATAGGGATGGGTCTTGGCCAGGCCCCAGTCTTCAAAGACATGCTTGCTATTGGCGGCATAAGCGGCAATATCGAGGATCTGCTCGCGCACACGCGCAGGCAGAATCAGATCGTCCATAGTATACTTCGGCGTTTCCGGTACAAAGACGATCCCCTCTTTTGCAGGCTTTACAGCTCCTTTCGTTGCTTCATTTTCCTCTACGCGTCTGCCAATTCCCATCTCTTTTACTGCACCATCCTTTTCCACGACAAATCCCATCTATATTACTAACTATAGCGTATTGTCTTGCACTTAGCAACAACATATCACGTTCAGACAGGCCCTGCAGCTCATCCTTTATAGTATAACAAGGCAGACAGACAAAGGGCTGTCCGGGCAGACGGATTGTTTCTGAGAGCCAGAGGCGCGCGAAACGGCCAGGATTTTATTATTATAAATAATCTGTCCCTTGTTTTCTCCCTTAATTTATGGTATCTTTTAAGGCATAAGGAGTGATCACGGATGCATACGATAACCGATACCAGCCTCATTTCTCAAACCTGGGATAACGAGGTGTTGGCCTATGTGGCCGCTATTTATAAGGAAGCAGGCAAGACTGAGCTCTATGTCCAGCACCATGGCGATGCCTTGGAAAAGCTCGTACCACCGGCACGTTTACAAAGCACCGTAGCGTCAGAGTCTCTGGCAGGGCTGACGACGTCAAACAGCCGGGTTCTCCATTTGGTTACCGGACAAATAGAGCCACGCAATCTGGATGAACGGGAATTGATGGGCTACTACGCCGTTATCCCGCTGATGACGCAGGACCTGCCTGGCTGGCGTATTTCTAAAAAATACATAGTAAACCTCCATAAGGCTCTCTATAGCTACACGCACAATCCCGTCGCCGGACTGACGAAAACGGGGCTGCATGCCATTACAGATACGGCAGGCGCAGAGATTTTCCTCCCCGTTACGCCTTACGAAACGCCAAAAGCATTAGATGATTTGTGCGCAGCCTACACGGCAGTACACGGCCAGGTCAATCCGCTCGTCGCCATCAGTGCCTTTCTCTGCGATTTTCTTTCCATCCATCCCTTTGATGATGGCAACGGCCGCGTAAGCCGTCTCTTGCTTTCCCGTCTGCTCTGGGATCAGGACTTCTGTGTAGGCAAATACATTTCTCTGGAGGAAAAGCTCCGGCAAACGCAGGCAGAACACGACGCGGCCCTGCGCCAGGCCCAGCAAGGCTGGCACGAAGGCACGAATGACACGACGCCTTATGTAAAATACATGCTCCATACGCTCCTTTCCGCCTACGAAGACCTCAACGCCCGCTGCGCCACTATGGGCGAAAAACTTCCGGCCATCGAAACGATCCGCAGCGCCGTCGCCCAGCGCCAAGGCGATTTCAAAAAGCGGGACATTATGGAAATGTGCCCCGCCCTCAGCCTCAGCACCGTAGAAGGCGCCCTGCGCGAGCTCGTACGGACAGGTGAAATCGAACGCTATGGCGTGGGGAGAGCCATTACCTATCGGAAAACTATGTAAATAAAATTTAGACTAAAAAACGGCCCGGGCCACACAGGAGAGCTGTGCAGTCCGGGTCTTTTGTATTAACTGATTTTTTGTACCAGCGCCAAGGGAACAAAAATCACCTATTTCCCTGTGTCACCTGCAATTGATAGGTGCTGTATGACCATTCAGAATGGCTATTCTTTTTCTAGGTTTTCTGCGTAGGGAAATGTGTGTTTTACATAAGCGGCCATAGGAAACATAAAATCTAATTCAATCGAATCGGCTGTGACAAAGCTTGAACGGTCTACCAGCTCTTCTAAGGCAGCCAAAAATATTTTTAGCTGCGCCATCCCCTCCCAGCGTTTGCGTTGATTCCAAACAGAACGGACAGTTCCCCAGCTTAAGCGGCGTTGCAGCTCTACATCACTCCATGCTTCAATTTCAGCGGTGTTGTCAGTTAAGGCAATACCATTAGAAAAACAGGCATCGAGCTTTGCCAGGCTGGCAACAACGCAGCTTGCTTCCTTTACGTTGCAACGGTGCGTATAGGTGCTAATATCCGGAAGCATGGCTATTTTTTCACGGTTTTCGTGAGAATTTCCCTTGATTTTTTGTATCTCCTTTTCTTTATTCCATACAGAATGACGGATAATCACCTGTTCGATATTTTTTCCTTCTCTGTCATCAGCATAGACACTCCATGCTATTTCTGCGCAGTTTGGATAATACAAAACGCACTGAAAAATTACTTCACACATGAGTTCGTCTTTGTCTTGGATATATAGGTATTCTGGTTCTCTAACATAATATTCGGCAACAGTCTCTAGCTGCAACATCCGCAGCGGGATAATCGGTTTGGAAACAATGTGAACCTTGGCAATATTTCCTTGCTCACGTGCTTCAAAGTACTCCTTGATGTGGATCATATACATCCGTCCCTTTCATGCTCTGTCAGTTATGCCAGCTAATTTTATGCTACGGTTGCTGCTACGCTCTTTTCACCTGTTGATTGTATTGTAGCATACAGTAGCGTCCGCATCCCATCGCATTTTCCTATATGCCGCATCGTTTCCGGCAACGAAAAAAGCAGCCTGAGCTACACATACCTGGTGTGCAGTTCAGGCTGTTGGCCTTTATGTTATCGGACGATGCCACGTTTTTGTTCTACCATCGTGATAAGGTCAGAAAGCCATTCGCTGATGAGCGGCAGGTCGAGGTCGATGACCTGGGTAACGATATAGAGAATAATGGCGAATATCAGCGTGGAGCCGAGGGCTGCGCCGACGCCTCTAATGATTCCCGCCAGGAGATTATAGACGATAAACCGTTTCCAGTCGTTCCGCAACAGCAGGATATCGCGTAATACATCAATGAGGTCATTCATCTCATTGGTCGTCGCTTGGAGCCGGCTTTGCAGGTCTTCTAAAGGGGAAGGCTCTATCTTTTTCTCTGTCTTTCCAAACCATAAAAATTTCATCATCGATCCGTCCTTTTTGATCCGGGTCACCTGTGTCAGCCAGATCCACTGTTGCCGGTATGACAGGCTACTACGCGTTTTGTCCCTTTCATTATATCATATTGTATCGTTACAAATAAGTAGTGAGAAAAACGGCCGTGCCCGCACATTTTCTGTGTGCTGGTACGACCGTCAGGCTTTTCTCCTATTTCAGGTCTGCTTCGTGAAAGGGAACCCATCCTTCTAATCTTACATCTTTTTCCCAATGATTTCCCGTGTCATCAGGTTCTTTGCGCCACGTTTCCTTGTACATATATACCATGATAGGAAAGCCTTCTTGCTCATTTAAGGCAAAGATTTCTTTTGCCCGTGCTTCATCGGTTGTGACGAATGCGATACGGCTTCTTTGTCTGAATCTCGTAAAAAGCTCCTTGCATACATCCGTTACGGATGCTTCAGGTGTTCTATGCAAAAGGTCCTGTTCCAGGTCAAAGATGCCTATGGGATCCGCAAATGTTCTTGCCGCACTTGCCGCCCTTTCTGCCTCTATATCCGCAAGGTTAATCCTTCTGTCGCCAGCCTTGCCAGGAACAAGAGAATGGGCCATGCTTCTTTCTTCTATTCTATTTCGGACTAGTACAGCTGCAAACGCAATCGGGATTTCTTGCTGCTCGTATTCGCTGCTTATGTTATCAACGGATTCAAGGAGCTCTTCCTCACGCTGGGCCATGTCTTTATTTTCCTCAGTGAAAAAGGAGTCGAATGCTGCGCCGAACGTTTCAAGGAAATCCCCTTGCTTTTCTTTTGCCTTTTCACGCATAGCATGGAACGCGCGCTTGGAAGGTTCGCTTAGTATGTCTTGTGCATACTTCAACGTATGGCAGGCCAGGTCATTTTGCAGGTTCTGCATATTGACTACGGCATGCCAAAGGGCCGGTTCGTTTTCTTTGCCCGTTTCTTTTATTTTTTCCAAGCGCTTGTACATTTCTCCTGCGCTGCGGGAAGCAAGAGGCCGGGCTAGCTGGTTCAGGACAATGTCCGGCACGATAAACTTATTTTTCCGGTCTTCCATGGCCTTTAGGATGGGGGATTTTTCCATCGCTCCGGATGCTTCGTCATAGGCGCTCATAAACAGGTATGGCTTAGACAGGACGGCCTCATCTAAAAAAATTAAATGCCCTTTAGTGACTGCCCGATCATACTGATTCTTTATCGTGAGATTGTCCGGATAAAGCCCCAGGTTTTCCAGGATAAACTTTTTTGTTTCAGCTGCATCATTGTGATTATATCCCAATAAGGATTTAATATTTTCTTCCTTTAAAGTGCTGATGAATGCCTGGTAACGATCTGTCACATAGGCTTTGTAAAGAGCTTCGCTGCCCCAATCGCAGAGTACCTTCGTGACCAAATTCCGGTCATTGGGGAAACAAAGAAACCAGTCCGTAAGAAACGACTGATCTTCCAGGTACGAAAACCAGGCCGGCTGATTGCTGTCATGACTACATAAGATGGGCAAGATTTCCTTTTTCAAGCGCTCCAGCCCATAGTCTGCTTCTTTTACGGCTTGATCAAAAAGGCCACACACGGCAATATATTGTGAATCACTCATTTCCGTACGGCCCTCTTCCCAATCAGCCAGGGTTTCCCTGGCTATGCCTGCGAAATTGGTAAAATCGGCTTCGCTTATGCCAAGATTCATCCGTATTTCTTTCAGGGACGCTTGCATCACCTTGATGATGTGTTGCCTTTTTTTCTTGTAAAAGTCCACATCTTCGTGGAAGAAGCTAAGTAACGCCTTGTACGTGCGTTTAAATGCGGGACCATGGCCGTCTTTTAACGCAGGCTTGCCTTCTTTCGTTTCTACATCTGTTGTATCGTATTCCATCTTTTCCTCCTTTGTTGGCAAACGTCTGACTTCTGCCACACCTTAGATTTTTTAGTTGATTCTGTATCTAAAAAGCATTTCTCATGATGCAGGTGCCTTTCACCGACCTTGCCAATCTTCTATATCTGCCCCCAATATTTCAATTGTTTCTTTGCGAGGGGACGGCAGTAGCACACCTTACCATCGACAATCCGTTTTTCCAAGTTGCCTTTAGCATATTCTCTGGCGACAAATTGTTTTTCTTCTCTAGCGCAGTCCCAGGAGTTGCAGATAATCCGGTCGATGGTCATGAAAGAGTGCATGGCTGCGCGGGCTTCCAGATACGTTTTGACCAGGCTGCCGTCACCGATGATTTCGATGTCTTCCCGGACCGCTTCTTCTAAGCAGGCAATGATGTCGCGGTGGTAGTCGCGGGTGACAACGTTTTTGAGGACCAGCACGTAGACGACGAGGCAGATGACAAAGCCCAGGTTGCTTGGGTAGGCAAAGATATTGGCGATGACATAGGGAATGGTGACCAGTGGATAGCGAACGGCGATGGTCAGGCAATTGACGATTGCGCCCAACATGCTTGCAAAGAAGAGAGTAATCATGACGAATGCCGGTGATTGAATATGCAAAGCAAAAACGGCAATAAAGGAAATGACGGCCACGATGATGATGACCTTGATGATCCAGATAGTTGTTACTAACATACACATGCACTCCTTTTCGCTTTTTTAATAGTTTAGCAAAGGAAGCAGACAAACGGTTGTCCTATTAAAAACAAATTGTCGTGAGTCACTTGCTAGTAAAGGCCAGGCTACTCGGTGCCTGGCCTTTTGTGATCACTTACTTATGACTTGTGTGCCGTACTTTCCGGCTTCTTTTTTTAGCGTCCTGGCGGATGCGGTCCAGTTTGCTGTCTACGGCTTCGCTGAGGCAGTAGTCTGCATCGGCATCGGCGTAACGCATAGCCGTGACGACGTCGTTCATGACTTCAAAGTTGAGGTCTGTGCCTGCTTCGTCGGCCAGATAATCTACGGCGCGGTCAGCGTCGATGCCGTATTGGCTGGCTGTTTCTACGGCGTCCATGTTGGCGCCGAGGAAGATAAATTCCCAGCCTTGTTTTTTCTGGGCTTCAATCATGTGTTTTACTTGTTTCGTCGTGAATTCGCGGCTGGCGTTTTCCAGGCCGTCGGTGATGATGACGAAGAGGACCTTTTCAGCGCGGTAATCCGGGGCGGTCATTTCCTGGACCTGGCTGATTTTGCGGATGGTTTTACCCATAGCGTCAAGGAGGGCTGTGCAGCCGCGAACGTAATAGTCTTTGTCCGTAAGCGGGGCGACGGCTTGGAGATTGATGCGGTCGTGGAGCACTTCGTAGTCGTTATCGAAGAGAACCGTCGTCAACGTGCATTCGCCGTCTAAGGCTTTTTGTTTCTGGAGAAAGCCATTGTAGCCACCTAAGGTGTCTGATTCCAGACCTGCCATGGAGCCGCTGCGATCGAGGATAAATACGAGTTCTGTCAAATTCTTTTTCATAAAAAAGACCTCCTTTTTGATGTATCCTTGTTTCTTGTTACTTACAGGATACGCCAAAAGGGAGGTCTTGTGGTCGCCTTCAAAGCGACATTGCTCAGCTGGCGCCGAGGAGGGGCTGGTCGTAGTAGAACAGGACCTTGTTGATATCGTAAATATCGTAGTAGCCCGTGGAGATAAAATACTGGACGATGACGTCGAATTTCTGGCTCCGCGAGAGGGTGTAGCCTGCCCGGGCCAAGAGGTCATCTGTTTCATCGAGGTTCAGCTCTAAGGCAATGGCCAGAGCCAGGATGGTGCGCTTGCTCGGCAAATAGCCCTTGCCCGTGCGGATTTTGGAGAAGAGACGCCTGTCGATGTTGGCCCGCTTGTATACTTCTGCATCGGTCATGCCTTTGGCGTCGATGAGGCGCAGTAGGGTCGTGTTGAAGGGTTCATCGAGGTCGGAAATCATATGTTCCAAGTCGCCTAAGCGGGGCTTTGCCGGTTTGCGGCGATACGATACCCGAGGTGCCTGGGCGATTTCTTCTGCGTCTGCTTCGTGCGGGGGAATCAGATCATAAAGCACGTCTGCCTCGTAAGAGATTTTGTCCGTTCCTTCATAATAGCCGGCGACGTAGCGCTGGACCGGTTCGAGCAGTTCTTCCCGTACGGTGTAGGCTGTACGGTCGTACATGACGAGCTGCACGTCCAGGTCGTCATGGTCTTTGAGGAAATCCCGGATGGCCGTGACGGCAATGTCCAGGGCTTCTGCCTTAGGATAGCCGAAGATGCCGCTGGAAATGAGGGGAAAGGCAATACTTTGGCACTTATTTTCCCAAGCCAGATCCAGAGCTGACAAATAGGCCGAACGCAGGAGCTGGGCGCATTGTGCTGCCTGGCCGGGGCTATAGACCGGGCCGACAGTGTGAATAATGTACTTGGCCGGCAAGGCAAACCCCGGCGTAATGACGGCATCCCCTGTCTGTACTGGTGCCATAGAATCACAGGCATGCTGCAATTCCAAAGGACCTGCCTTGTGGAATATAGCGCCGCATACGCCGCCGCCCATGGCCAGCTGGGAGTTGGCCGCGTTGACAATGGCGTCGACAGACAATTCTGTAATGTCTCCTGCCACAATAGAAAACGGCATGGTATCATCTCCTTTTGTATTGGATCAGAGCCACGTGCTCTGTCTTAGTCAAGCTGTATGGTTTCTAAATCATCGGGCACATAGAGGTGGCCCGTGTAATACTGTTTCCCTTCAGCCGTATAGAGGGCCTTGCGTTCCTGCAGGTGGCTGTCTTCCGTATGGTAGAGAATGACGTTGGCCGCGCCGAGGGAGGCTGCCAGCTCACAGGCGTCCTTGACGGTGGAGTGGTGTTTTTCATAGGGATGGAACATGTCAGCCTCGCCGTAGAGGCAGAAGGCTTCGTGCAAGAGCCACGTGCAGCCTTTGGCATAGCGTTCTTCGCACGGATTGTACGGTTCATCGCCGCAGCAGACGAGGCGTTTCCCAGCTGTGAGGTCCAGGGCAAAGCCGTACTGCTTGGCCTTGGTGGACTGAATATCGAAGAAGGTCACGGCATGGCCGGCCAGGGTCTTCGTTTCCCCGTCGTGGACGGTAATGAGGTGGAGGCGTTCGCCGATAAAATGGACTTCCTGCGGCTGGAGCAGCTTTTGGGCCAAGTCCTGGAGAAGCACAATGACTTCGTCGTGGCCGTAAATGCGGGCTTCACCGGTATATTGGCCACTTTTCATATACTGGCAGATCATGCGCATCATCCAGACGATGCCCAAGAGGTGATCGATATGGCGGTGCGTGACGATGATGTCGCGCATAGCCATCCAGTCGTAGCCGGCAGCGCGGAGCTGGCGCAGGACGCCGTTGCCGCCACCGTCGACGAGGATGCAGTGGTTCGCATCATCCTCCAAGACAAAGCATGTATTATAGCATTGCGTGACCAGGGCGTTGCCGGTCCCTAACATGGTAAGTTTCATGGGAATGACGTCTCCTATCTGGTAAAGCGCACGACGTACGTCCCCAGGACCTGGCGGCACGGAATGTGGGCGGCCTCGGCGGGCGTAAACGGCGCATGGCTGTAGGTGTGTGCTGGTGCTTCCGGAATAGCCGGCAGAGTTTTGCCGATGCTTTCGCCATGGGCATCGTGGTCTGTGAAATGCCAGGCAAAGGAGCAGTCGCAAAATTCCTTATTGGCTGTAATCGTTTCGGCAGGCCGCAGCTCCGGTGTTTCGCCTAAGAAAAAGCAGCCGTCGTTATCCTTTTCGGCCGGACACGAACCGGCTACGCCGACGGCCGTAAAGGAAAGATCTAGGAAATCCGTCGTGAAGGTGACGGTCTTGCCGTGCCGCGTAAAGGGCACATTGTCCCAGTAGCCGATGTTCAGCCAGCCCCGTTTGCCGTCCTTTTCGACGGCTGTATTGAATTCGATGTAGCCTTTGCTGTCATCGCGGACTTCGGCGTTGAAGCGCACGACAGGGCGCAGGGATGTAAAGCCGGCCGGCAGAATGGCCCGCATGCGGTCCTGTTCGATGCCGTAGGCCATGACGTATTGTTCAATCTGCATGGTTTCCTCCTATGGATACGATATGCACGTCTGTGCCAAAATCCTGTAACAGGCGCACGAGGTCACCTGCCGCCAGCCAGACCGTGGCCGTATTGTCATTTGGGTGGACGCCGATCTTGTGCCCCAGAAAATCTTCGTCCAGGTAAAACTGAACCGCATGGTCTGCATCATGAAGAAGTCCTAAGGGTGTGACGGCACCCGGCGTGAGGCCTAAGTACGCCTGGAGGTCGTCAGCCGAGGCAAAGGACAAGGCGCGCAGTCCGTTTTCCTTGCGGAAAGTCTTCAAGTCGACCTTCTTCTCCCCTTTTACGGTGAGGAGATAATAGTTGCGTTTCTTGTCGTCGCGGACGAAGAGATTTTTCGCGTCCCATTCGGGATAAGGCAAAGGGACCGCTTTCAATTCTTCCATATTAAACACGGCCTGATGCTCTGTCACTTCGTAGGTTACGTCCTGCTCTGTGAGCCAGGCGTAGATTTCTTCTTTGTTCATAGGGCACCTCCTCTAATCTCCCTTAATTATAACAAGAAGGGATGTGCAGTACAAGAAAATCAAAAAAACGGACCCCTTAGGTTGTATCCTAAGAGGCCCGTCAGAAACAGGTCAGAGGGTTAGCGTTTGTCTTCTACACCGAGGATTTCACCGATAAACATCCAGTGCGGTTCCCATTCGCCTTTCGCGTTGACAGGATAGGCTTTCGGGTTTTCCTTATAGTAATCCTGTACGTCCTGGGCAATATCTTCTTTGGTAAACTGATGCTGATAAATTTTGCGGCAGAGGAAGGTCAGGTTAGCTTCCTTGTAGCCTACGCTGTCGCCCATAGCTACAGGTGTAAGGCCGGCGTTGACATCTTTTTCTTCGTTGCGCCCTGTATGGGAGCCCATATAGCCCAGGGCTTTCTTATAGGACGGATCGAAAAAGCTGACCGTAAAGGAGCCGTTCTGTTTTAAAAATTCCGTCGTATAACGGGCCGGATGGAGATAGACCGTAACGATAGCGCCACTCTTGCCGGGCCGCGTCCAAATTGTGCCCAAGCTGCCCCAGCCGATGGTGCAGCCGTCATGGGATTCTAACGAGCCAGCTGTAGCCAGAGCCCACTGGTTTTTAAAAAGATCAAAGACTTCATACTTTTTTGCTTCAAATGGTTCCATAGCAAATATCCCCCCTTTTTTGTCTTCTTTTTCGTTCGTATCTATAATATACGAAATATAGCAGAATGTCCAGTACGTACTTAAAAGTACCTTACGTACCTTTACGTGTCAGGGTGCAGGACAGGGTCGTCATCAAGACAGCGCCGCAAGATCCACTTCGTATTCTGAAAGGGATACGGTGCATTGTCCTTGCGAAAATATTCAATATCTACGACCGTAACGACTGCCTCATGATTATCCTGTCCCGTCGGGACGACGACTTCTTCACCAATATCGATGGTATCGTCATCGGTCAGGTAATAGTAGCTCGGGCCATTTTCGTTAAAGACGACACTGCAATAGATGTATTCACATTGGCGGCGCCGTGGCCGGTTATACGTCCATGGTGAAAGCATTTCCTGACGGCTGTAGAATTGGAGGAAATCCAGTAGGACCGATGCAAAGTCAGGAAAATCCTGTGGCAAACCGAGCTTGTCAAAGGAACCTTTGTGCACGACAGGCGAACGACGCTTGTAGACAATCGTAATGCTGTACTCTTTCTGTTCATATGGCATAGGCACGACATCAGACGGGTTTCCCTGCGTGTGGGCAAAGAGATAAGACGCATCGAAGCTATCCAACAGCGCCGGCACACCGCCTTCAATTTCATAGGTACTCGTTACTTTACAGTTCCGTGCAATTTGCCGCACGTGTTCGATTTTTTCCTTTTCCCGGTCGATGATCAGCCGTTCGGCATAATCCCAGTAGACGTAGTCGCCCAGCTCGTCCGCTATCTGATGGGATACGTCAATCTTCGAGTGGCGGTTGTACTCTAGTGTAATCCGTTCGATTTCATCGGCTTCGCATTCGCCATCAAAGGCAAAGAGCGTGTTGTCGTGCAGGGCTTCTCGTAAAAGGTTCGACAAATTTCGCTGGTCTTCAGCCTGATCCACACAGAGGGGGCCTTGAAAGATATACGTTTCCCCTGCCGTATTGGTCAGTTCCAGCACCCACGTGCCCACATCGAGAACCGTATCCGTCTGTGAGGGATCAGCCTGGGAAAAATGGTCCATCAACGTTTCAAACAAAATCTGCAGGGCCTCGTTTTCAATGGTGTAGTTCTGGCGGCGCACCTTTTGATTTAACTCCCGTCCGTTACCAAAGGCATAGCCTGTCAGCCAGACCCGGCCCTTGGCATTGACTGTCACATGCTGCTCAATTTCTTCGAAGGGCTCCGGCATAGGACCGTAGGACATCGTATTGGAAACGAGGCGCATGCGGCTCAAACGGCCTTGAAAGCGGTATACAGGTTCTGTTGTCAAGGCAGCCAGCCGTTCCAGTGCCAAGGCCAGCCACTCCCGGTTTTGCCGGGCCATAAGGGTCTTTTCATCACGAGCCCAGGCACTCCATAAGGAATAAATGGCTGTACCGATGAGTGTCACATCAGTTACGGCAGCCAGGCTCTTACGCAAAGCCTCCCGGTCTACCGCAGCCAAGGGTTGCCCCTGCGCTACGACAATGCGCCCGGCGTCGGCAAAGCCAAACGCAAGGCACGCGTCACTAAAAATGGCACTGCTGAGTTCCCAAAAGCTGCTGTCCTCATTTATAAATTTTTCCTGCCACGTTACAGCAAATTCGTGTATTTCTTTTCTATCGGCCATAGTGGGACCTGCTTTCTTAGGTAATACCATTCGTCATAAATAACGATTATTTATTATCATTATTATATCACAAATTTCACTAAAAAAGCGGCCCTGTCTGAAAAGACAAGACCGCATTACAGAAGATTTTTTCTGCCATCCTACGGTGTATGACCGACACACTGCCCTGCTGCGTAGGCTTCCTCCATGGCCGGTGTACCCAGGACTTCTCCCTTTTTCCAGACATGGTCGCCGTAGATAATCTGGCGTACATGGGCGCCGAGGCTGGTCCAAATGGCAGCCAGATCATCGCCTACACGGAGGAGACCGCTTTTGCCGTCATGACCTGTGACGATGATATACACGTCCTTGCCGCCCAGGTCCTGCCATTTGGGCAACAGGCGGTCGATCATGACCTTCAGTTGGCCGCTCATGGTGAGGAAATACGTAGGCGACGCCAGGACCAATACCTGCGCCGCGCAGATTTTCGCCAATACGTCTGCCATGTCGTCAGACTGCACACATGCGCCTGTCTGAAAACAGGCGTAACAGGCGAGACAAGAGCGGATCTCCTTTTCCTGAAGATTGATTTTTTCTACGCTGTGTCCCTTTTCCCGGGCACCGCGGGCAAATTCATCGCATAAGAGGTCCGAATTCCCCTGCCGTCTGGGACTGCCGCTAATAATGAGTATCTGCATGTACATCCTCTCCTCAATACCAATCGTGTTTTTCCCGCCGGTCAAGCTTGGCAATCTGAGCCATTTCCCCGTCAGTCAGGGAAAAGTCGTAAAGCTGTGTATTGGCCAGGATATGGGCCGGGTTGCTGGAGCCGGGAATAACGACGATGTGACGCTGCAATAGCCAGCGCAAAATGACCTGGGCAACGGATTTCCCATGGGCCGCCGCAATGGCCGTAAGGACAGGATCGCTCAGGAGCTCTCCCTGATGGCCTCTGCCGCCTAACGGATACCAGCCTTCTACAGTAATGCCAAGTCCCAGGCCTTGGATGTACTGTACGACGTCTGTGTCCTGATAATACGGATGGATTTCGTTTTGGACAAGAGCCGGGACGGTGTCCACCCGTGGCAGGAAGTCTTGCAGTTCCTGAATGTAGAAGCAGGAAATCCCTAAAGAACGGATGTGGCCCTTGGTGACGGCACGTTCCATGGCCTTGTATGCTTTCACGTCATCCCTGCCCGGGTGATGTAAAAGCATAAGGTCGATATAGCCTATGTCTAATTTTTCTAATGCTTCAGCAATTGCCGCTTCAGGATCTGCATATTGGTTCGGATAGAGCTTCGTCGCTACGAAAATCTCTTCTCTTGGCACAGACGACGTGCGCACGGCCTGGCCCACTTCCCGTTCGTTACGGTACAGATTAGCCGTATCAATGAGGCGGACGCCCAGGTCTAAGGCGGCGTGCAGGGACTGAATGCAGGTACTTCCCAAAAGATTGTAGGCACCGATACCATGCGTCGGCATGGCGTAGCCGCTGTTGAGCTGCACCGTATGCGTTGAAAGATCAAACTGTGTCATACGTTATTCCTCCTTGCTATTTTCTAATGTCTTCTTATTATATAATACCACAAAACATTTTCTCTTATATCAAATATATATTATTAATTTGTATCAATTACTTGAAGATAAAATAGAAATGAGTTATACTAAGAATGAGATAACTATACGCAATACGCATACACAGAGGGGAGGTGTAGTACAATGGAAATCAGAGTCTTACGGTATTTCGTAGAAATTGCCAAAGAAGGCAACATGACTCGTGCGGCCAAAAACCTGCACGTATCCCAGTCTGCCCTCTCCAAGCAAATGAAAGAACTGGAAGATGAATTGGAACGTCCGCTCTTTACGCGAACCAAATCGGGCCTGTCTTTGACAGAAGCAGGGGCTCTCCTGCACAAACGGGCTGAAGATATTTTGAATATGGTAGATAAGACGACAGATGAATTTGCATCCTTAGATACCGTAAGAGGGGGTAACATCCGGATTGGCTGCGCCGAGTCATATCTTATCAAGTACCTGGCACGGACCATTAAGGAATTCCGCAAAACGTACCCTCTCTTCCATTTCCACGTTTCCAACGGGGATACCGAGCAATTAGAAGAACGCTTGGATAAAGGATTACTGGACTTTGCCGTCATTGTCGAACCACCGGACTCTACAAAATATAAATATCTCGCATTCCCTGGCACAGACCGCTGGGGCCTGGTCATGCGCAAGGATCATCCCTTAGCCAAAAAGGAACACATTACCCTGGCCGATTTGTCTAATATCGATCTCATCTGTTCTACGCAGGGCATCAAAGGCGACTTGCCCGCATGGAGTAACGATAAATCTCACAAGCTCCGCTTCATCGGTACAGGCGACCAAATCTTTAACAGCGCCGTCAGCGTACGCGAAGGCCTGGGCTGTCTCCTCACCTTCGAATACCTGGCCAATACCAGCGAGGAATCGGGCCTCGTCTTCCGGCCGCTGGAGCCACCGCTGGAAGTGAAGATGTACATCATTTGGAAAAAAGTCCAAACCTTTACCCCCATTGCCGACCAGTTCCGGAAAAAACTGATTGAAACCTATGGTCCGGAACCGGAAGACACAGGGGAAGAACCAACAAAGGAACCATAAACTGCAATGCAGAAGCCCTGATATGCTCCCTTCTAGGTAGACATGAGAAATAATAAAATCTCACTCTACTTGGAAGGGAGCATTTATTATGCATAGAACTAAGGTTTGTGCAGAAGAAAAACTACATACGGTGCTAGATATTCTTGCAGGAAAAGAATCAGTATCTCATGCTGTAGCACGATTGTCAGTAAACAAATCCTCTGTAC
>NZ_JACOGK010000041.1 GCF_014269395.1 Megasphaera hominis
TAGATATCTTCATTGGTATAACGAAGATCGGATTAAGATGTCTTTGGGTGGCATGAGCCCGATACAGTATAGAATAAGTTTAGGCTTATTGCCTACAAAGTGAGGACGGTCCAAAAAAACGTCTGCACCCCCCTTAGAATGCAGTTCATAGAAAGAGGCCGGCGGACTTCCATATTTTTCTTGCACGTGCTGTTGGTTTACTTCCCGTTCGTATGCTTACGTAGCACGTCTTCCCAGATTTAGCAAGGTTGGGTATGGTGTGTTTCCAGCCTGTTTATAGTCCCTGTTTTCGCTTTTAGGACCTATACACAGATAAAATTAAGAAGTTGTCTTTGCCTGCGAACGCAAGTGGGTACTAGTTTCGTTCGCCTTTGTGAATCTCTAGTGTGGGGGCACTAGGATACTAGTTCGTCAAAGACGGCTTCTTGTTCTCTTATTATAGCATAGGTTTTCTTCCTATTATTAAAATTAGATTATAATTCTATTAAATTTTTCACAAATTTTCCTGCTATTTGTTTTACTGATACGCCTTTTTCGGCAGGACAACCTGTTCCCAGTGAGTAAATAGGCCATGATATACGCAAATGATATAGCCTACGAGGAAGGCTGCTGCGATGGTGCCTTCGCGAACGCCGTTCAGTTTTCCCATGGTGACCAGGCACAGGACGGCCGATATGGCGGTCATGGATACATCTACTGTGATTTTCACTTTATCATAGTGCTGGTGCAGGACATAGGCTACAGCCCGGTTGAAGGCATCGCCTGGAAGCATGGCTACGTCGCCGACGAGTTCTAAGTAGACGCCTAGGGCAAGGACGAAGCAGCCGCCTATGAGGAAGGCGAATTCGTGAAAGTATGTCGGCAGCTGTACGGTACTCACGAGGGTGCGAGAGAAGAAAAAAGAGCCGGCAGCACGAGCTTCCCCCGAAACTCATGCTGCTGGCTCTTCTGTTGTTGCTTATTTTTTCCGGGTCCCGGAAGAAGCTTAGATTACTTCAAAGGCCAGGATAAATGCGGCCATGAGGACGATGCCCAGGCCAAAGGAGTATGCGCAAAGTTTCTTTTCAATGGGCTGCAAGGGAAAGTATTCGTCTTCGTCCAGGTCCATTTCTGCGCGGTTCCGTTCTACGCTGATTTCGTTATTTTGATGTTTATAATAATATTCGTCTGCTGTTGCTAAGCGTTCTGCTACCATGTGTAATTCCCCCTCTGAAATGTACGATATGTTGATACTACGAAATGTGTCCCCTCTTGCTTAAACTGTTGGCGGTACGATGCCGTGATAGAAGATCCAGGAAATGATGAGGCCGACCCAGATGATGAAGCCTACGAGCGCAATGGCATAGACGCCGACGACGCGGCCCAGGCCTGCATGCCAGAGCTTGCGTACGTTGGTGACGAGGCCAATGGAGAAAAAGCAAAGGCCGAAGAAGATGCTGCGCAGGAGGTTGGCCTGGCCGGCGCCTTCTTTAGCTGCAGAGACGATGTCCGGGAAGACATAGCCTGCGGCAAACATGAGGACCAAGGCGGCAACGAAGCCGATGATGAATTTCGGGAAGCGTTCCCAAATTTCCTGTTTCGATACGTGTGCACTACCGCCCTGAGCCGTGCGGCTGTTGAGATGGTAGACAGACCAGACGACGGCGAGGATGAAGGACCAGACGCCGATGAAGACATCGATGAAGACCTTTGATGTTGTCGTGGCCATGAGGATCCAGCCTTCCTGGTAGTTCACGCCGTATTGCTGCAGGGCTGCGTTACGGATCAGTGTATCCGCAATGGCACCGGAGGCGACGGCACCACCATCACTCTTGACGACCAGGCCGAGCCACGAGCCGGCTACCATAGGTTCTCCGGAAAGGAAGAAGGCTGCCGCAAAGGGCAGGACCAAAAGCTCTACGGCGACGAAAACGATAATGACGGAAGCCAGGATGGTCGGTACGATTTGCCGGGCCCGGATCGCACTGCCTGTAGCAATGGCTGCTGCAACGCCGCAGATGGAAATGCCTGAGGCCATAGGTGCTGCCCATTCAGGCGTAAAGTGGAAGAACTTACGGGCAATGAAGTAGACCACAGGCCAGTAAATGAGATAGGCTTCGACGACGGCGCACATGCCGCGGATGATGACCGTGCTGGCCAGGCTCATGGCACTGATGGTCTGGATGCCGATGTTCATGCCAAGGATGACGATGCCAGTCTTGATGTACCATTCTGGCTTGGCGGCGTCCGAAAGGAACCGGGAAATCTTAGGAAAGAAGTTGCCAATAATAAGTCCGGCTAAGAGAGCCACGACGAAGCCCAGTTCGCCCAGGCTCAAGGACCAGGGAATCTGGAAGGCTTCACGCTTGTTCGGCGTAGCGGCTAAGTAGGCGTAGTTGCCAATAATGTTGGAAATAATAGTAATCCAGTAAATGACGGTCAGGCCGAGGGCAAATTTCTTCACCTTTGTCCCCATGAAGTAGGCCCCAATGGTCGTAACGGCTAAGACGAAAAGGTAGGCTGCCACTACGGAGCCCAGTCCGCCGAGCCAGGCAAATTCCCCCGAATTGGCCTTGACGGCTTGAAGCGGATTGATCCAGACGCCAAAGGATGGCACCCAGCCTAATACATTAATACCTAAAATCTGGCTGGAGCCGAGTACGGATATGAATAACCCGAGCCACACGGCCCACCAATCTTCACTGCTTAAGAGGCTGGAACGATGCGCAGCCTCTGTATATGTCCCCTGTGCCATATACGAAAACACCCCTATCTTTTTGTGATTGTTTGTACAAAAAAAGCGCACTACCCAGACAGATAGTACGCGCATATGCCATGCACTTAACCCCTACTCATCTGTCAGGTATTAGATCCTGCTGGAATTGGCACCTTCCTGCCCTCACAGGAGGTTGCCGCAGCGTCATAAGGCCAGTCCTTCAGCTGCTCTGGATGATTTGTGTGCGATTCAGTTTTGATACGGTTCTTGTTGTATCAGCACACTAGGAGCTACAACAACACATGATGTAATTTTTTACGTAAGTCATGATCAATACCCCTCTTCTGCCCCTCAGCAGAATTTTCTTTTTGAATTGGTGAAGCAAACATTGCAATGTTTACGGTTATGGTACACTATGCTTTGCGTCTTGTCAAGAGGGATTTTAGAATAAAGTTCTAAAAACTGAAACTTTTTTCACGTACTTCACAAAGGCCCGTAATCAGGCTTTTTTATGATTTTCACTTTAGGAATAAACGCATTTAGCTTTCTGCAACGATACAGGTATGGTTGTACAAATTTCCATCATGTCCGTGTGGAATATACATGTTTTTCCCTATATGAAGAAGAAAAAAAACGCCCTCGTAACGCATGGTGTCGTTGTAATTCCATGATTTTGTTGCCCTTGCCACACGAAGAAATACCTTGCAGTTTCCGTTATTTCTAAAGGAATTGCCCTGACATGACACGAGCGATGAGCTGCAGCATTTAACAGGCAGGAAGATTATCTGCGTATATTGCAGGAAAAGGCCATTTTCCAGCGCAGTTGGATAAGGACCAGTCCGGGTACAAGGCGGTTTGGGTGTTATGAAGGGCTGGCGTGAAAGGTTTTTGGGAGCTCAGTGGGCTGATGGGTGTGAGGAATTTTTATTTTGCTTATGGAAAAAAAGCAAAGCGAGAAAAGATTTTTTTGATCTGCTGAAAATACAAAAAGAGCCTATGCAGCAGTAGCTTTCTCCAAAGCCACCATACTGCATAGACTCCTTTTCTACGGTTTTTCCTATAGAGGTGCCTCTACCACAGTATCTTCCACTGAAGATGCTAGGTAGTTCAGTTCCTCATGTGTATTGTATCAATTTTGTTTTTGGATTGCAAGAGATGTGGATGTTATGGGTGCTCCGGTTTTCAGTCGATTAGTGATTAATTAACGTTATGGTTGTACCATCGGCTCCGGGTTTGAAATTCTTTCAGGATTGGAGTAGTGACGGCGTAACACGCACACGGGATTGGCTCCGAGTTTGAAATTCTTTCAAGCTCGGAGTAGTGACGGCGTAACGCCCGCACGGGATTGGCTTAATGCGTGAAATTCTTTCACGCATTAAGTAGTGACGGCGTAACGCCCGCACGGGGGCGTTACGCTTCTTCTCTCTACGTTATGGTTGTACCGTTGGCTCCAAGATTGAATGCTTCAATCTTGGAGTAGTTAGGCCGTAACGCCCACACGGGATTGGCTCCATGCGTGAATTTCTTTCACGCATGGAGTAGTGACGGCGTAACACGCACACGGGCGTGTTACGCCTCTATCGTCACCTTCGGTGACACTTCCCCCCCGGGGAAAGCTGGGAAAGCGAAACAGGAGCCCTTTTGGGCTCCTGTTTTCTTGTTCTTGTAATAGGAAGTTCTGTTATTACCGACGTTCGCGGATACGGGCAGCTTTGCCTGTAAGGCCGCGCAGGTAATTCAGTTTTGCACGGCGAACAATGCCGCGGCGCGATACTTCGATTTTAGCCAGACGCGGGGAGTGTACCAGGAAGGTACGTTCTACGCCTACACCGTAGGAAATACGACGTACTGTGAAGGTTTCGCGGACACCGCCGTTGTGACGGCCGATAACGACGCCTTCAAATACCTGGATACGTTCGCGGTTACCTTCGACGACCTTTACGTGTACCTTTACGGTATCGCCAGGGCGGAAGTCGGGGATGTCGTTGCGAAGCTGTTCATTTTCGAGTACGCTGATAATGTTCATTGTTTTTTTCCTCCTCATAGGCATTCGTGCCCCGTCGGTATCAACTACACACCGATCGTCGGCTGGACAGAGGACTGCCTGAATTAACAATAGTATTATACTACGCTGGGAAGGCTTTTGCAAGCTCTTTTTTTATAACTTTTTTGTGCTTAGATGACGGCGCCACTGGGTGTGAAGCTTTGGCTCATGTGGAAAATGTCTTTCTGGTATTTCTTGGCGTTTTTAGCCGGGCAGACGAAGGAAAAGGCTACGTACGTGTTGGTGTCCGGTACGAGGTAGAGTTCTTTGTAGAAGTACTTGTCGTCTTTGGTCCACGAAATGGTGTAGTGGTTGCCGGTCTTCTGGTTGATGGTGAGTTTTGGCGAGCCGTTGATGCCTACGTCCATGTTGTACAGTTCGTCCAGGGTGAAGTTCATCTGGTTTTTGACGGCGTACGTCGAGACGACGATTTTGTCGTTCAGGTTCTGGAAATAGCAGCCATCTCCGCCTTCGTTGACGTCGGCCTTGTTGACGTATGTCGGGATGTCCAAGGCGTAGTGATAGGTGTCATTGATATAGCGGTAGTAGTTCATGTCCAGAGCCTGGTAGACCAGGACTTTATCGTAGCTTTCTTCGTTAGAGCTGTTCAGCAAACCGTAGGGAGTGTTGGCAGCAAAGGCTGTGGAAGATACGACGGCCAGTCCGGCCAGGAGAAGGGCCAATTTTTTACATTTCATTTGTAGAAATCTCCTTTCCTACTCTCTTTTTGCACTAGGTTCAGATAAAAATAGATGCAGGCGTAGTTCCTGCACCTATTTTTATCCTATTATAGCATATTTGAACGTAGTCTGTCAGGGATCGGTGGCAAGTGACACAGAACTGTTACATTGCGCCGCTGGCAGGTTAGTTCAGTTTTTTGATATCTCCAATGGGACGGATGAGGTCGAAGGTCCGTGTGAGGAGGTTCATGCGGTTTTCTTTGACAGCCGGGTTTTCGTGCATGACGAGAACGTTGTCGAGGAAGTTGTTGATGGCTGGTACGCCTTTGGACAGTTCCTGAATAGCACCGGTAATGTCATAGACGGCATAGTGCTGGTGTACTGTGTTTTCCAGGGCGGTTACAGCGGCATAGAGGGCTTTTTCTTCTTCTGTTTCAAAGAGGTTCGGGTCTACGTCGGTGTCTTCAGCGTCTTTGATCATGTTGCCTACGCGCGTGAAGGCCTGGAGCAGGTCTTCCTGGCTGCGGATGTCGGCAGCGATGAGGGCATCAGCCCGTTTGGCTGCTTCAGCGGCGTTGAGCGTGTCCGAAGCGAGGACGCAGTCGATAATATGGTAATCCATGTCTTCGTCCTGGAAGATGTTTTTCAGACGAAGCGTGAAGTAGTCTGTGAGCTGGTCGATGACCGTGGCGCGTTTGGCTGCTTCTGTATCGAGGAGGCTCAGGATGTAGGCGAATACTTCCTGCAGGTTCAGGTTCCAGCCGGCTTCCATGAGGATGTGCAGGCAGCCGATAGTCTGACGGCGCAGGGCGAAGGGATCCTGCGAGCCCGTCGGGATGAGGCCCAGGCTGAAGGAGCCTGTAATCGTATCGAGCTTGTCGGCCAGGCCGAGGATTTTGCCAAGGGTCGTCTGTGGCAGGTCGTCACCGGCAAAACGCGGCAGGTACTGTTCGTAAATGGCTGTAGCGATTTCCGGTTTTTCGCCGTCAATCTTGGCGTATTCACAGCCCATGACGCCTTGGAGTTCCGTGAATTCGGCAACCATCTGGGTCAAGAGGTCCGTCTTAGCCAGGGCGGAGACGCGTTTCAGGTCTTCGTCTTCTACGCCGAGGTCGAGCTTGTGATTAAGGAATACGGTAATAGCCGACAGGCGTTCTGCTTTGTCTTTAAGCGTGCCGAGGCCATCCTGGAAGACAATGCGCTGCAGGTCGCCGACGCGGTCGCTGAGTTTCTTTTTCTTATCTTCTTCAAAGAAGAATTTGGCATCGTCCAAACGGGCGCGGAGTACGCGTTCGTTGCCGTGCTGTACCGTTTCCAGATGATAGTCGTCGCCGTTGCGGACCGTGAGGAAGAGGTTCATAAGGTTACCATCTTTGTCGTGCATGGGGAAATAGCGCTGATGGTCTTTCATCGGCGTAATGATGGCAGCTTCCGGGAGCTGGAGGAATTCTTTATCGAATTCGCCGCACAGGGCTGTCGGATATTCGACGAGGAAGATGACTTCTTCCAGGAGGTCTTCGTCCATCATGATAGTGCCGCCTTTTTCGTCAGCTAAGCGCTGGAAGCCGGCGAGAATCATCTGTTTCCGTTCTTCCGGATCGACGATGAGGAAATGGTCCCGTGCTGTGTCTACATAGGCAGCCATAGAGGGGATTTCGAAATCGCCCGTACCGAGGAAACGGTGGCCACGGCTGATCTTGCCGCTCTGGACGTTGGCAATGGAGAACGGAATGACGTCTGTGCCAAAGAGGGCGACGAGCCAGCGCAGGGGGCGTACAAAGTGAACCGTCTGAGAGCCCCAGATCATGCTCTTCGGGAAGCTCAGGGACAGGATGATGTCTTTCAGGATATCCGGCAGGAGACCGGCTGTTTCGGCGCCGATGGTCGTAACGTTGGCATAGACGTAGCCATCTTCTACGACGAGATCTTCGACGGCGATTTTCTGGCCGCGGGCAAAGCCCATAGCAGCCTTGGTCGGTTTGCCTTCAGCGTCGAAAGCGATCTTGACGGAAGGTCCTTTATTTTTAGCCGATACGTCGGCCTGTTTTTCCGCTACGCCGGCAACGAGGAGGGCAATACGGCGCGGTGTGCCGAGGGAGCGGATGGATGTATAGGTAATATTGGCGGCATCCAGTTTCTTTGCAGCCAGGTCTTTTACTTGGCTGAGAATGGATGGCATATAATGGGCAGGGATTTCTTCCGTGCCGATTTCCAGCAATATGTCTTTACTCATTTGTTTTCCTCCTTCAGCATTGGGAATCCTAATTTTTCGCGCTGTTCAAGGTAAGCGCGGGCGCAGGCACGGGACAGGTTGCGGACGCGGCCGATGAAGGCGGCACGTTCGCTAACGCTGATGGCGCCGCGGGCGTCGAGCAGGTTGAAGGTGTGCGAGCATTTGAGGGCATAGTCATAGGCCGGCAGTACGAAGCCGGCTTCGATAGTGCGCATGGCTTCGGCTTCATAGAGGTCGAAGAGGTGGAACAGGAGCTTGGCGTCGCTGACTTCGAAGGCGTAGGAAGACTGTTCAAATTCGTTCTGATGGAAAATGTCGCCGTAGGTTACGCCGTCGGTCCATTCGAGGTCATAGACGTTGTCTACGCCCTGGATGTACATGGCCAGACGTTCCATGCCGTACGTGATTTCCGAGGAAACGGGATGGACGTCGATGCCGCCGACCTGCTGGAAGTAGGTGAACTGAGTGACTTCCATGCCGTCGAGCCAGACTTCCCAGCCCAGGCCCCAGGCGCCGAGGGTCGGCGATTCCCAGTTATCTTCTACGAAACGGATGTCGTGTTCTTTTAAATTGATGCCCAGTACTTCGAGGCTCTGCAGGTAGAGTTCCTGGATGTTATCCGGGCTCGGTTTGCAGATGACCTGGAACTGATGGTGCTGATAGAGACGGTTCGGGTTGTCGCCATAGCGGCCGTCAGCAGGACGACGGGACGGTTCGACATAGGCTACGTGCCACGGTTCCGGGCCCAGGGTACGAAGGAAGGTGGCCGGGTTCATCGTGCCGGCACCTTTTTCTACATCATACGGTTCCTGTATGATGCAGCCCTGGGAGGACCAAAACTTCTTCAAAGCGAAGCTCATTTGCTGAAAATTCATGGATTATTCCCTCCTAATAATAAAAAAAGCCCCTGTAACATCGTAGTGATGTTACAGGGACGAGTAAACACCCGCGGTTCCACCCTGATTGGCCCAAAGGGCCCGCTCAGTTCAGGCGGCCATACGCACCCAAAGGGGCTTCCTGCCGCAGCCTCAGGAAGGCCTTCGGCAACCGTTGGCAGGCTTGCACTATCCCTGTCTCGCTGCATGGTGGCTGTCTACTCTTTTCCGTCATGGGCTTTGTTTCATGCCGTTAATGGTATCACAAGATTGGGAGACTGTCAATAAATTCACGCGGTGATGAAGACTTTGACTAATGGATTGAGAGTTCTGTAATTATGTTGTTATACGGCGCAACGCCCGCACAGGATTGGCTCCAGGATTGAATTTCTTTAATCCTGGAGTAGTTACGGCGCAACGCCCGCACGGGGATCGGCTCCAGGATTGAATTCTTCAATCCTGGAGTAGTTACGGCGCAACGCCCGCACGGGGATCGGCTCCAGGATTGAATTCTTCAATCCTGGAGTAGTTACGGCGCAACGCCCGCACGGGGATTGGCTCCAGGATTGAATTCTTCAATCCTGGAGTAGTTACGGCGCAACGCCCGCACGGGATTGGCTCAATGATTGAATTCTTCAATCATTAAGTAGTGACGGCGCAACGCCCGCACAGGGATTGGCTCAATGATTGAATTCTTCAATCATTGAGTAGTGACGGCGCAACGCCCGCACAGGGGCGTTGCGTCTCTATCGAGCGCTTCGCGCCCACTTTCCCCCCAGGGAAAGCTTGGGGAAAGCTTTTCAAAGTTCTTACAGTCTTTGCACTTTTGTTATACATTTCTCCCTTATACTTGAGGCAAATGAAAGATGTGCTTACAGGTGCATGACCTGTGTTGGCATGTTCTCTCAACTTATAAGGAGGATTCTAATATGGATGAACATAACGGGGTTTCACGGCGTGGCTTTTTGAAGTTGGCAGCAGGGTCTGCTTTGGGGGCGGCTATTTTATCGGTTCCCGCTTTATCTTTGGCCAGTGAGTTGACTGGTGGTGCAACGACGGTGAAACGGAAGCTTGTTCCGGTGACGTTGAAGGGGTTGCCTCGTGATGCGATGGCAGCGGCAAAGGCTTCGACGCTGGTATATGATTCCTTCTCTTCGATTATTTCTATAAGCCAGAAAATTTCTGACGCTAGCTTGCGCAGTGCTGTGTTGAAGCTGCTCAACGATCCGACGCCGACGTTTATGGCCAATTACCCTGGCCAGAGTGCTATTTCCCGGCTTTACAGCCAGCTGGCCAGTGCCGGTCTGATCGATACGTCTAAGATTGATGTAGCCCATCTCCTGCCGCCGTATAACGGCAGCGTCCAGCCCTTTCGCACGGCGCCTGGCAGCGGCTACGGCAGCCATCACTCCTATCCCGGTGGCTTGGCTACGCACGTGGGCGTCAATATGCACATTACGTCGTATATTTGCGATACGTATAAAGAAGTCTTCGGCTACGATGTCCACCGCGATGTGGCCCTGGCTGGCCAGGCCATGCACGATATCTGTAAGCCTTTCGTCTTTCAGTGGCAGCCGGACGGAGCCTCCCTGAAGGAATACACCATTGCCGGCCAAGGTGCGCATCACGTCATTTCCTTGGCCGAAACGATTTACCGCGGCTTCCCGCCTGAAGTTGTCGTAGCCCAGGCCTGTGCCCACGGTGCGCCGTCGTCGCCGAAGGAAGAAGAAGCAGTCGTCGGCTGGCTCCGCGCCGCTGCTATGATGGCACAAAAGGATCCTGTCGATTACGGCCTCATTAACGGCATGGGCGGTCTTCCGGCACCGCATCACCAGGAAGGCTACATCGTCCACCTGGGTGACCACGACTGGGTTCTCTCTGTACCGGCAGCCCAGAAATCGGTCGTCCTCTTGAAAACCATTGCCCGCGAAAAATACGGCATGTCCGAAAGCGACCTCAACGGTGCCCTCTTCAACCATTTCCGCAACTACGTAGGAGCCCAGCTTTCCTTCATGTTCCTCAACTTCCTCGAAGCTGAACCGAGCGGCATGGAACAGGCCTACAGCCAGGTACGCCGTGTCATCACGCAGTAAACTGCGCCATCTCACGGCTTCCTATACATATCCTCTCCTCTTGCACACAGGAGGGCCTCATCTCTCATCTTTTCTCTCTCGCACGTCAAAAAGCCATCGTCCTTCTCCCGTGACGATGGCTTTTTGGCGTGTTTTTTTTCTTAGAGGCTGGCGCCGAGGGCGCGGGCTTTTTCCATAAATGCGCTGTGCCGCGTCATAGACGGCGTACCGCAGCCGGTGCCGAGGATAGCTCCTTTATCGTCAAAATGACAGTATTTGACGAGTGTCTTATAGTGCAGGGACAGGGCTTCAAAGGTCCAGGCATCACTATTCCAGGCGACAGCCAGAAGGGCCGATTTCATATGCTTGGCATGGAGGCTGCTGTTGAAGGAACAGAAGCGGTCGATGACGACCTTCAGCTGGGCTGACATGCCGAAATAGTACAAGGGCGTGGCAAAGACGATCATATCCGAGCTGAGAATGGCCGCTTTGATGCCATCCATGGAATCGTGCAGTATACAGGGTCCTTCGTAGCCGCAGGCGACGCAGCCTGTGCAGGGCTGGACGTTGGCGTGGGCTACGTCGATAACCTGTACGTCGTGACCTTTAGACTGGGCGCCTTCCGTAAAGGCTTCGGTCAGTAAATGGGTCGAGCCGTTGACATTCGGGCTCGCCATGAGAACAACGATTTTCATGAAACTTCCTCCTTCGGGGTATAACAAACCGGGCCTGGGCGGCTGTTGGGACAAGATACCGCAGGCCCGGTGAAATAGCCTATATAAACTTAGAGATCCTGACAAGACGGGACGCCGTAGGCGCCTTTAGCCGACTGAACGGCGCGGCGGACGGCTTCTTCCATGACATAGGCAGCGAGGGTGCCTGTCGTGTTGATTTCGGCGTTGACAGTGCCTACGCTGAGGGCGTAAAGGGAATCACCATCGGCCATGGTGTTGACAGGGCGGATGGAACGGGCAATACCGTTGCCTGCAAAGGCAGCGAGCTTACCGAGCTGTGCCTTGTCGAAACGGCCGTTGGTAATGATGGCACCGATAGTCGTATTGGTTACGGCTGCTGCGGCGCGCTGGGAAAAGAGCGTATCTGTCTGGCCGTATTCGTCGAGGAGGACGCGGCGCGTGTCGGCAAAGCCCTGGCCGTCTTTGGCGCGCATGCCGGCCAGAATCTGGCCGTCGCCACTGATAACGTCGCCTAAGGCGTTGACGGCTACGACGGCGCCTACCTTGATATCCCCTGCCTGGGCGGCAAAGATACCGAGGCCCGATTTCATCATATAGTCGGCGCCACAGGCCTTCCCTACGGTAGCGCCTGTACCGGCTCCGTAGTTGCCCGGCTGGACGTCGTTCGTTTCGGCAGCCACACAGGCGGCGTAGCCTAAGGCCGCATCAGGACGGACGTTGCTGCCACAGCCTAAGTCGTAAATGCATGAGGCGACGACGAGGGGCACCTTGCAAATGCGCGTGTCGAAGCCAATATCGTGTTCTTCCAGGTAACGCATGACACCGCCGGCGGCATCGAGACCGTAAGCGCTGCCACCGCTGAGGAGGACGGCATGAATCCGGTCGGCTGCTGCCCGCGGGTTGAGGAGCTCCGATTCCCGGCTGGCCGGACCGCCACCACGTACATCGAGGCCGCAAGGAGCGCCGTCAGGACATATGATGACTGTACAGCCTGTGCCGGCCGCTTCGTTTTGGCTGTTACCGATGGAAAAGCCACCAATATCTGTCAATTTAATTTCTTGAAGCACTTATTTCACCTTCTTCTGAAAGTCCTGCCAGAGCATACTCGGCTGGATGCCTGTGTTGTTCTGGTATTTACCACCGTGGTACGTATCGTATTCTCCGTCAATATCATGATAATAAATCTGGCAAATTTCGACATCCGGGTAAATGCGGATCGGCTGGACGCAGAAGATTTCCAGTGTCCAGTAGCCGGCAAAGCCGACGTCACCAAAGCCAGCCGTGACGTGGATGAAGACGCCTAAGCGGCCAACAGACGAACGGCCTTCAAGCATAGGGATGTAGCTTTCCGTTTTCGTGTATTCATTGGTCCGGCCCAAATAGAGCTTGTTAGGCTGCAGGACGTAACCGCTCTTGGGGATATAAATGGTCGAAGCCGGGTTGGGCTTGGCCATGTCGAGCTCGTGATTATCGTAGACCATAAGCTGGTTGTGTAAGGACAGGTTATAGCTGTTGGGATTCACCCGGTCAGGATGAAAGGGCGTAATGATGATTTCTTTACCTAAATGTTTGACAATTTCCTTGCCGGACAAGATCATGATAGTTCCTCTCTCTTCGTACGCGCCTGGGGGACGCAGTGGTATCGTTTTTATAATTTTACATGATATATTATACTCTAGAGAGGAACAGGCGTGCAAGTCTGGGGGGATTCCCGTGTTGTCCGTTGCTCTTGATGCTGTTTCTACATCAAGAACATTCTTCCTACATCATTTGCAGGCAATATGATGTAGGAAGAATATTTTAAAAAAAGAACCTTTCGCAGGTTCTTTTTTTGTGTCTTATCCTCTGTCGAAGCAGGTTTTTTTGTCGGCTTCTGTAATGGGCCGGATGACCTTGCAGGGGTTGCCTACAGCGACGCTGTTGTCGGGGATGTCCTTGACGACAACGCTGCCGGCGCCGATGACGACGTTGCTGCCGATGGTGACGCCTGGGAGGACGTGGACGGCGGCGCCGATCCAGACGTTGCTGCCGACGGTGATGGCATAGGCGTATTCCAGGCCGGCATTACGTCTTTCGTAGTCGACGGGATGGCCGGCTGTGTAAAAGCCGCAATTGGGTGCAATGAAGACGTTGTCGCCAAAGGTGACGGGAGCGCCGTCCAGGATGACCGTGTTGTGGTTGGCGAAGAAATTGTCACCTACGTGGATATTGTAGCCATAGTCGCACCAGAAAGGCGCCATAATAGCACAGTTTTTTCCCTTACTACCCAGGAGCTTTTCCAGGATAGCGGCCTGCTTTTCCGTTTCTGATGGGCGGAGGGAATTGAAATCGTAGCAAAGATCCTTGGCCTGCGTCCGTTCGGCCACGAGAGCTGCATCATTATTGGCATCGTAAAGCTGGCCATGTTGCATTTTTTCTTTTTCTGTCATGGTGTACTCCTCTAGTTAGTCATGGTATATAGTAGAATATCACAGTTGAAAGGCCGTACAGCCCTATTGTTTTCTAGGCCGATACTGCCGGTTTCGGCTTAACGCAGTGCCATTCCGTCGTGGTAGGCTTGTCCTACTTTTTCTCCTAAGGAGAGGTAAATTTTGTTCATCCAATCAAAGGCCAGGGGATGGAATTTGTCAAAGGAGACCTTGCCGTCTTCTCCTAGAATTCGTTCATCCAAGCTGACGTTGACGATTTCGCCTACGAGGCGCCACGTTTCCGGGTCGTAGCTTTTGACACGGCATTCGACAGCAAAGGGGAGCTCGTCGATAAGGGGTGCATCGACAAACTCTGATTTCGTCGTATGAAAGCCTGTCTTGGCAAATTTATCTTCTACTCTGCTCCCAGGTGTGATGCCTAAGTAGTCGCAGGCGGCTTCGTGTTCAACGTCGGCCATACTGACGATGAAGGCACCCTTAGCAAGAATGCCTTTTAGAGTGTGACGCTGGGCAGCGACGGTGATAGAGATTTCTTTTTCATGACTGATGCCGCCCCAGACAGCGAGCATAGCGCAAGGTTCTTCCTTAGCATCGTAGGCCGAGAGCATGAGCACCGGCAAGGGCATGATGTACGGTTTGGCACCGATATTGATTCTGGACATGGTAGTTCCTCTCTTTCTTCACTTTCTTCTATACCACATGACGTGGGAGCTGTCTTTGCCAATAGCTTCGACGTTTTGAATGATTCCTTTGTGGACGCGGTTCAGGTAGGTCCGGCCCAAGCTGAGCTTAATGCCTCTAGGCATAGTCCATTCCACGCCGAAGAGGGATTTAATGTCGAATTTCGTCCCCTGTGGCAGGGCTTCTACCTTATCTAAAAGCTGCTTATAGTATTCGTAGAATGTATCCTTTTCGAGAACCATGCTCTTGATATAGCACGGCACAGTCAGCCCCTGTGCGTCGGCATTTTCTTTGAGCGATTTGTATTCATCCGGCGTGAGCAAGAGTTGTACGTTGATTTTGTCCATAAGCAGGCCTCCTTTCTGATTATTAATATATATCAGAGTATATCATATGTCAATTACTGAAATATATTAATAAGCAGAGGGCTTCGTATCAGAGCAAGCAAATACGCCGTACGCATCCGCGTACGGCGAGTGAGAAAAGAGAAAATGCAGTTGCCGCGTACCGCGACTAGGCTTTGCTTTGTTTTCTGACGAAGTGGCCCGGCCCGGTTTCTACGAGTTCCCCGTCCAGGTCGTACTCGTCCCGGCTATAGGCAGGCACGATTTTTTGTCGTTCGTAAATTGGGTCCGGCCGCAGGATGGAGGCCAGGAGCTGGCGCGTGTAGGCATTGCCAGGATGGTTAAAAATGGCCTCTGTCGGGCCGATTTCGACGAGCTTGCCTGCGTACATGACGGCGACGCGCTGGCTGATGTGGCGGACGACGGCCAGGTCATGGGCAATGAAGAGCATGGAAAAGTGCTGTTCTGCCTGCAGGTCCTTGAGGAGGTTGATGATTTGCGCCTGAATGGATACGTCCAGGGCGGCAATCGGTTCGTCGGCGATCATCAGCCTGGGGGCCACAGCGAGGCAGCGGGCAATAGCAATGCGCTGCCGCTGGCCGCCGGAAAGATCAGCCGGATACATGGCACCGTAGCGATCGTCCAGGCCGACGCGGTGCAACAGGCGCGTAAGGAGCGCGTCTTCTCCGCCCTGATGGCCGTGGGTCAGGCGCAGGCCTTCACGGATACTGTCGGCACCGGTCATACGCGGGTTTAGGGCGCCGTCAGAGTCCTGGAATATCATGTGCAGGTCTTTGGCCAGCTTCTTTTGCCAGGGCTGGCGCAAGGCCGCTGTGGAAATGTTCTGGCCGGCAAAAAGCAGCTCACCACTTGTTGCCTCGTGCAGGCCCATAATGGTCCGAGCCAAGGTCGATTTGCCACAGCCTGATTCCCCAATGAGGCCCAATGTTTCCCCGTCAGCAATGGTCAGGGAAACATCATCGACAGCTTTGAGTACATGTCCTCCATCCAGCCGAAAATATTGACACAAGTGACGTAATTCAAGTAATGCCATACTCTAGCCTCTCTTCTGCAGCCATGCCGGCTGTGGTATTTTCGGTGCCCGCGGATCCAAAAGCCATGTAGCCGCCTCGTGGGTTGGCGAAACAGAGAAAAATGGCGGGGCTGTTTCATAGTCGATGGCCAGGGCATAAGGATTGCGTGCCGCGAAGGCATCACCTGCTGGCGGCGGTGCCAAATAGGGCGGCATGCCGGGAATAGCTTGAAGCCGCTCGCCCGGTCCGACAGCTGACGGCAGGGCCTGCAGGAGACCCCACGTGTAGGGATGCCGGGCGTCGTAGAATATCTCGTCGGCTGTACCGATTTCGACGATTTTTCCGGCATACATGATGGCGACGCGGTCGGCCAGGCGGGCTACGACACCCAAATCATGGGTAATGAAAAGGATCGACAGGCCCATGACGTCGCGCAGGTGTTTGAGCAAATCGAGGATCTGCATCTGCACGGTCACATCGAGGGCCGTCGTCGGTTCATCAGCCAGGAGGATGTCCGGTGACGCCGCCAGGGCAATGGCCAGGGCGCAGCGCTGGCGCTGACCGCCGGAAAAGGCCTGGGGCAGCATGTGCAGGCGATGTTCCCCATCAGAAATGCCGACGAGGTGTAAGAGCTCTACAGCCCGTTCATCCGCTTCTTGACGGCTCAGCTTTTCTTTACGGATTAAGGCCTCGCGGAGCTGTGCGCCCATCGTCATAGACGGGTTGAGTGTCGTCAGCGGGTTTTGAAAGACCATGGCAATGGTTTTGCCGCGCAGGGCCTGCATTTGTGTATCTGTATACGCTGTAATGTCCGTATCATGAACCGTAATGGTGCCTGATGTAATGGCGGCATAGGCCGGCAGGAGCTTTACGAGGGAGCGGCACAGAACCGATTTGCCACAGCCTGATTCACCGGCCAGGGCGAGTATTTCCCCTTTCTTCAGGGCCAGCGACACGTCCCGTACGGCTTCGACGGAACCGGCTTCGGTATGAAAGGTAACAGATAAATGATCGACATGCAAGGCATATTCCCCCATAGGATGGTTCCCCTTTCTAAAATGCAGAAAGGCCGGAAGCCTCCTGCAGGAGGTTTCCGGACATATTCTGCGTGCTTTTTTGCTTACTGGATATCCCAGTCTTCAATGTTCCACATAACGCCGACGGCGTGGTGGCCGAGGATGCGTTCTGTCGAAAGGCCGGTTACTTTCTTGGCGGCGACGTAGTTACCGTCCAGGTAGGCAACCATGATGTAGGCCGGATTCTGTGCCCAGGCCTGCTGGAATTCGTTGTAATACTGTTTCCGCACAGCCGGGTCATAGGAGGCGCGGGCTGCCGCCAAGGCCCGGTCGACGGCAGGATTGCTGTAATGCGTGTAGTTGCCGCTGCCACCGGTATAGAACAGGTCGTACGTGCCGTTATCGGGATCGAAGGGAGCCGCTTCGCCGATGAGGAAGGATTCGAGGGTCTTCCAATCGAGCTTCGGTACGATGTGAACCTGCATGTCGACGCCAGCCTTCTTGAACTGGCTCGACGCGATCTGGGCGATATCGACGCGTTCCGTTTCGTATTCGCGCGTATCGACGCTAAAGGACAGCTTTTCGCCATCTTTTTCATAAATACCGTCACTGCCGAGGACCCAGCCCTTTGCTGCCATTTGCTGTTTGAAGAATTCCGGGTTGTAGTCGCGGTGGTTGACGTCTGGGTCATTATATTCGGCGTTCATCTGCAAGGGACTGTAGGCTACGGCACCCTGGCCGGTGAGGACGCTGTCGACGATGGCTTTCTTATCGAGGGCATAGCCCAGGAGGGGAATTATGTCGGCGTGTTTTTGCCAGAAGGCTGACTGGAAATTGGGGGCAATGGCGCGGTAATCGGCCGTCTTGAAATCATAGACGGTGAAATCCTTGTTGTCGCGGAAGGATTTGGCGTTCTACGCATTGAGCCAGGCCAAATCGACGCCACCGGATTTTACCTGGGCTGCTTTGGCGTTTTCATCAGGAATGATCTTAAAGATGATCTTGTCTATCTTGGGCTGTTTGCCGTAGAATTTGTCGTTCTTTTCAACCGTAATGGACTGGCCCTTATCCCAGCTGACGAACTTGTAGCGGCCTGTGCCGACTGGGTGCTGGTTGAAAGAATCGGTCATGATATTCTTGCCTTCCAAAAGGTGCTTGGGCAGGATACCGATGGTCAGATAATTGAGCATGGCTGAGTTCGGCTGGGACAATTTGATGACAACCGTTTTGTCGTCCGGCGTCGTAACCGATTCGATTTCCTTGTAATTGTCCGTAATAGATGCTTCCAAATCTTTATTGCTCGTCAGCGTATCGAGGGTAAACTTGACATCAGCCGCCGTAAAGGGCTGGCCGTCATGCCAGGTAACGCCGTCACGCAGGTGGAAGGTATAGGTCAGCGTAGCCGGATCGAATTCGTATTTCGTAGCCAGGTCCGGAATGGGATTGCCCTTGGCATCATAGGTCATAAGACCGGAAAAAATAATATCAGGCAATTCGTCGTGCGTATTCAAAATCGAATTGATCGTCGTATAATCGGCACTGGCATAGGTCAGGACCTTTTCGTTGCTCTTTGCCGAATCGCTGCCACAGCCGGCTGCTATGAGACAAAATGCAACGGCTAAGACAACTAAACAAACATACTTAAAAATTCTCATCTTCTCTCCTCCTAAAGATATGATTTCCCATAGGCCCTTAGAGATTGCTACAGCCACGATTCACCTCCCGTCGCAAGCAGTGGCCTATATGGGTAATACAAAGCAGGGTAACAACTAAAAAAATACCGGGAATAAAGATAACCCACCAGGCATTGGTGAGCAAGGCCCGGTTAGCCAACGACAGCATAGAGCCCCAGGAAATGATTTCTACGGGCAGGCCAATCCCCAAAAAGCTCAGTGTCGACTCCACCATCATGGCCGTGCCGATACTGGACACGACCATAAACATAATGGGCGACAGGAAATTAGGCAGCAAATGCTTCCAGACGATATGGAAAAAGCCTGCACCCATAGTTCGTGCTATGAGGACATAATCGCTGCCGCGGATTTGCCGGACTTCGCTGCGCACAATACGGGCCAAGTTCATCCACGACGAGACGCCGATGACCAGGGAAATGATAAAGACATCCGGCTCGTGAACAAAGGCCAGCATGAGAAGCATGAGCAAAATGGACGGAATACTGCTGATCAGCTCGGCCGTACGCATGAGGATGGAATCGGCAGCAGGCGACGCCAGACCGCTCAGGCAGCCGTAGGTAATGCCAATTGCCGTGGAAATGATCATGGCCAGGAAGCCGACGGTCAGGGAGACACGGCCGCCATACCAGATAATGGAAAAGATATCCCGTCCTAACGAGTCGGTGCCAAAGTAAAACTCGCGATTCGGCGGTGTATTCAGATGCTGGAGATAGAATTCGGCCGGATCGTGATTGGCTACGAGCGGCGCGGCAGCACACAAGACCAGGATTCCCGCCAGGATGACCATGGAAACGACCGGATAGGTGTGCCAAAAGTGCTGGAAGCGGGAATGCTTCGGAGCCGGTACAGGCGTATTTTTTCCCGGGCCTACGACTTGAAACAACGGTGATGCGTCCATGGCGAGTCTCCTTTCCCGGCTTTCATACGGCCGTCGATGTGTTCACTCAGGTTATGGGCTACAATACCTGAGGCGATGACGATCATGCCCGTAATGAGGACGATGAGCATGAGCAGATTGTAGTCGTGGTATTTGGCGCTTTCAATGGAGAGCCGGCCCAGGCCCGGATAGGAAAATACCGCTTCCACGACATAGGTGCCGCCGATGATGTGATTGACCGACACAGCCATGATGCTGATAATCGTGGGCCAGACGTTGCGCAGGCAGTGACGGCACAGGACCTGCAAACGGCTCAGGCCTTTCATTTTAGCCAAATAGACGTAATCCTGCCGGACTTCGTCGAGGAGCTTATTGCGAATCATGTAGGCGTAGTACCAGACGTGACTGGCAATCATGACCATTACGGGCAAAACCATGTGCTCTATACGGTTTACAAGATTGCCACTCTGGCCGGGGTCATAGGCGCCGCTGCCGGGCAGCCAGCCCAGGTTGACGTTGAAAACGAGGATGAGGAGCAAGCCCACCCAAAAGGCTGGCAGGTAATACAGAACCGTACCGGTCTTGCAAATGAACCGGTCGAGCCACGTATCTTCGTATAAGGTACAGCAAATGGCCAAGGCAATGGCCAGAACAAAGACGAGGATGTAGGACACTAAACCCAGAATCAGTGTATTGCCAATATAGTCAGCAATGACCTGACTGGCCGGTTCCTTGTACTTGAGGGAAATACCGAAATCACCGTGGACAGCATGATCGAGCCAAATGCCATAGCGTTCGTATACCGGCCCGTCCAGGCCCAAACGGTGGCGCGCCGCCATCTGTTCGGCTGTACTCATGCGTTCTACGCCGTCACCATAAAAGGATTGCAAGGGATCACCTGGCGCATAGGAGGCAACAAAAAAGACGACGACGGAAAGAATAGCCATGGCAATGAGGAAAATGAGGCAGTTACGCCCTATTTTTCGATACAGTTCAGAATGTTCCATAGAAGTCTGCTTCTTTCTTATTTTATTCGTGTGTATCTTGCATTTTTATCATACTTGCTTTTCGCATAACTCCACAATCCCCCATAGGGGGTAAAACCTTAGTAAATTCCCAAATTGGGGGTGCAGACGTTTTTTTGGACCGTCCTCACTTTGTAGGCAATAAGCCTAAACTTATTCTATACTGTATCGGGCTCATGCCACCCAAAGACATCTTAATCCGATCTTCGTTATACCAATGAAGATATCTA
>NZ_JACOGK010000042.1 GCF_014269395.1 Megasphaera hominis
AGTCCCATACCTGCGTCTCGATGCAACAGGACTGCTTTCATTCGTTTTTCATAAGAATACATTTTAAACCTCCTGACATTTAGTGATCATGTCAGGTCCAACTTTTTGTCCGCACCTCCGACAATTCAATGTATCCTGTGACTAATGTAAAAGTATTTCAATTCATGCTCAACCGCATTCATACTGGCAACGAACTCGAAAAGAAATCGAGCTTCGATTACATGTGCCACCTGTATAATTTCCTGATTCAAGATAGAGCAGCCTACTATTACAAGAGGTATCCCGATGTATTCAGCACCTACGAAGAAGCCAAGCAAAGTGCCGTCATCGGCTGTATTCATGGCCTGGACCACTGGGATTCGAAGATCCAGTTGGAACGCTTAGAAGCACTGAGCTGGCATCTCAAACGGTATATTGAAAACTTCATGGCACGGGAAGTGGATTACACGCTGCGCCACAAAAATAGGAAAGAAGACATTGATTACCACACTGCTTTAGAAGGCTTTCCGGCCAGCAAAACAGGAGAACCGGAGCACTGCATCGTATCAAAGGAGCTCTCTGATCCCATACAAGAAGCACTGAGCCAATTGAATGAGTTAGAGCGAAATATACTCATGCTGCGTTTCGAAGCAGACCTCACTTTTCCGGAAATTGCACAACTTCTTGGGAAATCCAGACAACGCGTCTATCGTCATTACAATCGTGCTTTGGCAAAAATTAGGCGTAGCCTAGATAAAACAGCATAGCTAAATAATATAAAAATGTGGTTGAACGGCCTCAGATCCTAAAAAGGACTGAGGTCGTTTTTTTGTGTCAGCTAATCGTTTAGCCATAGCAGCATACAGTCCAATCTTTACTAAAAAGTCACAACTATATGTAAGTCAGCCAGATTTCAATGACAAAGCGTCGTCAAATATGGTAAAATAGCAAGGTATATGTATTGCCTTTATACATACATTAGGAGAAAAAATCAATGAAACGTATACGTAAAGCAGTCATTCCTGCAGCTGGCTTCGGTACCCGCTTTTTGCCGGCAACCATCGCTACGCCAAAGGAAATGCTGCCTATTGTAGATAAGCCGACCATTCAATATATCGTAGAAGAAGCCTTGGAAAGCGGCATTGAAGAAATCCTGATCATCAGTGGCCATGCCAAACGGGCTATTGAAGACCATTTTGACACCGATCCGGCACTGGAATCAACATTAAAGCGTCAGGGCAAGCTGAAGCTCTTATCTATGGTAGAAGAGATTGCCAATATAAACATCCACTACATCCGGCAGAAGCATATGCGCGGCCTGGGCGATGCCATCCTCTGTGCCCGCTCCTTCATGGATAACGAACCCTTTGCCGTCCTCTTGGGCGACGATGTGGTATATAATGATGTAAAGCCGGCTCTCAGACAATTGATGGATATGTATGAAGACAAGCAGGCAACTATCCTCGGCTGCCAGGAAGTAGCGCCCAACGACGTATCAGCCTATGGCATTGTCAAGGGAGAAAAGACCGATAATCCTGCTTTACTGCGTGTCCTCGACATGGTAGAAAAGCCAGCGAAAGAAGAAGCACCTAGCCGTTTTGCCGTCTTAGGCCGCTACGTCCTTACACCGGATATCTTTCCTATCTTGGAAAAGACGAAGCCAGGCAAAGGCGGAGAAATCCAGCTGACCGATGCGCTGCAGACGCTGGCTGGTCAAAAGAACGTGTACGCATATAACTTTGAAGGCAAACGCTATGATGTAGGAAATAAGCTGGGCTATTTGCAGGCGACTGTTGAATATGCGTTGCGGCGTCATGACCTGGGTGAGGAGTTCAGAACATATCTGAAGAGGATTTTATAGCAAAATAATAAGTATTAATTGCTTTTTGATTATGGGGAGATAATGTGAGTAGAGAAAAGGCAGTGCGGATTTTGCAGGCTACTGTAAGTAACGATGGTGGTGGCCTGACAGGCTATATTTGTAATAACTATCGTTTTATAGATAAAAGTAAGGTCCAGTTTGATTTTCTTTCTTACGAAGAACATCTAAACTTTAAAAATGAATTCACTGAAATGGGGGCTCATTTTTATACTGTTCCACATCCTACTCATTTTTTTCAATATCTACATGCTTTACAAGTGATTAAAAGGGAAAACCATGATGCAGCCATTCATTTTAATCTTTCGTACGCAAATATAATTCCTATAATTGCTGCGAAGCTCGCTGGTTTTTCAAGGATTATCGTTCATTCCCATAGCACACAGATTGATGAAAAGCGGATGTGGGTTAGAAAGATAAAACAATATATTCATCTGACAGGTAAACAGCTAATACCCTATCTAGCAACTGATTATTGGGCCTGTTCTAAACTCGCGGCAGAATGGATGTTTCCGCATGGCATCCTCAACTCAGGACAAGTTGTTTTAGCTCATAATGCCATTGATACAAACAAGTTTAAATTTGATAGGGAAAAACGTCGGCAAATACGCACGGAATTAGGTATTACTGAAGATACCTTTTGTGTAGGTCATATTGGCAGGTTTTCCTATCAAAAAAATCAGCCTTTTTTGGTGGACATATTTTATCAGATTTGCCAAAAACGTCCCGATTCTTGCCTTTTGTTGATTGGTGGAAAAGACAATGGAGAAGATGTTTATCAGGAGGTACTTGATAAATTAAAGGATTATCAACTAGAAAATAAAGTAAGACTTTTAGGATTTCGCCATGATACGTCTAATTTATTACAAGCAATGGATGCCTTTATTTTACCCTCGCGTTTTGAAGGATTAAGTATTGTGGCAGTAGAAGTACAAACAGCAGGTGTTCCTTCTTTCTTCTCCGATGCGATGACAAAAGAAACGAATTTAACTTCCAATTGCCATTTTATATCACAAAGAGTGTCAGCAAATTATTGGGCACAAGTAATTCTTGAAAATTTACCAGGACGCAGAGACGATAATGTTTTTGAAGTAAAAAAAGCAGGGTATGATTTAAATGATGAGGTTCAAAAAATCATATCGTTTTATATGCAATTAGGTAATAAGAAATGAAACAGAAAAAAATTTTGATTGAAATAAAGCATGGTTTAGGTGACTGTGTATGTATGATTCCCGTTGTTAGGGAAATTCGTAAAAAATATCCCAATGCCTACATTGCCATGATTGTAAATGGAAGTAGTAATAAAGAGATTTTTGAACGAAGTGGGACATCTATTGATCGCTTCTTTTATTTAAGCTTGAAAGGAAGACCTGCATGGGAGATAGCAAAAACCATTATACAAATGATGTTAAAACGATTTGATATCGGCGTTCTTGCAACAATGACTCCCAAAGAAAAGGGAATAAAGTTATTTAAACTTCTAGGTATTAAAGAAACCTATGGAGAACAATATCAAGACTTAAATTGGCTGGATTTGGACAATAAAGTTCATTTTGTTGATAGAAATTTGAATATGATCAAAGAATTGATTGGTGAAGTAAAAGACCGTCAGCCATATTTATTGTCGAAGCCTGATGAGACTGAGCGCTTGAATAAAAATTTCCATATTCAAAATAAGAAAATAATTGTCAATATTGGTGGCGGAGATAAGAATTATCACAATGGAAGGTATGTATTCACTCGCTGCTGGGTTCCATAATATATGGTAGAACTGGTGAATCGTCTATCTGACTTACCTTATGATATATGCCTTCTAGGCGGCTCTTTGGAAAAAGAATTATTGCCATTATATGGGGAAGTTCTAAAAAGATCTAATGTCCATAATTGCGTATCTAAGACCAATATTTCTGAAAGTATAGATTTTATTGCCGATGCCGTATTAAGTATAGGTGTGGATACGGGAATGCAGCATATTGCTGATGCAGTAGGAGTACGAACACTATCTATCTTTGGACCAACGAATCCCAAAACGCATGGGGCTTATTCTGAAAAAGCCCAATTTATAGAATGCCTAGAAGATACTGCAGATAAGTACTGCTTTGAAACAGATGCATATTATACGATCCCTGTGAAAGAATGCATGAGACAAATTACGTCAGATAAGGTTTATGATAAAGTGAGAAACATACTTCATCTGAGGGAAAGAGAATAAAAAATTATGATCTAGATAGCTTTAGAAATAAGCGATAAAGATGGAAAATACAGAAAATACGTGGCTGCAACGATGATCTCTTTCTTGATACATACAAATAAAACCATTACATTCTATGTGCTTTGTGATAATACACTAAGCGAAATCAATAAAGAGTTGCTTCAGCGGACCGCAGAGTCTAAGCAGGGACAGATTATCTTTCATTTGGTACAAATGGATGAAAGTATCAGTTATCTTGATTCATTAAGGAAAATTACGATAGACACACTCTTTCGTCTTTTAATTCCTCAAAGCTGTGCAGCAATTGATAAAACTGTTTATCTGGATGGAGATATCCTCGTTAATACAAATTGAAGGAACTTTGGTATATCGATGTAACAGACGTCTTAGTAGGAGCTGTTGAGGATGTTAAAGACACACAGCAACTTTTCATTGATAATGGGTTGTATAGGCGTCTTGGAGTATTACTTTAATGCTGGCGTGATGTTGATGAATCTAAAGAAGATTTGGGAAACATTGGACCTTTATGAAGAAGGTTTGCATTTGTTAAAGCCACATCCGAACTTGTCCTTTGCTGATCAAGATGTATTAAATATTCTCTTCCAAAAAAAGATGAAACATCTGTCACAGAAGTTTAATCAGCAAATTAATCTCTTTGATGAAACTCTGGACTTTTCTGTATTGAAGCAACTGGCCATCTTTCATTTTTCAGGGATGGTAAAGGCCTGGTTTGCCCCACAGGCTGAAGTGCAAGAGCTTTATCATTTCTATATGGCAAAGAGGGCTTATGTACAATCTGTGGAAGATATGGTGCACATAATGTCATCTGCCACGAATCTTTATAAAGAAAAAGTAGATTTGAAACAGTTACTCCTGCATTTTGATTCCGATAGGGGAATAGTGTTAAAGATCATTCTGGGGATGAAATTAATTCTTCCAGAAGCGTTTTATTGGATAGTTTTGTCCTAGACCATGAGATTTAAAATGAAATGGTTGAATAGGTGAATATTTTTTTATAAGGTGAAAAAATGGAAGAAAATAAAAATATTGCTTTGGTATTAACAGGCACTATAAAACCGACAACAGATACAACAAAATATAAAGATTGGAAAAGTCGAAGAAGGGAGTACCTAGAATCTTTAAATTATTATAGCTCATTTGGGAAGATTTACTTTCTTGAAAATTCTGATTATGATTTAGAAAATGACAAAGAATTTATTAACATACCTAATGTGGTTTATCGTAAATTTTCCAAGGATAAAAATAATAATCACAATATTGGCTATCAGGAATTCAAGATGCTGGATGATTGGATTCTTAATGAAGAAAATCCTCCTTCGCGGTGGATTAAGTTAAGTGGCAGATACATCATAGAAAATTTTGCTGAAATTTTAAATCAAGCACAGAAATCAGATAAAGAGCTTATCATGGATTTGACTATTAATAAACGCTGGGCTGATACATATTTGTTCTGCATAGACACCTCGTTTTATAAAAAAAATTTTGCGGGAATATATGTATATTGTGCACCTTTTGTTGCAATTGAAAGTGTCTTATATGACAGTTTATGCTATTATAAATTGCTCGATAATATTGAATTTTTCAAAAGGGAACCTCTTTTTGATGTTATTTCATCAAAAGGCTATAGACGAAAGCGCAAAGGGAAAATTGAAAAAAAAATAATAAATACGTGGAGAGCGTTTAATTTCAGAATTTATCCATCACGGTTAGTTTTTTTTCCGCCTTTCTACATAATAAGACGAGAAATAACTAGAATCATTGAAATTAAATTTAAAAATAAAGAGGGCTAATTGTAAAATGAAACTGAACAGCTAAATAAAAAAATCCATGGTAACTCCTGTGACATGATATAGGTGTCGAATCCAATCATACAAATGAGAATTACCATGGGCTGCACCAATCATAACATGATTTCACAAAAAAGGCCTGAATGGGAGCGAACGCTTTTGCATTGAATGTCTGATACAATCAGGGGACACCATCTCAACCATTGCTAAAGAACTTAGTCGTTCTGGAACGACAATGTTAAATTTAGCGAACTAGAAGACTAAAAACTGAAAATCTACTTTGCTCACCCTTTGTCTACATGGGAACGTGGCTCCAATGAACGCCATAATGACCTGTTGCGCCGGATAATTTCGAAATGAACCTCAAATACAGGACGTCAGTGAATCGCTTCTACGGCGCACGTTACGTTAGTGCAATGAATTGTCCCGAAAAATCTTAGGTCATAAGACGCCAAAGAAAGTTTTCATCCGAGAAATGAGATATATCGTAAACATTGAAAGTGTTCAATTTCATACTGCAATTTAGGAATTTAAACTAATCTAGAACAGGAGAGTAAATTTAATGAAACTTTATAGAATAAAAGAGATCCCTAATTTTGATTTTGAAATCCACACAATAGCTAAAGCAAGAGAAGATATGGAAAAAGTTTTAGATTGCTTTCCCTTTCTAAGCCTTAATACAGTTGGAATATCCTCTCTGGATGTTGTAAATAAAAACAAATTAAAAAAAGCACTTTATTATCTAAGACCTAAAAGGATAAAAACATTATATAATTTATTGACCTTCAAAGATAAAGTAACAATTCTTCAATATCCGGCAGAAAAAGGGCGGCTATTTGACTACGTTATTCAAAAAAATTTTATACCGAGAAATAGAATTATATTGATGATTCATGATATTAATTCACTTCAATCTTCAGCTGGAAATCCAGAAGAAATGGCTTCCGTTGTACCAAAAGAAGTAGAAAAGTTCAACAAGGCAGATGCTCTTATTGTTCACAATGAACATATGCATCGAGTGTTAGTGAAATATGGACTAAAGGTTAAAAAAGTTGCGGAGCTTAAGGTTTTTGATTATTTAATAGATCCAAACAAGGTGTTTCAAGATGCACCAAGAACCTTGAGCAATACAATTGCTTTTGCTGGTAACTTATCAAAGTCAAAATTTATAGAGAAAATACCAGCACTTAAGAATAATAATATACACATTCAGCTTTATGGCCCTTACTATCCAGAAGAGTTAAAACAATACTCAATTTTTCATTACAATGGGAATTTGGATGCGGAAGAAATTGTGTTTAAGTTAAATGCATCTTTCGGTTTGGTATGGGATGGACCATCCGCAGTTACTTGTGAGGGGAATTTTGGGAATTATATGCAATATAATAATCCCTTTAAGGTTTCATTATACATAGCGGCTCAACTCCCTGTCATTATTTGGAAAAAAGCCGCATTAGCAAGGTTTGTAGAAGAAAATTATATAGGATTCACCGTTGACTCGTTAGAAGAGGTGGCTCCGACCATTGAAAATATGAAAGACGATGAATACGAATCTATAATGAAGAATATTCGGGCTCTATCGTATAAGATACGACAAGGGAAATTTATGGAGGCAGCTGTTAAAGACCTTTTGATGCAATATAAGGTGGAAGAGAAATAAGAATGGCTTATTTTTGCTGCGTGCATTAGTTAAAAAAACATTACTTCACTGGTATATACTTTCCGTCGTACATGCTACATGTATCTTTATTGCCGATAAAAATTTAAAATTGATGTGTTGATGATGGTGTGTACTATACTAAAAATAAACTTTTGAAAATATGAGGAGTGTTTCAATGGAGGAAAGATATCACAAGATAGAAGAATATTTGCTGCTTTTTATGATTGTCGGTATGCCTATTATGGCATTGCCAGTTAAAATACCATTTTTTGATTCTTCTGTGCCATCTATATGCTTGTCTTTAGCTTTGCTTGTCTGGGTTATCCATTGTTTCCAAACGAGAACTGTGCCTATTGCACATGGTAAATTTTTACTTATGTGTTGCATTTGGCTGATCCTATGTACAGTGATTGGTGCGTATACCTATTCTTTTTGGGACGAATCTATCATGTATTATTTACAAGGGACTAGGGTTGTTAAATTAATTGCTCATATATGGCCGGGGATTATAACATCTACACTAGGACTAGAAACAAAGTTTTTAATTTCTCAATTAATAAGCCTTGTTAGAAGTTTATTTTTCCCACTATTAGGGATATTTTTACTTTACTATAGCCTATATCGTAAAAAACCGCAACGTGGTTTGGAATGGATGAGTAAAATAGCTATTATTATGGTTTGCACATTGGGCCTTTACTCTATTCCGGAAATTGTTTGGCTTTGGACGGGAAGCCCGTTAGCTGAAAGTATACTAATCAGTATTAATCAATGTTTATATATACCAGCGAGTTCGCATTCTTGGTGGCCTCCTTTATTATGGCCTGGGCAATTACGTAGCTATGCATTGGAACCTTCGTATTTTGGTATTACAGCTGCATTTTTGATGCCATTTTTGTGGTATCGAGTTCAACAGAAAAAAAGTAAATTCGTTATATTTCTCATTTTCTATTTGTCGTTTATGATTTTTATGACCAAAGCAAGGACTGCTACTGTTATTTATTTATTTGAACTAGCTACACTAATACTAAGCAGTATATTTTCTAAGTATGCAGACTGGAAGAAGGTATGCACTATTGCGGTAATCAGTGCTGTTTTTTCTTTTGGTTTTTATATGGCAAGTAATACGGTAGTAACGATCGCTCATACTCAATCATCCGGTATCCAAACCCAAGATTTCTTTTCCACCCTGTCAAACAACTCGGAAACGTATATAAAAAAGAATATAACATCTGTTTCGGATAAAGGTGCTAGGTCTAATACAGCACGCTTTGGCAATACTGTTGCTATGACAAAGGTGGGGGTGCAGCATCCTATTTTCGGTGTAGGATTTGGATATTATAGTATGTATATGGTGGATAATTTCCCTGAATTTGCTAAAGACAATCGAGAGATTAAGCTATGGACTAGCTTTTTACTAAAAGAAGGCTTCTGGAAAACAGGCTATCCTGCATTAAATACTTTTTCCTATATTTTTGCGCAGTTTGGCCTTATAGGAGTACTTTTGTTTTGTGCTCCTTTAATATATCTGATGTGGGCTGTTTTTAAAAGAAGAACACAGTTATGTAACCGGCCTGATATAATATTTCTTGTAATAGCACTAATTGGACAAATTGGTTGTTTGTTTAGTCAAATATTTTTCTATAGTTATCCAATCACATTATCATTGCTGTATTGTACTATTTTTTGTAAATGCGAAAGTAAAGTGGAGTAAACAGGCTCTTATCATAAAGGGCCCATGAACTCAGACCAGAACTGAAAGAATTTAAGCGTGCATGATATAGTATAGGTAACAAAATGGGAAGTTGCTATCATGCCAAGAAAAAAATATATATGATCAAGACTAAGATCACCTTGTCAGTCCATTAAGGCGACAATGAAGTTAATGTCATCTGTTCCGAAAATGGCCTGAATCCAAACGTAGTCTGAAAATGGAAGCAAGAATTCCTACAGAATGCCCATTTCGTTTTTGGGTCAGATTCTGAGCGCAAAGTTATTCAGAGAAAGGAGGACGATTTGAAGAAAAAGAATGACCAAATGCTCAAAGCATGGATAGCCGGAGCCGCTGAGCAGATAAAATTATGATTGAGCGATGTTTCCGCAGTCTTAAAACAGAATAGCTTTATCCTAACGAATACCGTAACCCTGAGAGAACTTAGTCAAATGGTTAACCGGTATGTGGAGGATTACAACAACGTATGGCTTAATGAAACGCTAGAATACAAGGTACCCGATGAATTTTATTTTGGTTGTTTTGCTGCGTAGGATAAATTCGTCTAGTGGCACGCTTAAGTTTTTGACAAGGAGGGTTGACAAGAGGTTATTATATAGGAATAATGTATATAAAGACTTAAGAGATATTTTAATTTATTATTCAAATTGAATGTGGAGTGGATACTAATTGAAGGTAATATTATTAGCTGGCGGATTAGGAACACGAATTAGTGAAGAAAGTCAATTTAAACCCAAACCGATGATTGAAATCGGTGGCATGCCCATACTTTGGCATATTATGAAAACCTATGGAGCTTATGGCTACAATGAATTTATCATCTGTGCGGGGTATAAACAGCATCTTATTAAAGAATGGTTTGCTGATTACTTTTTGCATACATCAGATATTACCTTTGATTTCACCGAAGGTAATAAGATGATTGTCCATAACCAACATTGCGAACCTTGGAAAGTAACAGTTGTTGATACAGGGCTTAACACCATGACTGGTGGGCGCATTAAACGCATTCAGCCGTATGTAAACAATGAACCATTCATGATGACATATGGTGACGGAGTTTGTGATGTCAATATTGAAAAATTGGTAAAATTCCACAAAAATCATGGGAAAATTGCAACTCTTACAGCAGTACAGATTGAACAATCCAAAGGGATTTTAAATATAGGGATAGATAATGCAGTTCAATCTTTTAGAGAAAAATCTGCTCGAGATAGCGCACCTATTAATGCAGGTTTTATGGTTTTAGAACCGGCCATTTTTTTGACTACCTAGATGGGGATGATTGCATCTTTGAAAGGGCTCCCTTGGAAAAACTGGCCAAGGAAGGACAACTGATGAGCTATATGCACAAGGGCTTTTGGCAGTGCATGGATACTAAGCGTGAAAAGGATACGTTGGAGGAACTTTGGGAATCCGGTAGAGCGCCTTGGAAGGTATGGGATAACTGATGAATGAATTTAATCCTGATTTTTATCAGCATAAACGAGTTTTTGTAACCGGTCATACAGGATTTAAGGGGAGTTGGCTCTGCCAAATGCTTCTAAATTTAGGCGCAGAGGTCACCGGGTATGCTTTGAAGCCACCAACGAATCCATCTCTATTTGAATTAGCTGGTATAAAAAGTAAGATTCATTCTATAATCGGCGATATTCGTGATATGAATTCTCTGCAAGCAGCATTTAATGAAGCCCAGCCAGATATTGTGCTACACTTAGCAGCACAGCCATTAGTAAGGGAAAGTTATGATAATCCTGTTTATACATATGAAACCAACGTCATGGGGACTGTGAATATTCTCGAATGTATTCGGCAGAGCTCATGCGTTAAGTCATTTTTAAATGTGACGACAGATAAAGTGTACAAGAATAGAGAATGGATTTGGGGGTATCGGGAGGATGAAGAATTAGATGGATATGACCCGTATTCTAATTCTAAATCCTGTAGCGAACTCGTTACCCATTCCTATAAAAATAGTTTCTTTGCTAATCGGGATGTAGCTATTTCAACTGCTCGGGCGGGAAATGTCATTGGCGGTGGCGATTTCGCTAAGGATCGTATTATTCCTGATTGTGTACGTGCGGCTATAGCACATACAAATATTATCGTGCGAAATCCCTATTCTACACGCCCTTATCAGCATGTATTGGAACCCCTTTATGCGTACCTGATGATTGCAGCCAAGCAGTATGAGGATATAAAGTTTTCCGGTTACTATAATGTAGGGCCTAATGATGCGGATTGCTTTGAAACGGGTAAATTGGTCGATTTGTTTGTTCGCACCTGGGATGATAGTCTACAATGGGTAGATTGTTCAGATAATGGGCCTCATGAAGCCAATTTTTTAAAACTGGATTGCTCAAAGCTAAAAGCTACGTTTGGTTGGCAACCACGCTGGAATTTGGAAGAAGCCATTCAAAAGGTCGTGGAATGGAGTAAATGCTGGATTGCTGAAGAGAACATTTCTGTCTGCATGGATAAACAGATTAATGAATTTATGAAAAAAGGAATGTGAATATAGATGAGCCATTGGAAAAGTGAAGAAGAGGCTAGACAACAAATTAAAGACTTGGTTACCTCTTATTACCATGAATTTAAAGAAAACAAAAGACAATTTGCACCAGGAGACCGAATTAACTATGCTTCACGCGTGTTTGATGAAAAGGAAATGTGCGCCTTGACGGATTCTATGCTGGATTTTTGGTTGACTACAGGACGTTTTGCAGATGCCTTTGAAAAAGACTTTGCTGCCTGGATTGGTGTTAAATATGCTCATTTAGTGAACAGTGGTTCTTCCGCTAATTTGATTGCCTTCTCCGTTTTGACGGCTCCTGAACTTAAAGAACGGCAGATCAAACGAGGCGATGAGGTGATTACCGTAGCCTGCGGTTTTCCGACAACGGTTACGCCTATACTACAATATGGTGCTGTACCTGTTTTTGTTGACGTAAACATTCCTCAGTATAATATTGATGTTACACAATTAGAAGCTGTTTTATCTCCGAAAACAAAAGCAGTCATGATTGCTCATACCCTGGGGAATCCTTTCGATTTAGCGTCTGTAAAGGCTTTTTGCGAAAAACATAGCCTCTGGCTTATAGAAGACAATTGTGACGCTTTAGGAAGCCAATATACCATTGATGGTGAAACCCGGTATACGGGGACTTGGGGCGATATTGGTACGAGCAGCTTTTATCCTCCCCATCATATGACCATGGGCGAAGGCGGTTGTGTGTATACCGATAATCCGTTACTGAATCGCTTAATCCTCTCTTACCGTGATTGGGGCCGAGATTGTATTTGTCCTTCTGGGCATGATAACTTCTGCGGCCATCGATTTGATGGTCAGTACGGTGAATTGCCGAAAGGCTATGACCACAAATACGTATACAGCCACTTTGGCTATAATTTAAAAGTAACAGATATGCAGGCTGCAGTAGGTTGTGAACAGTTAAAAAAATTCCCTACGTTTATTGAAAAACGTCGAAAGAACTGGCAACGTTTATATGATGCATTGCAATCTATCCAAGATAAAATTATTCTCCCGGAACCTGCAGAAAACAGTAAGCCATCCTGGTTTGGTTTTTTGATTACTATGCGTCCTGGAGCAGGATTGTCCCGTAATGATGTTACTCGTTATATAGAAGACCACAATATTCAAACACGTCTGCTCTTTAGCGGCAATTTAATCAAGCATCCCTGTTTTGATGAGATTCGCAATACCTCTGCGTATCGTGTAGTTGGCGATTTGAAAAACACAGAGTATATTATGAATAATACCTTTTGGGTAGGCGTATATCCGGGAATGAATGATGAAATGATAGATTATATGATCCAGAGTATTATAGCTGCTTTAAATAAATAATTGGAGGTATCAAAAAATGAAAATAAAAGTCGCAAAATATATCTCTACTTTTTTAGTTGAAAAGGGAATTACTGATTGTTTTATGATTACAGGCGGTGGTGCAATGCATTTGAATGATGCCATTGGACATGAGAAAAGGATACGTTGTGTGTTTAATCATCATGAACAGGCTTGTACTATGGCTGCTGAAGGTTATGCCCGTGTAACTGGAAAAATCGCTGCTGTTTGCGTTACTAGTGGTCCTGGGGGAACAAACGCCATAACTGGAGTAGTTGGAGGCTGGCAGGATTCCATTCCAATGTTCATCCTTTCTGGACAAGCAAAGAGAGAAACTATAAAATGGTCCTGCCAAGAATTAAAATTACGACAACTTGGATATCAAGAGTTTGATATTATTAATTCAGTACAAAATATGACCAAATATGCGGTTATGGTAACAAATCCGCAAGAAGTTGCATACCATTTGGAAAAGGCTTTTTATTTGGCGATTACTGGACGTCCTGGGCCTGTATGGCTTGACATACCTTTGGATGTACAGGGGGCAATAATCGATACGGATACATTGATTCACTTTGATTCGGAAATAGAAAATCCATGGCCTGTACCTAAGGTGTCAGAAAAACAGGCTGAAGATATTTTAGTCAAAATAAAGCAAGCAAAAGCACCTTTGATTGTAGCCGGTACAGGCATTCGTGTAGGTGATGCGGAAAATGAATTTTTGGCATTAGTTAATAAACTACAAATCCCTGTAGTTACTGCTTGGGGAGCAAATGATACACTTTCTTTTGATAATCCATATTTTGCTGGTATGACAGGAACCATTGGAATAAGACCTGGCAATTTTGCTGTACAAAATTGTGATTTGCTCATTACACTTGGTTCTCGACTCAATCTTTTTGTGATTGGATATAATCACTATGAATTTGCGAAAAATGCCTATAAAATTATTGTTGATATTGATAGAAGTGAATTAACTAAGCCGACTATTCGCCCTGATATGGCAGTACATGCGGATGTTAAAGACCTCATGAAAAAACTTCTATCTTTAGATTACGTTGCTCAAGATCATCACAAAAAGTGGCTTCACTGGTGTAAAAATCTTATGTATAAATATCCGGTCGTTTTACCAGAATACTATAATCAAGACGCAGGATTAATTAATCCGTATGTTTTTATTGATAAATTATTTAATGCAACAATTCCTTCAGATCGTATCGCATGTGGAAATGGGTCTGCCTGTATGGTGACTCTTCAAGCGGGTAAAATTAAACAAGGGCAAAGAATGTTTGCCAATTCTGGCTGTGGCGCTATGGGATATGGTTTTCCTGCATCTATCGGGGTTGCTGTTGCAGATAATAGTCGCCGTACGATTTGCATTGATGGTAGTATAATGATGAATTTACAGGAGTTAGCCACTGTTGAGTATAATCATTTAAATGTAAAAATATTCCTTATTAACAACAATGGCTATTTGTCTATACGTCAAACGCAGCGCAATTTATTTAAACCTCCATTTGTAGGTCTTGATTCAACTTCAGGAGTGGGTTTCCCAAATTTTAAAAAAATTGCTGATGCTTTTTAAAAATTTCGCTAAACTCTGTACGAAATTGTTTTTGTAAGATTGGTCGTCCATATTTTACTTTTAATTCACTAGAGTTTCCTAAAATACCAAGTAATGTTGATTTTCCTACGGCATTGGTTCCGGAAAAGACAGTAATATACTTTCCGAGAATAAAATCTGTATTTCTAAAAAGACGGAATTTATTTATATGCAATCTTTCTATCCTCAAGATTTCCACCCCTATTGCATAAATTATTATAAAAAATCAGAATAAGTGTCAACTATAAGTATTATACTATAAAATTAAAAAATATGTTATTCTTTTATTCGGCAGAGTTGCATCTTCACTGTATACATGGCTTCATGAGATATAATTATTTAGTGATATAGTGGGTGCAGTATGGATCTGATTGAAATCATGTGGATTCGGGGACCAGTGAATATTACGGCCTATGGAAATCACGAATCCGGTCATTTGGAAATCACCTCTTCCATGTAAATGTTATGAGACAAGAACCACTATCCAATAAGACATTGTTATTCGCTTAACGCAGGACCCAGCAGCCCGTAAACTTCCCGCATAGAGTGGTAGTCTTCTGGGTTCGTAGGTATACGTTAATCTTGTATGAATCTTGTGTAATACAATCGAGAATGGCTTCAGCCAGATGGCATTCTTTACCACACAGTTGTTCATGCCAACCGCTGGAATCGTAGTGGAGCTAATTTTTATTTGTTTAATTATTATTCATTTAGTGAATGTAAGATTACATAGTAAATATATGACATTTAAATTCATATTGAATAGGGAGGATAAGAATGTGCTTGGCATAGAGGATGACAGAAACATCGTATCAAAAAAATGTTTAGTACTCATACTGCTAGCTTCTTTTGGAATTACTTTGGGCATATTACTTTGTAGTATGTATATCTATAAAATTGCGCCTTTTGGTAATCAGTCATTTGTATTTGGCGATGGGTATAATCAATATATTGATTTTTTCAACTTTTTTAAAGATGTACTTATGGGAAATAACTCATTATCCTATACCTTTAGCAATAATCTTGGTGGTTCATACGTAGGACAGTTTGCTTATTACGTTTCTTCTCCATTTAGTCTGTTAGTCGTATTTTTTCCTAAGGATCAAGTATATGATTTCTTTGATGTGGTGGTGGCCTTAAAGATTAGTCTGGCGTCGGCAACGTTTGCCTATTTTCTGTCGAAACGCTTTAAGGGAAAATTATACCCAGGCATGGCACTGTTGTTTTCGTTAGCTTACGGCTTTATGTCTTACAACCTGCATCAGATTAATAGTATCATGTGGCTGGATGGGGTATACATGCTGCCATTTATGTTACTTGGGGTGTACCAGGTAATACGGAATCGGAAAATTACTCTATTGGCAGTAAGCACTTCCCTTTCTATTATATTTAATTGGTACACCGGAGGAATCAACTGTATTTTTGTATGTTTCTGGCTTGTCTTGGAATGGTATTTGCAGTTTGGTACCTTCTCAAATTTCTTTAAAGATAAACAAATTTTGATCAGATTTATGCTGGCTATGTCTCTTGGAGTTTTGATCAGTATGGTCTTATTTTTACCTGCCATTTTACAATTGCGATCAGGTGTAGGGAATTCCTTTGACTGGAATCATTTTTCTTTAGGAAAAAGAGGGAGTATTGGTCTTTCTCTGGGAGGCTTTTATCTGGGAAATTTTAGCACAGCCGAAAAGGTAGCTTTGTTTACAGGAAGTCTTTCCGTACTCGGTATTATTCAGCTATTGTTTACTGCTGGCCGTAAAATGCGTATAGCCGCATTTATGTCTTTATTTTTTCTGGTGCTGTTATTCCATTGGAAGCCTTTTTATTTTTTGTTTTCGTTGTTTAAAGATGCAACGAGTTTTTATATCCGCTATTCTTATACTGGAGCAGCAATTCTTTTATTCCTAGGAGCATTATATTTCTCGCACTGGCTGGAACAAGCTTATACAAAGAAAAACTTGTTGATTGGATTTTTACCGCCGCTTTTTTTACTTTTCATGCATATGATAAAGCCAGGAGAACATCTTGATTATGTATACGGAACAGCAACTTTTCTTGCCGTTTTCAATGTGGTTTTATATCTAATCCGGACGACAGGGAAAAGGAAAATCTTATTCGGCTTGCTGGGGATACTTGTTCTATGCGAAATGGGAACGCAAGCAAGTCTGTTCTTAAAAGATATCCACAGCCCAAGCAAGGTTGCGTATAGCCAGTATGAGCTAGCGGAGGAGAATATGATTCATGAGCTACAGATACAGGATTCGTCCCAGTATCGTATCAGTCAGACGTCAAATCGGCAGACAGTGCAAAAAATCACAACAACACCTGTCTACAATGAAGCAGTGGGGTTTAATTACTGGGGTATTGGCGGGTATACATCTGTCCCTTCTAATCGCCAGATGAAATTATTGGATAATCTGGGCTATAGGGAAGAACATATGCGGATGAATGTGATTAACATGCCTGTACTTCCAGCAGATTCCTTTTTAGGCGTGAAATATATTCTTTCACATTATCCCGTTGAAGGCTTGAAAGAAGACAAAATCATTCCTGCGGCGAATTATAAGAAGGTGTACCAGAATCCTTACGCATTGCCAATGGCTTTTGTTTGCCAGCCTGATGAATCGGAGATTACAGGTAGTAATCCGTTTTTATATACTAATAGTTTATATAGTCATTTAATCGGGAAAAAAGTTTCTATTTATCAGCCTATTGTTTATCAGGCACGTCCTTCAGAAAATGGTGTTATATATACGTTAGAAGGATACGCAAGCGAGGAACCCCTGTATGGAAATATTACGTCTAACCAAAAACTGAAGGGCAAAATAAAAGCAGGCGAATTCTATGAAATTCCTTACTCAGATTGGACTACGCAGAGTGTATTCTATATTCCGAAAAAAGCTACAAAGGCCCCGAAAATAACACTGACAACTTCAAAGCCTCAAGCAATACAAGAGGCCCAATTCTATGAAGTGAATCTCGATGCGCTCAAGGCAGTCACGAGTGAAATGCAAAAAAGAGAAGCTACCCATTTAGCAATTGAAAACGGGAATATATACGGCTATGTCCAAGGCAGGAAGGGAGAATCGCTATTTCTCTTAGTGCCAGTAGATAAAGGATGGAAAATCCTTCGCAACGGTAAAGAGGTAAGCCCTGTTCCATTTGCTGATTGTTTCATCACGATTCCGTTGGTTGATGGAGTAAATGAAATATCTATGACATACCATCTCCCGGGATTTTGGCTGGGGATAGGCTTGTCATTGCTCGGAATTGTACTATTAATTGGCTTTTGCAGGTATGCTCAAAAAAGTAAACGCAACATGAATACAACAACACTTTAATTTTGGATTATTTTAAGAATCACTTAGCATATTTGATTTTCATAGGCTGGACTACTCAACAAAAAAACGATTTAACCTGTATTGAATGGGAGGATAAGAACGTGCATGCTTGGGATGGAGAGACAGAAGAAATTACAAAGGGAGGAGAGAAGTATCGTTCATTATATACAAAATACTATTTACTGGAAGAAAAGGTAATAGGGATAGTTCGGAATTTCTTTCAGTTAGATAGGACGGCACGTTATGCCTTTTTTTCGATCCTCTTGTTTACGTTTTTATACATCCTGCCAATCATATTGGCCAATGTGTATTATAATGATGATTTGGCTCGATCCTATGTTGGGTATTTAGGCTGGCGCAATGACGGCAGGCCTTTAATGGAGGTGCCATTTTTTCTGTTTAATAGTAGTAGAAAACAAGTTGCCGATTTTTCTCCTTTGTTACTTATTTTTGCAGGTGCAATTTTTTCGTACTGCTTGACGCTGTTTTGTCGTAGAAGTCTCCCAAAAGCTTCTTGGTTTGGCATGTTTACTGTGGCAGCTTGTGTGTACTTTAATTTCTTTATGTTAGAAAACCTATCATATAAATATGATACATTTGGAATGATTATTGCCCTCAGTCTGCCCTTTGCCGCATTTTCCATGCCAGAGGAGTGGCCAGTAAAAATAAAGGCTCCATTACTATCTCTATTATTACTATGTTCATTATCGCTATATCAGGCAACGATTGGCGCGTATGCCGGTCTTTTGCTCTTTATACTCACATTACGCATTTATCGCGATGAATCGTTGATGAATATAGGCAAAGACTTGTTTTGGAAAATTATGGTATTAGGGATGGGCGCTATCATTTATAAATTTTTAATTGTGAACTTTGCGATGGTACCGTCACAGTATTCAGCACAGCATATGGGCATACTAAATCCTATTAGCCAGAATTTCCTTGCTGTATTCTATGAGCATATAACAAAATTTTGTGCTTTATTCTATTTATATTTTCCTAGTTTTAAGCGAATTCTGCCAATCTTGCTAGGGCTACTGGGGTTGTCATCTTTTTATCTCGCCTGTCTTACGTATCAAAAGAGAAAAGAACGAAAAATCGTACGGTTTGGAATTGCACTTTGGGTATTCCTTACTCCCGCTTTTCTCTGGCTAGCTTCTTTTCTTTTGCTGTGCTTATTAAAAAAACCTATATATGCCAGCCGTGTTCTGTTGTCTTTTGGTGTAGCCACACTTTACGGTGGTTTTCTTTTTTATCAGGTGCAACAGAAGATCAGGCTTTTTGCTATTGTTCCACTGGGGGTTCTGATCATCACGTTGGCATCGTCTTCTCTATACGGTAATTTGCTTACCCGTCAGGAAGATATGAACAGACAGGTTGCAACTTACTTGGTATACGATATTAACGCTGTGCAACAACAAATGAAAACATCGTTTAATACGCTGCAGTTGACCGGTGGCATGATAAAATGCCGGGAATTACAATTATCTGAGGAACGGAAACCACTGCTGACTCAGATGGTAACAAAGTTTTCTTTGGGCGGGGGATTATGCTTCAGAAAGCAGTATATACAACATATGCAAAATAGTGAATGGAAGATAGATGATAAAGGCCCTTTGTCAGGTGTGGTACCCCCTTCTAGTAAGCAACCTCTAGTAATGAATGAGTTTTACAACATCACCCCGGATGGGGATAAGTTAATCATTACTTTTAAAGACTTTCAGAAGTAAGGCCATGATAAAGGTCTGAATATTACGGCCTATGAAATCACCGGTCCGGCTGCTTGGAAATCACCTCTTCCAGGAAAATGTTATGAGGAAAAATTCTTGCCCCAGGCTAAATGCCTGAGACAAGAACCGCCGTTCAATAAGACATTGTTTTTCGCTTAACGTAGAATCCAGCCCGTAAACTTCCTGCATAGAGTGGTAGTCTTCAGGGTTCGTAGGTATAACGTTAATCTTGTATGAATCTTGTGTAATACGATCAAGAATGGTTTTAGCCTGAAGGATTTCTTTGCCACACAGTTGGTCATACCAACCGCTGGGACCGTATTGAGAGCAGAAGATAGTTGAGGAATGTTTTATTCTGCGGTGCAGTGATTATATTAAATCACTTACGAAGAGTATGTTTTGATAAAATCAATGAAAATGTGAGTAACAGTAATATAGAATTTGTATTTTGGATAATTTTTTACCAGACTATTGGGGAGACTCAGGTAGATGTTGTCAAAATTGATTAATCATAAGAGGGATTCTAACTACTGAACAGTAAGCGCTCAATAAAACCATGTACCTAACAAAGAAGCCCACCCGAGTTATTCTCGAATGGGCGATCACTAATCTATTTACATAATTCCTGCATACGCGTGCTCCAGGGCATGTAGCCATCTACTACTTCGGGATGATGCCGCACATCCAAATTTGGGAAATCCGTGAATACCTGAATCAGGTATTTCTCCG
>NZ_JACOGK010000043.1 GCF_014269395.1 Megasphaera hominis
GAAAGTCTTACCTCAGGCAGTGTCCAACTTATTAAAAAGTACTGTTCAACTTTGCGTCAAATTATATTTCTGATTCTAATTTTTTAGATTTTAGTGTCCAAGTTTTGTTGACCAGTGCACGCAGATAAGTCGAAAGGGGTTCATTAGAATATAATAATAATATTTACAATAAAATGAACCCCTTCAGGCCAAAATACTTCTTATCCGCCCAGCTAGCCAACGAATCTTTCATCACCAGTTTAAGCTTCTATGCAGCCTTTATATGCTATACTATACATATCACAAGCAAGGAAGGGATGTGATTATGTTGACCTGGAAAAAGACCGTAGCTTTTGGCTTGGTTTTAGTGCAGCTTGGTTTAGGCAGTGCCTTTGCTGCTGCGCCTGATTTGTCCGGTCTCGTTGTCAGGGAGCCTGGGACCTTCTGGCGTCTCGATGCTGCCAATAAGCCCGAAGTACCGCGAAATTACCGCGTCGATGAAAGCCTGCGTATGAGTGGCAGTGCCCAGCCGTCAGTCTTAGCGTTAACGGCGATGTTGCACGATTTGCATAAACGTGGTGTAACGCCTCAGCAGCTTGTACTCGTAGATCTGCGCCAGGAAGACCACGGCTTCTTCAACGGTACAGCTGTGAGCTGGTACGGCAAGGATAACTGGGGCAATGTCGGCCGCAGTGAGGCTTGGATTACCAAAGACGAGGAAAAGCGCCTCACAGCTGCAGAAGAGAAGAATATGACCTACTACGACCTGGGCAAGAAAAAGGTTCCTGTTCCAGCCGGTACGACCTACGTAGCCATTGCGCCTACAGAAGAACAGCTGGCGTCCATCATGGGCATAGGCTACAAGCGCTTTCCTTCAACCGATCACATCTGGCCGGCTGCTAGTGAAATCGATCAGTTCCTGGCCTGGTCTCAGACCTTGCCTAAGGACGCATGGCTCCACTTCCACTGCGAAGCAGGCGTGGGCAGGACGACAGCCTTCATGACGATCTGGGACATTTGGCACAACGTCCAAAAGGACAGCCTGGAATCGATCTGTGCCAGAGAAACAGCCCTGGGCGGTCAGGATATCCTGCATCTGACCAGTAAAAACAAAACGAAAGAACTGGAAAATGCTGACAAGCAATACCACCTGCGCCAGTTCTACGAGTATGCCAAAGCCTATCAAAGCGGCCAAACTCAAGAGCCCTGGTCCGCATATCTTCAGCAACATTCCTAGAAAATTTCGCGAGGGGGAAATGTTATGACTATTCGCTTGCAATATATAGGGGAAGATCCTGTTCTCGAAGCAGGGGCTTCCTATCCGTCTTTTGATCCGCTCCGCATCCGCAGCCATGGCGATCGCCTGAGCGGCACGATTTTGCTGCCAGGCGGCGTAAAAGGGGAACTTCATCCCTGTGCTATCCTTTTGCAGGGCTATCCCGGCTATACCGTGACCTACGATATCGGCCAGGCTCTGCGCCGGGCGGGCATCGTTGCCGTAAACGTCCTTTACCGTGGCTGTTGCGGCAGTGAAGGGGAGTATTCCTTCCATGGCATGATTGAAGACGCCATACAGGTTGCTACGTGGCTTCACGAGCCCAATGTATATGAACGGTATGACATTGACCCAACGCAAATCTTCTTCGTTGGCCACAGCATGGGCGGCTTCACGGCCATTAACGCCATGCGCCGACTGCCTTGGATTCGCGGTACAGCTGTCATGTCACCGTACGATTTACCCGGTGCCTTAGAAAGTATGGGCGAAGAAAGCGTGCAAAATCTCTTGCACGAAGGGGCGGAAGTGCTTCACTGCAAAGGGCCTGACGCTCTCTTTGCCGATGCCCTCTACTGTCGCGACGAAGGCTATGGCATCGCCCAGGCCTACGACGACCTGAAAGACAGAAATCTCTATTTCGTCGGTGCCACACGCGACACAATTGCGCCGGCAGAGCTCATGATCGAGCCCCTCTGGCAGCAGCTGGCCAGCCATCAGACAGCTGCAAACCAGCAGTACGATATGGTCGAAACAAGCCACGGCTTTGACGAAAAGCGCCTCACTGTGAGCCGCCTTTTTGGCCAGTGGATTGCCGACGTTTTACAGTAAAACAGACAAAAATCCCTGTATCCTCTCCGCCTTTACGACGGAGCAGATACAGGGATTTTGTTATGGAATAAAAACGAGATCAGGCTTTTTTCTGAGCAGCCAATTCAGCTTCTTCAATAACCTTGCTGTGTTTCTGGCCATATACATAATAAATGATCAGGCCGATAACAATCCAGCCGGCAAAGAGTGCATGCGTCAGCGTGGACAGTTCATAAATTAGGTAGAAGCAAACGATGGCGCCAATAGGAGCGATGATATAGAGGAGCGGGCAACGGAATTTGCGTTTGATTTCCGGGTGTTTCCGGCGCATGACGACGATGCCGATGAAGTTGACGAAGAATACAGCCAGTGTGCCTGTGTTCGACAATTCAACGATGTGCATGAGCGGTACGAAACCGGAGATAACAGCAATGAGAATGGAACCCAGCGTCGTAACGATGTACGGCGTGTGGTATTTCGGATGGATCTTACCGATCTTAGCCGGCAGCATGCCATCACGGGATACGGCAAAGAAAATACGGGACTGGCCGAAGAGATATACGATGAGCGTCGTGATGATACCGGCAATAGCGCCGACTGCAATGAGGTTGGCTACCTTTTCCCAGCCGAGGAGACGCAGCGCGTAGGCAACCGGTTCCGGCGTATCGAGCATGGTGTAGTTGACGGCAGCCGTCAATGCCAGGGACATACAAATGTACAAGGTCATGCAGATCGTAATGGAAGCAATGATCCCAATCGGCAAATCGCGGGACGGATTCTTACATTCTTCTGCCGACGTAGCTACGGCGTCAAAGCCCATGTACGAGAAGAATACGATCGCAGCACCACTGATGACGCCACTCGTCCCGAACGGTAAGAACGGATTCAGGTTAGCCATGTCGGCGTGCGGTGTAGCAATAGCAACGAAGGCAATAATAGCAGATAACGTAACGACGACGAGAATGGCATTGAGCTTGGCGCTTTGTTTTGTGCCACGAATGAGGACAAAGCAGAGCAGAAGAATGATGATGATCGATGGCAAGTTGACCAAGCCGCCTTCAGCAGGGGTTTTGAGCAGATAATCAGGAATGACATACCCCAGGGATGCCGTCATACCGGCCAAATATCCGGAAAAGCCAACGGCTACGGCCGCACCGGTAACGGTGTACGCCAGCAGTAGTGACCAGCCGCACAAGAAGGCCATGCCTTCACCGAGAGAGGCAAAGGTGTACGAATACACACTGCCCGATGCAGGAATAATGGAAGCGAATTCACTATACGTCAAGCCGACGAGAATACAGAGGACACCGGCAATGACGAAGGAAAGAGCCAGACCAGGGCCGGCATAGCGGGCTGCAGCAATACCTGTCAAAACGAAGATACCGGCACCGATAATACCGCCGACGCCAAGGAAGGTCAAATCGAAGGCCGTCAGATTCTTCGTCAAGGAAGAACTGGCAGCATCATTCTCCAGCTGGGCCACAGACTTGGTATGGAAAAATGACATACAAATCACTTCTTTCTATTTAGTTTTATAAAGAACAGGTTGAAAAAATAAAGCAAAAAGAATAAAAAAATATTGGTAATACATAAATGTGAAGTACTTACTTACACGTCCCTGCCTATAGTATACTATAACTTAAAAAGAATAGCAACATACTTTAGAAATATGGTTAAGAAAAGTGGTAAATTAAAACTATAAAGTAACGTTACTATGTTCACAAGGTTTAAGTTTTTCGCATCGGATTAATCTTAGTGATAAATAAAACGTATAAACAGTGATGTCTATAAAGAAGAAAGGAAAAAAACCAAGCAGATGAGAAATAAACTTACATTAAAATATTAAAAGTTATAAAGCCTTAAAGTCCTTACCTTATTATTTATCTCGTAATTTCGTTTGCAAGTGCTATCGGAATAGAGTATTATGTATAACAGATACGCTACATATCTACGCGTAAATGCATAACTACCAGAAGGGAGCCGATACCCATGATAACAGACGATCTGATGGAAAAATATAAACAAGAAATTATTGATTTGCGCCGGACCTTTCACGAACATCCGGAACTGAGCTTTGAAGAAGTAGAAACGACAAAACGCATTGCAGCTATTTTAGACAACTGGGGCATTCCCTATGAAATTAATCCGGATAAACACGTAGGCCTCGTAGCCAAGCTCACCGGCGGCCACCCGGGGAAAGCCGTAGCCCTGCGCTCGGATATCGACGGCTTGCCCGTCCTGGAAAAGACCGGATTCCCCTATGCCTCCCAAGTAGAAGGGAAGATGCACGCCTGTGGTCATGACAGCCATATGGCCATGCTCCTCGGCGCCATCCGCATGCTCATGGACCTGAAGGATGAAATCTACGGCGACGTATACTTTGTTTTTCAGCCTGCAGAAGAACTGGGTGTCGGTGCCAAATACATGATGCAGTTTGGCGATTGGTTCTCCAAAATCGGCGCCATTTTCGGCGGCCACATCTGGCCGACAGTCCCGGCCGGCACGATCGGCATCCGCGTCAACGAATTCATGGCTGCAGCAGACGAATTCATTATCCGCGTCCACGGCGTCCAGGCTCACGGCTCTGAACCATGGATGGGTGTCGATGCTGTCGTCGTCGGTTCGGCCATCGTCATGAACCTGCAATCCCTCGTATCGCGCGAATTCAATGCCCTCGACCCGGTCGTCATCACCATCGGTACCTTCCAATCCGGTGACCGTTGGAACATCGTCAGCGGCGAAGCCGAACTGCGCGGCACGACACGCTATTTCCGCAAGAAGCTGAGCAAGGATATTCAGGAAAAGATGAACCGCGTCATTCAGGAAACAGCCAAAGCCTACGGTGCTACAGCAGAATTTATTTACAATCTGGCCGTCATGCCGACAGTCAACGACCCGGAATGTACGGCTATTGCCCGCCAGGCCGTGACAGAAGTCCTGGGCGCAGAAGCTATTCACGAAAACGATCTCGTCATGGGCGGTGAAGATTTCTCCTTCTATCAGGACCAGAAACCGGGCTGCTTCGTCTTCGTCGGCACATACAATCCCGACTGCAATGCTGTCTATTCCAACCACAGCAATTACTTCACTATCGATGAAACAGTACTCGCCGGCGGCTCCCGTGTCTATGCCCAAATGGCCATCGACTGGCTCGCGAAAAACCGCTAAACTAAAGGCTAGAAGCACGTTCTATGCATAAATTAAATTGATGCGTTTTTAAGTTTGAATAATACTTTCATTATCCTTTTCTTTACAATTCAGTTGTATTGTATATAATATTAAGTAAAGGGTAAAAAAATATTGATACATATAATAATTTTCTCTCCTTTTTTTAAGCCTCTGCAATAGAATTGTAGAACGCATTAGGAAAAGTGAATTTCCAGGCATACGCGGAATGAACGCAACGAAAGGACGTCCCCAAACTTGCTTTCCTTGCAAATTTCTTTCGCGGGCCGCACAGAATGAACAAGGATGGTGTTTACAACATGAATTGGGAAACAAAAATGTCAGCAAAAGTACAGGCTATTCCGCCTTCGGGCATTCGCAAATTCTTTGATATTGCCAACCAGATTCCGGGCGTCTTGTCCCTGAGCATTGGCGAACCGGACTTCGCTGCGCCGGACAAAGTATGCGAAGCTATGAAAAAGAGCATCGATGACCGTCAGACCAGCTACACGGCCAATGCCGGCATCATCGAACTGCGTCAGGAAATTGCCAAGCTTTTCCATGAACGCTATGGCCTGGACTATGACCCGAAAGATGAAATCCTCGTAACCGTCGGTGCTTCCGAAGGCCTCACCATGGCCCTACTGGCCCTGACCGAACCGGGCGATGAAATCCTTATTCCCGATCCGGCCTACGTTGCCTATCCGGCTGCTGTCCGCGCTGCCGGCGGCGTTCCCGTCTTCGTACCGACCTATGCCAAAGACGATTTCAAAGTAACCGTCGAAGCACTGGAAAAACTCGTTACACCGAAGACGAAAGCTATGGTTATCGGCTACCCGAATAACCCGACCGGTACGGTCATGACTGCCGAAGAATTGGCTCCGATTGCCGAATTCGTCAAAAAACACGACCTCGTCGTCATGAGCGATGAAATCTATTGCGAACTCATTTATGACGATGCTAAATTTACTTCCTTTGCCAAACTGCCGGACATGCGCGAACGGACCATCGTCCTCAATGGCTTCTCCAAAGCCTATGCCATGACCGGTATGCGCCTCGGCTATATCTGCGCACCGCGTGAAGGCCTGGCCCAGATCCTCAAACTGCACCAGTACATGATCATGTGCGCCAACACGCAGGCCCAGTACGGTGGCGTCGTAGCCCTGCGCGACTGCAAAGCCGAAACAGAAGCGATGCGTCAGGAATATGACCGCCGTCGTAAAGTCATTTACAAAGGCCTCGTCGACATGGGCCTGCCGGTCTTCCAGCCTAAAGGTGCCTTCTATATCTTCCCGGATATTACCTGCACAGGCATGACCAGCGCCCAGTTCTGCGAAACCTTGGTAAAAGAAGAAAAAGTAGCTGTCGTACCGGGCTCTGCCTTTGGCGAAGCCGGCGAAGGCTACGTCCGTATTTCCTATGCAGCCAGCATGGAAACCATTGAAGAAGCCCTCAAACGTATGGCCCGCTTCGTAGCAAAATATCGCAAATAAGCACCTTCTGATACACGTATAAAGGCCCCGGCACGCGGACAACTATTGTCCTTGTGCCGGGGCTTTTCTCTTTTTTGTAGGAGAAATGCCCAGCTATTTGTCCGCTCTGACCAGGCTGCACACTCACCATAGGTTTTTCTTTTTTCCTCACACTGCCACCATATGTTATAATAATGTTATAATAGAAAAATATAAGAGAGAGATATCACGCAACGTGCGCTACGGAAAAGGAGAAAACACATGAGACGAAAAGGTACGAAAATCTTGGCAATGTGCGTATTGGCTGGCCTCTTTAGTGGCACGCTTCTAGGCGCCCAGGGAGCTGCCATTACAGATAGGACCGTCCTGAATGACTTATCCGTCGTCCCACGGCAGACGATGACCGATGCCAACGCCGTGCAGCCCGTCACGACGACACCAGCCCTGCGCCTGCAGGTTACGGACGCGGCACTCCATGCAGCAGGCTTTCCCTTTACAGCAGCCTACCGGCCCATTTACGTCTATGGTCAAGCCGTCACGGGTGAACAAGACGTGACGGGCCAGAACGTGATCGTCCAAGGCGGCTCCCTGGCCGGTGTCATCGCCGGTGTCAGTACGGGCGGTGCTGTCCGGGACAACAACCTGACTGTAGAAAAGGGCAGCTTCGGCACCCTCAGCGGTGGCAATAGCCTGGCCGGTCCGGCTACTATCAATCGCGTAATCCTCAAGGGCGACGCCCTGGCCGGCACAGTCTATGGCGGTAAAACGGAAAGAGGCTATGTCAGCGGCAATCGCGTCACTGTCACCGGTGCTACAGCGACAACTGTATACGGTGGCCAAAGCCAGAACGGCGGAATGATTGCCAATGCCGTTCACGTAAGCGACGAAGCCAAGACGGCCTACGTCTATGGCGGCCGCAGCGAAAGCGGTGCCGTCCGTTCATCCGTCGTTACCTTCAGCGACAGTACAGCCCTGACCCTCGTCGGTGGCCGCAGCGCTTCCGGTGACGTCTTGAATAATCGTGTCACCCTGACTGATGGCACGGTCCGTCAATACATCTTAGGCGGCCAGAGTGAAGACGGCCTGGTCAAACGCAATCAGGTCATCCTGGAAGAAGGTACTGTCAATACTGCTACAGGCGGGCAAAGCGAAAACGGCCAGGCTGTGAGCAATATTGCCGTCCTCAACGGCGCCACCGTCTCTGGCGCACTCATTGGCGGCTGGTCCGGGTCGGAAAAAGCCGAAAAAAACTGCGCTATCCTGAAAAGCGGCACGGCCCGGGAAATTACAGGTGGCCAAAGCCTTACGGGGACAGGTGTCCATAATATAGCAGCCATCGACGGCGGCACCATCCTGCGCGGCGCATACGGCGCCAGAGGCCTAACAGCCGATCTCAGTCATAACGAAGTCGCCCTGCGTGGCGGACACAGCCCTATTATCTACGGTGCCTGGGCAGAAAAAAGTGGCAACGTATCAGACAATACAGTTTTCCTGGAAAAAGGAACCTTCCAATACGTTGCTGCCGCAAAAACTGACGACGGTACAGCCCGGGACAACACGGTCATTTGGCGCGGTGGCAACTTCAAGCACTATAATAAAATGGGGGACTGGACAGTCCTGGCCGGGGCCAGCATGCCCTCTGCGTCGGCAGGAGAAGCGATTGATAACAAACTCTTCCTGCACGTTACCAACCGCCGCGTCGACCTCCTCACAGGCTTCCAACGCATTTACGTTCACATTCCGGCCAACACCGCAGCCGGCGACACGATCCTTACCCTTACAGGGAAAGACACACCGACAGACCTGCGCCATGCCCACGTTTATGTGACCTTGGACAACGCGAGCCAGCTCAAGCCGGGCGATTCCGTCCGCATCCTTTATAACCCGGCCGGCCTGGTCACCGAAGAAACTACCTTGGGCACGTACGCAGAAGCCGGTGCAGACACAGCCAAACTGCAAGTCCGCCTGAGCGATGCCCACACCATTACGGCTACGGTCATTCGCGCCGCCTCGCCTGACAAAGGCAGCAAGGCACAGGAACCGATACCGGAGGGTATGCTGGAACAACAAATAATCGAAGAATAATGTAAGAAAAAACTGCCCAGCCTGCAGGATCGTGCATGACTGGGCAGTTTTTGTGTGTTTCACATAAGCTTTAGTTAATAAAAAGGAAATCCTCCTGCAGGTGTCGAATAGTCTACATAAATGACAACGGTATTTTTTTCTTATGCCACGGAGGAGGAGCTGTATGCGGAAGATATTCCTTGCCTTTTTTCTATTCTGTAGTCTGGCTTTAGGCTTTGTACCGGGAGGCATACCACCTGTTCAGGCCGCGTATGGCGGCGCCCCACAGCTGGTACAGATTGCCGACCTGCAATACAAGGATTTCTACTATGCCGTCTGGGCCCATGGAGGCGCGACGGGCTCACGTTTGGAATTCAAATACCTGGGCAGTACTCCCTATGTGCGTGGACAGTCCTACGACGCCTATGCCTTCGGTGCCCGCTGGCAAGATGCACCTGGTGTACACGGAGCCATGATCAGTGCCTATACCAACAAGGCCGGCGCCGTTTCTAAGCTCACCATTACTGCCAACAATGATATTCCCCTTTCCCGTGTCGAAGCCTACGCAGCCGCTGCCGTAATCATGGGTACCTTGGGTGTGGACGATAGTGCCGCCCAGCGCCTGGTGAACCAACTGCGCGACGGCAATATGCCCGGTCTCCTGACCATTTGGAACGCTGCAGGAAACAGGCGCATCGTCATTACGCAAGAAATTATGGCGCCCAATATCTTAAATCTGCGCATGACAGCCTATAACCGCTGAGACGCTGACTACATGCCAATGCCTTTATACAGCAGCCTTTTTGTCACTCCTATACAGACAAAGAGGCTGCTCTTTTTCGTTTAGTATGAATCGTCGCCTGTGTAGGCTTCACTGCGATTCGCTCCATACATGGCGATAAGCTTTTTGCGGAAAAGATTCGCTATAGGCGAGAAGACCTGATATTTTTTCCAGATAATGTACATTTTGACCTCTAAGGCCGGTTCCAGAGGCCGGAAGGTCAGGCCTGTTTCTTCACTTGTATTGGCCAGGTGTTCAAAGGTAAGGAGCGATCCCAGTCCCTGGCGGACGCAAATGGTGCCGTTGTAGGCCAGATTGTCCGTACCGATGAAGCGGAGCTGGTCTGTTTTTTCGCCGCACCAAAGGGGCATGTCAAAGCGGATGCATTGCGGCGAGCAGATGAGATCCTCGTCCAGGAGATCGTCTACCGTGATGGCAGTCTTGGCGGCTAAGGGATGGTCCTTTTGCATGACGAGCCCCCAACGGTCTGTGCCGGGGAAGATGAGGTAATTGTATTTTGAGAGATCCGGCGGTTCGGCAATGACGGCAAAGTCCAGCAGCCCCCGGTCTAACCGTTCTGCCAAGGGATCCGTGTCGGCACTAAACAGGTGGAAGCGAAAGCGCGGATACGTAAGGCGAAATTCCTTAATGGCCTGGGCCAGGTAGGCGATGAGGTGTGATTCGGCACAGCCAATGGACACGTCGCCACCTGTGATTTCGTCCAAGGCAGCAAATTCATCCTCCGTCTTATCTACCATTTCCAATATATCTTCAGCACGGTTGCGCAGCATCATGCCGGCGTCTGTGAGAATGAGACCTGCCCGCGTGCGGCGAAATAACTCATGATGCAGATCCGTTTCCAGTTCCTTCATTTGCTTGGACAAAGCCGATTGGGAGACATGCAGCTTTTGCGCTGCTCTGGTCATATTTCCTTCGCGGGCAATTTCTACAAAATACCGTAAGAGCCTGATTTCCATGAACGTCACTTCCTTTTCTAATTTTCCCTATAGGAATAATATAATATGAGAAATGCATGTTAGCAATACCTTGGCTCCTGTTTTATACTATTGCCATGGAACTATATGAGCCGATACGGACTTCGCCTGGCTGGCAGAAGCGGTCTGTATCGGATAAGTTACCCAAGGGAGGTGCGGCCATGGCAGAGGCGACAGATTTCTTAGCCATGCTGAAGGAAAACCTGCAGGACATGGGCTGCAGCGATGCAGAAGTTGCTGTCTGCCTGGAGCTGGCGAAAAGGAAAAACCGGACCGCCCTGCGCCGGCAGCTTCTGGCACACCAGCGCAGCCTCCGCAAAGCCTTGCACGACCAACAAGCAAAACTGGATTGCTTAGATTTCTTATTATATAAAATCGGAGGTACATAATATGACACTGGGGAAAAAGAAAAAGGCCATTCTCACAGCGGCCGTCTTTGCAGGTCTCATTTTCATGGTAGGAGGGAATACGATGGCACACGCAGCAACACCGGTAACAGAATTAGCACAGGCATCACAGATGAAGCGGTCCACAATTACGCCGCTTACCAACGACAGCCGTGTCTTCAAGTTAGATAAGGACATTGAAACAGCGAAGGTAACCTTCGACAACCGCTATGGCTATACCGTAGCAGGGCACCTGTATTTGCCGAAAAACTTCGACGCCCACAAGCAGTATCCGGCTGTCGTCATTTCCGGTCCCTTTGGCGCCGTAAAGGAACAGGTCAGCGGCCTCTACGCCCAGGAACTGGCCAAACAGGGCTTTGTCACCGTCGCCTTTGATCCGTCCATGACCGGCGAAAGCAGTGGTACACGCCGCAACATGGGCTCGCCGGATATCTTTACAGAAGACTTTAGCGCCGCCGTCGACTTCGTGAGCAACCTGAAATTCGTCAATCCCGGCGAAATCGGTGCCCTCGGTATTTGCGGCCTTTCAGGCATGGCACTTACGGCTGCTGCCAACGACACGCGTATCAAGGCAGTGGCCACATCGGCTATGTACGACATGTCTGAAAGTATCAGCGACCACTACAAAGGAGCCTATTATACGCCGGAACAACGGCAGATCGTAAAACATCACTTGGCCAAGCTGCGCGATGCCGAAGCGAAAAGCGGCGAAGCCATCCGTGGTGCTCACGAATTGGGCGTCAATGCCGACGGCACAGTCCAAACCTTCGACGTCATGTTCCCGGACCAGCTGCCTAAAGACGCAGATCCTGTCACGACGGAATTCTACAACTACTACGTCGGCCGGGCTTACCATCCCCGTGCCATCAACTCCAACACCTCAGCCTGGGACTCGACCACACCGTACGGCTTCTTCAATTTCAATCTCATGGAAAATATCGATGAAATCAGCCCGCGGCCGGTGCTTCTCATTACAGGCGAAAAAGCCCATTCCAAATACTTTGCTGATGAAGTCTACGAAAAACTAAAAGCACCGAAGGAGGAAATCGTCGTACCCGGCGCTACCCACACCGACCTCTACGACCAAATGGACAAAATCCCCTTCGCAAAATTGGCTGCATTCTACAAAGAAAATCTAAAATAAGACACGAGCTTCCACATGGATGTTTAGGGTGGAAGCTATTTCTACTAAGGAGCTGAAAACCTTGAAACTACTCGCACTTAACGGCAGTGCCCGCAAAGACGGCAACACAGCCATCCTTCTCAATACGGTCCTCGACGTGGCCCGTGCGGCAGGCGTCGAAACAGAACTCATCCAATTCGGCGGCACCATCATCGAACCGTGCAAGGCCTGTTGGGCCTGTGGCGGCAAGAAAAACTGCGTCCACCAAAACGACAGCTTCCACGACGTCTTTGAAAAGGTCGTGGCTGCCGACGGCCTGCTCCTAGGCTCGCCTGTCTATTCGGCCAACGTATCTGCCAATATGCAAGCCTTCCTCAAACGGGCGGCTGTCGTCGCCGACATGAACCCGGGCCTCTTGACGCATAAAGCCGGTGCCGCCGTCGCCGCTGCCCGCCGGGGTGGTGCCCTCAACGCCATCGATACGATGAATCATTTCTTCCTCAATCACGAAATGTTCGTCGCCGGCTCTACATACTGGAACATGGTCTATGGCCAGCTTCCGGGCGATGTTAATCAAGACGCTGAGGGCCTGGCCAACATGAAAAACCTGGGTCAAAACCTCGTATTTCTGCTGAAATTGCTGGAAAAAGCAAAATAGTACAAGACCTGGCTGTGTTGGTTAGGTGTACGACACACTCGAATATGTTATACTATGAGTACCTTTTCAGTGCCACGCAGAGGCACGTGATTTTGTCTACTTTGGGAGGGAAACTATCATGGAAAATATCTTTACGAGCAAGAAAAAACTGGGCTTTGGCCTCATGCGCCTGCCACTCCTTGACGCGAACGACGCCGGCAGCATCGACCTGGAAACGACGAAAAAAATGGTCGACGCATTTATGGAACGGGGCTTTACGTACTTCGACACGGCTTGGATGTATTGCAACTTCAAAAGCGAAAACGCCGCCAAAGAAGCCCTCGTCGACCGTCACCCCCGCGACACCTTCACCTTGGCCACGAAGCTTCACGCCGGCTACCTGAAGACCAAAGAAGACCGGGACCGCATCTTCAACGAACAACTCAAAAAAACCGGTGCCGGCTATTTCGATTATTACCTCCTGCACGACATGGGCGCCGGCCATTACGAAATCTACACCAAGCTGGACTGCTTCAACTGGCTCGCCGAAAAGAAACGGCAAGGACTGGTGAAGCATATGGGCTTTTCCTTCCACGATAATGCTGATTTCCTCGACAAAGTCCTGACGGAACACCCGGAAATCGAATTCGTCCAGCTCCAGCTGAACTACCTCGACTGGGATAGCGATGGCATTCAGTCCCATCAATGCTACGACGTAGCTACGAAGCACGGCAAACCGGTCATCGTCATGGAACCTGTCAAAGGCGGTACCTTGGCCCATGTACCGGAAAAAGTAGCCCAAGCCTTCAAAGCCTGTCATCCGGACCTGTCCATTCCTTCGTGGGCCATCCGTTTTGCTGCCTCCCGGCCAAACGTCAAGATCGTCCTCAGCGGCATGAGCAACCTGGAACAACTCGAAGACAATATGAGCTACATGGAAGACTTCGTCCCCTTGAATGGAGCAGAAGAGGAAATCATCGCCAACGCTGTGAAGACAATCAATGAAAGTATTGCCATCGCCTGCACAGGCTGTTCCTACTGCGCTCCAGGCTGTCCCATGCACATTGCCATTCCGAAGTATTTCTCCTTATATAATACGGAAAAACAAGAACTGGCCACCAAAGCCTGGACACCGCAAGGCGAATACTACGAACGCCTGACCCATACCTTCGGCAAAGCCAGCGACTGCATCGAATGCGGCCAGTGCGAAGGCGTCTGTCCCCAGCACCTGCCCATTATAGAAGACCTCAAACTGGTAGCCAAGGAATTCGAGTAAATTAATCCTATCGTCATACACTTCAGCACCTGTCTTAATTGAGACAGGTGCTAATTTTTTTGCCAATTGTCTATTTAGAGAAAACAGTATATCCTATTAGATACCCTTCTGTTTTAATGATATATTTTATCGTTTATCGTAATTAAAATATCTTTTTCGTTATAAAATAAACTATAGTATTTTTAATGCTTTATTTGTCATAAAAATTTACATAAGCTTTTTTAACGTATTTTTATGAAAATAATAGCAGAATACAGCATAAAACTAAAAAATAATTGAATATTATACTGAAATTTGAATATTATTGGATAATAATTATTTGTGGAGTAAAAATAAAACTTATTATAACTTGATTTATTAATTTATAAAGATTATTATATAATTAAGAAGGAAAATAAAGTATTTCAATATATATTACTAATGATATAAAGTATAACATTACTGTGTGAGAGGAGCGTTGATTATGAGAACGACTAATTCGAAACGCCTAAGAAGGCAAATATTAGCAAGCCTGCTCCTCGCAGGCACCTTGGGGTTTGTTGGTGTGACTGGAGTAGCACAGGCTCTCACAGTGTACAAAGTGTCTGGTACGACTGAAACAGACAACTTTTATCACAATCTGACGCCTGTAGCAGCAACCTATAACTATGGCAGTATTACAAATAATACATTAATCTCTCAAAGTGCAGATGTAGCTACAGGTGGCGGTATTTATTCGCAAGCCGTCTTTGCCACTAGCGCTAAGACTCGCGTACAACCAATCATTACGATTTACGGTCCCGTTTCTAATAATACAGTGGCAGCTAAGAAGTATCGCGCTGAAGGCGGCGGCGTATTTCTAAAGGGAGCCAATGTACGGTTCGTAAATCAGCCCATTACAGATAATAAAGCCATCGGTGCGTATTTTGCCCATGGTGGTGCAGTCGCTACCCATTACAGTGGTGGTACAGACACCTACCAAGGCGCAACGTATCCCTACCTCGTTCCGGCAAAGGTTACGTTTTTTGCTACAACCGGCAATGATGTTTCCTATACCGGCAATGACATTCAAGCAGCTGAAATGAACCAATTTGATGATTATGGCGGAGAAGCCATTGCGCCTTCCGGCGGCGGTTTCTTATCGCTCTTTGCCTACGGGACGGCAGTTTTTAATACCTACGATGGCGCATCGATCACCGTCGGCAATGAAACTCCGGCCACTGCTACAGAAGACTCCATTTCCAGTGCCATCGTAGTGGACGGCAGAACGGATGTCCCGGAACCGGCGATCATCAAGGCCGGTACGGGCACACTGACCATCAACAGCAGTCTCGACAGATACTACGGTACATTTACCCAGCAGGCCGGCACGGTCAACCTGAACCAAGACCTGAACTGGGCCAACAAATATGACCTTCAAGCAGGCACGTTGAACCTGAAAAATGTTACGCTGGACAATATGTATGACAAGCTGAAGCTGGAAAATCTGGAAAGTACCATCGATCCGGCTGACAGCAACGTATTACATACGTCGACATACCTTAAGTATTTTAATAAAACCTATGACCATACCATCGTGAATTCCAAAGGCAGCCTCGTTACGGCAGCAGACACGACTGTCAACGCACAGAACGTTACCTTGAAAGATGGCGCTGCTATCGATGCCCAAGGGATTTTGAATATCGCAGGTGATCTCTCAGCTGATGCTTCTACGGTTACGGCTCCGAATGCCACCATTAGTGGCAGCGTTTCCTCGACGGGCGGCTCGGCTGTTTCCGTAGGCGGCAGTAATCTGAGCCTGAGCAAGATCAACGTCGATAACACGAGCGGTGTCACCCTCACGGGCGGTACCCTCACAGCTCCGACGCTCGCCGATGCCATTACCGGTGGCGGTAAAGTCACCCTCGACGGCTCAGCTACGCTGGCAACGTCGGCAAACCAGATCTTCACAGACGCCAACACGACAGAAACGACGGCCAGTGCCAATGGCCTCACGACAGGCGCAACAAACTCGGTTAACTTCAAAGCCGGTACCTTGTCCCTGGGTGATGACTACAGCTACGCATACTTGACGAATATTCAAGGCGTCATGGACGGCCTTAACGATTCCACAACGGAACTCGTTATGACCGGTAACCTCGTCGATTCGGGCGAAATTCAGGGAACCGTTTCAGCCGGTACGGCCAGTGCCGTTGGCAGTGACACCTCCCTCGATCAGGTTACTGTCGATACGAACGATAAGAACCTCCTCGTCGGCGCCCCGGCCAGCACGTCGACAACAACGACGACGAGTGTACCTGAAGGCTTCAGCGTCGCTTCCCTGGATATGGGCGATGCCACAAGCGTTACCGTTACGAACGGCCAGTCCCTGACCCTCGGCGGCAGCACGACAACTGATGTCATTCAGACCACCGATAATGCCCAGGCCAATGTGGCTCTCAACTCGGGCAGTACCCTGACGATCGGCAACAGCGCCGTAACAGACAATCAGGCACTTAACGTCAACGCTACAGTCGCCGCTACGGATAGTACGGTTACGACCAACGGCCAGACCACCGTTACGGGCGACGTCAGCCTGACAAACTCGCAGCTCACGGCAAGCACCGGTTCCGTCACCTTGGCAAAAGACCTGACGACGAGCGGTACGTCCAGCGTCTCCGGTAATGTCAACGTAGCAGGCAATCTCACCACGACAGATAGCAGTGCCGTAACGACCAATGGCACGACCGCTGTTTCCGGCAACGTGACGACAGGCAGCGGCAGTACACTGACGACCAATGGTACGACCAGCGTCTCTGGCGACGTGACGACAGGCAGCGGCAGTACACTGACGACCAATGGTACGACCACCGTCTCTGGCGACTTGACGACAGGCAGTGGCAGCACAGTCACGACAAACGGCACGACCAGCGTCGCCGGTAATCTTAACCTCGCAGACACGAACCTCCAGTCCCAGACCGGTACAGTCAGCGTCGCTAACGACCTGAACGCGTCCGGCACGTCTACCATCACTGGCAACGTCGACGTCAGCGGTTCTATCACCGGTGCTGGTGAAGGCACGACACTGAACATCGGTACCGGCACGACAGCTGCTCAAATCACGGCAGCCAGCGTCGATATGGGCGGCGGCACCTTCGTCCTCGACCCGGATTGGACCGGCGGTGGCCAGAGCCAGGGCACGCAAGCAGCCGTAGGCAGCTATGTCAATGCACACAATGTCTTCAGACAAAATATTACCGCCGCCATCGGTACGACAGATAAGAGCCTCGCCCGGAACACCTTCGAAGAAACAGGTCTCTCCTGGAGCGACACAGGCGTCCTGTCAGCCCTCTACATGTATGGCAGCCAAGACATGTCTACAGTCGGACTCTTCATCGACGGTTCGTGGACACGCGACATAGCCTTGCCGGCAACTCCTGCCTATGGAGAACTGGTTATTGGCGATAAGACGATCATGATGGTCAACGGCAACGCCTTCTCTGGCAACCAGCCCGCAGCCCTGACCAACCTGAAGAGCGTCAGCATCGATGACGGTGCCAAGCTCTATATCGAGGGTGCTACGAGTGGCACGACGTACAACATCCTGAGTGGTACGGACGTCAAATCCAACAACGCTTGGTACAGCGATTCTGGTGTAGCTTCGCCGTCGAACGTTTTCGTCCACAGCAAGCTCCTCAAGCTCGTTGGCGCTGACGGCAACGGCACGAGCCAGTTCTCTGTCAAGGCAGAAGCCCAGGATGCCAGTCTGGTCTATGGCAACAGCCTCGTAGATCCGGCCGTCGTCACGGCAGGTGTGGCCGCTAACGGCAAGGCAGGTGACTTCTTTACTACCGCTGCTGACGACCGCGTCAACCCGACGGCAGCCCGGCAGGTAAACGCTCTGAACAGCGCCGCCGCTATGACAGAACTTGCAGGCGTGCAGCACGGCCTGTATACAGCTAATAACCTCTTTGATTCGGCAGTGATGAACCACCTGGCCGACCTCGATCGCAGCGATCAGGATACGGACATTTGGGCACACTACCTCCAGGCGAAGGAAGACATCAGTGGTCTGGGTCTCACAGGCCTCGGCGGAGCTACCTATGACGCGCAGTACAACGGCGTCATCGTCGGCTCAGACTTCTACAAGAAACACAACGCCGTAGCCGGTGCCGCATTCACGTACATTGATGGTTCCATAGACGGCAATACGGCAACGGCAGCGACAAGCAATGACGCTGACTACTACGGACTGAGCCTCTATGGCCGCCTCCTTAGAGGCAAGACCACGTACTTGGGCGACATCTCCTGGCTCCACGGCAAGAATGATATTACCCAATACAACAGCCTCAACGAACTGACGGGATCCGTATCGTCGAACGCCTTCAGTGCCGGTGTCCGGGCCGAGCAAAATTACAAAGCAGGCATTGGCACTCTTACACCGTACGTAGGACTTCGCTACGCACACCTCGACTTCGGTGACTACACAGATAGCCTGGGAATTCACCACGACGGCGACACAGCCAATCTCTGGCTCGTACCGGTCGGCCTGCGCTACAGCCAGACCAGCCAGCACGGCAACTGGACGCTGAAACCGATCGCTGAAATAGGCTACCTCTGGACAATGGGCGACCGAACCGGTATGGAAACGGTCAGCCTCGATGGTACAGCCAACGCCTTTGGCTATGACATCGCCGACTCTGGTACCTTCTACGGCCGCCTAGGCCTGGAAGCCACAAAAGGCGACATGACCTACGGCATCGGTTACCAGTACCAGAAAGGCGACAGCGTCCGTAGCAACACCTGGATGGCCGCCGTACGGTATAAGTTCTAAGTTCTCTTTTAGCTCTAGGTATTTGAACTACCTATCAAGAGCAACGTTTTAGTTCCAACCCTCACACAGTAAGAAGAACGGCAAGGCATAAAAATGCCTTGCCGTTCTTGCTTTCCCCGGGGGGAAAGTACCCGTTGTTTATACAACGGAGGTGCGGACAAAAAGTTGGACCTGACATGATCACTAAATGTCAGGAGGTTTAAAATGTATTCTTATGAAAAACGAATGAAAGCAGTCCTGTTGCATCGAGACGCAGGTATGGGACT
>NZ_JACOGK010000044.1 GCF_014269395.1 Megasphaera hominis
TACTTCTCCAAGTTGATTCCCTCCATGAATCTGTTGAAAACCAACACCGGATCGCAAATATCCAGAAAATCTGAAATATATAGTGGCAAAATTGCCTGTTTTGGTTTAGAATAATTAGTGGTTGAATTTTTCATTGGTTATGTAAATTTTACCACAAAAGGAGGTCCGCTGACTCGAAAGAGTCGGTGGACCTCCTTTGTTATTTGGGTCTGTGTTATTTCACAGCCCCTTTTACTATTCGTACGTATGGCACAGCACGCGATGGAGGAACTTTTTGGTCCGTTCTTCCTGTGGGTGCTCAAAAATCTCTTCTGACGTCCCTTCTTCTACGATGACCCCGCCATCCATGAAGATCACATGTGAGGCCACATCACGGGCAAACTTCATTTCGTGTGTCACGACGATCATGGTCGTCCCGTCATTAGCCAGGTCCCGCATGACCTTCAAGACTTCACCGACGAGTTCCGGATCAAGAGCCGACGTCGGTTCATCAAAGAGAATGACATCAGGCCGGACGGCAATGGCCCGGGCAATACCCACGCGCTGCTGCTGGCCGCCGGAAAGCTGGGCCGGATAATAATCCAGGCGGTCGGCCATGCCGACCTTTTCCAGCGCTTTTTTCGCCAGCTCTTCCGCTTCCTGCCGTTTCATACCCCGGCCGGTCACAAGGCCCAGGGTCACGTTTTCCAGGACGGTCTTATTGGCAAAGAGGTTGTAGCCCTGAAAGACAAAGGCCGTCTTTTGCCGTACTGTGGCAATTTCCTTTTTGCTGGGATGGCTCAGATCGATTTCCATACCGGCAAAATCCATTTCCCCGGCATCGGCCCGTTCCAAAAAATTAAGGCAGCGCAAGAAGGTAGTCTTACCGGAACCGCTGGGTCCGAGGATGACGACGACGTCGCCTTTATCGATATCCATATGTACGTTTTTCAACACTTCGAGATCACCGAAGCGCTTGCGTACGTTTTTAATTGACATTAACATGGCTGGTACTCCTTCCTGTATCAGGCTGCCCGGAATGCGCCGACATGCTGTTCTGCAAATTTATACAGGAGCTGTACAATCGTGCAGACGATAATGTAGACGAGGAACACATCCAGATACGATTCGATGTAATTGTAGCCGTACGAGGCGGCGATCTTGCCGATAGCCAGAACATCCTTTACGGTCATGAGGAAGGCCAGGGAGGTCCCTTTGATCAGGTTTACCGTAATATTGCAAATGGCTGGCAAGGCCACGACCATGGCCTGGGGAATGATGATCTTGCGGTACGTCTGGAATTCCGAAAGGCCAATGGAAACGCCGGCTTCAAGCTGTCCCTTAGGAATACTCAGAAGGGCCGAGCGGAAAACTTCTGCCAAGAGGGCGATCGTATTCAGGGAAAAGACGACGACGGCATACCAGAATGGATCGATGCTGTCGAAGACGTTGAAATTAGAACCCATGCTTTTGACGAGCATATTTAAAAAGCTCGGCAAAAGGCTGTACAACAGCAGAATCTGCAGGACAATCGGCGTGCCCCGGACGAATGAAATGTAGGCCTGCGTCAGACCGCTGCCTACACTATTCCCACGAATCCGCAGGACAGCCATATAAAAGGCTACCGGCGCGGCAATGAGCAGGGACAGTACTGTCAGGCTCAGGGTGGTGCCGATACCACTCCATATTTTGAAGAACGTATCGGCCATAAATGTATAATCCAGTTCCATAGCAGTTTCTCCTTTACCTTATCCCTGACGCTGAAACTTCTTGATCAGCGCCGGCGTCGTTTTGAAAAGTGGCAGTATCCGGCTGCGCTTCATCTGTCCGGCCTGCAAGGTCTGGCCTTTATCGAGGTGCGCTTCCAAGGCCAGGAAGCCTTTAGCCAGAAGAGTGGTCATAAGCCAATAAATAATCATGCAGGAAAGATAGATTTCAATCCCATAGGCACCAAAGTTTTGCGCAATTATCAGATTGGCCTTGCCGATGAGGTCGATGAGGCCGATCGTATAGGCCAAAGCGCCTTCCTTGAGCAGGTTGATGACAGAGTTGCCAAAGTTCGGCAGGGCGATCACTGCCGCCTGTGGCAGCATGACCTGATAGAACGCCTGGAATGGCGTCAGGCCGATGCTCACAGCTGCTTCATACTGCCCCTTGGGAACAGCCTGGTAGGCTGCCCGGAATACTTCCGAAATATACGCGCCAAAGAGGAGCGTAAAGGTGATGATGGCGAAGACCGCACGGTTTACGTCGTTCATATCGTAGGAAGTAAAGACTTCTACGAGCTTTGGCAGCCCGTAGAAGACGATAAACAGCAGTACAATGGAAGGCGTGCAGCGCATGATATACGTGTAGCCATGGGCAAGCCAGCGTGGAATCCGGTGCGTACCCATTTTTGCCTGTGCCAAGATCATGCCGAAAAGCGAACCGAGAATGATACTGGTTACGGCCACCAGCAAGGTCACAGACAAGTAGGACAAAAGGTCCGGCATGGTTGTAAAAATGACCGATGGATCAAAAGGTCTTGTATTCACTGTGCACTCCTCCTTTTCTTTCTTATTACTGATTCATATACTGGGACAGGCTTTCACCAAAGTATTTCTGTTCCAGTTCGGCAATTTTGCCTTCATCCCGCAGTTCCTTGATAGCCTTGTCGTAATCGTCGGCCAGCTGCTGGTCCTTCTTGTTAAAGAGCGCGTACGTCGGGATGGCCTTGTAACGGAGATAGGTCAGCTGATCGGCAAACTGATGATACGGTGCGTCCGGTTTTTCGACGTTGTTCTTGTAGCTCAGTTCGACTTCCAGGTAGCCGTCGTAGCGTCCTTCCATAACCCACGTATAGGCGTCGGCAATTTGGAAGGCTTCCGACGATTTCAGCTGAATCTGGTTATCCGGGTGTTCCTTGTTGTACTGTTCGATAACGGAGTAACGGGCGTCCTGCGGTGCAATCGGTACGAGCTTGCCGCTGTATTTGGCAAAGCTTTCCATGTTTGTCACTTGGCTGGCTTCATCCTTGCGGATAACCAGGCCGATGACGCTGGCGCCGAGATATTCCTTCGGGAAAATGTATTTCTTTTCCCGGGCCGCTGTCTTCCAGATGCCCTTCGTGCCGATATCGTATTTGCCCGATTCTACACCGATGAGGAGGTCATCGTCAGAGGTCGGTGTAAACTTCCAGTCATATTGGGGCAGCTTCTTGGCGACTTCCTTCATGACGGCTACTTCAAAGCCATCGGGTTCGCCTTTATCGTTGACGAAATCATAGGGTACGTAATAGTTCGTAAAGGCTACGTTAACGGTCTTTTTCTTGCCATTGTCTGCGGCGGCATTATCGCTCTTACCGCAACCGGCTAAGGCGGCTGCGACGACCCCTACGAGAGCTGCTGTCAAAATAGCTTTGCTGAGTTTCTTTATATTCATGGTGTATTCCCCCGTTTTCTGTAAAATACTTATTTTGCTGCTTCGCGGACCCATTCAAAATGTTCCCAGTTGGTATCGCGCGGTACGGTGCAATCGGCGCCGATAATAATGCCCTGACGGCCTGCGCCCTCAAGGATCTTTTTCGTTTCTGCCTGGATTTCTTCCTTCGTGCCGGCATAGAGCACTTCTGTTTCCAAATTGCCAAAGCCGCCTAAGGCTGCGCGCTGGCCAAAGATTTTGCGGCCTTCTGCGAGGGGCACGTCTTCGACGACGACAGCCCAGTTGATGGTCTTCACGTCGTAATCGGCATACCACGACAGGTCATTGCGATGACCGTGCCAGCCGCAGATGTGCAGGATATTGTAATCGCTGACGCTGTTGGCAGCGGCGAGGATTTCTTTTTCCCCCGGTGCAAAGACCTGGTCGTACACGTCCTTCGTAATACCTTCGCCGAGAAGATTCTGGAGGCTCAGGTAAATGCCTGTCACACCGCCTTCTGTAATCAGGCGTTTGGCAAGTTTTGCCAAATCGCCGGAAATGACATCCAGGCCCTGACGGACAGCCTGGGGATCTTCGCGGACGAGCTGAGCCAGGTATTCTTCGCTAGTGCTGATATCGTCACGCATGAATTTGATTGTCGTGCCGGCGCAGAAGACATTGTAGAACATGGCCAGGTCGGCGCCGTATTTGTCGGTCAGGCGTTTGGCATAGGCGATCTGCGTCGTAAACCAGGGATCGTCATCAGCCAGAGGCTGGATGTGCTTGAAGTCCTCTGCCGTTTCCAAATGCTGTACTGTCTTGTTTTCATACGGGAAAAAGCCATCGGTCATGATTTTGACAAAATCCGGTTTGGCCGTATCAATATATTTCGTCTGGCCTTGAAAGAGTTCTTCTATAAATTCCGGATGCTCGAAGGAATTAGAATGGATTTCATCTTTTAAAAAGTGAAACCAAAAACCAACGGGTACACGGTCGGTTGCTTTGTTGTCCATGGCTGCCAAAACTAATTCTTTTTTGCTTTGTGTCATCGTTAAATCCCCCTATTATTGCGTGAAACTACTCTATTTATTATTTGTTACATTGGTGTGACCTCGATATATACCGGGAAAAACGCACAAAAAAACACCGTCCCTATGACAGAGACGGTGGTCCGCGGTTCCACTCTGCTTACAGCATACACTGATCTATACTGTATCTCGATACCCGTAACGGAGGCTTTTCGTGCGGATCTACTTGATTCGACCCGCCCGCTCGCGGAGGCATTCCAGCGTAAGGAGTGTACTGCAGGAACTCTCAGCCTTCGATTCCCGCTCTCTGTAAGACCCCGTTACGTGTACTTGGTCCGGTCTTGGCGTTTCCAATGTTTACGAGTATAGTACACTTTAAATGAACTCTTGTCAAGTATACTTTTAATTTTTTAGAATCTAATTCAACTTTAATACAAATAGTATTATTTTCCATAAGAATAACCGGGATTCAGGGTAACACTACGGCCGCCCGATACTTCGATGGCCGTACTGGTCATGTAGCTGGCCTGAGAACTTGCCAAAAAGACGATAGGCCCGGCAATTTCTTCAGGTGCTGCCGGCCGGTGCAACAAACACGTCTGTCCTTGTTTTACCAAGTCCTCTGGCCTGATGGTAGCCTTCACGAGGGGTGTCACGGTAAACCCCGGCAGGACTGCCGTAACGCGTACGCCCTTGGCGGCAACCTCACCAGCAAAGGTATTGGTAAAGCCGACGACAGCCGACTTGAGCGGACCGTACAGGGTAGCCCTGCCGGACGTAGCGCAGCGGGCTGCTAAGGACGCGACATTGACGATAACGCCGCCCTGTTTTTCCAAGTAGGCAATGGCTGCCTGGCTGCCCATGACGACGGACTTGAAATTGACCGCATAGGTCCGGTCAATTTCCTCGCCGGTATACCAGTCGTCGTGGCGCGCAATCGTCGCGCCTACATTATTGACCCACACATCCAGGCGGCCAAAATGATCGTAGACGGCTTTGGCAAAGGCATAGACCGCGTCTTCCTGCGTCATGTCACAGGTCTGTCCGAAGGCCCGCGGGCCTAATTGTGCCAGTGCCTGATCCAGCACGGCCTGACGGCGGCCACAGACGGCAACGTACGCCCCTTCTGCCAGAAACTGCCGGGCCGCGGCAAAACCAATACCTTCCGTACCGCCTGTAACGACGGCTACTTTATCACGTAAACCTAAATCCATACTAAAATCCCCTTTCTCCTCGCCGCCTCAGCGCTGCCAGGACGCAATCATAGCTAACACACAAAAACCTGCCAAAAACAAAAACGATACATGTACAGCCGTCAGCACTGCCGCCGTATACGGCGTAACGACCAGGGTCATTTGCGCAAAAACCAAGGTTACCAGCGCCATGCTCATGGACTGGCCGGCATGGCGGACAAGAGCCAGAATACTGGCCGCCGTACCCTGAAACTGCTCCTTCATAGACCCCATGATGGCGGCATTATTGGGTGCCCCAAAAAGGGCCGAGCCAATCCCCGTAAGGACCAGGAAGGCGACGATACCCGGCAGCTCCACCTGCGGCGCCCAGGCCAGGCCGGCAAGGCCTACGGCGGTAATAGCAAGGCCTGCAGACGCGATGAGCCGCGAGCCGTAAAGGTCGGCCAAGTGACCGGAACGGCGGGACAGGAGGGCCATCATGACGGGCTGGGACAGGAGCACAAAGCCGGCCTTGGCCGGTGTCAGGCCCAGGACGAGCTGCAAATACAAGGACAGCAAAAAAGTAATTGCATAGGTAGCACTGTACTGGATGAGCGCCGCCAGGGAGGAAAAGGAAAAGACCCGGTTGCGGAATAAAAAGAGCGGCAAAAGAGGATGACGGGAATAGCGTTCATGAACAATAAAGCAGACCAGCAGGGCCAGGCCCAGCCAGACAGGCCAGCTGTGTTCGGCATATGCCGAAAGGCCATAAAGAAAAATACCAACTCCGCTAATACAGAGGGCACTGCTCACGGCATTGACGAAGGGCGCTGCTGTACCATACCATTCCTGACGAAGCGTACAGACCAGCAGCCAGGCCCCGCCTGTAACCAGAGCAGAAATGATAAAAATACTGCGCCAGCCAAAGAGACCGGTCAAAAAGCCGCCCAGCACGGGCCCCAGGGTCAGGCCCAAATAGGTCAGTGCCACAGCCGTTCCCAGCGTAAGTCCCTGATGCTGTTCATCCGTCGTCGTCAGAAGCAGCGGCATGTACGTAACATAGACAGCAGCCAAGGCTGCCCCTTGGAGCAGCCGGCAGGCAATGAGGCTGCTCAGGCTGGGGGCAAAGGCCGCAGCGAGCGTACAAATGGCAAAGGCCATGAGCGCTGCCGCATAGACCCGGCGCCTGCCATATACGTCGGCAAACTTGCCTAAAGGCAATAAAAGCGAGGCCGTACCGATGAGATAGGCCGTCACTACCCAGCTGACCTGCTCTGCCGGTACGCCAAAACCGGCAGCCACCTGTGGCAGGGCAATGGTCAGGCCCGTAGACAAGAAAGGTCCTATAAAGCTGATGAAGGAAATAGAATAAAAAAGCCGTCGCGACGTCTGCATAGTATCATCCTTTCTTTCCCTTCATTATACTAGATTGTCATGCTTTTTGCCGTAAAAAAAGTTATCTATTACGTCCTGTTTTTAGGCATTGCCTGTGCCCGGTCAGATTATTTTCTCGAATTCCGTTCGAATAGCTTTCCCTTTTCAGAAAAAAAGTGTTAGAATAATAGCCAGAATTTATTTATTCTTCACCTAGGAGGCAGGCCTCATGCAGACATACAACCCAATTACGCAAGAAATCGTCGATAAATTAAAAGCCATTACCGGCCCGTCTTATGTCAAGACGGACAAAGATATTCTGGTCCAGTACCAGACAGACTACGAAAACGACCCGCAGAAATTCCACATGCCCGAAGCGGCAGTACTGCCGGCCAATGCCGAAGAAATTTCTCAAATTGTAAAACTGGCCAATGAATACCACTTCCCCATTACCGTCCGCAGTGCCGGCACCAGCCTGGCTGACGGTGCCATTCCTGTTTACGGCGGCCTTGTTCTCTGTATGGAACGGCTCAATAAGATTATTGAACTGAATGAAGAAGGCATGTACCTCACGGCCGAAGCAGGCGTACGTACCTTAGATATTCAAAAAGAAGCCAAAGCCCACGGCCTCATGTACGCCGGCGACCCGTCCAGCGCCGAAAGCTGCATGATCGGTGCCAACCTGGCAACCAACGCCGGTGGTCTGCGGGCCGTCCGTTACGGTGTTACACGTAACCAGGTTTACAGCCTGGAAATGGTCACGCCGACAGGTGAAATCGTCGAATGTGGCGGCATCCTGAAAAAATGCTCTACCGGCTATGACCTGGAACAGCTGATTATCGGTAGTGAAGGCACCTTAGGCATTATTACCAAAGTGACGGTACGCCTGATTCCCTTGCCGCCGTATCACTTCGATGTCCTGGCTATCTATACGGATCCGCGCCAGGCCCTGTATATGGTGCCCCAGCTGATGAAAGCCGGCATCGATCCGACAAGTGTAGAATACATGGACAACTCGTACGTCCGCGATACAGCCGATTATTGCCATTATTCGGATATGCCCCATTATGAAGATGGAATTTACGTCATCATCACTGTAGAAACCTTCCGGGAAGACGAGCTGGACACCAAGATGGAAACGGTCTGCAATATTTGCGAAGAAACCGGTGCTGTCGAAGTCCTCGAAGCTGACGACCGCATTTGGAATATGCGCCGCAACATCCAGAATTCGTGCGAACTGGTCAGCAAGGTATTTCTCACAGACGACGTCGTCGTGCCAGTCCACAAAATCGCTCCGACCATTGAAAAGATCATGGAAATCGGCGAAGACTATCCCTTCCAGGTCAAAATCAATGCCCATATTGGCGACGGCAACCTGCACATCGTTCTTTGCAAGGTCAATATGACCGACGAAGAGTGGGCAGCCAGTGTCGATAAATTCCATCACCAGGTCTATGAATACGCCTATAGTGTCGGCGGCCGCCTGGCCGGTGAACACGGCATTGGCGCTAAGAAGCTGCAATACATGGAAGAATTTACACCGTCAGGCGAACTCCAGGTTATGAAGACCATCAAACGGGCCATGGACCCCAATAACATCCTCAACCCGGGCAAGCTCTTCAACGCCTAAGCACCACCGTCCAACAGAATGTCATTCTAAACACCCCGGCAAACCGGGGTGTTTTTTCTCTGCAAACGCGCAATTCCTTGTACAGGCCTGGCGTTTCCCCCGTATGGCAGCTATTTTGTAGAAGGAAATACTAGAATGTTTCTAAAATAGATTGACAGCGTCCGCAATTCATGATAGGATACAACCTAACAATAAAACTGTCGTTTCATCCAGAGCAGTCGAGGGAGTGGCCCTATGACACTGCGGCAACCCCCACCCGGGAAGGTGCTAACTCCAACGGAAGGTAATTCCGGCAGATGAACAGCTATGCAACTGCAGGCCGTCATCTGAATGACGGCTTTTTTGTTACGAATACATATTACATAATTTTTGAGAGGGGTATGACTCTATGAAATCATCTATTAAAAAGCTTCTCACAGCCGGCCTCATCGCTGCTATTTGCGTCTTTGCCGCGGGCTGCGGCTCTAACAGCGACAAAGCCGCTGCTGACAAAGAAATCAAAGTAGGCGTAACTGCCGGTCCGCACGCTGAAATCATGGACCAGGTAGCCAAAGAAGCAGAAAAACAAGGCATCAAGATCAAGGTCGTCGAATTCAACGACTACGTACAGCCTGATAAAGCCCTGGCCGATAACGACCTGAACATGAACTCCTATCAGCATCAGCCGTACTTGGACAATATCATCAAAAAAGAAGGTTTAAAGCTGACTTCCATTGGCAAGACCATTCTCATGCCTATGGCTGTATACTCGCATAAATACAAGAACATTGCCGACGTAGCACCGGGCAGCAAAGTAGCCATTCCGAACGACCCGTCCAACGGCGCCCGTGCACTTCTGCTCCTGCAGCAGGCCGGCCTGATCAAATTGAAAAACGGCAACTCCATCGAAGCGTCTGTCGCTGACATTACGGAAAATCCGAAAAACCTGCAGTTCATCGAAATCGACGCCGCCCAGACACCGCGCTCCCTCGACGATACGGACCTGGCCTGCATCAACACGAACTACGCCATTCCTGCCGGCTTGAATCCCCTCAAGGACTCGATTCTCGTCGAATCGCCTGATTCGCCGTATGCCTGCGTCATGGTCGTCCGCACAGGTGACGAAAACAACGAAACGTACAAGAAGATCCTCGATATTTACCACTCCGATACGATCAAGAAATTCATTAACGACAAATATCAAGGTTCCATTATCCCGGCCTTCTAAGGTATTGACAGCTCTTGCGCTCCCGTTTTTCGGGAGCGCATTTTTTCGCGCATATGTCAAAAATATGTGTTATAATAAAAACGATCAGAAAAACATCAAGCCGCTAAAAGGAGTGACCACTATGGAAATAACGATTACGAAAGACAACTTCGATCAGGAAGTCCTGCAGTCTGATAAACCTGTATTATTGGATTTTTGGGCCGTTTGGTGCGGTCCGTGCCGTCTCCTGGCGCCGACCATTGCGGAAATCGCCACGGAACATCCGGAAATCAAAGTAGGCAAGGTCAATGTAGACGAACAGCCTGCCCTGGCCGAACAGTTTGGCGTCATGAGCATTCCTACGCTCGTCGTCTTTAAAGACGGCCAGCTCTACACGACATCCGTCGGCGTGCAGCCCAAAGAAAGTATCCTCGCCTTACTGCCCTAAAAGGAGGCAATTCGTTCATGTATTCGTACACACCGCGTGGCATCTGCGCCACACAAATTGATTTCGACATCAAAGACGGCTGCGTCCACAACGTTTCCTTTACGCGCGGCTGTCCCGGCAACCATCTGGGCCTCGCCGCCCTGGCCGAAGGCATGCCCGTCCGGGACGTCATTACCCGCCTGGAAGGCATCCGCTGCGGTGAACGGGACACATCCTGTCCGGACCAGCTGGCCCAGGCTCTCAAAGCCTACGTCTGATATAGCAAAAAAGCCCGTACGTCACACGACGCACGGGCTTTACCGTTATATGCGGAAAAAAGCAGAAAAGGACACACAGCCCTGCCTAGTCTTTTACGCCAGGTATCTTGAGGTCTGCTTCCGAATAGAGGGCTGCATAGCCGGCCATGGCCAGGCGTCCCTGCTCCAAATGGCAGTAGAGTTCACCGCCGCGCTGCGATGCCTGGTAGGCTTTGAGGTCCTGTTTTCCCAATTTGTCTGCCATGATGGGGATAATATGGCAGTGTCCGGAGCCACAGACAGGATCCTCCGGTACTTTTAGCTTCGGTGCAAAAGAACGGCTGACACAATCGTATGCCTTCCCCAGGGCCGTAATGTGACACAAGAGACCATCGAGAGCGGCGATTTTTTCCTGATCGGGCCGGCACTCAAACACGTCCGTTTCATCAGGGACGACACACACCAGGTCGCGGGCCATATAGGCTTCTACAGGACGCACGCCCAGGGCCTCAGCCATAGCGTCCGTCACGGCGACAGGTTTCATTTCGTAGGCCGGGAAATCCATGGAAAGGAGATCACCGTGGCGGCTGACGACGAGCTTACCGCTCAACGTTTCAAAGACGAATTCTTCCCTGTCCGGTTCATAGAAACGGGACAGGACATAAGACGTGCCCAGCGTGGCATGGCCGCACAGATCGATTTCGCCCCCCGGCGTAAACCAGCGCAGGCGGTAGTGGTCCCCTTCTTTTACGGTAAACGCCGTTTCGGACAGGTTATTTTCAATGGCAATGCGCTGCATGACGTCATCTGGCAGCCATTCCTTCATGACACACACGGCAGCCGGGTTGCCCTTGAACACTTCCTTTGTAAAGGCATCGACAATGTAGCATTTCATGATGTATACCTCCTTTGGACTTCTTGTTTTCCCTTTTCTTCATCTTAGCACAGAGAAAAGCGCCATACAATAAAAGAATTGTATGGCGCACACATTAGTCTTCAAGAAGCCCTTTGATCGTCGTCAGTGCCTGCTCCAGCTGGTCCAGATTACGCGGCGCACCGATGGCCAGGCGTACACCTTCCTGCCAGGGCTTGCGGCCTACGGCAAAATGCTGCGCCCCGAGAACGCGTACGCCATGCCGTAAAGCTTCCCGTTCAAATCGCTCACCGGTCCAGGCTGCTGGCAGGACGAGCCAGCGGCACAGACTGTACCTGTCGCCAGCGACGGCAAAGCCGGCCAGGATGCGCTCTGTGAGTTCATTGCGCCGCACCAGGCTGGACTGACGTTCCCTGAGGATGGCCTCATATTCTCCGGAGACGATAATCCGGTCTGCTAATTCCAAAAGGAGTGCCGACTGGGCCAGTTCCAACGTTTCCAGAACCTGTTCTATCTGCCCCTGCCACGGTTCCGGGACTGCCATATAGGCCAGGCGCAGGGCCGGCAGGATGGTCTTGGAAAGGCTGAGGATATAGACGGTCCGTTCCGGCGCCAGGGACTGTACAGGCGGCACGGGCCGCGGCAGGAGCAAACTGGCAATAGCATCCTCCACGATGACCAGGTTCTTCTCACGGGCTATTTCCGCCAGCATTTGCCGGCCGGCATGGGAGAGTATATGCGTTGTCGGGTTCTGAAAATCCGGTGTCACGTACACGCCTTTGATATGATAGTCACTGATAGCCTGGAGCAGACCGTGCCGGCTCATTTCCCCATTCGTTTGATTAATGGGTACAAGGCGGATGCCAAAGAGGCTGGCAGCACGTTTCAGTCCCGGATAGATCAAGGGGTCGACGCCGATACGGTCCCCGGCTTTGAAAAGAGCCGGCAAGATGGCTGCCAGTGCATTCTGACCACCCAATGAAATGAGAACATCCTTATTCTCCGGCAGAAGCGCTCCGGCCTGGCGTAAAAAGGAGCGGGCGGCATCCTGATGGCGTACTTCTTTAGGATTACTGTATTGGTAAAGGTGGCTGGCAGATGCTTCCTGCAGCATCTGCTCCAATATAGCTGTCACGCCGTCCTGAGGCAGCGTTTCCGGCATCATAGAACCCATTTCAATGACCGTCTGTTGCCGTTCCGGCGCGACGGAAAGGCACGTGCGGGCATCATATGCGACGAAGGTTCCCGACCCGACAGTACTGGTCAAAAGGCCCTTATTCGAGCATATGCGAAAGGCCTTAGTAACCGTACTGACGCTAATATCGAGAAAATCGGCCAGTTCCCGCTGGGGTGGCAGCTTCGTCCCGGGACGCAGGACACCACTGGCAATATCCCGGGCAAGCTGCGCAGCCAGTACCCGGTAGAGAGGCTGGGGACCGGCCTCCCGTGGCAGAGCAGGTTGCCATGACATGGGATAATCGGCAAAGGAATTAACAGGCATAAAAAGGCTCCTTCCGGCACGGCCAGCCGTCAAAAGTGGCACGCCGGCCCTGTTTGTGCTACACTTAATAGCAGACAAAAAAACAACGAAAAGGACGATCACCATGAAAAATGATATCAAAAAGCAGCATTTCAGTCACCACCTGCAGCAGCTGCTGCAGGACCATGGCCTGACTAAAAAACAATTTTGCCAGGAGTTAAAAGTAAAGCCGTCGACGCTCAAAGCCTGGCTGGCTGAAGAAAAGTGTCCCCGTGCAGACCGCGTCAAAGACGTAGCGGCCTACTTCCAGATCACGCCGGAAGAACTCCTTGGAGAAACAGGCGAACCGGCAGTTAAGGCTGTTGCTGAAGTATACCAGCCGGAGAAGGATCTCGTCGCGCTGCTCCGCCTGCTCATGGAGCTGCCGCCGGAACAACTGCGCAGCGTCGCAGCCTTTGCCGAATTCATCCACACCCGCCCGGCTGATAAGGCCTGAACCGCTTATTTGGCGCTCATCATCTTGGCCTGCCCTTCGGCAACGACGGTACCGTCGTCCTTGGTAATGACCCCGGTCATTTCGTAGAGACGGCCCCGCTGCTTTTCCAGGTGGCCGGAAATTTTGATGCGTTCACCGATCCGCACGGCCTGGCGGAAGCGCACTTCTATTTTTGCCGTATACGCCGGCCTGCCCGTAAGCTTAAAGATATAATCGCCCATCACTTCATCTAAGAGGGTACTTACGAGGCCGCCGTGCATGCGGTCGTCATAGCTTTGATGCTGCCGTTGGGGTGTGAAATAGGCCCAATTGCCATCACTCCCTTGTTCCATATGAAGATGTAAGCCCATAGGATTATCTTTGCCACAGGCAAAGCACCAGTTCGTTTCCCTTGCTTCTTTCTCTGTCATAACTGTCTCTCCTCTCTTCTTTGTATTTATTATACGCTATCCTGCCAAGGGCAAGAAGAGGGGAATTTTTCTCTTCCTGCGAGGTAGTTTTTATGATTCTAAAACATATTACGTCTTTCCTGCACAGCCCCGGCACCGAGCCGCCCGGAGAGGCTGTAGAAAATACCGTATCTGCTGCTGCACCCCCGGCTGCGCCCGAGCCGGACTACAGTTCCCTTGGCACCGGCCTGTCCCTGCCCTTTGCGTCCCCGTTTACAGGCACGCTGCAGGCGATTACAAAAGCACCGGATGAGGCCTTTGCCCAAAAGATGACTGGCGATGGCTTCTTTGTCTATCCCCGGGAGGATACGGTGTACGCCCCTTGTGACAGCGAAGTGACTTTCGTCTTCGACACACGGCACGCCATAGGCCTCACCGGTGACAACGGCGTAGAATACCTGCTCCATATCGGTATCGATACGGTCACCCTGGACGGCGCCGGCTTTACAGTCTTCGTCACAGCCGGGCAGCACGTCAAAAAAGGCGAAAAGCTCCTTACCTTTGATGCCGGTCTCATTCGCAGCCGTGGCTTATGCGACGCCTGTATCTGTGTCTTTACGGATCTGCCGGAATCATACGAATTACACCTCGCTGCAGAAACAGATGTACAGGCCGGAGCCTTGGCAGCAACGCTGACCTATCCCAAGGCCTATGGGCTTTATTCGCCCTGCACGGGAATCCTGCAGGCCATCACGGATGCACCGGACCCGGACGTCGCCAAAAAAATTCCTGGCGATGGTTTCCTCGTATATCCGGAGGACTGCAGCCTCTACGCACCGTGTAACAGCACGGTTTCCTTTGTCTTTGAAGAAGGCCATGCCCTGGGCATGATCACCACGGATGGCGTAGAATATGTCCTCCACGCCGGCATCGGTACAGCCCGGCTGCAGGGCGAGGGCTTTACCGTCTTCGTTCAGGACGGGGCAGTCGTACAAAAGGGCGACAAGCTGCTCACCTTCGACCAGCCCTTTTTAAAAAGCAAAGGGTTCTCTGACGCCTGCCTTTGTCTCTTTACGGATTTACCGCCAGACCGTCCGGTTCATCTGGCAGCCTCCGGCAGGGTGACAGCCGGCAGTCTCGTTGCCTGGTTCTAATTTTTACAGCACCGCCGTTTCGTGTTATAATCGATGGACAGTCTTTTCATTTCCCCCAAGGAGATCCGTATGATCAAAAAATGGGATATTATCCTCATTGTGACACTGCTCCTCTTATCCTTCCTGCCCGAAGGAATTTTCCTGGCTACTGGCAGTGGTACAGAAAAAAATACAACCTATGCCGTCGTCCAGGTTGATGGCAAAGAATATAAAACCATTCCCCTGACGGGACACCATGGTACAGATACCTTTACGGTCCAAACGCCGCAAGGCTACAACACCATCGTCGTCAAAGACCAGGAAATCGGTATTGTCGACGCCGATTGTCCTGACCAGATTTGCGTCCACGAAGGCTTCTTATCTAAGCCCGGCCAAACCAGCGTCTGCCTGCCCCATAAAGTTATGATTGAAGTCCGTTCCGATGATGCCGATCCGGACATCATCCGGGCCCGCTAGAGGTACCTGTATGAATAAAACCTTTCGTCTCATCGTCCTGGGTCTCTTTGTCGCCCAGTCCTTAGTCCTTTATATTGTAGAAGGCATGCTGCCCGTCCCCTTTATTGCCCCTGGGGCCAAGCTGGGCCTGGCCAACCTGATCACGGTCATCGCCCTGTATTCCTTGCCGCGCAAACGGGATGTCTTTCTCATCCTGCTCCTGCGCGTCGTCCTTTCTACAGCCTTCGGCGGTGGTATTAACGCCTTCTTCTACAGTGCTGCCGGCGCCGCTTTCAGCCTGTCCAGTATGATCATCCTGCAAAAGACTGGGAAATTCAGCCTCATCGGCGTTTCTACGGCTGGTGGCATTTTCCACAATTTAGGCCAGGTTCTCGTAGCCAGTGCCGTCGTGCAGAATATCAAGATTCTCCTCTACCTGCCGGTACTTACCGTAGCGGGCACAGGGACAGGCATACTCATTGGCCTGACAGCTTATTTTACATTGAAGCATTTACAAAAGTTACCGCTTTATCAGCGCTTGCAAGAAGCCTAAAAAAAGACGCCTGACGGCGTCTTTTTTAGGCTCATTTCGTAATATGGACGGATTCAATGATGTCATCAATGGCACTTACATTTTCTGACTCGACATCACAGGCCACGAGGATAATCCACGTAGCACCGTTATGGGAAAAGCCGAGCAGCTTGGCCTTCATCCGTTTGTCACCGGCTGTAAAGGTAAAGGTTTGCAGCACGGCATGTTCCCCGGAAACGCTCGTCGTTTCCGATTTGACAGAAATATTTTCTGCGTCAATCTTATTCAAAATAGCCGTAGCCGCATTTTCTATATTCTGGCTCAGGCGGTAACTGATATCCTGTCCGTTATCAAGGCCCAGGTCACTATACATTTGGTTGGCATCGATGGTCGACGTATAAATGCCGATATTCAGGCCCTGGTTGATTTCCCCATAAAAGCGCTGGCCTTTCAGATAGCGCTGTGTCAGCGGATCGAGGGCTACAGGAAGAGGCAGTTCATGGGCTTTTCCCGGCAATGCGATCGTAATCTGTGAATCGATACCATCAATACGTTTTTCTGATAAGTTCACGGTCTTGCCACAACCAGCGAGAACAAAGCATACGAGCAGGCCCAGCACCAGGGCTGGCCAAAATCGTCGGATAGCAAGCATAGGCACGCTCCTTTACGTACTATTTAAACGGTAATATACCGGCATGTACGAGAAAATAAAAGGCCGGATATAAAATAAAGACGTAGACGACAGTCGTCGTAATAAAGGCTGACATGGCCAGATTTACATTCAGATCGTACAGGCGGACGGCAAAAAGGGAGTTAATCGCCGTGGGCATAGACATGAGAACTAACAAGGAACCGATCAGTACGGGATCCGAAAAGACAAACGTGCTCAATACATATATGATGGCCGGCGTAATCAGCATTTTTATGGGGACCAGGTCCAGCGTCTGCTTATAATACTGCTTGAAAGAAGAAAATTCAATCATAAAGCCGATGGGGATCAGGCCCGACCAGGCAGCAATGTGAATGAGCGCATCCAGAACCGGTGTCAGAACCGCCGGCCTGGGTACGCCGGAAGCGTAGAGACAAGCCCCGATGACCATACCGACAGCGGGCAGCTGGTTCCAGTTAATAAAGATATGGCGCCAGTTCATTTGTGACAGGCCGCCGACGGCACAGCTTTCATCACTGTATTTATAATAGGCTCCCAGCGGGAAAGCAAAGCAAAAGGTAATGATATTCTGAAAGACTACGACGAGCTGCGAATAGGCAAAGGCCCGTTCGCCGTACATAATATAGCCGCATAAGCCGCCTAAGGTCCCTAAATTCGTCAGCATGGCAGCTAAAATATAACTGCCCCTGTCAGCCGGACGGGCAAACCGTTTCTGCAAATGAAATAAATAAATGATGCCAATAGGAATAAAGGCATTGAGGACCATCGAGACCGGCAGGAAGATCAATTCTGTCCGCAACGGCAAGGCCCAGAAGGTCAGTATCGTAAGCAGCGTCGCAATGACAGTAATGTTGATACGGATCAGCAAATTGCATTGTTTTTCCGTAAGAAAATGCTTTTGCTTGCACACATACCCTACGGCCAAAGGCAACACGACATCAATAAAAATGAGAAGTAAACGTAAACCAACTGCACTCAAGGAATTCCCTTCTTTCCATCAAATAGTATACTCACCGTCTTGCTTTTTGAAACGCTTCAGCAAGGGAAAAGGTCAGTGGTTCTGATGGGGTCGTTACCTTGATAATAGCTTCCATTACCTTGCGGAACTCATCCTTCTTCTTAGAGAGTGTATAGAGTTTTGCCGTATTCCGGGCATCCCAAAGGGCGTCGTGCATTTGGCCGTCAAAGGTCTCTCCTGTCGCCGTAACGGCCTTATCGAGGGAAATGACATTATCCAGGCCCAGGAGGTTACAATAAATCTGCTGAAAATTTTGCCAATGATCCAGCATCCAGGCGACGGCGTCTATTTTCGTATTTACTTTTTTCAGGCGCAGTTCATTATTGAGCTGGCGCCAATCATTTTCGCTCCACGCATACATTTCGTATTCGTTCTCTTCCGGCTCATTGCACCAGGCCAGAAAACGCCGGAATACGGGGACGAAGGTATCCGCTTGCTGCAGCATAGCCATGGTAATACCTGTCAATTCCTGGCAGGTAGCGTCCATTTCCGTCGCATACTTAGGGCGGACGTATTCTTTAAAGCTACTGATTTCCTGGTCATTTTCATCTAGTTTGACAGCGCCTATTTCTATAATTTCACCAGGACAAATTTTACGCAGCTGCCGATGTTCCTTATCAATGGGATTCATTTCAAAATCCACAAAAACCGCTTTCATGAGAGTCATCCTATCTTCTAAAATTTGAAGTTTACAGGTATGATTATATCACACTGCCTCCATTTCGGCTATTGTCGCGCAGGCACGCCTAGTAAAAAAAGGGAGTGTGACAAAATGCGAAAGCATTTTGTCCACTTCCTTTTTTTCATGCTCTTTTTCCTTTTTTAGAGAATGACCTTTGAAAAATGGGCGCAAAGCCCCTTTCCCCATAAAGCAGTATTTTTACAGTTTATGCGGATTTCTGCAAGCGTAGTTTTTTATTGTGATATTTATAGAGGTTATGTCCGATGGAAACCAGGAAAATCTCTAATCGAAC
>NZ_JACOGK010000045.1 GCF_014269395.1 Megasphaera hominis
ATTAGAGAAATTAGACAATTTAGATCAGACTCGAATTTATCTAATTTCTCCCGTTTCGTTATGATGATTATCTCATATCTTGGCAGGTGGGAGTATCCATGGTTTTATTTTACGCTTACTATATCTAAACATTATAAGAAAAAGGACCGAAAAAATTAAAAATAAATTACTGTCATGCCACCACATCCCTCCTTTTCCAAAACCTGCCAGTCTAGTCCCATTCTTATGTCCTGTACCATTCCTGTTATGCCCTAAAAGAAGCGAATGGACAACGAAAAAATGTGTGTACTATGCTAAAAAGATAAGTTCGTATTCATTTTAATTATAATATATAATTGGGTAACCATACAAAACAACGCATAAATCCTTATTGTTATTTTGTCCTCAAGAGGACTATAATAGAATATGTATAAAAATATATTATGCAAATAAACTTATACATTATATTAAAAAATAACTAATTTTTAAGAATAATGTGTTTTGATTAAATTAGTGTTTCTTCTGCTTTTGATATTTATGAGGAAAGGGGAGCATTATGGGAAAGAAAAACGGAGTCTTAGCAGCATGCGTCCTGGCCAGTATAGCTGGTCTGGGATTTCCAGGTACGCCGGTTCAGGCCGAAGGAATAACCTTCAGCGGTTCATCTGGCGGCAGTGTTACTGTGGTTACATCTGACGGCAGTACTGTGATTTCATCTGACGGTAGTGGTAGCGTTACTATTACCGTTCCTATTACGGTGACTATAAGCGGCGGTACGAGTACAGGGAATAACGATGGTACAACACCGGCTAGTGGCAACACACTCACTGTGGATGATGGCAGTACTATAGACGGTGCTATCGGCGGTAGTACGGTCACAACCGTAGAAAAGGCCATGACTGACAGTATCAAAGCCGACACGGTCAGCGGTAATACGCTTACTATAAGCGACGGTACCGTGTCCAACATGGCCGCCGGCGGGCTTTCTATCGCAGCTAATGTGACGGAAAATGAGGCGAACTTATCCGTTACGGATTCCGGTACCGCCTCGGCAGTAGTCATGGCTGGGGGTATTTCCGGTACAGGCAATGCCAACACGAATACGCTCTCTATCAGCGGCGGCAGTGTATCTGAACTAGCTGCCGGCGGTGTTACTGACTATGGCGCCGCCTCAGGCAATAAGGTCACGATGAGCGGCGGTTCCGTCTATAAACTAGTCGGTGGCGCCTCTGTGGGCGGTGTTACTACCCTTAGTAATACATTGATTGATGATTTCAGCTCCTTAGGTTCCAGATTGGATTACAAGGGAACCGCCGGCGGTTCTACGGAAAACAATGAAGTAACCATGAGTGGCGGCTCGGCGACGTACGTCTGGGGTGCGTATAACTGGAACCTCACAGGAACGGCAGGAAATGCGGATGTAAACGGTAATCAGGTGACAATCAGCGATGCGGCCGTGGTCAATGGACAGGTAGTTGGCGGTGAAGCAGATGCTGGCAGTGCGGACGACAATGCAGTCATCATCAAAGGCGGCACCTTTAATGGTGGTGCCTCTGGCATTGGACCCCAAGGTATGTCTGTTATTGGTGCCAACACTAACGTGGCTGGCAGCGGGGGTGCGAACACGAATAACAGTGTGACGATTTCCGGAGGCACCTTTGGGGAAACTGCCGTACAGTATGGCAATCGCATTATCGGGGCCTATTCCCAGAGCAACCAGGAAGATATTTCCGGCAACAGCGTCAACATTTCCGGCGGTACCTTCGGTCAGGCGGCTGGCAGTGTCAACTACGTTTATGGTGCGTATGACTGGGGCACTGGCAGCACCCTTTCCAAAAACACTGTCACCATTTCCGGCGGCACTTTGGATGCCAAGGGCGGCTATGATATAATCCTAGGCGCCTATGCAAAAACAGCTGGAACAGGCAATACCTTATCCGGCAATAAGGTCAGCATCACCGGAGGTACCGTTGGCGGCTCCAGTGCTGCTGATGCAGTTCAGATCAAAGGCGCTCAGATCGGAGAGGGAAATTACGATGGTACGGCTTCAGAAAACACCGTTGATATTGATGGTACCAAGGTCACCTTTGGCAACATTTCCAGTATGGAAGTATCAGGTGGTGTTGTTAATCAGGGCACATCCACAGGTAACCAAGTCAATGTTAAGAATGCAACGCTAGCTGCTTCTTCTTCCTTAAACCTGATTGGCGGAGAAGTTATGGGGACTGGCACGGCGGAAGGGAATATCGTAACTATTTCAGACAGCACGCTGGGCTCTGAAACAGGCAGCGGTATTGCTGTACTGGGTGGCTTTAGTGCCTCCGGAAATGCTACGGGCAATACCATAACGCTCACAAATGTAACGGCCGATTCTGCCTCCAATCAGAATATCATCATCAGAGGCGGTTATGCGGCAGGCGACGCCACAGACAATACCGTGAATATTAGCGGCGGTACCTATGGCACACATAGCCAGGCTGTCCAGATTATTGGTGGTCAGGCAGCGACTGGCAAGGCAACAGGAAATATCATCAATTACAGTGGTGGTACCGTTTCCGGTGATATGATAGGCGGCATAGCAAACGCCAATGCAGCCAATGACAACATCATTAACCTCAATGGAGCGCTGGAGACCACTTATACCCTTTACGGTGGTATTGGAGCCACGGCTGGCACCGGCAACACGCTAAACGTAAAAGCAGGTGACAGCGTCGTTGGCAGTATCCAGAATTTCCAAAAGCTTGATATTGCGCCTGATGCGTCTTTGACCGTAGGTGAGGCGGATTCAGCAAATGAAAATGCTCTGAATGTACAGCAAATTATTCATTACGGATCCACTCTGACCAAGACGGGCGCTGGCATGCTGACAGTTAATAACACACTTGATACTTATTTGGGCGCCTACACCCAGGAAGCTGGCACTACTAACCTGAATGCTGACTTGAACCTGGCAAATAAATTCGATATTCAAGCAGGTGTTCTGAATTTGAAAGATGTCACAATGGACGACCTGCATGCTAAATTAGCTGCTGACGGGCTTACAACCACGAATACTGATGACCGACTGACCATTACTGGCATAAATGGTAGCTTAATGAATACTAAAGGAAGTCTTGTTACTGCCGAAGGCACCATTGTCAATGCGGGCAATATTACTGTTAAAGCTGGAAGTTTCATTGACGCCCAAGGTGCCTTGAACATCAGAGGCGACCTGTCTGCCGAAGCTTCTACTGTTACAGCGAACAATGCTACGGTAGGCGGCTCTGTCTCCTCCACGAACGGTTCTACCGTAACTCTGGGCGGCAGTGCTCTGTTCCTGAGCAAAGTGAATGTGGACACGGGCAGCACCCTGACCCTGAATGGCGGTACCTTAACGGCTGCAAAGCTCTCCGATGCCGTCACGGGTGGCGGCAAGGTGACCCTGGACGGCACGGCTACTCTCGCTACGACGGCGGACCAGATTTTTACCGATGCCAATACGACAGAAACTACGGCAGCTAGTACGAATACCCTGACCGATACGGCGAATAATTCCGTAGTTTTCAAAGCCGGTACCTTATCGTTGAACAATGACTACAGCTATGCGTATCTGACTAATGTCCAAAGCGTCATGGATAAGATTGAAAATTCCACGACCTCCCTCGTCATGACAGGCAATCTCGTCGATACGACGGGCATTAGCAACGCTATTTCCGTAGCCAACGCCAGCGCCATCGGTTCCAATGTCGCGTTGGATACAGTGACAGCTGCTACGAACGACCAAAATCTGGTCATCGGCGGGACCGCTGCCGATACGAATACTACTGCTGTATCCCAGGGCTTCAGCGTCGCAGCTCTCGACCTTGGTTCTGCAGATAGTGTCATCGTTACGGGCGGCCAGAGCCTGACCCTGGGCGGCAGCGGCACGACGGATGTCATTTCTACGACCAGTGATAATGCAGAAGTGTCCTTGACAGACGGCAGCAACCTGACCATCGGCAACAGTACGGTCGGCGCGGACCAGACGCTGAACGTCAATGCCTCTGTGGCCGCGACGGACAGCACGGTCACGACGAATGGCCAAACGAATATCGAAGGCACTGTCACCCTGACGAACTCTACCATTCAAGCCAATACCGGCACGTTGACCGTGGCCCAGGACCTCACCACAGGTGGCACGTCTACCATTACGGGTAGTGTCGCTGTCGCTGGCGATATCGTAGCCACAGCTGCGGACGATGGCACGACAGCTACGCTGAACGTCGGTACCGATACGACAGCCGCTGCAGTCAGCGCCAAGAGTGCCAGCCTCGCTGGCGGTACACTCTATCTCGACCCGGTATGGCAAAATGGCGATACCATCGGTGACGGCTCCAAGGCCGCTCTGGGCAGTGTGTCTGACGCAAAACTCGTTGTCGGCAACAACTCTACACTCACCTTGGGCTCGACAGATACATCCCTTGCCGAAAAGGCTTTTGCCGATACGGGCCTTTCGTGGGGTTCCGACGGCATCCTCTCGGCCCTTTATGTCAACAGCAGCCAGAGTCTGTCTAATAACAGCATCGTTGTCGATAGCGCCGCTTCTTCTACGAGCGGCACCGAATACGGCATCTTCACCATGGGCGCAAATTCCCTCCTGATGGTTAATGGCAGTGCCGTCACCTCGACAGCCGCCTTGACAAACGTGAAGAGCGTCAGCATGGATAGCAGTGCTAAGCTCTACATCGACGGTGCCACGAGCAGCACGACCTATAATATTCTCAGTGCAGCTAGCGGCGGTGATGTGAAGACAGATAACACGTGGTACGCTGATGCGAATGCAGCCACGAAGAATATCCTTACAAACAACCAGCTTCTGAAATTCATTGGTGCTGACGGTAACGGCACGAGCCAATTTTCCGTTACAGCTATTGCGCAGGACGCTAGCGACGTCTATGGCAAGGCCATCATCGATCCGAACGTCGTTAATGCCGCCATGGCTGGTTCTGGTGCCAGTGCAGATTTCTTCAATAACGCTGTGAATAACCAAGTCAACACGACGACGGCTCAACAGGCGAACGCCATCAACAGCCAGGCTGCTATGACCGAACTGGGCGGCGTTCAGCACGGTCTTTATACGGCCAACAACCTCTTTGATTCGGCTGTTATGAACCACTTGGCTGACCTCGAGCAGGCCGATAAAGATAAAGACATTTGGGCTCACTACATCCATTCCAAAGAAGACATCGACGGCCTCGCCCTCGCTACCCTTGGTGGCGCCTCTTACAAAGCCCAGTACAACGGCGTCATCGTCGGTTCTGATTTCTATACGAAAGGAAACGCCGTTGCCGGTGCAGCCTTTACCTACATCGATGGCTCCCTCGACGGTAACACGAGCACGGCTACGACTAAGAACGATGCCGACTACTACGGCCTTAGCCTTTATGGCCGCCTCACACATGGCAGAACGAACTACTTGGGCGACATTTCCTGGCTCCACGGCAAAAATGACCTGACCCAGTACAACAGCCTGAAAGAACTCACAGGCTCCGTTTCGTCCAATGCCTTCAGCGCCGGCGTCCGGGCTGAACAGAACTTCACCGCCGGCAAGGGTCTGCTCACGCCATACATTGGCCTCCGTTATGCCCACCTCGACTTCGGTGACTACACGGATAGCATTGGCGTACACCACGACGCCGATACGGCCAATATCTGGCTCCTCCCCGTAGGTCTCCGCTACAGCCTCACCAGCCAGCATGGCAACTGGACCATTAAGCCCATTGCCGAAGCCGGCTATCTCTGGACTCTGGGCGACCGTGACGGTGTAGAAACAGTCAGCCTCGACGGCCAAGCTAACGCCTTCGGTTTCGACCTCGCCGACCCCGGCACCTACTACGGCCGCCTAGGCGTAGAAGCCCAAAAAGGCGACATCACCTACGGCATCGGCTACCAATACCAAAAAGGCGACAGCGTCCGCAGCAACACGTGGATGGCCGCCGTACGCTATAAATTCTAAACAAAATTCAAGCCGCTGTTGCAAAGCAAGAGCCGTTTTTCCTACGATAACCTTCCGACGCAGACCGAGCCTTAGAACAATTTCACGAAAACAATTTGTTTGAGGTTCACGTAGATGTGTAGTATACTGAAAAAATAATGATGCTTTTCTGTATCCTGCAAAGGAGGCCTTTATGAAGAAAATCGGATTAATTGGCGGCACTGGGCCCGAATCGACCATTATGTATTATCGTGAACTAGAATACGGTGTTCAAAAACAGTTGCAAAAGCCCGTGTTTCCTCCTATGGTGATCGAGAGCCTTAGTGTCTTTCAAGTGTTGGAATATTGTGCTGAGCAGGATTATGAAGGATTAACCCGGTATTTGCTCCAGGGCATCTGCAATTTGGCTGCTGCCGGTGCTGAGTATGGGGCCTTTACGGGCATTACGCCCCATGTGGTCTTTGACGACGTGGCGGCAAAGTCTCCGATTCCCTTGGTGAGTATGGTGGAAACTGCTGGTGATGAAGCGGAAAAATCACAGTGCAAGAGAGTAGGACTTTTGGGGACGTTACCTACGATGGAAGGTGATTTTTTCCAAAGAGCCTTTGCTAAACGGGGCATCTGCACGGTCACGCCCCATCAAGACGAAAGATTGTACATTGCTGATAAGATAAAAACGGAACTAGAATATGGCCAGGTAGTGCCGGCTACGCAGAAAAGGATGGTGGAAATTGCTGAAGGAATGATCACAGAGCACCACCTCGATGCCATCGTGCTAGGCTGTACGGAACTGCCATTGATCTTTGACCAGGTGACACTGCCCGTGCCTGCCTTGGATATGATGCGGCTGCATATCCAAGCTCTGATTCAGCTGATCTTACGAGAAGAGTGAAACAGCAGGCTATCGGCTCTATGAGACATTGTATCCTGAGGAGAATGCACGTAGGGAAGAAGTGTTTTTTTGGATTCAACCTCTATCCCGGCTTCGCCGTACTTTCTCCGATCACGGAGAAAGCCAGTTGTGGTCCAATTTAGTAATTACTAACTAGCTGGAATTGCTTCAATCCTAGAGTAGTAACGGCGCAATGCCCGCACGGGGATTGGCTCTAGGATTGAATTCTTCAATCCTAGAGTAGTAACGGCGCAACGCCCGCACAGGGGCGTTGCGCTTTTTAGTTGCAATTTGTGTGGGCTTTATTTTATAATAAAAAGTACAAATGTTTGTTATTAAGAAAGCCTGGATACGCTGTTGACGGGCTGGAAAAGGAGAGATCCTCATGACTTGGCCTTCAGACAAAACAAGGAAAGATATAATAGAGCAGCTGCGGCAGCTGTATCGGGCAGAGCCTATCAGGCCTCGGGTAGCAGAGAAAACTGTTGAGTTGCCGCCGCCTTTAGTGGCCTTGCGGAAGATGGCTAAGACATTTAAGCAGGAAGACAGGTATGTAAGCCGCGACGAGATTTTTGTGCGTCAAGCCGAGCTGGCAAAGGAGTACGAAGACGATTATCGCTGGGACCAGACAGAGATCCGTTTTTTACCTACGTACGAATCCTTAAAAGATCATGAGCTGCGCGGTTATTTTGGCTGGCGGACGCGGCTACGTCACGGCACCATGGAAAAAACATCCCTCGTGTATGCCCGGATTTACACCTACGAGATCATCAATCAAATTGACGTCAAGACGCCTGGCGAAGGCTTGCAAAAGCTCGTAGCCTTCCTCAAGGCATATGAAAAGCTCGATGCACGGATTACTGAAAACTGGGCCGACTTAGTCCGGGACTACATCCTTTATTATGAGTTAGACCCGAAAATGCTGCCGCCAACGGAATTTTCCTTGCAAGACCGGGCCTATCTCGTGCTTGATGATGAAGAAAATGCGTCCGACCAGGAAATCTTCCAGGCGTTACAGGAATTTTCCACATATCGCATGGACCGGTCTAAATTCTATAAGGACAATCCCGAACGCTATGTGGCGCTCATGGCAATAGCGTACAGGCAGCTTACGGAATATTTCTTGCGTCGCCGGCAACGAACCTTTGCCGAAGAGTATATCGGCGAACTTGAAAGTCATTGGATGTCCATCTTTTCTTTGGCTGTGTTTTATAAAGGGCGGGACAGGCGCTTTTATTCTGTGCAGGCAACGCCTGCGTGTACGTACGTGAATGAGGGCGGCGAATGGCTCTTAGAAAGGGTAGTGTATTTTGAAAAAGCGCACCGCAAGCTCGGCAAGCTCATGAAGACCATGGAAGCGGAATTCCGCAAGTTCCTGGGCTTTGCTGAGATCCAGCGCCCCTATTCCTACAAATGGATGCTCAAGCTGGCCGCCCAGTCCTTTGAAATCTGGCAGGCAGAAGAGAACAGGAAGAAACGAGCTCAAGTTAATCTGGACCAGTCAATCCTGGACAAAATCCGCGCCGAAGCGGCCATTACCCGCGATCGCCTGATTACGGAAGCAGACTTGGGAGAAGAAGCCCCGCCGGCACTGCAGGAACCATCCGTACAGCCGCCTAGCGCAGCCACCCTTGCCACAGACGACCCTGTTGCCCCAATGCCTGCTGACACGCCGAAGCCGGCACCAGAGCTAAGCGCGACAGCCGCCCCGGCACCAGCGAATCTCCCATGGCAGCTCACGCCAGACGAACTCCATTACCTCCAAGACATCGTCACAGGAAATGCTTCGCCCTGGCTGGCACAACAAGGCCTCATGGCAGCCATCCTCGTCGACAGCATCAACGCCAAGGCCTTAGAAGAAATAGGGGACAACATCCTCGCTGGCGACCCGCCGGCACTCATCGAAGACTACGCAGACGACGTCCGGCAGGTTTTAGCCGGCGCCGCCCAGGCAAATCCTGCCGCAGCACCTCAGTCAGCGCCGTGGCAGCTCACACCGGATGAACTGCGCTATCTCCAGGACATCCTGCACCACGCCCCGACGGACTGGGTTCAGGCACAAGGCCTCATGGCCTCCGTCCTCTGCGACAGCATCAACGAAAAACTCTACGACGACTTCGGCGACACGGTCCTCTCCGGGGACCCGCCGGAAGTACTGGAAGATTATATAGACGAAGTTAAGGAAGGATTGAAATCATGAAAATACCAAAACGTATTGCCCGCACACTGATCAGCTCCCTCAAAGGGGGCGTCGTGCCACGCATTGGCCTGCCGTACATCACTGTAGGCCGGAAAAGTGAAATCGAAGCCCTCTTGCACGACGTAGAAGTCATTGCCGACGGTGGCGCGTCCTTCCGCTTCATCGTTGGACGTTACGGCAGCGGCAAAAGCTTTCTCATGCAGACCATCCGCAACTACGTTATGGAAAAGGACTTCGTCGTCGTAGACGCCGACCTTTCGCCGGAACGGCGCCTCCAAGGCAATAACGGCCAGGGCCTGGTGACGTACAGGGAACTCGTGCGCAACATGGCCACCAAGACCAAGCCTGAAGGTGGCGCCTTGAACCTGATTCTCGACCGCTGGCTGAACCGCGTCCAGCTGGATGTCATGGCAGAAAGCGGCCTGGCCGCTACGGATCCGGGCATTCGCCCCTTAATGGAGCAAAAGATAGGCGAGGTCATCGGTGCGTTGAACGAAATGGTCCATGGCTTTGATTTCGCCAAAATCCTTACGCTCTACTACAAAGCTTATGCTGAAGGCGATGCCGAAATGAAAGCCAAGGTCACGAAGTGGTTCCGCGGCGAATACCATACGAAGACGGAGGCCCGCAAGGAAATGGGCGTCAATATCATCATCAACGATGACGATTGGTATGAATACCTGAAACTCTTTGCGTGCTTCCTCAAACAGGCTGGCTACGCAGGCCTCTTGGTTTGCATTGACGAGCTGGTCAACATCTATAAGATTCCCCACGCCATTACGCGCCAGTACAACTACGAAAAAATCCTCACCATGTACAATGACACCCTCCAGGGCAAGGCCCACTACCTGGGCATCATCATGGGTGGTACGCCGCAGTGCATGGAAGACCCGCGCCGCGGTGTTTACAGCTACGAAGCCCTGCGCTCTCGTCTGGCCGAAGGCCATTTTGGCGGTACCCACAAGGACCTCATGGCACCGGTCATTCCTTTACTGCCCCTGACGAACGAAGAAATGCTGATCCTCATTGAAAAGCTGGCAGAAATCCACAGCAGCCTTTATGGCTACGAATCCCATATGAAACCTGAGGATTTGGCTAAGTTTATCGAAATCGAGTTCGGCCGCATTGGCGCCGATTCCCATATTACACCACGCGAGGTTATTCGCGACTTCATTGAAGTCCTGGACATTCTGTACCAGCACCCGGACCTCACCGTGACAGAGCTTCTCGGCTCAGACCAATTCCAATACGCCAAAAACGACGTACAAGAAGGCGACGCGCCGGCAGAATTTGCAGAATTCACCGTCTAAGGAGGCAGCCCTATGAGCATCTTCGACAGATACGCACCCTTTGTCCAGGATTTCATCTACGATCATGGCTGGGAACAGCTGCGCTCTATTCAGGTAGCAGCCGGCGATATCATCCTCAATACAGACGAAAACCTATTGCTCACGGCATCTACGGCTTCCGGTAAGACGGAAGCCGCCTTTTTTCCCATCCTGTCCCTCTTTGCCCAGGATCCGCCGGCCTCTGTAGGCTGTATCTACATCGGCCCCTTGAAAGCCCTCATTAATGACCAGTTCCAGCGCCTGCAGCCACTCTGCGAAGAAGGCGGCATCCCTGTGTGGCACTGGCACGGCGACGTGTCCCAGTCGCACAAGGCCAAGCTGCTCAGAAAGCCTTCCGGAATATTACAGATTACGCCAGAGTCTCTGGAAGCCATGCTGCTTCACAAGCACATGGCTATTCCCAGGCTCTTTGGGGACCTGCGCTTTGTCGTCATCGACGAAGTCCATTCCCTCCTGCGCGGTGACCGGGGCGGCCAGACTTTGTGCCTCATCGAACGTCTGTCGCGCCTGGCCGGCGTTAATCCGCGGCGTATTGGCCTGTCGGCTACACTGGGCGATCCGGAAATAGTAGGAAAGTTTCTCTCCCAAGGAACGGGACGGAAAACCCTTATTCCCCAGGTCGAAGGCCCAGGCAGCAAGTGGCGTCTGTCGATGGAGCATTTCTACGTCAAAGACGCCCAGGCAGGGGAGGACAAGCCAGACATAAAGGCCTTGCCGGTCCTCGAAGAAAAGACGGATCAGGCACCTCTTCAGGCCGATCCGGGCCTGGGCTATATATTTGAACACACGCGCGGCAAAAAGTGCCTTGTCTTTGTCAATTCCAGGGAAGAATGCGAAGGAGTTACTACGTCCTTACGCCAGTACTGTGATCTGAACCACGAACGGGACCGCTTTTTGATTCACCATGGCAATCTCTCTGCGGCCTATCGGGAAACGGCAGAAATGCTCATGAAGGATGAAGACAAAAGCCTCACGACAGTGACCACGTCGACATTGGAATTGGGCATCGATATTGGCCGCCTGGAACGGGCCTTTCAGATTGATGCACCGTGGACTGTATCGTCATTCCTGCAGCGCATGGGCCGCACAGGACGACGGGGCCAGCCTTCCGAAATGTGGTTTGTCATTAGGGAAGACGAGCCGGAAATCCGGGCCATGCTGCCAGCTACGATTCCCTGGAAGCTGCTGCAGGCCATTGCCCTGGTCCAGCTCTATTTGGAAGAAAAGTGGGTAGAACCGCCACGCCTGGACCGGCTGCCCTACAGCCTCCTGTACCACCAGACCATGAGCGTCCTTCAGGCCAACGGAGAAATGTCTCCGGCCAGCCTGGCAGGAAAAGTCCTGACGTTGCCGTATTTTCACCGCATCAGCCAGGACGACTATAAAGTTCTTTTAACTCACTTGCTCAATACGGACCACCTGCAACGCACAGAAAAGGGAGGCCTCATCGTAGGCCTTACGGGAGAACGGGTTACGAGCTCCTTTAAATTCTACGGTGTCTTTCAGGAAAACGAAGAGTATACGGTGCGTTGTGATTCCCAGGAACTGGGCACCGTCGTCGCACCGCCGCCACCAGGTGAAAAGATTGCCATTGCCGGCCATGTGTGGCGCGTTCTGGAAGTGGACCGGAAACGTCACGTCATTTACTGTGAAATGGTCAAAGGCAAGGTCCCGGCCTATTTTGGCGAATGTCCTGGCGACCTGCATACAAAGATCCTGGAACGCATGCGGACCGTTCTCAAGGAAGACAAGCAGTATCCGTACCTCATGAAAAATGCCGTAGCCAGATTAACCCAGGCAAGATTCACGGCTAGCCAATCGGGAGCGGCAACACAGCCCCTCATCCAGCTGGGCGGCAAGATGTGGTGTCTCCTGCCCTGGCTGGGAACGTATGGATTTCTCGCTATGGAACGCTTCCTAAACCTCAAGGTCGGACCGGAAGTAGGGCTCAAAAATTTGGACTCCTTCAGGCCGTACTTTATGCAATTCACTATGGAAGCCGACGCCAAAACCTTCTTTGAAACGTGCTATAAAAAGATCAAAGAGGATATTAATCCCATGGAACTCCTGTATCAGCATGAAGTGCCACAGTTTGATAAATACGATGAATACCTGCCGGAAGAACTGGTCCGCAAAGGCTTTGCCTTAGGCGTCCTGAACTTGGCAGATGTGAAAAAGCGGGTTTTGGAATGGCAAACGACTGCTAACGTGGGCGAATAGAGAAGTAACCACGGCCTCTGGAGTAGTAACGGCGCAACGCCCACACAGGGATTGGCTCTAGGATTGAATTCTCCAATCCTAGAGTAGTAACGGCGTAACGCCCACACAGGGGCGTTACGCTATTCCGGTTTCGATTCATCACATCAACATTATTACTACTAGTTTCTCCTCATTGAGCGCTCTGCGTCCACCAAGGCCTCGGTCCTATTTTTAGGACTAAGGCTTTTTCACTACTATCACCATGTGTGCCAGTCTGGGGCAGCGTCAGGACTAGGACTTTCTCTTCCTTGAAAGTAGTGGTATCTTTGCTTTTTCTCATTTTTCCAGATTTCTCGGCAGCGCATCCAAATCGTCGTGGCCTTTCACAGCAGGATCCTTTGCAATCTGGTCTGCTTTACGCATAGCGGCAATCGTTTCTCTATTGGGATGATCTAAGGTAATCCGAAAAGGAATACCGCCATCGCGAAGTGATTGCCGAACAAAAATAGTGAAAGCCGTAGACCAGTTCATGCCCGGTCTGGCAAATAAAGCATCCACCTTTTCCTGGCTATACAGCTGACATTTCGTCATGAGGATTCCTATGACAAAATGAGTTCACTTCTATAGTGAAAAGATATATAATATATAGTAATGGGACCCCTTACCACGCATGTATAGCAGCGTAGCAAGGCTACGTTCCTAGGGAAGCTTTTTTTGTGGGAAAAGGGGACGAAAGAAATGAGCAAACGAACAAAGATTTTAACCATGCTGGTCTTAGCAGGGATCGCAGGACTGGCACCAATCGCGCAGCCGGCCATGGCGGAAGCGATTGTAGTCAACGGGACATCAGACGGCTATGATAATTCCGTTTATTATTTAGGCAATGAGGATACCCATACGGACAGCAATAATACGTTGACCATCAACGGTGGCACCTTCGTCGGCGCTGCTGGCGGGTCATCTGTCACTACCTTTTTAGAGGATATGGATGCCAGCTCTGAAAATACGGATACAACAGCCGTTTCGGGCAACAACCTCACCTTCAACGATCAGCCGCTAGAAGACGATTATCAATTAATCAGCTGGGCGGCCGGCGGCGTTGCTATCAATAAGGACGTGACCAATAACCAGGTCAAGGTCAATTACCCAACAGAAAATATTGAAACATACGTAATGAATGACATCGATGATGATATTATCGGCGGCTCGACCATCCAAGGCAAGGCTGAAGGCAACAAAGTCACCATCAATGGGATAAAATACAGTGAGAAGTACGTGTATGACGGCCCAGACTACGTTTACGGCGGCTATTCCTATATCGGCCCTGTGTCCGGCAACGAAGTACATCTGAACGGCGGCTTTATCTATAATGATGTGGCTGCCGGTGCCCAGGGAAATGCCGATAGCGGTACTACGACAGATGCCATGGATACCTATCTTGAGGACTATGCAGAGAGCCTTTCCTTTACAAAGACCGGTGCTGTAACGAATAATAAGACCTATGTAGATGGCGCTTATACGGCAGGTACTGTTTATGGTGGCTACATGACTGTACCTGATTCTTCTGATGGGGCCACTGTCCAGCCTGGGAGCATTACAGGTAATATGGTAGATGTTTCAAATGGCGCCAATGTCGATTCCGTATATGGCGGCTATGCTTATTATTCTAATGCAGGGAATTCATCAATCTCCATGGCGGATAACAGCGTGACAATCAAAGATTCCATCGTAGAGGATGGCTATGTGATAGGCGGATATGCGGAAACCGGGGATAGTACAGGACAGGCAGTGGTCAGCGGCAATAAGGTGACTGCGACAAATGCTACAGTCAATCCGTCATCCGGCTCGGATTTTTACCGCATAGATATCTTTGGCGGGTCCGTATTTTCTGATGCATATACCGGAAGCACCGTAGACAGCAATGAAGTCACTGTTTCTGACAGCACAATCGGTACGGCGAAGTCATATATCATTACCCTTGCCGGCGGGTATGCTGATTATGATACAGTTTCCAATAATACACTGACCGTCTCCGGAAGCACCTTTCAGCTTTCTAACTTGAATCAGGACCACTGGATCATACTGGCCGGTGGTGAAAAAGCGTATGTGGCAGCTGCAGCGGATACAGAAGGAAATGTAACCAACAATACGGCCACGCTGACAGATAATACAATCGTCCTGAATGCCGGGCACCGGGTCATGCTCACAGGCGGGCTGAATGGGTATATGGCTAACATTTTGAACAACAGTTACTGGTTTGGCACCGGGGACAGCATAGGCAATACTCTCAATATCTCCGGCAATACTATTGGGGCGGCTGCTGCCTCCGCGACAGGGAACAAAAACTATATCGCTGGCGGCGTTGCCGTAGGCTGGGACTGGAATGAAGGAACGGATCCAAATACCTATACCTATACGTATTATCCCGCTAATGCCACGTCCAATACGGCCAATATCACCAGCGGCACCATCGGCGTAAATAGCCTGGATGTAAACAACATTGCCGGCGGCATGGTCCTGACAGATGGCAATGCCCAAAGCAACACGCTGAACATCTCCGGCGGCACCATCGGCGCCGTAGCCAGCAACACAAACTACGTCAGCGGCGGCTATACCGCATTGGGTAACGCCACAGGAAATACGCTGAACATTTCCGGTGGCACTATCGGCACAGCGTCAGGCAGCAATTCCTATATCGCCGGCGGCTATACGGCAAGTGGCACGGCTTCGGGCAATACGGTCAATATCTCTGGTGGCACCTTTGGCGTAGCCGATGGGGAAACTTCAGACACGACAACTGCAAAGACGATGAGCCTCCTGGCAGCCACTGCTGACGCAACCACCCCAGACCTCTCCACCCTTTCAAACTACATCGCCGGCGGCTACTCCGCTGATGGTGACACATCGGACAATACAGTCAACCTTACCGGCAGCGCCCTCGCGACCGGCTTCAGCCTCTACGGCGGTGTAGGCCAGACGAGTACCGGCAACACCCTCAACGTCTATACGAAGGGAAATAGCGTCGGCAGCCTGGCTTACTTCCAAAACCTCAACTTCTACGTCCCGGCTGATGCGGCAAACGGCGACACCCTGCTCACCGTTACCGGCACAGCCGACGTCACAGGCGCCACCATCAAAGCCGGCGTAGCCGACACGACGCAGCTAAAAAGTGGCGACATCATCAACCTCCTGTACGACGCGAGTGGCATCACCACAGATAATACCACCTACGGCACCCTGGCCGGCCTCAATATGATCACCGACGCCGCTTTCGTCACGCGACCCATAGCAGTCAAACAATAAGACGCCAAGACCATCGTCATGGAAATCCTCAGTGACGACCAAGCTACCCTTTCCAAAGACACGAAACTCTTTGCCGAAGCCCGCGCCACAGCCGTGAACACCCTGGCTAACGCCGCCGACTTTGCCGCCACTGACGGCTTTGCCAGTGCTGCGGCAGCCTACCACGCAGACCACGGCCTGAGCGGTGCCTTTACACCCTACGTAGCCCTGGGCGGCTACAACCTCCGCGCCGACACCGGCTCCTATGTCGACACGAACGGCCTTAATGCCAATGTAGGCTTCGTCCATCAAGACTACGCCCAAGGCCACACGGACACGATCATGCCTTTCGTCGAATACGGCAATGGAAATTACACGAGCCACCTCGATGACGGAGCCAGAGCCGACGGCGATCAGCACTATGTAGGCGGCGGTATTCTCGTCAGACGCGACCAAAATGACGGCCTCTACTATGAAGGGATGCTCCGCGCCGGACGTCTGAGTGGTGACTTCAAAGGCCTTATCGAAGGCTACCAGGCAAGCTACGACAGCAACTCTGCCTACGTAGGTGCTATGCTAGGCCTGGGCAAAATCGTGCCAGCCGGTAAAAACGTAACATACGACTACTACGGCAAGGTATTTTGGAACCACCTCGCCAGCGACACGGCACAAGTGCACTCTGCCTTAGGCACAGCCAACTACCACTTCGACACCATTGACTCGTACCGCACGCGACTTGGCCTAAGATGGACCCGTCACCTCGATCAGGCGCAATCCCTCTACGCAGGCCTGGCCTGGGATTATGAATGGAAAGGTGATGCCCACGCCCAATACCGCACCTTCGACACACCCAGCCCCAGCACCAAAGGCAGCAGTGCCATGCTGGAACTAGGCTGGCAGAGTAAGATGGATAAGAATCACGATTGGGGTGCCGACCTTCACGTGACCGGCTGGGCAGGAACACAACGCGGCGTGACCTACAGTGCGACCGTTAGCCGGGCGTTCTAAAAAAAGGCGCCACCTATGGGGGAGCTGGGCCAGTCGCGGAGCGACTGGGTCTGAAGGGGTTCATTTCTGTGTATTTAACCTCTAGGGTCCGGTATCGCATCAGCGGTAAGGGCTGCTAGTTGGCTCCATGCTTGAGTTTCTCCATCATGGAGAAGTAAGGCCACAATGCCCGCACAGGGACATTGCGCTATCGACCGCTTCGCGGCCACATTCTTTCTCCTAAGGGAAAAGCACGAGAAAGCTATTAGCGGTGTGCTTTTTCCTGGGGAGATTGCAAAGCAGTTTCTTTCAGACAAGCGTCTGTCTTGATCTGAAGGAAACTGCTTTTTTCTTATTAACACATTTTTAATTATTATAACTAAATGAGTTTATACATATAATGAAATAATATATAATGTAAAGCAATATAACTCTACCGTATAAAATGGTGGATTAATCGGTGCAAAAACTCTTTGGGGAAGCTTGCAAAAAAACTTGGGGCGTGCGCTTTGCACTGGATAAGTTTGGGACTATTTGGGAATTTTGGGAAGGAGAATGAATCATGAGAAAACAGAGGGGTATATTAACCGTTTTGGTCTTAGCCAGCCTCTTTAGCCTGGGCCTCAGCGGACCGCCGGCCTTGGCCGATGACACAGTCGTCACCACTGTTACCGATAAAGTAACTGATATCAGCAACAGGAAAAATATCCATGACGATATGTCCGGTGGCGGTCTAAGCCTAACTGCTGACGAAATAGCGGCTTTGCCGGAAAAAACGGAGGTCAGCGTCAAGGGCAACAAGGTGATTGCCGATAGTGCTACCTTCTATACAAATTACCGTATCTACGGCGGCTATCTGCTAACAGACGGTACGGCAACCACATCTCATACGGTCACTTTTACGGTTAGCGGCAACAGTGTTTCTGCAACCGGCAGTATTGATTTATGGCGTACTTTCGGCGGCTATGGGGAAGTTAAACCTTCGGACACAGCCGCCGTACTCAGACCTATAAACGTCACGGACAATGAGGTTACTTTGAAAGAGCTGACGGGAAAAGCGGAATCCAATTACATTTACGGTGGTTATACGAATTTGGGCAATGCAGACAGCAATAGGGTAACCGTTACCGGACCAAAAGATGAGACTGGCAGCAATAATCTGACCATACGATATGGGGTATACGGCGGTGCAAGTGGGGGTGCTCCTTCGGGAAGCAGCTACGGGGAAACGGAATATTACGGCGGCAGTGCACGTGGTATGCTAAAGTTGGACATGGAGGGGGTAGAAATTGAATACTAAATGTAGTAATCTTGGATAAAAGATTTTCTAATTAGTATCCGATGCCCTCAATTGTTAGATGGGAGGTTGCCACGTGAAATTAACGAAAGAACAACGATTAGAAATAGGTCGC
>NZ_JACOGK010000046.1 GCF_014269395.1 Megasphaera hominis
TAGATATCTTCATTGGTATAACGAAGATCGGATTAAGATGTCTTTGGGTGGCATGAGCCCGATACAGTATAGAATAAGTTTAGGCTTATTGCCTACAAAGTGAGGACGGTCCAAAAAAACGTCTGCACCCCCTATCGCTTCGCTCCCGGTACTTTCCCCTCTGGGAAAGCAAAAGCCCGTATCCGCAGGATTCACATCCTATTGGATACGGGCTTCATTAAATACTTACTTATTTACTTGTCTTTGAGTCTTCAGCAACTCGTCTTATGCTTCTTCGGTCTGTGCGTCTTTATCGGGGACTGCTGCTTTGTAGATGAGGCCTACGATGAAGCCTACTACTAAGAAGGGGATCCAGTCCATGCCGAGGGAATGGAGCGGTAATCCTTCAAATATAGCATCTACCGGGCCAAGGCCGATTTTAGCGGTCTGTAAGCCTGTGACGAGGGCCGGTACGAAGGTAAAGGCTGTGGAGCATACCCATACGCAGCGGCGGCCGCCGAAGAGGTTGTGTGTGAAGGTCAGGATGATGTTGGATACTACGAGAGGATATACGAACATCAGGACCGGAATAGCTGCGACGATGATGGTCTTCAGGCCTGCTGTAGCTACGAGGAAGGAAGCTACGGCAAAGATGGTTACGTAGGTCTTGAAGCTAGCGTGACCGATGAGCTGATGGAAGTACGCTGCGCAAGAGGTTACGAGGCCGATGGATGTGGAGAGACAGGCCAGAAGTACGATGACTGCCAAGAGGAGGGCACCGCCATAACCGAAGAGGATCTGTGCGCTAAGGGACAGAACCGGAGCACCTGTTTCCTGCATGCCAATGGCTTGTACGGACTGGGCACCTAAGTAAGCTACGAAGACGTATACGAAGGCTAAGAGACCAACGGCGAGGCCGCCGGCTTTGAATACTTCGTGGGTTACTTCTTCTTTTGTCGTAGCGCCGTCTTCTTTTACGAATTCAATGACCAAGATGGCGAAGACGAAGGCTGCGATAGCATCGAGGGTGTTGTACCCGTCAATAGCGCCCTGGGACAGGGCCATAACGCCTGTTGCGTATTTCGCGAGCGGCGCCTGGGGCACGCCCATAGGTGTTACAAGGGATTTAACGATCAGGGCCAGGATGGTCAGGAGCAGTGCCGGCGTGAGGATCTTGCCGATACGGTCGACCAGTTTAGCCGGGCTGATGGAGAGCCACCACGTGATGATGAAGAAAACAACCAGGAAGGCCCACATAATCGGATCGCTGCCGCCATTATTGAGCAGCGGGCGAACGGCGATTTCATAGGAAACCGTGCCGGTTCTAGGAATAGCGAAAGCCGGGCCAATGGCTAAGTACGAAATAACAGTAAAGAAAATAGCATATCTCTTGTCAATGCGGTTGGTCAGTTCCTGCAGGTTGCTGCAGCCGGAATAGCCCATGGCCAGTACGCCCAGTAACGGCAAGCCTACGCCTGTAATGACGAAGCCACCGACGGCATACCATACGTTGGTACCTGCTGCCTGACCCATGGAAGCCGGGAAGATTAAGTTCCCTGCGCCAAACCACAGGGCGAAAAGCATTAAGCCTATCGCAATAGTTCGATTACCTTTTTTTGCACCCATACGTCTTACCTCCTAACAATAGATAAAAACAAGAAACAGTGAGCACGCTTCGAAGGCCGCTTCAATTGTTGTTTACTACATTTTATCATAAAAATTTAAATATATCTACTTTTGTTATTAATATTTTAAATGTTTAACCGCTTTTTAACGTCCTTCTCATTTTGTTTTAATATAAATGTGAAATATGGTTCAATCTTTTCTGTTTATTGGCCTTTACTGTGCAAAAGTTTTAAAATTTTAAGTCTTAATTTCTCAAATTCTCTTGTATGCTACTATTTTTCAATGGATTTTCAGGGAAAGTCCGGCTTTTTCTCCTGTTTTTATGAACAAAAAAACAACAGCCTCTAAGAGACCAGAGGCTGCGTTTTGTTATGATTGAGTTATGCTATTTACAGCGGTTTTTCCGTACTTTTCGCGGTCAAACAAGCGCGCAGGTTATGGATGAGGCGCTCGTTTTCACACTGCGTGCGGACAGCAAGTCTAAAGAAATACGGCGTAAGACCGGGATAGTTCCCACAATCACGTAGGAGAATACCTTCATTTTGAAGGTTCTGTCTTAATACATGAGCCGGCAGGTCTTGGCGCAAACTCTGGACGAGGATAAAATTGACCGACGGCGGCCAAACACGGAGATGCGGCAGCTTTTGGAGCTCGCCATAGAGATATTTTCCTTCGGCTTGTACAAAGGCCTGCGTTCTGGTTAGGTATTCTGTGTCCTGCAGAGCCGCGACACCGGCCGCCTGAGCCAGGACGTTGACGTGCCATACGTCGGTATGGGTCTCAGCTGCGGTGACCAGTTCCGGCGCTGCCACGGCAAAGCCCAGACGCAGGCCCGGTAGTGCAAAGATCTTCGTCAGAGAATGGAGGACAATGAGCCGGGGATAGGAGCGCACCAAATCAGCAACGCTATACTCTCCTCCATCGCTGCGGAAATCAATGAACGATTCATCTATGACGACGTACGTGTCCGTGTGCTGCAAGGATTCTAAAAGCTGCATGACCTCACGACGAGGCAGTAAATTCCCTGTAGGATTGTTGGGATTCGCCAAGAACAAGCAATCGAAGTGACAAGCCTCAGCGGCCAAAGCCCCTAAATCCGGTTGGAATCCCGCCTCCATCTGAAGAGGCCAATACACCACGTCGGCATGAACAGACACAGCCGCCCGGGCATACTCACTAAAAGAAGGAGCCGGAATCAAGACCCGCTTAGGACGCAGAACCTCCATGAGAAGGTACAACAACTCCGCCGCACCATTCCCAGGCAGGATGAATGAAGTTTCGAGACTGTAGAAAGAAGAAATAGCAGCCCGAAGCCCCCGGCACTCCGGATCCGGGTAATGAATGATAGAGTTTAGGTGAGAAAGAATTGTGTTTTTTACAGATAAAGAAAGACCCAAGGGATTAATATTTGCACTATACTGATTTTGCTTTCATGCTTTCCCATTTTGCCTTCCCCATGGTGGGGAGGGTGGTCCGATAGGACCGGGAGAGGAGAAAACGGTAGCTCTAACGTTGATGCAATGAAGCACTAACGAAGCCGGGAAAGAGGGTATTTATAAAAATAATTTTTGTAATTACCCTCTATCGACCGCGGACGAAGCCGCGCCCACTTTCCCCTATAAGGGGAAAGCCATCGATTCACATACTAAAAAAAATATATAGCTTTCTATATAAAAAACTGTGATTTAAGATATGCGAGCAGAAGGCTTTCCCCTTATAGGGGAGAGTACGGCGAAGCCGGGAGAGAGGGTATTTATAAAAAATAATTTTTGTAATAATTACCCTCTCTCCCCGGTTATAGAACTTTAATGGATCCACGTTTTAACTATTAGTTGGCTACTAGATTGAATGACTTCAATCTAGTAGTAGTTAGGCCGTATCGTGCACACAGGCACGATACGCCTCTTCCGAGCGCTTCGCGCCCACCTGTTCCCCTTCCTGCGTCCTTTTTGCGGACGCAGGAACCACAGCATGCACACAGGCATGCTGTGCCCACCATGGGGAAGGCAAGGGAAAGCAAATTTCACACGGGGGCGCTGGGCCCGTGCAGTTCTCTTTTTTGAACTTCTTGCACTTTCGTGCAAGCATAGACTATATCTTATCCCTTTTCAGGGCCTATCCGCTTCGGTGCGCTTGCACCTACTTCCTTTTGGGAATAGTCGTTGAACCTTGCCTTGTTCGGGCCTTGGCTGCTGATTGTCCATTTTTTCTGGCACGTAGGGTTTGACCGTATGCTATACAGTAGATTTTTTCTGCTTTCGCGGCCTTCACGTTTAGGTTTGTTTCAGCCTTGCGTTGTGGCTCTGCTGTCTTTAGGAGTTTCCAGCAATTCAGATAGTTTGGCGTGGCCTTGGCCACTGGTCATACAGGTTGCCCTGTATGCTGACTGGTGCAGGGGTGTTCCCTCGTTAATCAAGCCATTGTTTGCTTGGGTCGTTGTAGATGTTGCCTCCGTGTTCAAAGGGTTGCATGGATTCCCTCCTTTTGGATGCGCACGCCGCCGCTGATGAGGCGGACTGTGCGGTAGTAGGTGTAGGTGCCAAGGGTGCCGGCTATGGTCTTGGCTGTTTCTTCTATGTCTGCTTCTCTTCTATCTGCCGGGAAGAGGATGCCGCAGATGGTGCCGCTGTGGGCTGTGTTGACGCCTAGTGCACCGTGTTGCTTGGCCAGTCTGATGAGCTGTTCCAGGTCCGGTTTGGGCAGGTATGGCTGGTGCGCTACGGCGCTGCGCGTGGCAGCTTTGCCTAGTGTTTCTGCTGTCACTTTGTCTTTCAGGCTGGCCAGGGCCTGGGCTGCTGCTTCTGTGTGCGCTGGTACGAGCAGGTCCGTGGCGGCGTGAAAGTCTTCTGTTTGGACAATGCCGCCGGCGTCTAAGATGGCAATTTTCATGGGCGGTACAGGGCCGTACGTACGCAAAATGTCGCCGGTGCTGTAATTGACTAAGGCCAGGCCGTGGGCGAAGACGCCGTCTACGGCGTCGATGGTAGCGGCGAGGTGCCCTATTTCTGCTGCTGAGAGGGTCTTCCCTAGTGCCGTGGCGACGGCGACGCTGACGGCGGCAATATCGGCCGTGCTGGAGGCCATGCCTTTTCCCGGCGGCAGCTGCGATTGGATGGAGAGGCTGTAGGGAAAGGCCGGCTGGCCCAGATAGGCTAAGGTAGCGGCCAAGGCTGCTTTTGCTTTAGGTTGTAGAGGCCCTTGCTCGCCTTCGTGCACGGTGGCCGTGCTGTAGAGGTCGATGGGACAGGTGAGCAAAAAGGGTGTGCCGTGCCAGCGGCCTTGAATGAATTCGCCGCACGAACCGGGGACGGAGACGGATAGGTGCACGGCGTCACCTCCCCAGCCAGGCCAGGGCCGTCAGTATGACCGCCAGGATAGTGACGGTATACATGAGACTGATGGCCTGCCGGATGTGACGGGCCCGCAAGGGATGAATGGGATCGCCCATGTAGGCCCGGAAGGTGGTCTTGCCGAAATAGCTGTTGTAGCCGCCCAGGCGGATGCCTAAGGCGCCGGCTACAGAGGCTTCAGCCCAGCCGCCATTGGGGCTGGGATGCTTATGGGCATCGCGGCCCATAATTTGCCAGGCCCGGCGCCAGTGAAAGCGCAATAAAAAGGCGGCTACGACCGTCAAGACGCCTGTAAAGCGGGCCGGGATAAAGTTGGCTACGTCATCGAGACGGGCGGCGGCACGGCCGAAATAGAGGTATTTTTCGTTCTTATAGCCCAGCATGGAGTCCATCGTGTTCACGGCCCGGTAGAGGACGGCCAAGGGCAGGCCGCCTAAGGCGTAATAGAATAAGGGCGAGACGATGCCGTCTGTCGTGTTTTCCGCTACTGTTTCTACAGTGGCCCTGGTGATCTCCCCTTCGTCCAGGTTTTCTGTATCGCGGCCGACGATCCAGCCTACGCGCTGGCGGGCCTGGGCCAGGTTATGGTGTTCCAAGAGGCGGCGAATAGCCGTACCAGCCTGGGCCAGGCTGCGCGGGCAAATGGTAAAGCTGAGGACCAGGGCTTGAACGGCTACGGAGACGTACCAATTGCCGATTTTTCCGAGGCCCCAGAGCAGGATGAGGACGACGTTCCACGTCACTAAGAGGACGATAGCTACGACTATGGCGCCGGCAATGAGCTGTACTCCGGGTGAGGCTGTCTTTTGGTAAAAGAAATGGTCCAGCCAGCCAATCAGACGGCCTAGCAAGGCGACAGGATGGAAACGCGTCTGTGGATCGCCGATGATCAGATCGAGGAAAAAGGCTGCAATACACGTCGTCATGGGTGGGCCTCACGCATGATGGCATCTAGCTTGTCCAGGTCCAAGTGGGCGGCGACGATGCGGGCCAGGCGGTCGTAGTGCCGTTCTTTTTCGTCGTCATAGCGCAGGTCTGCCCCTAAGGGCGGCAGGCCCTTGTGCTGGCGCAAGGCGTTGAGCAGGTCCCGGCGGAACTGGTCGTTGTCGAAGAGGCCGTGGACGTACGTGCCAAAGGCCTGGCCATCCTTGCGGGCCGTACCGGCCTTGAGAGCACAGGGCCGGCCGGAACGGCTGGTGACGGTGAGCTGGGATAATTCCCGATCAGCGACGGTCGTTTGGCCCATGTGGATTTCGTAGCCTTTCAGGGACGGTCCCGTAAGGGTTGCTTCCAAGAAGGGCAGCGCCTGCCACTGGGCTGTGACCTGATAGGTCGCCTTTGCCGCGGCAAAGGTCGTTTCCACCGGCAAAAGGCCTAAGCCTTCGATAGCGTCGCAATCCGTTTCCGTGTGTAAAGGATCGTAAATTGCCGTGCCCAGCATTTGGTAGCCGCCGCAAATGCCGATGAGGGGCGTGCCGTTCCGATAGCGTTCTTTTATGGCGGCAGCCACGCCGCTCTGGCGGAGCCATTGCAGGTCGCCCGTCGTATTCTTGCTGCCCGGCAGGATGATCAGGTCCGGCTGGCCCAGGCTGCCGGCATCGCTTACATAATAAAGGCTTACATCCTTCTCTTCTGCTAAGCTGTCGAAATCAGTGAAGTTGGAGATTTTGGGCAAGCGGATGACGGCGATTTGCAGGTCACCAGCTGCAGGCAGGCTTTGCTTGTCTTCTAAGGAGACTGAGTCTTCTTCGTCAATGCCTAAGTCTTCAATATAGGGAATGACGCCCAGGACGGGCTTACCCGTCTTTTGTTCCAGGAAGGCTACTGCCGGGTCGAAGAGGCTGATGTCGCCGCGGAAGCGGTTGACAATAAGGCCCCGGACGAGGTCCCGTTCGTCCGGTTCTAAGAGCTCCAGCGTGCCTACGAGGGCGGCTAAGGAACCACCCCGGTCGACATCGGCGACGAGGAGGACCGGCGCCTGGGCGTACTTGGCGACGCGCATGTTGACGATATCATGATCGTGTAGGTTTACTTCAGCCGGACTGCCGGCACCTTCGATGACGATTGTATCATAGTTTTCTTCGAGTTTAGCCAAGGCTGCCTTAACGGCGTCAAAGGCCTTGAGGGCATAGCCTGTATGGTAGTCCCGGGCGGACATGTTGCCTAAGGGACGGCCATCGATGATGACCTGGGAGCAGCTGTTCCCCGTCGGTTTGAGGAGGACGGGGTTCATTTCTACGGACGGCTCTAAGCCCGCTGCTTCGGCCTGCGCCACTTGGGCCCGGCCCATTTCCAGGCCTTCTTTGGTGACATAGGAATTGAGGGCCATGTTTTGCGCCTTAAACGGGACGACGCGCTGGCCTCTGCGATAAAAAATCCGGCACAAGGCCGTAGCGAGGACGCTCTTGCCTACGTGGGAGCTCGTGCCTTGAAGCATAATATATCTTGCCAATGGTTGCACCACCTTTGTTGATTACAATATAACTATTATAGACAGAGGGCGTCTGTTACGTCAACGAATGAGACCGTAAAAAACAGGATGCCGTGACGACGACACCCTGAGAATTTGATAGCACTATAAGGTTTTCATTTCTGCTCGCGGACGATATAGATTTGCCGTTTCTTCGTTTCCAAATAGATTTTTGATAAATAAAGCCCGATAATGCCGAGGCTGAGCATCATAATGCCGCCTAAGAAGGTAATGATGCAGACTAGGGACGACCAGCCGGCGACGTTATTGCCCCAAATGCAGGAACGGATGAAAATGAAGGCTAAAGCCAGGAAGGATAGGACGCACATGATGATGCCCAGGACTGACGCTGCATAAAGGGGGACGACTGTATAGGCTAAGATACCTTCAATGGAATAACGGAAGAGGTTCCAAAAGGACCATTTCGTCTCACCGGCACTGCGTTCAATATTGTCATAGGAAAGCCAGACTGTATGGAAACCTACCCAGCTGAAGATACCTTTGGAAAAGCGGTTGTATTCCCGGTCGGCCACGACGGCGTCTACCATCTGCCGGGACATCATGCGGAAATCCCTGGCGCCATCGACGATGTTCGTCTTGGAGATGGCGTTGATGAATTTATAAAAGAGTTTGGCAAAGAAAGAACGCAAGACCGGCTCACCTGTACGCGTATCCCTGCGCGTAGCGATGCAGTCGATCTCCTCCCCTTCTGTATGGAGCATACGCCACATCTTAGGCAAGAGGGACGGCGGGTCCTGGAGGTCTACGTCCATGGTGGCTACATAATCGCCCTTGGCCATGGAAAGGCCAGCATAGAGGCCTGCTTCCTTGCCGAAATTGCGGGAAAAGGAAATGTAGTGCACCCTTTCATCCTTTGCATGCAACTGGCGCAAAATGGACAGGGTCTTGTCGCGGCTGCCATCGTCGATGAAGCAGAATTCAAGGTCCGCATCAATCTGCTTTTCGTACTTCAGTATTTCGTTGTAGAAGATTTCAATGGTCGCCTCTTCGTTGTAGCACGGGACGACGAGGGATAGTAATTGTGACATAGACAGGTTCCAACCTTTATAAGTATACTTTAAATATGTAATTTACTCCTCGCTTTATTAAGTACAGCATAAATCAGATTATCTTTTAAGGCAAGTAGTCCTATAAAATATACGATTCCGCCAACCGAAGAGATTATAATTGTATAAAAGAATGTAGGCCTTGCATATTGGCCTATGGCATATACCATGATGAACATAATTATTCCAACTAGCCAATACATACGTGAAATAGAAAGAATACGCTTCAGATGAAGGTCATGTCGCACCATGTAAAACTGAACAATGGTTACCAACCATTCTGTCAACAGTGTCGCCAGTGCCACACCCACAGCTTGATAACGGGGAATCATATATAGGTTCATGCAAAGATTAAAAATAGCCCCCATGGTGACGGACAAGGTCAATTCATTCTGCCTGTTCGTAGGAATTAAGTATTGAATGCCCGTCACATTGCTAAGGCCAATGGCAATGATAATGCCGCTAATGACCTGTAAGACCGTCGTCACCGGTTCATAGCCTGGGCCAAAAAACCAAGGGACAAAGCTCGGTGCTACGGCCATGAGGCCTAAGCACATGGGAATCGTAAGAAACCACGTAAAGCGATAGGACCGCATCATATAGCGCTCTACGTCTTCCTTTAAGCCATGGGCATAGGCATAGGAAATACGCGGCAACATGACCGTCCCCAAAGACGTGGCAATAGTGAGAAGTAGCTTAACGATCTTGTCAGCCTGTTCATAATAGGCATTTTCTGCGTAGGAACCGGCTAATACGCCAAGCAGTGTCTTATCCATAACGATATAAATCTGAATGGCAATCTGAGGCAAAAAGAGCTGTAAAATAACGCTAAAGTTACGAAAAGGCTTCCATTCTTTCACAGGTACCTTGTGCACATATTGGGGCACATAGAACCAAATCAAGACGCCGGAAATGATATTCATAGCCCCCATGAGAGCCGTATAGGCTAAGAGATCTGCTGGTTCATGAATGAGGACGAAAATGAGGACGACGTTGGCAATACGCACGAGAAAGTTACGGAATACGATTTTGCCAAACTCTTCCAGGCCTTGAAAGAACCAGGAAATATCGAATAAGACAGCTACAATGTTGAGAGCTTGGAGCCAATAGATCGTATGGGATACGTGCCACGACGAAACGAGGAAATAGTACACGACCATACTGGCACCGACAAGTACGAATCGCAAGACATTCACTTCAAAGAAGATACGGCTCAATACGTAGTCGTCATCTTGATGGTAGGCAATTTCCCGCTGGGCATAATTGGCAACGCCCAGATTGGCCACTAAGACAAAGTACGTGACAATAGAAAAGGTAAAGCTGTACTCACCTATGCCATCAGGTCCAAGGACACGGGATAAGTAAGGGATCGTAATAAAAGGAGTGATCAACGTAAGAATTTGATAACTCAAATTATAGATGTAGTTTTTAGTAATACTTTTAGACATTACGTATACTCCTGCGTCCGGAATTTTACCTTAATTATGATTTATTACTCAAAGGCAAAGGTTTCCTTCAACCCCAGCCACTGCTGATCTTTATCACTAAGGTTCAAGGGCGTGCCATCAGACAAGGAATAGCCGGCTGCACTGGCAGAGCCGGAATAAGCTCCCGTAACCTGTGGCCAGACGATGCCGATTTCCGGATCGTTCCAGGCCATGCCGCCTTCGTCGTTGGGATGCCAAAAGTCATTGACCTTGTAGCAAAATTCAGCTTCATCGCTGAGGACGAGGAAGCCATGGGCAAAGCCTTCAGGAATGAGAAATTGCTTTTTATTTTCTTCGGTCAGCTCAATGCCATACCACTTACCATAAGTTTCAGAACAGCGCCGCAAATCTACGGCCACGTCGAAGACGCTGCCGCGTACGGCGCGGACGAGCTTGCACTGAGGATAGTGTTTTTGGAAATGGAGGCCACGCAGTACGCCCTTCGTGGATTTGCTCTGATTGTCCTGAACGAAATTGATGTGAAAACCGGCTTCTTCCATGTCTTTTTGGTTGTACGTTTCCATGAAATAACCGCGGGCATCGCCGTGGACGGCCGGTTCAATGACGCACAGGCCTTCGATGCCACCTACGTTTTTCGTTACTTTGATCTGTCCCATTGTATTAGCCTCTTTTCTCTGTTTCTTGTTCCCAGGCAATATAGCGTTGCAACGCATCCTGCCACGCCGGCAATGGCCGAAAGCCCATTATTTCAAGTTTGCTCGTATCTAAACGCGAATTAAAGGGCCGCGCAGCCTTGGCAGCACCGTATTCGGCGGTCGTCACGGGAATGACTTTGACATCACAGCCGGCTTGGCGGAAGATTTCACAGGCGAAATCGTACCAGGAAAGGTAGCCGCCACTGTTAGTGACGTGGTAGTAGCCATACTTGTCTGATGATATCATGTCTGCTAAGGTGATTGCCGCATCAGGCGTATAGGTAGGCGTACCGATTTGATCAGCTACGACGCGCAGCGTGTCGTGTGTTTTGCCCAGATTGAGCATGGTCTTGACGAAATTCTTCCCATTGGGGCCAAAGACCCAGGCAATGCGGACGATGAAGAAGCGCTGCAGCGTTGTGGCCACGACTTTTTCACTGGCTAGCTTGGAAGCGCCGTAGACATTGAGAGGTGCAAAGTCCTGGCAATCAGCCGGCCAGGGTTCCGTCCCTTGGCCGTTAAAGACGTAGTCCGTGCTGATATGGACCATGACGGCATCTATATCCCGGCAGGCTTCGGCTATGTATTGCGTGCCTAAGACATTGACAACCCAGACCTCATCCTTGTTTTCTGCTTCCTCTGCCGCATCGACAGCCGTCCAGGCAGCGCAATGGATGACTGCCTCTGGTTTTACATCCGTAAGGACGGCGTGGACACGGTCTCTAGCGGTAATATCGAGCTGTACATAAGGTACCTTTTCTAGTGGGCCTGGCAGGCCGCTATAGATTTCTTTCGTGCCGCTTATGGTAACGTCGTGGCCGCGGCGCACGAGTTCTAAGGCTGTGTCATAACCAAGCTGGCCGTTGACACCGGTAACGAATACTCTCATGACCTGCCTCCGTACATATTTTGATAATATTGCTGGTATTCGCCAGAAATGATATCCTGCCACCACGCTTCATGGGTCAGATACCATTGGATCGTCTTCTTGAGACCTGTGGTGAAGGTCGTTTCCGGGAGCCAGCCTAATTCGTCGTGAATCTTCGTCGGATCGATGGCGTAGCGGCGGTCGTGGCCTTTGCGGTCCGTCACATGAGTAATAAGGCTTTCCGGTTTATGAAGCTCCTGGCAAATGAGCTTTACAATGTCGATATTGCGCATTTCGTTGTGACCGCCGACGTTGTAGACTTCCCCAGTTCTCCCCTTCCGGACGATGAGGTCTATAGCTTTGCAATGGTCTTCTACATATAGCCAATCCCGCACGTTTAAGCCATCGCCGTAGACGGGCAAGGGCTGGTCGTGGAGGGCGTTGATAATCATGAGGGGAATGAGCTTTTCCGGGAAATGGTAAGGCCCGTAGTTGTTGGAGCAGCGGGAAATAGTAACGGGCAAGCCGTACGTCCGGTGATAGGCCAGGACCAGGAGATCTGCGCCAGCTTTGGAGCTGCTGTAAGGGCTCGACGTATGGAGGGGCGTCGTTTCCGTAAAAAAGAGGTCCGGCCGGTCTAAGGGCAGATCGCCGTAGACTTCATCTGTCGATACCTGATGGTAGCGGACGATGCCATATTTACGGCAGGCATCCATGAGAACCGACGTGCCGATGATGTTCGTCTGCAGGAAGATTTCCGGATTTTCAATAGACCGGTCTACGTGGCTTTCGGCAGCGAAATTGATGACGATATCAGGCCGTTCTTTTTCAAAGAGATTGTATATTCCTTCTCTATCGCAAATATCTAAGCGGACAAAGGTAAGATTATCCTGATCCAGAACATCGGCCAAGGTCGAGAGATTGCCGGCGTAGGTCAGCTTATCGACACAAAGGATCTGATCTTCTCGGTGCTGCTGCAGCATATAGTGGACGAAATTGCCGCCAATGAAGCCGGCACCACCAGTTACGAGTATTTTCATATGTCTTCCTCCCTAAATAGAACCTTGCCATCGACAACCTTTTGCAGGTATTGGCCGTACGGTGATTTCCCATAGGCCCGGGCACTGACTGCCAACGATTCCCGATCGATCCAGCCGTTTTGGAAGGCAATTTCTTCAGGCATGGAAATGTGGATCCCTGAGCGCGTTTCAATGGCCCGCACATATTCTGAGGCAGCAAAGAGGGAGTCCATAGTCCCCGTATCGAGCCAGGCGTAGCCCCGGCCTAAGGTGACGACGTGGAGGTTGCCCTGTTCCAGATAGATTTTATTCAGATCCGTAATTTCCAGTTCACCTCTGGCCGAGGGCTTCACTTGTTTAGCGTATTCGCAGACGTGATGGTCATAAAAGTAGAGGCCTGTCACGGCGTAATTAGACTTCGGCTGTTGCGGTTTTTCTTCGATGGAAATGGCCTTGCCTGCTTTATCGAATTCGATGACGCCAAAGCGTTCCGGATCTTCTACGTAATAGCCAAAGACTGTAGCCCCTCCTTCCATAGAGGCTGCAGCCTTTAAATGGCGCGTCAAACCGGCCCCGTAGAAGATGTTGTCACCTAAGATCATGGCACAGGAATCATAACCGATGAAATCTTCCCCTAAGATAAAGGCCTGAGCTAAACCATCAGGCGAAGGCTGCACTTTATAAGACAGTCTAATTCCATAATGAGAGCCATCGCCTAAGAGACGTTCGAAATTAGGCAGATCACTAGGCGTAGAAATGATGAGAATATCCTGAATCCCTGCCAGCATGAGCGTCGACAAAGGATAGAAAATCATGGGCTTGTCGTATACAGGCAGTAACTGCTTCGATGTAACCCGTGTCAGCGGATATAAGCGTGTGCCGCTGCCGCCAGCTAAGATGATACCTTTCATTATTAACTCCTTTTAATTAACTATAATGCACTCACTTCATAATTATAACTTTATTTCTTAAAATCTTATTGTCGATGCCATCAAATCCTTTGCTAATTCCTTTGTTGCAATTAAAGGAGACTGATAGCATTTATAAAATACAAAAGACATTTTCACTATTCCAAAAAAGCAGTTGCTTTTAATATAACTTGCACGTAAATGAAAAAAATCTAAATATTTCTTTATATCAATAGAAGCATGCGCAATCCTTTTTGGATATCTAGATATAACTTCAGAAAGGATAGCTTCTCTTTTTTCAATCCCATCTACATGTATTTTTAATTTTTTTCTTACGTTCGTCCATAATATTACTTTTTCTTTAATAGTTTTTGGAACACCCCCTACCACGTTATTTTCTTGTCTATATTTCATCATACAGTAATTTACAGGGACCACTTTATCAAATAGTATAGCGATAAGTCCTAACCATTCATCATGAAATGCTATTGTACTAAAAGGCTTTGCTTCATCATATAGTTCTTTCTTAAATGCGCATGCGCTTCCTTGCACAACATTTTTTACGCCAAGAATGTTAAAGTTATTTGCAAGGAAATCCTCATAATTAAAACGTAAGATTTTCCAAAAGGAAGGGTATAATGGATGTAAGTTCCCGTCTACCAGGCAAGCATCATGAAAAGCCATAATGACTTCTTCATCATTGTCGAATATATTCGCCACTTTTTCTATTTTTTCAGGAAGCCAAACATCATCCTGATCGCTTAAAAACACTATATCTCCATGACAAAGTCCAATGGCTTTTTCGAAGTTCTTTCTAAATCCGAGATTGATTTCATTCCGTATAATGGTCGATTTAATAGTTGATACAGAAAGTAAATTCTGGGCTATTTCTACAGTATTATCACTTGAACAATCGTCACAAATTATTATTTCATCCGGCTTACGTGTTTGATAAATAATACTTTCCAGTTGTTCCTTTATATGCTTACTACCATTATACGTACACATAGCTACTGAAATCATAATATATTCCTCCCGCAAAAAATGATATTTTCTTTATTTTATCTCTATTCGTGTATTTCATTCAGCAATCTGGATATTTGCCAAACTTTTTTCTATAATAATCTCTAAAGCCCTGATATATATACAATATTTTTTTTAGCTTATCAGGTTCACCCAAAATGATTTTTGTAAACCATTTCAACATTGCTTTGTATTCTAAATATCTTCGTTCGGGATATTTATGACAAACATATAATTTGTTTCTAAAAATATAATATTGTCGGATGTATCCTTCGTTCAGAGTATTAAAGTGAAATCCTAGGATATTCTTATGAAGAGGATGCCCTAAGGCGTGTATCAAAATATTTCTTTTATATTTTAACAAGCGATAGCCTGCTTTATTACAGCGATAACAAAATTCGTGATCCACTTCGTCGATGAATAGATTTTCATCAAAACCACCGCAACATATTGCTGTTTTAATACGTATAATATTTCCAGATGTAATACATTTTTCAACTGGCTCTAAGAGTATGGTTTTATTTTCATCATTACTTCCAGATGCAGGGCATATTCCATATACATCATCACCAAGTTTCGTTAAGCACTGTATATACTCTGGAAATTTCCCGTCAGCAAACCGCGAATCCTGATCCATAGTAAGTAACCAATCATATTGTCCTTCTGCCATTCGTAAAGCTTCATTTAAAGAATAAGAAATCCCTTTATTTTCTTTATGAGGGATATATATTATATTGGAATGTGGAATAATCTTACTTAGGAGATTTTCGTTTGTATGTTCAGAATTATCAATGATATATAGTTTTTGTATATATGGTGCGTAAGATGAAATATTTTTATAAACAGATTCATCCGGATTGTATAGAATCACAACACCAGCAATAGATAATGACATAAATACCTCTCAAACATGTTATTACAACTATTACGGCTGTCAACAAAACCACTTCAGGAAGATAAAAAACTTCATCTTTCGAGTTAAGCAAAACGCACGAAAGCAAATTGACAGAATGTGTAAATTCCACCAATTTGCTATGCTTATTCTCTGCTATTGTCCCCTACCCAAAAGCTTCCGCTTCAAAAAGGCACCGCCTTTTTTGAACCAATTTTGTTTTTCCATAAAGGACACGTTTTGTTCTGTATAGGGAATGTTATTCTGTTCCAGCCAGACATCGAGGAGGAGTTCGCTGACGAAGCCGTAAATGCGGGATTCGTACGTATCCCAGCCGGTAATATCGACGCGCTCTTCCAGGGTAAAGAGGATGTCGAAGAGCCACGTCATATAGGCGTCGAAGAGATCCTTGCGCATGACGAACATGTTGAACATGTGAGCCCAGGTGCGGTTCATGATGCGGTCGAAGGCAAGCAGGTAGTCCGGATAGCGTTCCTTGATGATGGCTTCCGTAATATCGAGGCCTTCCTTGTGGTGGGCATGGTTATAATGAGAGCGGTTCGTTTCGATGTAGTAGCGGCGTTTCCCTGGGACGACGACGGAGCGCCGGGAGAGGATGCCTTCCCAGTCAGCGTGACTGAGGATTTGCTGCCGTTTCTCTTCTATACCGTGTACTTCTTTCCGCGTGAAATAGCGGCGGTAATGGACGAGACCGATGTAGTCGGCGTCAAGGTTTTTCCAGGCCCAATAAAGGCCTGTGAGCTCGCAGAAATGAGGGTTCTTCCCTGATATATTAGGGCCTGTATCGTCGCGCGTAAAACCCAGGTCGGCCTTGCCGGCAGCGCCAACGTGGAGGGGCAAATAGCTCGGGTCCTGAGGCATCCAATATGGTTTATGAGCTGCAATGAGTATTTGTATATTCACTACGATAGTTCCTTCCTATGGAAGCCTAGTAGGCTCCTCTTTTTCCTAAGACAACGCCAACTGTCCGCCAGATGAGGACAATATCGAACCAGACGCTCCAATTGCGGACGTACCAGCTGTCCATTTGGACGCGTTCGTCGTAGGAGACGTCGCTGCGGCCGCTGGTTTGCCACATACCGGTGACGCCAGGGCGGACCATGTAGAAGTCTGCAATCCATTTGCCATAGCGTTCGACTTCGTCGCGGATAATGGGCCGCGGGCCGACGAGGCTCATTTCCCCTTTGAGGACATTTAGGAGCTGGGGCAATTCGTCTAGGCTGGTTTTACGCAGGAAAGCGCCGCTTTTCGTAATGCGCGGATCGTCTTTGAGCTTAAAGTCTTTTTCCCATTCAGCGCGAATGGCCGGGTCTTTTTCCAGAAGCTCTTCCAGCTTTTTATCAGCATCCATAACCATGCTGCGGAACTTGTAGCAATCGAAGGACTTGCCGTTCTTGCCGATACGGCGGTGCTTGAAGATGACCGGCCCTGGTGAATCGCGGTAGATCCAAAGGGCAATGACCAAGAAGAGGGGCGACAACGCGATGAGGCCTAAGGTTGTACAGACGATATCGAAGACCCGCTTGACCCAGCGGTTGTACCAATGAGCCAGGTTGTTGCGCACGCTAAAGGCCACGATATGGCCATCGATGAGGCTTTCCATATCGAGGGTTGCCAAGGGCACCCGGCCCATATCGGGAATGAAGGAAATGGTCTTCACCAAGGGCTGTAAGCGGTAAATGATGTCTTGAATACCATCGTTATGCAGGCCTGGAGCGATGACCAGCACGTGGCGCACGCCCGTCTCCTGAATGATCTTTTCGGCGTCACAAAAGCCGCCTAAACAAGGCATCATGGAAGCTACGGGCTCTTCCGGCGTATTATCTTCCAGGTAACCAATGAAATCGTAGCCCAAGCCGGCATCACTCTTCAGGTTCCCTAAGACCAAAGCCGCCGTCTTCCCGGCCCCTAAGACGAGGACCGGAATCTGGAGAATTCCGAAGTGCTCGAAAATTTTCTTCGCCACATAGCGGAAGGCAACGAGGAAACAAAAAGAAAAAATCGCCATAAAACCCGTGAAAAGACGGGACGTACTACCTGCCACTTCCCAAACGTACATGAGTAAAATGAGCGTCACCATGGCATACACAGTAACCCGGAAAATCGCCGCCATGGTGCGCCAAAACTGCATACGCCGCGTGTAAAGAGAACTGATCTGCATAAAAAGCAAAAACACAGCCGGCCCGATGACATGGGAACTAAGCCAGGAAATCCGCAACACCGGCGAAGGAATCAAGAAATTCCGTAAACTAAAAGCGGCCCATTCAGCGCACCACACGGCGAAATAATCGACGCACACCAGCACCAAGGGCAATAGAAAAAAGCTATATTTGTTCTCGAAAGGAATACTCCCCGAAGCATTAACTTTACGCATAGATACACTCCCCATTGTGTATGAATAAGTTGATATAAGTTTTGTGAATGCATTACTTTTGTAGATAAAAGAATACATTCTATTATACCTATATACAGGGAACACTGTCAATGCGGGGTTGTGTGGTTTGGTTTGGATGTGGAGGTGCGGACAAAAAGTTGGACCTGACATGATCACTAAATGTCAGGAGGTTTAAAATGTATTCTTATGAAAAACGAATGAAAGCAGTCCTGTTGCATCGAGACGCAGGTATGGGACT
>NZ_JACOGK010000047.1 GCF_014269395.1 Megasphaera hominis
TCGTTCGACTTGCATGTGTTAAGCACGCCGCCAGCGTTCGTCCTGAGCCAGGATCAAACTCTCCATGATATGTGAAGAGCTATCTAGCTCTGTCTTACTTATTGTTTGTGTTACATTTGGTTGACGTTCTATAAAAATAGAATCTCGCACTGGCATTTCATATGTTTACATTGTTCAGTTTTCAAAGGTCATCATGTCGTCTTGCGACGACTTGTATATCTTATCAGGATTCATGCGGCTTGTCAAGCAGTTTTTTAAGTTTTTTGAACTTATTTGTCCACTCGACACACTACATTCAGGGCTTTTTGTTCGCCCTCACCTGACAGCTATTGAAGTATATCATTTGCTCCCTTCTCTGTCAAGCACTTTTTTTGAAGAACTTTTAAAACAGAAAAAGACAATAGCAAACACACTGACACACATAAAGGAATTAGCAAAATTACTATATTCATTCATTTGCACGTCCGCAATAGCTGGTTATTACATAGTACTACGGATTGGCGTCTCTGTCAAGCCATTTCTTTACACGCCCTATACTTCTCTTATATATATGTACAGTGGCATAAAAAAGGAAGGCCTCCAGGAGACCTTCCTTTTTAGAGCGTCTTATTGTTTGCCGAACAGATCGTCTTGCTGCTCTTCTGCTTCTGTATCTTCACCGTCAATGGTAATCGTATCGAGAGCCATTACTTTGTCGTCTTCTTCCAGCTTCTGGATTTTGACGCCAGATGTAATCTTGCCCTTCTTGATGCCAATACTTTCGACATCCGTACGAATCACGATGCCATTGCCTGTAATGAGCATCAATTCCTGATCATCGTGGACGACTTCTACCCCTACGACGTCACCGGTCTTCGGTGTAATCTTGAAGTTCTTTACGCCTTTACCGCCCCGCAGCTGAACCTTATAGGCTTCTACGTTATTGCGTTTGCCAAAGCCTTCTTCGCTGACTGTCAGGACCTGGCACCCTGGCGTGAGAATATCCGCACCGATGACCATATCACCGGCAGCCAGATCGATGCCGCGGACGCCGCGTGTATTGCGGCCCATAGGACGTACATCGGCTTCGTTAAAGCAGATGGCCATGCCCTGCTTAGTGGCCAAAATGATATTCTGGTCCCCTGTCGTCAGGCGCACCTTGGCCAGGTGGTCACCTTCTACGAGGGAAATGGCAATGAGGCCGTTACGGCGGACATTTTTAAATTCCTGCAATTCTGTCTTCTTCACGCGGCCCTGTTCCGTCGCCATGAAGAGGTTCATAGACGGATCTGCCTGATCGAGGTCGATGAGGGCATTGACCTTTTCCCCGCTTTCCAGGGGCAAGAGGTTAATCGCTGCCACGCCTTTCGAATTACGGCTGTTGGCTTCCGGAATTTCGTAGGCCTTCAGACGATAGACACGGCCCAGGTTGGTAAAGAAAAGGACCGTATTGAGGGACGATGTGTAGAGCAAGTGATTGACTACGTCTTCGTCCTTCGTGCCCATGCCTTTAATGCCCCGGCCGCCTTTGTTTTGCGTATGGTATACGTTGGCATTAATCCGCTTGATATACCCACGGCGGGTGAGTGTCAGTACCATGCGTTCGTCGGGAATCATGTCTTCTACAGCGAAGTCAGACGTATCCGCTACGATTTGCGTACGGCGCTTGTCGGCGAATTTTCTCTTGGCTTCGAGCAATTCCGTTTTTACGATTTCCATGATTTTATGCGTATCTGCCAGGACGTCGCGCAAATAAGCGATCCGTTCTTCCAGTTCCTTATATTCTGCTTCGATCTTTTCCCGTTCCAGGCCGGTCAGGCGGCGCAGACGCATGTCGAGGATGGCCACAGACTGCTTTTCACTGAGACCAAAGCGGCTCATGAGAGAATTCTTGGCAATTTCATCGGTCTGCGATTCACGGATCGTCCGGATGACTTCATCAATATGATCGAGGGCGATGAGCAGGCCTTCCAATATGTGGGCTCTGGCCAAGGCCTTATCCAGTTCGAATTTGCTGCGACGCGTAATGACATCCTGCTGATGGGCCAGATAATAGTGCAAAATCTGTTTCAGCGTCAGGACGCGGGGATGGCCGTCTACGAGGGCCAGCATGATGACGCCAAAGGTTTCCTGAAGCTGTGTATGCTTATAGAGCTTGTTCAGGACGATGTCCGGATTGGCATCGGCGCGCAGTTCGACGACAATGCGCATGCCCTTACGGTCTGATTCATCACGCAAGGCCGTAATGCCGTCGATTTCCTTATTGCGGGACAGGTCGGCAATCGTTTCAATGACCCGGGCTTTGTTGACCTGGTAAGGGATTTCCGTTACGACAATCCGGTGTTTGCCCTTGCTCATCGGTTCAATTTCTGCACAGGAACGCATCTTAATGCTGCCCCGGCCTGTCGAATAGGCTTTGAGGATACCGTCCCGGCCCATGATTTTGGCTCCTGTCGGGAAATCAGGCCCCTGGATCTTGGTCATCAACTCTTCCAGGCTGGCATCCGGATTATCGATGAGCAGTACACAGCCATCGATGACTTCCCCCAAATTATGGGGCGGAATATTGGTTGCCATACCTACGGCAATACCGGCCGAGCCATTGACCAGGAGGTTCGGGATCTTTGCCGGCAATACAGTCGGTTCCTGCAGGGAGCCGTCGTAGTTGGGCATGAAATCCACTGTATCTTTGTCGATATCTTCCAGCATTTCGCCGGTAATCTTGGCCATACGCACTTCTGTATAACGCATAGCAGCAGCCGAGTCGCCATCGACGGAACCAAAGTTGCCGTGGCCGTCTACGAGCGGATAGCGCGTAGAAAAGTCCTGGGCCAGACGGACTGTTGCATCGTATACAGAGCTGTCACCATGAGGATGGTATTTACCAAGTACTTCACCGACGATACGTGCTGATTTCTTGTACGGCTTGTTGGGCGTCATGCCCGCTTCGTGCATGGCGTACAAAATGCGGCGGTGTACGGGCTTTAAGCCGTCGCGCACATCCGGTAAGGCGCGGGTAATGATAACGCTCATCGCATAGTCGATGTACGATGTCTGCATTTCATCTTCCAGGCATACCGGTAAAATCTTATCAACCTGTTGTTCGTCCACAATGTCACCTCATAAAAAAAATAAAACCAACGTCCCTGTCTGTCTATCTCACAGATCACGAGCGCATTATCTATATTATAGCAAATTTTTGTCCCTTTTGATAGGTTTTTGTCGTCTTAAGGCAAACAGAGCCCTTGCAGGGCCGTTTAGGGCGAAAAGAAAAGAGGAGGCAGTATCTGGTCTGCCCCCTCCGGCTATCGTTCTGCCGTGCTTATTTCTTATTGCTGTATCTCCAGATTTTCATTTCTTCCGCTTTTTTGATCAGTTCATCGCGGAAATCCGGATGGGCAATGCTGATCAGTGCTTCTGCCCGTTCCCAGGTCGATTTGCCCATGAGGTTGACCATACCGTATTCCGTGGCGATCCAGCAGGTCTGGGAACGCGGATCCGTGACGGTCGTGCCTTGTGCCAGTGTCGGGCAGATATTGGACGTCGTCACGCCGCTCTTTTTATCCGTATGGGTCGAGTGCATGGCAATGATCCCTTTGCCGCCGCGGGAACGATAGGCCCCGTCCGTGAAGTCCAGCTGGCCGCCGGTACCACTGATTTGGTGCGGGCCCTTCGATTCTGCCGATACCTGGCCGAAGAGATCGACTTCGATACAGCTGTTAATCGAAATGAAATTGTCCATCTGACCGATGACGGCCGGATCGTTGACGTAATCAATAGGAAAAGCCGCCAGGCTGGGGTTATCATCAATCCAGTCGTACAGTTTCTGTGAGCCCAGGGCAAAGGAGTATACACCTTTATTGCGGTTCAGCCGTTTGGCCTTATTGGTCAGGCGGCCTTCTTTATACATGAGATAGAAGGCGTCGACGAGCATTTCCGTATGGAAACCCAGATCCTTCAGATCCGATTTGGCAATCATGGCGCCTACACTGTTCGGCAGGCCGCCGATTCCCAGTTGCAGTGTAGCTCCGTCCGGAATGGCTTCGACAATCGGTTTGGCGATCATGGCGTCAATTTCGTCACCGGCCACAAAGGGAATCGTCGGAATGGCAATCCCCGGTGCTTCTACGATGGCATCGACGTCCGAAATGTGGATAGCTTCGCCCAAGCCGCCGAGACAGCGGGGCATATTGGGATTGACTTCTACAATGACTTTTTTGGCCTTTTGTACCATTGCTTCCGTAGCAGCGGCGCAGAGGCCGAAGTTGAAATAGCCGTGTCCATCCATAGAAGCGACAGTAATCATGGCTACATCCACGTCGAGCAGGTCGCGGTAGATAGAGGGCTGATTACGGAAGCACATAGGGCTGAAATTCATAGCACCTTGTGCACAGGCCTTGCGGTCATAGCCGCTCATGTGCCAGTTCGATACGGTAAAGGTATCACGCATAGGATCACACTCTACGACCTTACGCGGGAAAAGAGACATGGTTTCCCGTACTTTAATATCCTTTAATTCCTCTTTCCGGGCTGCCAAAGCTGCATCTAACAGCACGGGCTGCGAAGTGGTCATGCCATATTCAACCCAATCTCCGTCTTTTACTAGTTTTACCGCTTCTTCTGGCGTCGTCAGTTTTTGCTGATACATTTCTGTCCATTCAGACACATCGTTCACCATACCTTTCTATCGTTTTACTACATGTGTTCTGTTTTTCACAGATTATACCTATAGTATACGTTGTTCAAACGTTTTACGCAAGGTTCTGAATGTAAAGAAAGAATGTGTTTCATGCTTTTTCTGCAAGAAAAATCAGATCAGCAGGTTTTCCTTTTTGGCTTTAAATGTCAGCTCTTCCCGGAATTTAGGATGGGCAATGCGGATCAGTTCCTTCGCCCGCTGGGACACGGTCTTGCCGCGCAGTTTGGCTACGCCGTATTCCGTTACGATGTAGTCGACATCGTTCTTGCTCGTCGTAACGATAGCGCCCGGTGCCAAGGTCGGCACGATTTTGCTGATCGTATCATTCTTGGCCGTCGACGGGAAAGCAATGAAGCTCTTGCCGCCTTTAGAGGAAATGGCGCCGCGTACATAATCTGCCTGGCCGCCCGTACCGGAAATATGACGGGTTCCGGCCGATTCCGAGCAGACCTGGCCAAAGAAATCGACTTCGATGGCGGCGTTAACGGAAATGAAGTTGGGATGCTGGGCGATGATGGCCGGGTCGTTGACGTAGTTGACGGGCAGCATGAGGAACATCGGGTTGTCATCGATGAAATCATAGATCCGCTGGGAGCCGAAGGTCAGGGTCGCTACGGTTTTGCCCCGGTGGAGGGGTTTTTGCATATTCGTCACGGCGCCACACTCGATAAGCTCTACCATGCTGTCCGTAAAGAGCTCCGTGTGGATGCCTAAATCGCGTTTATCTTTGAGGGCCAGGCCTACCGCTTCCGGCACGGCGCCAATCCCCAGCTGCAAGGTCGCACCATTAGGTACTTCTTCAGCAATATAACCGCCAATGGTCTGGCTGATCGTGTCGATTTTGGCAGGCGGCATGATGGGCAGGGGGTGGGACGTTTCACACAGGGCATCGACCTGGGAAATATGAATCTGCGGGACCGTGACGACACGCGGCGCCTGATCGTTGACTTCCAAATAAATATGTTTTGCTTTCCGTATCATGGCTTCACTGCACGAGCCGTCCAGGCAGGTGCTGAAATAGCCGTGCTTGTCCATGGGCGACACTTGGGCAAAAAAGGCGTCTATTTCGATGTACCGTTCAAAAAGGCCCGGTGCATCCCGGTAATAGCAGGGCATGATATCGCAGCGGCCTTCGCTAACGGCTTTACGCAGGCCGCCACCGGAAAACCAGCTGACCGGCGTGAGCTGCGGGAAGGCTTCCGGCGCCAGCGTGCCCAAAGGGGTAATATCCAAGAGGGAATGGTAGACCAAATCCTTCACTTCGCCGGCTGCGGCCCGTTTCCCCAATGCGTCTGCCAGCACCGTTGGGATGGCGCCGGAAATGTCCGAGCTGCAGGACCAGCCTGATTCGATAGAGGCAGCGATCTGTTCGGCTGTCTTTGTTTTGTCCGCATACATTTGTTTAAGGTCCATGGAAAAAACTCCTTTCTTTGCGTCTGCATACTATACATATCCCTGTAATCACACAAAGAATTCCCGTCACACACGAGGTGCGGCGGGAATCCATAGGAGGGATTTATTCTTCCTTACCTGCCTGAGCAGCGGCAATGATTTCGTCCATTGTCTTCTTTGGTACTTCTTCGTAGTTAAAGAAGCTCATATTGAACGTTCCTTTGCCCTGGGTCATAGAGCGCAGCACCGTCACATATCCGTTCATTTCCGACAAGGGAACCTGCGCTTTGACAACGATCAGGTTCTTATGGCTCGGATGGTGTTCCATACCGAGGATACGGCCGCGACGGCCACTGAAATCGCCCATGACATCGCCCATGTATTCTTCCGGTACGATGACATCGACGTTATATACCGGTTCGAGGATAGCCGGTTTTGCTTCCGGTACGCCTTTCTTCAAGGCCAATGCCGCAGCTACTTTAAAGGCCATTTCCGACGAATCTACCGGGTGATACGAGCCGTCTTCCAGCGTCACTTTCACACGGATCATGGGGTAGCCGGCAATGAGGCCTTTTTCCAGCGTTTCCTTTACGCCCTTTTCGACGGCCGGAATGTACTGACGCGGTACGGCACCGCCAAAAATGGCATCGACAAATTCAAAATCTTCACCGGTTGTAAGCGGTTCAATTTTCAGTTTGACGTGACCGTACTGCCCGTGGCCGCCACTTTGTTTTTTATGCTTGCCTTCCACTTCCGTAACGCCGTTGATGGTTTCACGATACGGGATGTATACCGGTTCGAGTACGCCTTTGACGCCGTATTTGCGTTCCATCTTATTCATGATGTGGTCGAGATGGACGTCACCCATGCAGCGTACGAGGAGCTGCTTGCCTTCGGCATTCTTTTCGACCTGGCACGTCGGATCTTCTTCGCTGATACGCAGAAGCGCCGTCATGAGCTTGTCGTCTTCGCCTTTCTTTTCCGGTACCATCGCTACTGTGTGGAGCGGATTCGGGAAGCGGATAGGATCGTATTCAACAGGGAATTCCGGCGTACCGAAGGTATCGCCTGTCTTAGCGTGAGCCAGTTTCGGAATGACGATGATATCACCGGCAATGGCTTCTTTGATAGGAATCTGTTCTTTGCCGACGAGGGTAAAGAATTTGCCCATTTTTTCATCGGCATCCTGGGTTACGTTGTAGAGCTTGTCCCCTTCTTTGAGTTCGCCCGAGAAGATGCGGACGTAGCTCAGCTTGCCGGCAAAGGGATCGATGAGTGTCTTGAAGACAAAGCCTGTAAAGGGCTTATTCGGATATACCATGACCGGGTCGCCTGTTTTCTTATCGGTGCCCATCATGACTTTTTGCGATGCATCCGGCATGTAGCGGATGAGACGGCCCAGGAGTTCTGTCGTGCCGATATGGTTGGTCGCACTGCCGCACATAACCGGGCACACGCGGCCTGTGAGCATACCCTGGCGCAGGCCCTGACGCAGTTCTTCCAAGGTCAGTTCATCGCCGTTTAAGTATTTTTCCAGCAGTTCGTCGTCCCCTTCGGCGGCAGCTTCCATGCACATTTCCCGGACTTCCCGTGCCTTCGGTACGTATTCTGTCGGTACTTTGATTTCATTGACTTTGCCATCGCTCCATTCCCAGGCGATCATCTTGCACACGTCGATGATGCCGCGGAAGTCTTTGCCTTCGCCAATAGGAATCTGCAAGGGCATGATCGATTTGCCGAAAACGGCACGCATTTTTTCCAGGCAGCCAAAGAAGTCTGCATTTTCCGTATCCATCTTATTGATATAAATCATCCGCGGCAGCTGCAATTCTACGCCGTATTCCCAGGCCCGTTCCGTGTCCATTTCTACGCCTGCATCGGCCGATACGACCATGAGGATGCCGTCAGCAGCCCGCAGGGCAGCCCGTACTTCACCACAAAATTCACCATACCCCGGTGTATCGAGGAAATTCAGCTTATAGCCCTGCCATTCGCACGGCGCAATGCCCAGCTGGATGGTGACATTCCGTTTGATTTCTTCCGGCTCAAAATCCATGATATGTTTATTATCCTTACCTGTACCTACAGCCGGGACAGCACCGCAGGCCAGAAGCAGAGATTCAACAACGGCCGTCTTACCGGCTCCATCATGAGAAAGTACAGCTACGTTCCGTATCATATCACTAGCATATTCTTTCATAATATAAATCGCCTCCTAAAAATCACGTTATTAATATGTATTCGTGCTAAAGAGGCGATTTCCTTTTTTATTTATGATTTTTTTCTAACCTGTTTATGCCTTTTTTTAAAAAACGCTGTGTTATTCCTGCAACGCTGCCAAGGCTAAGGCGGCCATCATTTCAGTGCCCACAGGCAGGCACGCTTCATCTACAGCAAAATGCGCGTTGTGAAGGGGCCAAACGGGCTTGCCCGGTGCCGTCGCCCCCAGCCAGATGAAGGCGCCGGGATAGGCCTTGAGGTAGCCCGAGAAGTCTTCGGCTGTCATAGCCGGTTCATTGACAGCAGCCAGGGCGCCGGCACCAAAGCGGTCAGTCACGACGCGGCGGACGAGATCCGCCTGGTCGGGCTGGTTGAAGACGGCGCCGTAGCCCCGTTCGTACTGGAGCTCGCTCTGCGTTCCATACATGACATCAAGGCCTTGCAGGAGGCCTTCTAATTTCGTTTCCATGAGATCCTGGGCTTCTGCGTGATACGTACGGCACGTGCCTTCGAGCGTAACTTCATCAGCGACGATATTATAGCGGCTGCCGCCGGCGATGCGGCCAAAGGTCAGTACGGCCGGATAGAGCGGGTTAATCTGGCGGCTGACGAGGGTCTGCGCCGCCATGATGAACTGGCCGGCAGCGACGATGGCATCGACACCGCGGTGGGGCATAGCCGCATGGCTGGACTGACCGTGCAAGGTGACCGTTACGTGATCCGAAGCGGCCATGACGGGCCCATTGAGAACGCCTACCTGACCCACTGGCAGGGTAGGCCAGACGTGCAGGCCATAGACGGCCTTGACGCCTTCTAAGATGCCCGAAGCGACAATTGCCCGGGCCCCGCCGTGCGGTGATTTTTCTTCTGCCGGCTGGCCGATAAAGATAACCGTACCTGACAATTCCTGCCGTAAGGACGCCAGGACCCTTGCCGCGCCGAGAAGAATGGCCATATGGCCGTCGTGGCCGCAGGCATGCATGATCCCGGGGCGCTCAGAAGCAAAGGGAAGGTCTGTGGCTTCCGTAATCTGCAGGGCATCCATATCCGCCCGCAAAGCGACAGTTGGGCCGGCGCCCTGCGCACCGTGTAAGATGCCAATAACCGAGGGAATACCGCCAACCCCTTCGTGTACTTCCAGGCCGAGAGAACGGAATTCCGCGGCGATGACCCGGGCGGTTCCCTGTTCCTCGTATGATAATTCAGGCTGTCTGTGAAAGGTTCTGCGCAGCTCACAAATATGCGGTGTATATTGTTCAACCAGTGTTTTCAATCTATCTTCTGCGGCCATGGCCTGGTTCCCCCTTTTATTTTGTTTCCTATATCATTATAATATTAGTAAAGCCGCCTTGCGACTGTCTTGAGGCCCCCGGCCTGTACGGCAGGGCTTCAATTGACTAATTATACCATAAGGAGGAATATAAATGAAAGCATTTGACAGAGAAAACAGTGTTTGGTCCCGTTTTTCTGAAGAAGAACGGTTAGAAATGGAAGCATACAGCAAAAAATACCGCCATTTTCTGGATACAGCCCGGACGGAACGGCTGGCCGCTGCAGAAATCATCAGCCAGGCAGAAGCCCAGGGCTTCCGGCCCCTGGAAAGCTATACGGGCCTCAAAGCCGGCGATAAGGTATATTGGAATCAAAAGGGCAAATCGGTCATTCTCGCCGTCATCGGTACGGATCCTATCGAAACAGGCATGAAGATCGTCGGCTCCCACATCGATTGCCCGCGCCTGGACGTAAAAGCGATGCCCGTCGTCGAAAAGGATGGCATCGTCTACTTAAAAACGCATTATTACGGCGGTCTCCTGAAATACCAGTGGGTCTGCCTGCCCCTGAGCCTCATCGGCGTCGTCTACACGGCTGACGGCCGGCGCGTAGACATTTCCATTGGCGAAGACGCAGACGATCCGGTTCTCTTCATCAACGACCTCCTGCCGCATTTGGGCCGCAAGCAGGCCGAAAAGAAGCTGAGCGAAGCCATTGAAGGGGAAATGCTCATGCCCTTAGTCGGCACGAACAGTGAAGAAGAAAAAACGAAACCGGCAATCCTGCAGCTTTTGAAAGAAAAATATAACATTGAAGAAGAAGACTTTGCCAGTGCCGAACTGGAAATTATTCCTGCCGTTAAGAGCCGCGACGTCGGCCTCGATCGTTCTATGATTATGAGCCACGGTCATGATGATCGCGTTTGCTCATATGGTAACCTGGCTGCCATCTTGACGGCCAAACCAGGCGTCAAGACGCAAATGGCCCTCTTTGCCGATAAGGAAGAAATCGGCTCCGTCGGCAATACAGGCGTCAATTCGTCGTACTTCCTCGATTTCACGGCTGAACTCCTGGCACTCCAAGGCCACACAGAAGAAATCTGGCTGCGCCGGGCCCTGCGCCATAGTGAAGTCCTTTCGGCTGACGTGTGCGCGGCCTATGATCCCGTCTTTGCTGATGCCTACGAAGAAAACAATGCCGCCAAACTAGGCTACGGCATTTGCCTGTGCAAATATACAGGTGCCCGCGGCAAATCGGGCAGCAACGATGCAAACGCTGAATTTTTATCCAAAGTACGGCAAATCTTCAACACTGCCAATGTGCCCTGGCAGACAGGCGAGCTCGGCAAAGTCGATCAGGGCGGTGGCGGTACGATCGCCTATATCATGGCCGACTGGGGCTGTGACGTCGTCGACTGCGGCGTCGCCATGCACAGCATGCACGCACCGCTGGAAATCGTCGCCAAGGCCGATGCCTATAGCGGCTACCTGGCTTATAAAGCATTTTTTGAAAGTGTATAATACTCGTTACGCTTTCAGCAAGGCTCCTGTCGCCGCAGCGTGGCAGGAGTTTTTGTCTGCCCGGCCCTAGTGCGGGCACTTGCCAATACTATACCAGGCATATATACTTTATGATAGAATTGTTGTTTCTATTTTGTCTGTCAAAAGAAAGGATATCTCATGATTTACGAAAACGAAATCAGACCGCGTGTCCTCATCCCTAAGGTTAGTCCTGCGGGCGCGGAAACAGACATTGGTCATGCTTCCTTCCCGGAGCCTTTCCACATCGGGCTCCAGTACAGCTCGCCGGCCCGGGGCCACTGGACCATTGCCCATTCCCCCATGCTCATTCCGGAGTGCCACGAAATCTACGTGTGCTATGCCTGCTGCCTCCACGGCGTCGTCCTTTCAGCGGACGAAGTGCCTGACGGCGCCGGACGCTTCTCCATGGTGACCCTGACGAACGAAAACATTCTCAAGGGGAACCTGGAAGAAATGATGATCGACGGTATTAGCGACATCATCGACCACCTGCCTGAACGGCCACGCTGCGTCGAAGGCTTTACGAGCTGCATGCAGCATTTCCTGCACATCGACCTGAAGCTGGTTTACGGGACGCTGCGCAAAAAATACCCGGATATCGATTTTATCGACGGCTATATGATCCCGACGCTGCAGCACCGCTTTTCGCCAGACGTCTTGGGACGGCGGCAGCTGACGCGGGCTATACAAAAACAGCCCCGGAAAAAGGCTGTCAATTTCGTCGTCAATTATTTCCCTGTCGACCCGGAATGCGAGCTCGTCACGATGCTGCAGGCTGGAGGCTACACGATTCACGACTTTGCCGCCTGCCCGACGTACGACGAGTACAAAGCCATGGGTGAATCAATCGCCAACATTTATTTTCATGAAAATGCCCGGCCGGCCGCTCTTGATATGGAAAAGCGGCTGGAGCAAACGCCCTTATATATCCCTTACGCCTTTTGCTACGACGAAATCCGTGCCCACCTGCAAGAAGCGGCAGACTGCTTACAGCTGTCCATGCCTGACACGGACGCCTATGAAGCGCGCTGCGAAGCGGCCCTGGAACGGCTGCACGACGAAGTCGGTAACACGCACATGTCCATCGACTACACGGCAACACCGCGGCCCTTGAATCTGGCACGGCTGCTTCTTACGCACGGCTTCAACGTCTACGCCGTCTATTTGGATACGGTTCTTGCCGACGATAAGGACGATTTCTATTTTCTCCAAGAGCACTATCCGGAGTTGCAGCTGCGCTCGACGATGCACTTCAAACGCAGCCTCCTGCCGCGGGACGACACGCGCCGCTACGGCAAGGTCCTGGCCATTGGCCAGATGGCTGCGTACTTTACGGATTCTAACTATTTCGTCAATATCGTAGAAAACAGCGGCCTTTACGGCTACACCGGTCTCTTGAAACTCATCAGCCTGACCTCAGAAGCCTTTAAAGAAGAAAAGGATATGCGCCGCATCGTCCAAATTAAAGCTTGGGGGTGTCACGGTTGAAACAAGCACAACAGGTTCTCTCGACATATGCCGTCGATGTTTTCGGCATCGCCTCAGCGCTCTATGAGCTGGGCGGTTTGATCATTATGCACGATGCATCGGGCTGCAATTCTACATATAATACACACGATGAACCGCGCTGGTATGATTTGCCGGCTATGGTCTATATTTCCGGCCTCAACGAAGCCGATACGATTTACGGCAACGACCAGCGCCTCATCGATAATATTGCCGAAGTCGTCGACGCCGGTAAGCCGACGTTCATCGCCATTGGCGGCAGTCCCATGCCTAATGCCATCGGCACGGACTATAAGGCTATCGCCCAAATGGCATCGCGCCGTACAGGCATTCCTGCCTTCGGCTTCCGCACAGACGGCATCCACAGCTATCTCCCCGGCGCGGGCGCAGCCTTTTTGACGTACGCCAAAGAATTCCTTCAGGCACCGCAAAAGAAACCGCAACAGCCGGCCCGGCGGGTTAATCTCCTGGGGCTGACGCCCCTTGATTTTTCCGTCGTCGGCAACGCTACGACCTTAAAAAACCTGATTACGGAAAACGGCTTCATCCTGCAGAGCTCCTGGGCTATGGGCGAATCGCCGGAAGGCCTGGCCCAGGCCGCTAATGCAGACGTGAACGCCGTCGTCTCCGCTACGGGTTTTTACCTGGCCCAATATATGCAGGAAGCCTACGGCATTCCCTATGTCTGCGGCTTGCCCATGGGCAAAAAGGGCACAGCCGGCTGGCTCCAGGCCCTGCGTGACGGCGACACGTCGTATCTGACAGGCCTTACAGGCAAAGAAAAGCCTGCGCGCCTCAACCGGGCCCTGACCAAACTGGACGCCTGGAAGGTAGAACAGGTCTACGACGACACGCCGTGCGACGTGCTCCTCATTAACGGGGAGCCCTTACAGCTCCTGTCTATGCGCCAGTTCCTGGCTGACGAATACGGGCTTCACGACGTGCGCCTCCTGTGCCCCTTAGCCGACGCACCGGAGCCATTAACTACGCAAATAGAAACGGCCTGCTCAGAAGAGGCCATTCGCCGCGAATGCCGCAAAGCACGCCGCATCATTGCCGACCCCATTTATGCCCGGCTCCTGCCTGGCGAAGAAAAGAAATTCCTTTCCTTCCCGCACGAAGCCTATTCGGGCCGTCATTACCGGGACGACCTGCCCCTCTTCGTCGGCCCTGACGCGCGGAAATGGCTGGACGAAAAAGGATTTTAAGGAGGATACTATGAGAAAAATTGCAATATATGGCAAAGGCGGGATTGGCAAATCGACGACCTCGGCCAATATTTCCGCAGCCCTGGCCCTAATGGGCAAAAAAGTGATCCAGATCGGCTGCGACCCTAAGGCCGACTCCACCCTCAACCTGCTGCACGGTGAACCGGTCATGCCGGTCATGGACTATTACCGCGAATTCGATGACGAACCGGATTTCGAACACGTCGGCCGCGAAGGCTTCGGCGGTGTCTTCTGCATCGAAACAGGCGGGCCTACACCGGGCCTTGGCTGTGCCGGCCGCGGCATTATCGCCACCTTCGACCTCCTGGAAGATCTGGAGGTCTTCGACCGCATCAACCCGGACGTCGTCATTTACGACGTCTTAGGCGACGTCGTCTGCGGCGGCTTTGCGGCGCCTATCCGGGAAGGCTACGCCAATGAAGTCTTCATCGTCACGTCCGGCGAAAAGATGTCCCTCTACGCAGCCAACAACATCAGCCGGGCTGTAGAAAATTTCCAGGACCGGGGCTACGCCCAGGTCAAGGGGCTCATCCTCAACCGCCGCAACATTGAAGACGAACGGGAAAAGGTAGATGAGTTTGCTGCTAAACGCGGTCTCCCTGTCATTGCTGATATTCCCCGCAGCAAGGAAATTCAGCGCTGTGAAGAACTGGGCATGACCGTCGTCGAAGATAATCCCGACGCACCGCTCAGCCGGATCTATATCCAGCTGGCCAAGGATTTGCTAAAAGAAGAAGGCTAAATATAAAAAATCGCCCAGGCTGCGTTGAACCGCTCCCCGTCAAGTAGACAGAGCAAAAAATAAAACATGTACTTATTACTGCCACCGATATCCGGTGGCAGTTTTTATGCTGCCACGTAATAGTTATTGTGCTTTTCCATCGGGGTTACTACACCCAGTTTTCTCTGTAAACGCTTAGTATTGTAATAGCCAATGTAATCTTCAATCATTGCA
>NZ_JACOGK010000048.1 GCF_014269395.1 Megasphaera hominis
TGCAATGATTGAAGATTACATTGGCTATTACAATACTAAGCGTTTACAGAGAAAACTGGGTGTAGTAACCCCGATGGAAAAGCACAATAACTATTACGTGGCAGCATAAAAACTGCCACCGGATATCGGTGGCAGTAATAAGTACATGTTTTATTTTTTGCTCTGTCTACTTGACGGGGAGCGGTTCATATACGCTGGCCGGGCCTTTACGATTTATTGGCAGGAGCTACGTGAAAGCGGCTCCTGCCTTGTGTCATGCCTATTTTTTATTGAAAATCACGTCGCCGCTCTTGTTGCCCAGTCCCGGATGAATATCAAAGTGGACTACGCCGATGGCGGCTTTATTGCCGACGGCTTCTTTGACCATGGCGACGCCTTCAAAGCCAAAACCGCCGCACAGTTCAATGGCGCCTACGCCAGCTGCAACGAGCTTTTGTGCTGCTGCTACGGCATCTGTATAGGATTTGACGCCGACGACGGTCAGGTCAATAGAAGGGCCGGGAATGACGGCCTTTTGTTTTTCCGGATCGTTGCCCGGTGCCAAGTAAATAAATGCTGCCTGATAACTCACAGTAGATCAGCTCCTTCTCAAAATAAATTGGTAGTGCCTATACATAGTATACGGAATTCAGGGACCGGCGACAAGAGAAGAATCTCTATCTTTTACGTGCATTTTTGTAAGAATTCTTATATAATATGACTGTAATACCGGTGTCAAAACCGGCTTTTTCTAGGCGAGCGTTATTCGAATGAAAGAATAACGCCTGGAAGGGAGACAGGATGGAACGAGAACAAGGGGTGCCTTTGCATTGCAAGGTAACCGTACGGATACTTAAGGAGACGCGGGCCTTTGGTCCCGGTGTGGCGCAGCTGCTGCGGGGCATTGGCGAAACAGGCTCCCTCCAGGGCGCAGCCCAGCAGATGGGCATGTCCTACAGTAAGGCCTGGACCGTCATGAAGGAGGCAGAAAATATTTGGGGCTTTCCGCTGACCGAGCGCCACGTAGGCGGGCTTCACGGCGGCCATAGTGTCCTTACGGCCCAGGCACAGATCCTGCTGCAGCGGTATGACTCCCTAGAGGATAGTGTCTGCCGTGTAGCTCAGGAAAAATTTGCCGAATATTTTAATCCCCAGGAACTCAGGCGCTTAAAGGAGATTGGTCATGGAAAATAGATTCGTCATCGTCCGCGGAGGCGGCGATTTAGCAACAGGAACGGTACAAGCCCTTTGGCGGGCCGGTTTCTTTGTCCTCATTTTGGAAGCGGAAAGACCGTCAGCCATTCGCCGCCAGGTGGCCTTATCGGAAGCCGTATATGACGGCCTGGCCCGCGTAGAAGACGTGACCTGTGTCCGCTGCAGAACCGACGGGGACATACAGGCTGCGTGGCAACAGGGCTATGTACCTTTGCTCATCGATCCGGAAGGCCTGGCCATTGGCCAGCGTAATCCCGCTGTCGTCGTCGATGCGATTCTGGCGAAACGCAATTTAGGTACCCGCAAGGATATGGCACCGTGCGTCATCGCCTTAGGGCCGGGCTTTACGGCTGGGACCGACGCTGATTATGTCATTGAAACGCAGCGGGGCCATAACCTGGGCCGTATCCTTACGAAGGGAGCGGCAGCTCCGAACACGGGCGTACCCGGTACCATTGCCGGCGCGTCAAAGGAACGGGTCATGCACAGTCCGGCAGCGGGCTTTTTGTATGGTCTCGTACATATTGGCGATACGGTAGAAAAGGGGCAGGCCATGGCCTTGCTCAGTCCGCAAAAGCTGACTACGCCCGTGACGGCAACCACACCGGGAATTCGCTTGCCTGCCAGCCTGACCGGCCTCGTTCGGGGGCTCATCCGGGACGGCTATGCCGTGACGAAGGGCTTTAAGATTGCCGATATCGATCCCCGTCAGGAAGAACTAAAAAATTGTTTCACCGTTTCCGATAAGGCCCGCTGCCTCGGCGGTGCAGTCGTGACGGCGATCCTTATGCATCAATCCGGGAGGTATACAACGTGAAAAAAGTACGTACAGAAGATGCCGTTGGCCAAGTGCTCTGCCATGATATTACGCAGATCATCCGCGGCGTTACCAAAGGCCCTGTTTTTCGTAAGGGCCACATTATTCAGCCTGAAGATATTCCCGTGCTCCTTTCCGTAGGGAAAGAACAGATTTATATTTGGGAAAATAACGAAAATATGTTGCACGAAAATGATGCCGCAGCCATTCTGCGTGATATCTGTCTGGGCAGTCACATGCACGGCAGCGAGCCAAAAGAAGGGAAGATCGAACTCATTGCCGACTGCGATGGCCTCCTTACGGTCAATACGGCCGGCCTGAAGCGGGTCAATTCCTTGGGGGAAATGATGATCGCCTGCCGGCACGGCGGCTTTACGGTCCATGCCGGCGATCATCTGGCAGGCACACGCATCATTCCTTTGGTCATAGAGAAAGAAAAGATGCAGCGTGCCCGCGAAGCTGCCGGCAAGGAACCCCTGTTGCAGGTCGTGCCCTTTGAAAAGCGCACCTTTGGCGTCGTGACGACAGGGAGCGAAGTCTTCCACGGACGTATTAAAGACACCTTTACGGACGTCATTGAAGGGAAATTAAAGGAATTTGGCGCCACCATGATTGCCCACGATATCTTAGACGACGATCCCCAGGCCATTACAGCCGCCATTACGGCCATGCTGGACAAAGGCGTGGACATGGTCTTTTGTACCGGCGGCATGAGTGTCGACCCCGATGACCAGACGCCCTTGGTCATTAAAAATACAGGCGCCCGTATCGTCACGTACGGTGCACCGGTCCTGCCGGGGGCCATGTTCCTCGTCGCCTACATGGCAGATGGCCGGCCGGTCATCGGTCTGCCCGGGTGCGTCATGTATGCCAAGCGGACTGTTTTTGATTTGGCCCTGCCGTCCCTCATAGCCGGTGTTCCTTTGACGCAGGAACAGATTGCTGCCTGGGGTGAAGGCGGCTATTGCCTGAACTGTCCTGTGTGTACGTTCCCGCAGTGCAGCTTCGGCAGATAGGAGCGACTATGACAGCATTTACCCATATAGATGAAGCCGGTAACGCCCGTATGGTCGATGTGAGTGACAAGGCCGTGACGGCCCGGGAAGCGACGGCTGCAGGCACCCTTTCCATGAGTCCCGCTTGCTTCGACGCCGTTGTGGCCCATACGGTCAAGAAGGGCGATGTTCTCGGTGTGGCTCAGGTCGGCGGCATCATGGGCGCTAAGCGCACGAGCGAGCTCATTCCCTTGTGCCACATCGTGCCCCTTACGCACTGCCAGGTCGTCTTTTCCCTGCAGCCTGAAAGTCATACCATTGAAGCGCGCTGTACGACACGCTGCAGTGGCCAGACCGGCGTAGAAATGGAAGCCCTTACAGGGGTGTCGACGGCCCTGCTTACGCTGTACGATATGTGTAAGGCCCTGGATAAGCGCATGGTCATCAAGGATATCCACCTGGTTGAAAAAAGTGGTGGCCGGAGCGGTCATTTTACCTTTACTGAAGGCGGCGCTGATCATGCGTGACGCTGCCGGCCGGGACATTACGTACCTGCGCATTTCCGTAACCGACCGCTGTAATCTGCGCTGCATCTATTGCCAGCCCGCAGGCGTCACGCCCTTGCAGCATGACGATATCCTGCGCTACGAGGAAATCAGACGTATTTGCCGCCAGGCCCTGCGCCTGGGCATCAACCGCTTTAAGATTACAGGCGGTGAACCTCTTGTGCGCCGTGGCATTATTCCCTTTATAAAGGAATTAAAGGAAATGGCCGGCGTGGACCAGGTCACGCTGACAACGAACGGCCTTAGCCTGGGCCGGGATTTACACGCCTTAGAGGAACTGGGCCTGGACGGACTGAATATCAGCCTCGATACGCGGGACGCCGGGCAGTATGCAGCCCTGACCGGCTACGACGGACTAGCCGTGGTAGAAGAAGCCATTGCCGCAGCTGCCGGCGGGCCTATCCGTACGAAGGTCAACGCCGTTCTCCTGGCCGACACGGCAGACCAGATCCTGCCCCTGGCAGAGCTGGCCCGGGACCTGCCTGTAGACGTGCGTTACATTGAGGTCATGCCTATTGGCGAAGGACGGCACTTTGCCGGCCCTGCCGGTGCGGCCTGTCTGGCCGTGCTGCGTACTGTCTACGACGATCTTCAGCCTGATACGGCCTGGCATGGCAACGGTCCGGCCGTCTATTACCGGAGCCGTCAGCTGCGTGGCAGTATCGGCTTCATAGCGGCCCAGACGCACCGCTTTTGCGGCAGCTGCAACCGCCTGCGCCTGACCAGTACGGGTTTTTTAAAGCCCTGCCTGTGTTACGACATAGGTACGGACCTGCGAAGCCTCCTGCGCGGCGGCGCCAGTGATGAAGACCTCTATAAGGCTATGGCGTCTTGTCTGGCAAATAAGCCGGCAGGACACCACTTTGAAAACCAAAATGAAGTGACAGAGCATAAAAAAATGAGTCAAATTGGAGGCTGAATATGGCAGTCATTGAAGCATTATGTATCAGTACCCACAGAGGTACGCAGAAGGAACAGGTCGCAGCCGCTGTCTTCGTGCCTGACTGGGGCATCGAAGGCGACGCCCACGCCGGCCATTGGCACCGCCAGGTAAGCCTCTTGGCCAGCGAACAGATCGAAGCCTTCCGGGCCCGCGGCGCCGACGTAGGCCCCGGTGCCTTTGGTGAAAATATGGTCGTCCGGGGTATCGATTTTGCCCGCCTGCCCGTAGGGACGCGCCTGCAGAGCGGCACGGTCCTCCTGGAATTGACGCAGATTGGTAAGGAATGCCATCAGCACTGTACCATTTACCAGGCCGTCGGTGACTGCATCATGCCGCGGCAGGGCGTCTTTGCCAAGGTCCTTGAAGGCGGTACGCTTCACGTAGGCGATGAGCTGGTTGTGGTACAGCAGGCAGGCAAGCGCCCTTATCAGGCGGCGGTCATCACCTTGTCCGATAAGGGCAGCCACGGCGAGCGGCACGACGAAAGCGGTCCGGCCCTGGCAGCATGCCTCCGGGAGGCCGGCTATGACGTCGTCGAAACGCTGCTCCTGGCCGACGAAGCCGGCCCCTTGCAGCAGCACCTGCGCCGCCTGGCCGATCAGCGGCAAGTCGATCTCATCCTGACGACGGGCGGCACCGGCCTGTCACCGCGGGATATTACGCCGGAGGCGACGCTGGCTGTGGCAGATAAGCAGGTGCCGGGCATTTCCGAAGCCCTGCGGGCCGCGTCGCTGGCTATTACGCCGCGGGCCATGCTGTCCCGTGGGGTGAGCGTCATCCGCAAAAAGACGCTGATCATCAATTTTCCGGGCAGTACCAAGGCCTGCCGGGAATATTGGGCTATCGTCGCCGACGTCCTGCCGCATGGACTGGATATTCTGCGGGGTACTGGCGGCGACTGTGGCCGCTAACCAATACGAAAGGGGATATGTACAATGAAATGGAAAAAGTGGATTGCTGTCACCGTCTTGGCAGCGCTGGCCGTAGGTCTTGTAGGCTGCGGCGCCGAAAAGAAGGATGCCGGCAGTGCCGGTGGAGAAAAAGTGAAGCTCACGGTCTTTGCTGCTGCGAGCATGACCGAAACGCTTCAGGAGATTGCCAAGGACTATGAAAAGGAACATCCTGACGTAGAACTGGTCTTCAACTTTGATTCGTCAGGGACACTTAAAAAGCAGATCGAAAACGGTGCTGCCTGCGATGTCTTCATTTCAGCCGCACAAAAACAGATGAATCAGCTCGACAAGACGCAGGACGAAAAAAACAATCCCGGTCATCTCGACTTCATCATTCCCGATACGCGCATCAATCTCTTAGAAAATCACGTCGTTCTCGTCACGCCGGAAGGCAACCCGGGCCACGTAGAAAACTTCAACGACATGGCAGCGAAGCTGCAGGCCGGCTCGATCCGTCTGGTTATGGGCAACAGCGATGTACCTGTGGGCCAGTATACGCAGAAAATTCTGGCCTATTACGGCCTGAACGAACAGGAACTGGCCAATGCCGGCCACATTTCCTATGGCTCTAACGTCAAGGAAGTAACGACCCAGGTCAAAGAAGGCAGTGCCGACTGCGGCGTTATTTATGCAACCGACGCCTTCAGTGCCGGCCTGAAACCTCTCGACCAGGCGACAAAGGCCATGTGTGGCCAGGCCATCTATCCCGCAGCGGTCCTCAAAGACAGCAAGCACGTAGCGGCGGCTAAGGATTTCCTGCAGTATTTACAGAGCGATGCAGCCATGAAGGTCTTTGAACACGTCGGCTTTAGCCCTGTGACGGACGGCCAGTGATGGATTGGTATCCCCTCTGGAATAGTCTGCGCATAGCGGCTATTTCCTGTATTCTCGTATTTTTTAGCGGCATTTTTATGGCCTACTATGTGGCCCGCCTGCCCAGCTGGCTGAAAGGGCTGGTCGACGTCATCCTGACCATGCCGCTCGTCCTGCCGCCGACGGTTTGCGGCTGGCTCTTACTGCTGGTCTTTGGCCTCAACCACCCTGTCGGCCAATTCCTGGCCCAGTGGGGCGTACAGTTCGTCATGACCTGGTACGGCGGCGTCATCGCTTCGGCAGTCGTCGCCTTCCCGCTCATGTACCGCACGGCCTGCGGTGCCTTTGAAAGCTTCGATGAAACCCTGGCCTGGAGCGGCCGCACCCTGGGCCTTTCCGATACGTACATTTTCTGGCACATCCGCATGCCCTATTGCCGTCAGGGCATCATGGCCGGTACGGTCCTGGCCTTTGCCCGGGCCTTAGGCGAATACGGGGCGACGAGCATGCTCATCGGCTATATTCCCCATAGCACGGCTACCATTTCGACGACGGTCTATCAGTTATGGCGGACCAATGACGAATACAGTGCCTTTATCTGGGTACTGGTCAATATTGCCATCAGCGCCGTCGTTCTCCTGACCATCAATATGCTGGGCAAACGGAGCCGGACAAGGAGGCAGGCATGAGTTTATCCGTTCAGATCCAAAAACAACTGGGCGATTTCCACTTGTCCGTCCGCCTGGAAACAGGGGCTGGCGTGTGGGGCCTTTTAGGCGCGTCGGGCAGTGGCAAGAGCAAGACCCTCCAATGCATTGCCGGCATCGAACGGCCCGACCAGGGCCGTATTGTCCTCAACGGGCGGGTCCTCTTTGATGCGGAAAAGGGAATCAATGTGTCTGTACAACAGCGGCGCGTAGGGTATTTGTTTCAAAATTATGCCCTCTTTCCGACCATGAGCGTAGAAGAAAATATTGCCTGCGGCGCCCGTTTTCTGAAAAACGGCCGGGAACGGCGGCAGCGTGTGCAGTCCATGATCCGGCGCATGCAGCTCACGGGCCTGGAGAACTTGCGTCCGGCCCAGCTGTCAGGCGGGCAGCAGCAGCGGACGGCGCTGGCGCGCTGCCTCATTAACGAACCGGAAATTCTCCTCCTCGACGAGCCCTTTAGCGCTCTCGACGTATACCTGAAGGAACAGCTCATGGGGGAAATGACCGACCTCTTAGGCCAGTTCCACAAGGACGTCATCGTCGTTACCCATAACCGGGAAGAAGCGTATCAGCTTTGCGATCACCTGGCCATTCTGGCAGACGGGCAGGTCGATGCCTGCGGGACCGTAGAAGACGTTTTTGCAGCCCCGGAAACACGGGCCGGGGCGATCCTCACGGGCTGTAAAAATATCGTCCCTGCCCGTAAGGCAGGCGCGACGACCGTAGCCGTGCCGGACTGGGGCCTTTGCCTGGAAACGGGCCGGCCTGTTCCGGAAGCGGTCCGGGCCATTGCCATACGGGAGCAGGCCTTTTCGGCCGAAGCAGGAGAAAACGAGTATCCTGTAGAAATACTAAAAGTAGTGGACCAGCCCTTTAGCCGGCTCGTCCAGTTCCGCTACCGCAGCCAGACCGTACCAGGGCCGCTTACGTGGCGTCTCGAAACAGGACCCCGCCTGCAGCACCTGCCGGAAAAGCTGGGCGTTGCCGGAACCTATATTATTCTTTTATACCGCTAATGGTACGCAGAAAGGAACAAGTGACCTATGCATGCACTCTTTGCACGGCTTTTGACAGAGCTTACGGAGGGCCGGGCCGTTGTCTTATTGACCATCCTGGATACGAAAGGGTCCACGCCGCGCACAGCCGGCAGTCACCAGCTGATTTTGGCCGATGGTACGACTGTAGGGACTGTAGGCGGCGGCTATCAGGAATATGTAGCCTGTGAAGCCGGCCGCGCTGCCCTGGCAGACGGGACCTCATGCCTGTTGCCACTGCTCTTGCACAAGAATCCCACCGCCGACATTGGCGGCGTCTGTGGCGGGGAATTGCTCGTATTTTGCCAATACCTGGCGCCTGCTGATGCGGCGGCTATCGCTTTTTTTACTACACTCACGCAGTGTCTGGAGAGCCATCAGCCAAGCTGGCTGGCCCTCGATGTGACGGTCCCGGACCGCTGGGCCATGGCCCTGCAGTACGGTACGCAGCAAGTGACGTGTGAGGCAGCAACGGCGCAGCCGGGCCTGGCCGCCTGTGCCGGTACGGCTCTTACGGCCGAAGGTATACAAGCCCGGCAGGACGGCGTGCTCTATGAGGAAACGCTGGTGCAGCCGCGCCGCGTCATTGTCTTTGGCGGTGGCCACGTAGCGTTGGCCTTAGTGCCCTTATTGACAGGGCTCGATTTCTTTTGTACCGTTGTCGATGACCGGTCTGAATTTGCCAATAGCGAACGCTTCCCTATGGCAGACCAGTGCATTGTAACAGATTTTGCGGACCTTTCACAGCACGTGACGGTCACGCCGGACGATTATGTCTGTATTATGACGCGAGGCCACCTGGGCGACTATGAAGCACAAAAATATGTCCTCACGTGCCACCCCTATTATATGGGCGTCATTGGCAGCCGGGCCAAGCTGGCCTTTGTCCGCAATAAATTAAAACAAGATGGCTTTACTGAAGAAGAAATAAACCGTTTCCACGCTCCTATTGGCCTGCCAATTTCTGCGGCGACGCCGGAAGAAATCGCCGTCAGCATTGCAGCCGAGCTCATTGCCATCCGGGCGAAACGGGAAGGACGTCAAAAAAAAGGTGCCTTTATTTGGAGAGAGGAAACAGATGGAAGCTATCATATATCAAAAGGAACAATCTAAACGCACGGCCAGCCTCTGGCAGAGTATTACCTGTCTCTGTCCGTCCCTGGCACAGGCAGACGGGCCGCAGGTAGTAGCCGTCACCGGGGCCGGTGGCAAGACGACGTGTATCATGCGCCTGGCAGAGGAACTCGTAGCCGCCGGCAAACGGGTCCTCGTCGTCACGACGACCCATATGTACAAGCCGGAGAGCCACGGCGTACTGAGCAACGATCCGGCCGTCATCACAGCAGCCCTGGAACGGGACGGTCTGGTCATTGCCGGCCTGCCCTATGGGAAAGACAAAATTGCCTATATTGGCGATGCGGCTTATGAAGCCGTATGTCCGGCAGCCCAGGTGGTGCTTGTAGAAGCTGACGGTGCCCGGCGGCAGCCCTTTAAAATCCCGCGGCCTCTCGAACCGGTACTGCCGGAAACGTGCGACGCCGTCCTGTGCGTAGCCGGCCTGAGCGCCTTAGGCAAACCACTGAAGAGCAGCTGCTATGGCTGGGCCGAAAGCGAAGCCGCAGCGGAACGGCTGGGCACGACCTTTCCGAAGGAAACCGATAAGGGCAGTACGCCTTTGACTATCAGCCTCTTTGCCGCCCTCTGGGCCAGGGGCAGCCTGGCCGCTTTAAAGGCCTACACGTGGCCGGTCATCGCCATTTTAAATCAGGCCGATACACCGGCACAGCAGCTGGCAGGTGCGTTAATCCTGCAGGAAGCCGGTCTTGCCCAAGGCCTGATTACGTCCTTTGCTGAGGCGGAGGTGTCGTAATGGACATTGCCGTCCTCTACCTGGCTTCCGGCCTGAGCCGCCGCTTTGTCAGTAACAAGCTGCTCTTTCCCGTCGGCGGCCGGCCCTTGTTTCAGTATGGCTTTTGCCACTTGCAGCAAGGCCTGTCCTATGTGGCTGTGCCGGGAATTCACTGGCACGTGGCGGTCGTTACGCCCTATGAGGAGATTGCCCGCTGGTGCAGTGCCCGCGGGGCGGCCGTCTATGATAATCCCTGGGCCAGCGAAGGCCAGGCCGCAGCAATCCGTATCGGCACTAAAGCCACGGCAGCTGCCGACGCCTGGGCGTACTTTGTCGCCGACAGGCCGCGTCTCAAAGCGGCGACGATCGCCTCCTTTTTGACCGGCTATGTCCGTTCCGGCCGTCCTGCCGGGGCTGCTGCCTATGACGGTCACTTAGGCAATCCGGCCATTTTCAGCCACTTGTTCTATAAAGAACTTATGGATCTACGCGGCGATTGCGGTGCCGGCCCTGTGTTACGCCGCCATGCCAAGGACTGCTGGAGCCTGCCCATAGCGGCACAGGAACTGGAAGATATCGATAGAAAAGAAGACGCCCAGCGCCTGGAAAGAGACTGGCAGTCTCACATGGGGAAACCGTAACCTAGTCATGTATGCAAAATTTTCATGCATGACTGGGATTTTTTAGTCACAAAGAGAATGCATATGTGAAAAAATATTACATAATTGTATGTAAAATACACGCGAAAAGAGCCATTGACTCCCTTGACATTCAAAATAAATCATGTAGAATAGACACATGATTCGTAATAACGACTAAGTTAGTATATGCGAATTAAAAATGAAAGTTTGCCACAGTAGGAAAGGATTGGGAGACATGAAAAAAGCAGAATATTTAACCCCGGTTGTTACCATATTTGATAGAGTAGGAAACATTGACCAGCGCGGCAATGAAATGGTATATGATTTTCTGATTAAAGGCGGCGTAGACGGCATCGTCGTCATGGGCAGTACAGGTGAATTCTTCGCCATGTCCATGGAACAGAAAAAACGCCTCATCGATATTGCCGTTCCGTATATCAAAGGCCGCGTAAAATGCATGATCGGTACGGGCTGCATGAGCGTCCGCGATACAGTCGAACTGTCCAACTATGCCTGCGATGCCGGCGCCGACGCCGTCATGATCGTGTGTCCTTTCTACTTCCCGCTCAGTGACGAAGATATTGAAGCCTATTACGACACGATTCTGCCGCAGATCCGTGGCAACGTCTTCATTTATAACTATCCCGGTGCGACAGGCGACGACGTTACACCGGAAATCACCCTGCGCCTCTTGCACAAACACAAGAACCTCGTAGGCTACAAGGATACGATCGAACTCTTCTCCCATACACGTAAGCTCATCGAAGTGACGAAAGAAGAATATCCGGACTTCATCATTTACTCCGGCTATGACGAAAACCTCGTTCACATCATGCTCAGCGGTGGTAACGGCTGCATCGGCGGCTTATCCAACTTCGCACCGAAGCTGTGCTCCGAATGGTGCCGTGCTATTAATGAAAAGAATTGGGAATATATGTTTGACTGCCAGGAAAAGATCAATGGCTTGATGTATATTTATTCATCCAAGACACCGTTCCCGCAAATTGCGAAAAAAGCACTGAACCTGCAGGGCGTTCCGGTCAGCGAATACTGCATGCACTTCTCCCAGAGACCGCCAACAGTAAAGAAATTACAGGCTTTCATCGATGGAATTGACTTAGAAAACCTGATGAAGAAGAATACGAAAGCCCAGCCCGCAAAGAAAGAAACTAAATAATCGTTAACACGCTCAAGCCGGCCCGTTCATAGCAGCAATGAATGAGCCGGCTTATATTTCATTTTATATATAAATTAAGGCACCTATTCTGTATGAAATTACGAATTCATGCGTATATGCATTGACAGTGGCACAAATTTACGTTACTATGAACTCACATTCACGTGTTAGTTTTTCTACTATTCTGAACTAGACGGTCCACAAGAAGGAAACGCCTGTTCAGATACCAATATATAGTATTAGTGAATGGGTTGAAAAAAAGGAGTGAATAACATGGCAGTAAAGAATTTGTTTGAAAATGATGCCTCCGATTTGATTCTCAAATCCCGCACGCATGCCGATGGTCCTGAAGGGGTACTTCCCTTAACGCCGGAAGCCCTGCGGAATTCGCCAAGTGGCAATATTTTTGGTATGACTATTGATGCCGGCATGGGCTGGGATCCTTCTACGCTCGCTAATGGCGACGTTATGATGATCAGCACGTACGGCGGCCTGAAAAAAGATGACGGCACGACCGCTGCCGTAGGTCTTCATCCGGGCCACTTCGAATTGGATGGCCTCCTGACGGAAGCAGCCAATACGCTGAAATCCATGGGCTACGTTCCCTCCGCTGCCTATGTAACCGACCCTTGCGACGGCCGTACACAGGGCACGACAGGCATGTTCGATTCCCTGCCGTACCGTAACGACGCCGCCCAGGTAATGCGCCGCCTGATCCGTTCCCTGCCTACGCGCAAGGCTGTTATCGGCGTTGCTTCCTGCGATAAAGGTTTGCCGGCTACGTTGATGGCCCTGGCCAGCATGCACGATCTGCCGACCATCATGATCCCCGGCGGTGCTACGCTCATGCCGAACAACGGCGAAGATCTGGGTACCGTTCAGACCATCAGCGTCCGCTATGCCAACGATGAATTGTCGTACGACCGCGCTGTCCGTCTGGGCTGCATGGCTTGCGCCAGCGGTGGCGGCGGCTGTCAGTTCCTGGGTACAGCCGGCACCAGCCAGGTTATTGCAGAAGGCCTGGGCTTCTCCATTACCCATTCGGCGCTGGCTCCTTCGGGCGAACCGATCTGGTATGACGTTGCCAAGAAATCGGCTATTGCCGCTATGGGCATGTACAAAGCAGGTATTACGACGAAAGACGTTATTACAGATAAAGCCATTGAAAACGCCATGGTTATCCACGCTGCCTTCGGCGGTTCGACAAACCTCCTGATCCACCTGCCGGCAATCGCTTTCATGGCAGGCTGCAGAGTTCCGACCGTACACGACTGGGCTCGCATCAATAAAGAAGTTCCCCGTCTCGTAAGCGTTCTGCCCATGGGCCCGATCAACTACCCGACAGTTGACGTATTCATGGCCGGCGGCGTTCCGGAAGTTATGCTCCACCTGCGCAAGATGGGCCTCCTCCACGAAGACGTCATGACCGTAACGGGCAGCACCCTCGGCGAAAACCTCGATTGGTGGGAACAGTCCCAGCGCCGTGTGGCTTGCCGCAACCGCCTGAAAGAAATCGACAACCTCAACGTAGACGACGTAATCTTCAGCCCGGAACAGGCAAAAGCCAAAGGTATCGGCTCGACCATTACCTTCCCGACAGGCAACATTGCACCGGAAGGCTCTGTTGTTAAATCGACAGCTATCGATCCGTCCGTTATCGGCCCGGACCACATCTTCCGTCACACTGCCAAGGTTAAATGCTATCCTTCGGAAAAAGCAGCTATTACAGCTCTCAAAAACGATGGCGTACAGGCTGGCGATATCATGGTAGTTATGGCCGGCGGTCCTCTCGGCACAGGCATGGAAGAAACGTATCAGCTGACTTCCGCCCTGAAACACCTGTCCTTCGGCAAACACGTATCCCTCATTACGGATGCCCGTTTCTCCGGCGTATCCACAGGCGCTTGCTTCGGTCACGTAGGACCGGAAGCCCTGGCTGGCGGCCCGATCGGCAAACTGCGTGATGGCGACGTAGTAGAAATCATCGTCGACACGGTAAAACTCGAAGGCAGCCTCAACTTTATCGGTACAGAAGACCACAAGCTGACCTACGAAGAAGGCGCGAAAGTATTGGCAGAACGGGAAACGAACCCGGCCGTTCGTCCGGATCCGGATCTGCCCGATGATACACGCCTCTGGGCTGCACTGCAGGACGTCAGCGGCGGTACCTGGAGAGGTACTGTCTACGATGTAGATAAGATCATTGAAACCCTGAAAGCCGGTAAAGAAGCACTGGCAAAAAAGAATAAATAAGTGGGAATCACCCTCGCTTAGCTGAAAAGAAGGGAGTGTGACAAAATGCGAAAGCATTTTGTCCACTTCCTTTTTTTCATGCTCTTTTTCCTTTTTTAGAGAATGACCTTTGAAAAATGGGCGCAAAGCCCCTTTCCCCATAAAGCAGTATTTTTACAGTTTATGCGGATTTCTGCAAGCGTAGTTTTTTATTGTGATATTTATAGAGGTTATGTCCGATGGAAACCAGGAAAATCTCTAATCGAAC
>NZ_JACOGK010000049.1 GCF_014269395.1 Megasphaera hominis
TCGTTCGACTTGCATGTGTTAAGCACGCCGCCAGCGTTCGTCCTGAGCCAGGATCAAACTCTCCATGATATGTGAAGAGCTATCTAGCTCTGTCTTACTTATTGTTTGTGTTACATTTGATTGACGTTCTATAAAATAGAACCTCGCACACTGGCATTTCATATGTTTTACATTGTTCAGTTTTCAAAGGTCATCGTGTCGTCTTGCGGCGACTTGTATATCTTACCAAACTCATAAGAGTTTGTCAAGAACTTTTTTGAAGAACTTTTGAAGGAGGAAAGCTGAAACGTTTCATTTCGTTTCCCTCTCGTTCAACAGCTTGTTTATTATAGTACTGAATGCCATACCTGTCAAGCAATATTTTTCTTTTTTTCTTATAGAGCGACGGAAATGTCTTGTCTTTAGTGCGTATCCTATGTATAATTATGAATGAACTTGTTCTTATTGTATGGTATATCCCCTGATTTTGGGGAAGGAAGGAGCATGTACCCAGTGTATAAGGCCTACGTATTTGATTTCGATTATACTTTGGTCAATTCGGAACAAGGCATTGTCATGTGCTTTGAAATGCTGCTCCGCGACGAAGGGTATCCTCCTGTTCCCAGGGCTAAGATTTGCAGTACCATTGGTAAAACTATGTTTGATGCCATGTCGATTTTGACAGGAGAAACAGATAAAGGCCGTTTGGCTCATTTAATTCGTCTTTATAAAGTAAACTACTCCGATTATCACATGACACCAAACACCCACTTGTACCCGCAAACGAAGCCTGCTCTGACATATCTGAAAGAACATGGTGCCCTCTGCTGTATTGTTTCCACAAAGACGCGGCACCGCATCAATCAGACGTTGGAACGGGAACACATGGAACCACTCATCGATCTGGTCGTGGGCGTTGAAGATGTGCCTGAGGCCAAACCTGCTCCCTGTGGCATACAAGCAGTACAAAAGCAGTTTCATCTGCAGCCTGCCGATATTCTCTATATCGGCGACAGCCTGATCGATGCTGACACAGCAGTCAACAGTGGTGTTGACTTTGCTGCCGTAACGACAGGTGCTACGCCGGCTGCCGCATTTTCTGACCGGCCTCATATACAGATTATGAGTGACCTCAGTGAGTTGTGCCGGCTTTAATTCAAGTACATTTATATATGAGGATCTGATTCCTCACAGAAGGAGTGACTGACAATGAATAAGAAATACGCCGCTATGATCGCCGCCTCCCTCGCCGCCGTTACCTTAATAACCGGCTGTGGTGGCACAGGTTCCACAGACAAAAAAGATGCCGCTAAGGACCAGAAGACATTAATTCTCGGTACGGAAGCAACCTTCCCGCCATTTGAATCCGTTGAAAACGACAAAATCGTCGGTTTCGATATTGACCTCATGCAGGCAATTTGCGACAAACTGGGCTATAAGATGGAAATCAAGAATATCGGCTTTGATGCCCTGATTCCTGCTCTGCGCAGCGGCCAGATCGACGTCATCGCTGCCGGTATGGATGCTACACCGGACCGGAGAAAACAGGTCGACTTTACGGACGTATACTATCACGGTGGGTATGTCATCGTTGTTAAGAAAGACAACACGACCATTACGGGCTATGACAGCATTGCCGGCAAGACCGTCGGCGCTCAGGTAGGTGCCAAGGCTGGCGAAATCGCTGCTGACCATGGTGCTGTCTTGAAACAGTTTGACACGAACAGCCAGGGCTGGATGGAACTGGAAGCCGGCACAGTGGACGCCATCTCGATCGATATGGCCGTTGCCCAGGATTATATCAATCACGGCGGTGCCGACAAGATCAAGATCGTCGGCGAACCGGTCACCTCTCGTGGTGTTGCTATGGCCGTCAGCAAGGACAAACCGGAACTCTTGAAACAGATCAACGATACACTGACCGAATTCAAAAAAGACGGTACGTACAACAAGATCTACAAAAAATGGTTTGGCGAAGAACCGAAAAATCAGAACTAAACTTTATCTTACACAAAAGGCAGCGCCTGAGGCGCTGCCTTTTTTTCGTTTTTATTTAGATGTCGGATCGTCATCGTGCCAGAAACGATGGCTGATCAGAGGCTGGCTGTTGTCTTTGCCCTCTCCTGCCTGCGTGTCTGCATGGTCTTTATTATTCTTCTGGTCTTGCTGTTGCTGCTGTGCCTGCTGGCGGCGCTGTTCTTCTGCTGCCCGGCGGGCTGCTTCTTCCTGACGCCGTTGTTCTTCTGCCTGTACCGTATTGACGGCCGCCTGCAGTGCCGTATCCGGTACAACCAGGATGCGTACGGGCAAATTGGCAGCGCCTGGTGGCATGAGATGAATCGTCACCTCCGTGCCCGCTTTGACAGAGTCCAAATATTCCATAGCATACGCGTCATTATAGCCCATGGTCAGGCTGTTGCGCGGCAATTCGACAATCTTGTTGACTTGTCCCTGCTTCCCATCCAGATAACTGATTTCTGCAACGCCGGCATATTCGCCGCCTTGAGAGTTAAAGTAGAAGTGGAGATTTCCTTCTCCTTTGGTTTTGACATCAATCGTATAGTCGAGACCATAGTTGCCTACATCCTCAGAAAGACGGTTATCGATGGCATCATAGCCGCGCAGAAAACGGTCCTGACGGCCGTCGGCAATGACGATATAGCCGATTCCTTCACTGGTTGAATAAGGAATCAGTGTCTTTAGGAGACGGTTCATGCCAGGAAATGTGCCCCGCAATTTCACAGCATCGCTGGCAAGATACTGCTGTTTCTTTATAAAATCAACGGGGTCGGCAGCTGCCGGCATGATGACAGCCGAAATGTGCATGTCTGCATCGGTTGATACATTGACGATGCCTGAAAAGAGCTGATCCGGCTGCACGATAATGTGATTGAGCTTTTCCCCTACGACGGCATAGCCAAAAGGCGGAACTGTAATCTTATTAAACGTTGGATGGCCTTCGTAATATAAGGTAGACAGTTCCTTTCCTACATCATAATAGGACGTTTCCGGTTTGGCATAATACACACCGCCTAAAGTAAGATCCTTCGCTTCTGGCGACGGATTGTACGCCATGACGACAATCTTGCGGGGATATTTGTTTTGGTTTACATGATAAAAATAGAGGCGCACATCACCACTAACTTTATCGACATACAAAATGCCGTCCTGTTCCGCATATTCCGGGCTGTCCGAAAAGAGCAGTGTCCCTGTATCCCGCGGTGCCGTCATCGCAATGGGCAGCATACGGCTGCGCACTACCTCCGCCATCACAGCAGGATCATCGGCTGAATACGTACGGGCCTGGGACACGCCAAGGGGCAGCAACATAGCTGCACAGGCCAAGAATAGTTTATGTAAGATCTTTGTTTTCCTCATGATGTAATTCCTCTATCTCCTTAGCAATATCTGCTATTTTTTTGAAACGATGCGAAAGGCCCGATTTGGTCAGTCCTGACATAGCTGCCAATTCACCCATGGTCGCTTCCGGATTAGCCAGCCGCAATTCGGCTGCTTCTTGCAAACGCAAGGACAGTTTCTGATATTTTCCGGACTGGCGGATGACTTCAATATCCCGGGTCTGCCGTACGGCTGCGTCTACAGTTTTCTGTAAATTTGCCGTTTCGCAGTTTACGACTCGGTTTACATTATTGCGCATATCCTTAATCACACGGACACTTTCAAACTTCAGATACGCCTGGTCAGCGCCGATTTGCTGCAAAAAGGTAGAAACGCCATTGCCGTCTTTAATATAGACGAGGTAGGCGCCCTTCCTGTCTGTCATTTTAGCAGATAAATGAAAATGATGCATCAGTTTTAGCAATAAACGGGCAAAGCCTTTATTCTCCGTTACCAGTTCCAGGTGATAATCTCCCTGAGGCCGGTTGACAGAGCCGCCGCCCATAAACGCACCGCGGAGCAGGGCCCGGCGGCAGTCATCACGCCGCAAAGCCATTCCTTGCAGGGCTTCACTGGCCGGAAAGAGATCGAGCTCCTGTAAGCACGCCGTACTGGCGGCGCTAGGAGGCACACGTAAGATATAGTAATTCTTTTTCCGCAACCGTAGGCCTTGCCGCACGAGAACTTCCGGACGAATAGAAAAGGATTTACGCCACATAGACAGAGCCCGCCGGGCGACAGCGTTGTTGGCTGTACTGAATTCCAGTCCTACAGCTCCACCTGAGCCCAGGATTAACGAACCGCCCATACACAACAGTGCCGCCAGTTCGGCAGTGCGACAGGCGGCATCCTCTGAGTCCATGTGAGCAACTTCATTCTTTACCTCTTCGGCAAAAGACAAGGGGCTCACCTCCTTGGGTGTTTGAGATTATATCGTTTCAAATAGTAATGGAGTAATTCCGGTGAAAGGTCTGTGCGCAAGGCATTGATCAGATCAAAGAGAACGTTGGCCAATTTTTTTGTGTTATGCGTGGCGCCAGTCTCATGATCCACCAGATCGGCCTGAATCAGTGTCGCACCGGTTTCATTGATTTCCCGCTTATCAATGATGACGGGATGCTGTCCGGCTGCAGCATATTGCTGCAAAATAGCCGTATCAATGTCGCCGTTATTGGCCATGACGAAATCTATAATAGGGCCGCCGGCATACCGTTCGATGGCCTTAATATGATCGGATACAGTATAGTCATCGGTTTCCCCCGGCTGGGTCATAACATTACAGATATAAATCTTATTAGCCGAGCTGGAGCGGATAGCCGCAGCGATTTCCGGAACCAGCAGGTTCGGCATAATACTCGTATACAAGCTTCCCGGTCCCAGGACGATAGCATCTGCATCACAAATCGCCTTGACGGCAGATTGGATAGCCCGGGGCTTTTCCGGCGTTGTAAATACGCGTTTGATTTTACCGTGCTCCCGTGCTTTTGGAATTTGTGATTCCCCCTGCACAATCGTACCGTCAGCCATTTCCGCGTTGAGGAGGATTTTATCGGCTGACGAGGGAATCACCTTGCCGCGTACTTTTAATACTTTGCTCGTCGCATCCATGGCCCCTTCTACATCGCCGAGTACTTCAATGAGTGCGGCAATGAAAAGATTGCCGAAGCTGTGCCCGGTCAAATTGCCACTGCCGCCAAAGCGATGGGCAAAGAGTTTTTCCATGAGACCTTCTTTATCAGCCATGGCAACCAGACAGTTGCGTAAATCTCCAGGAGCTATGATATCCAGGTCCTGGCGTATCCGACCGGACGACCCGCCATCATCGGCTACAGTAACGACAGCCGTGAGGTTATAGGTTTTGGTCTTAAGGCCCCGGAGCATAACCGAAAGACCCGTGCCGCCACCGATGACGACTACTTTAGGTCCCTTCGTCAATTTTAGATTGGAAAGAATCAGTTCACTGATATTCCCGGATTCGTTCGGTACGACTACGTCCAGCATCGTCCGGATCAGCCGGCGTGTCGACCAGCCCATGACGACAATCCCCAGGATCAGGATGACGATGCCCAGACTGGCCAGAACCGTATAGTTATAATGGCCCGTCGCTTCATAGAGCATACGGAAGGTCCACTCTTCGATTTGCCCGATCCATTGATAGTTAAAGGTCAGGACAATGCCGAAGCTGGTACACATCATGCCCAGGCCGAAGAGAAACAGCCAGCGTTTGATATGCAGGCCGGGATGAAGCCACTTAAAAAAATGCACGATATGACACCTCCCGTTATACGTCTTCCTTTTCGTAACCCGGCGCGTCTTCTTCTACGTCATTTTTGCTAAGGTCCCGATGTTCAATATTGACATCGACACCGGCTTCTTTCAAATGGCGATACATTTCTTCAGCCATGCAAACGCTGCGGTGCATACCACCGGTACAGCCTACGGCAATGACGAGCTGGCTCTTGCCTTCGCGTTCGTAGTTGGGCAGGAGAAAATCAATCATGTCAAACCATTTTTCCTTAAAGGTCTGCGTTACCTGGAAGCCCTGCACATAATCGCGCACAGCCGGCACGCGGCCTGACTTATGGCGGTATTCATCGACATAGAACGGGTTGGGCAGAAAACGGACGTCTTCTACTATATCCGCATCAATGGGCATACCATGCTTAAAGCCAAAGGAAACGACCGTTACGGTCATCGTTTTCCGGCCTGTACCGAAGGCATAGCGCTTGCGCAGCATATCCCGCAGCTGGCTGGTTTTCAAATTACTCGTATCGATGATAAAATCAGCCCGGTTGCGCAGCATAGCCAGGCGTTCCCGTTCTTCAGCAATGCCTTGGCTGATCCGGCCATGCTGGGCCAACGGGTGGATACGCCGGGTTTCTTTATAGCGGTTGATCAGTACCTTATCCGATGCTTCCATAAAGAGAATTTCATAGGAAACACTCTGCTTTTCCAATTCCTGCAGCGCCTGGGCCATCGCATCAAAAAACTGGCCGCCCCGGATGTCGGCAATCAGTGCAACGTGACGAACCCGTTCGCCTCCCTTGACGCACAATTCCGCGAATTTCGGAATCAATACAGGAGGCAGGTTATCAATACAGAAATATCCCATATCTTCCAGCACTTTCATGGCCTGGCTCTTGCCAGCACCTGACATGCCGGTAATAATTATCAGGTGAAACGGGTCCATAAGGTACCTCCTTTACAAGACGAATTTCTCAATAGCCTTTGCTACGCCATCTTCATTGTTGGATGCCGTCACATAATCTACCTTTTCGCGTACTTCCGGTACAGCATTGGCGACGGCTACGCCGAAGCCGGCTTCTACCAGCATTGGCAGGTCGTTCATGCCATTGCCAAAGCTCATGACATTATCTGTCGTGATTCCATAAATATCGCACAACCGTTGTAAGCAAACTCCTTTTGATATCCCCTTGGGCACGATTTCCAGGAACGTGGGTTTGGAGCACATAATATCAAATTTCCCGGGCATGGCGGCTTCTATTTCTTCAGCGCGGCGCAGTAATTCTTCATGTTCATCGCAGGACAAGAGCTTGTCCGGTGCGCCCTGCGGAGTGTAAAAGGCATCGCCGCAAACAACGGCATGAGAATGGGTAATCCGTTCATAGTCTGCGACCCAGTGGTTATACGTAGCTACGCGTAAGACGTCATCAATATACGATTGCATCATCCAGCCCTTTTCCTTTGCCATGGCCAGAACCTGTGCTGCATCAGACTGGGGGATGGGATGACTGTAAAGAATCTTTTTCGATTCCAGCGTCTGAATAAGGCCGCCGCCAAAGAGCATCATGGGAATATCACCCAGACCAAGCATACGGCCATAGGGGCTGGCAGTCGCATACATACGGCCTGTCGCAATCATGATATGAATGCCTTTGTCCTGTGCTTTCTTAATCGTCTGTAGCGTATAATCCGATACGGTTGTATCATCACGGATCAACGTGTCATCTAAGTCAATTGCGATCATCTTAATCGGATACTTTGGTGTTGCTGTCATTTGTTCCCTGCCTCCAGTCGAAAGGAATACCTGCCGGTTCTTCCTTCGTTACAGTATTTGCTTTATCTGTATAAGTTAAATCATCGGCATATTCCTCTGCCAATTTATCAATTTCTTTTTGTTGTACTGTTGTAGCACGTGCCCGGTTCTGCAACGCCGTAGCGATCATATCCCGTAATTCTACACGGCTCAGTTCATAAGCCGGCGAAAATTTCGACATATCTGCACCGGTCAGCCCGGCCTTTGTCAAATCCCTGGCATACGTATATTCCCAGCTGTGCCGTTCTATGGCAGCAAAAGGATTCGGTGCATACGGATTATACGCCATTACCGTACTACCGGCACAAAGAGCCAGCGCAACTAGCAGCAGTCCCATACGTTTCATCATCGGTACTCCTTTCCCGCCTGTAGTCCGTGAAAAATAAATACGCTCCCTAACCTGCTGCCTGATAGTCAGCTACGAAAGAGAGCATACCCGTGTAAGTTCAATTATTCTGCGGCTTTTCCTTCCGCCTTATTTTCAGCCGGTTCTTCCGCTTTAGTTTCCGGTGCTGCCGCAGCGTCATATGCAGTGGTGCTTTCCAGTTCTTCATCAGGAACGATATCATCCAACAAGCGCAGCTGGCTGGACAGGATATTGCGGCATTTCGCTTTAAACGTATTGATCTGCGCCTTCATCTTATCCACATCCTGCTGTGTTTTCTGCAGGCTCAGCGTCGTTTCGTCCATCATTTTCTTCTTTTTATTTTCTGCTTCCTGTAAAATTAAATCGGCTTCTTTGCGGGCTGATACTTTTACATTTTCTGCAGTTTGCTGGGCCAGCATAAGCGTACTGTTCATCGTAGCTTCCATCTTTTCATACTGTGCCAGCTTATCTTGGAGTTTTTCACATTTTTCTTTTAACTCACAGTATTCCCGGTATACCTTTTCATAGTCGCCGGCCAGGTCGTCCATAAAGGCGTCTACATCTTCTTCGCTATAGCCGCGAAAACCGCGTTTAAATTCCTTATTATGAATATCCATTGGTGTTAACATGATATGTTCCTCCTAAATTCCCGACGGCTTATAGCCTGCTTTGTGCCGTTCGGAACCGCCTTGCTATATGTAACGCTTCAGCAGTACGCCAATCCGCCCCTTACGGGACGTGCCCGTAATTTCCGCCAATTCCATCCGGCCCTTGCCGCGCAGGGAAATGACATCCCCTTCACGTACTTCCTGACTCGGACTCTTGGCGGGCTGCCAATTGAGCTGTACCCGTTCTCCCTTGATGGCTTCTGCCGCTTTCGTCCGGGAAATGCCAAATCCGGACGAAGCAATCGCATCGAGACGCAACGACGCAACCGTCGTCTTTATCTCTTTGATCTTTTCTTCTTTCGGGGCAATATCAGACAAAGGGATCTCTTCTACTGTGACGTGAACCATGGCGATTTTCAAAAAGTTTTGTTTCAGATACTGTAATAAGGCTGCTTCAGCCAGTATGACAGCACCATCATCATGCATAATGATATCACCAAAACGGCTACGGTCAATACCCAGTCCCATAAGTGAGCCCAATACATCGCGATGGCTGAGTAAGCGGTACCGGGCATCCCAGGAGACACGGCAGGCCACGATGCCAAAATCGACAGGACCTGCATAGTCGTCGCGCACAAAAGCCAGACGAACCCGTTCTGCCCCCTGATAGCCACCGGATACTTTCAGCACCAGTCCGGGAGCAGAAGCCTGGATCGTTTCGCCAATCTGCACAGCACCTGGCGAGACAAATTCACTCACCGCATAGGGTCGTCCCTTTTCCGTGTTTTCTGCCAGATCGATCAGCCGTGCTGCCAGCTCACCATTGTCCGTCCCTTTATAGTATCGAATTATTCTGTCTCGATTTTTCACACAAACGCCTCACATCTCTTATTGCTTTTGATTGCCGCCTTCAGAATCCTTCCAGGCCAGCTGGGCTGTAAAATCACCGTATTCATGTTTGCTGTGATCTACAGTTACATTGCTGGGTACACAGAGAAAGATATCCTTGCCAACTTTTTGGATATTGCCGTCGAGGGCATACGTTGCGCCACTGACAAAATCGACAACCCGCTTGGATGTATCCGGCGAGGTACCTTCAAAATTGATAACAACCGGTTTGCGGTCCCGCAGGAAATCAGCAATGCTCTGGGAATCGTCAAAGGACTCCGGTTCGACAATCATCATCTTTAAGGGCCGTTCCATCTGTGCCGCTCCCAAAGCAGGACGCCGGCTTTGTGCTACTGCCCGATGGGATTGACGGGGTTCTTCTTCCATTTCGTCTTCTTCTTCAAAGTCTTCGTCCGTTTCGTAGATATCGTCATCATCTACACCGCCGCCTACTTTGCCTACTGCGTTGTTCCACATTCTTCTTAATCCCTTTAATGCCATGGTTGTTATTATCCTCCTTAATAATTACGTGGCCCAAAAATGGCAGTCCCTACACGCACCATATTGGCCCCTTCTTCGATTGCTATTTCAAAATCATGTGTCATGCCCATCGATAAATAACAGATCTGACCTTCAGAAAATTTCTTCTTCATATCTTCATACAGCGCATGAGCAATACGGAAAACAGGACGGACTTCTTCCAGATTTTCTGTATTCTGTGCCATACACATGAGGCCGCGCACCCGGACATGGGGCATTTCCTTTGCCAATTCACAAAGCTGGGGGAACTCTTCTACTTCCACGCCTGATTTCTGTTCTTCCCGTGCCACATTGACCTGTAGCAGGATATCCTGTACCTTATCGATTTTTCCGGCTTCTTTGTCAACGGCCCGCAGCAAATGCTCCGAATCGATGGAATGGATCAGATCAAAATGGGCTACAGCTTGTTTTGCCTTGTTCGTCTGCAAATGGCCGATAAGATGCCACGTCAAGTGATTATCGGGAAATGCTTCCATTTTCCCTAGTGCTTCCTGTACGCGGTTCTCACCTACATCAGTAACGCCACACGCCGCTGCTTCTATCATGCATTCTACAGGATGATTTTTCGTCACGGCAATCAACGTAATTTCATCGGTTCTATGTACCCGGGCGGCAGCTTCGGCCATACGTGTTCGTATTGTTTCAAGATTTTCTTTAATCAACTATATCCCCCCGTTGTATCTGTAAAATATAGCACTTATTTTATTATATATACTACAACAGATAAATGCTAGTAGTTTTGCTTACCTTTTAAAAAAAACTCGCTCGTCTTTTACCTCCCCGGCGTCAGCATAGCAAACGCTCCCATCCGTCCGGTAATACTGTGGTCACGGCGATACGAGTAAAAACGGTCTGCCTCTTCATAGGCACAGGCTGTAGTCACATCGATATGCTCCGCCTGTACACCTGCGTCGACGAGCAATTGCCGGTTGGCCTGCCAAAGGTCCACCTGTATCTGTCCGGCGTCCGTCGTATACACACAGGCAGCGTAGTTTTTCCCCAGTTGGCGAAAAGCATCAGCCGTGCTTTCACTGACGGCAAAATGGGACCGTGAAATGGACGGGCCTACATAGGCCAGGATGTCTCCCGGCCGCGAGCCATAGACGCTTTCCATAGCAAACACGGTCTTAGCAGCCAGACGGGCAGCCGTACCGCGCCAGCCATCGTGGACGACAGCGCAGGCCTTCTGGACCGGATCGAGCAGGATGACCGGTACACAATCGGCAATGCACAAAAAGAGCATAGCTCCCGGCACATTCGTCATGAGCGCATCCGTATGGGCGAACGCATCGGCATAACTGCCGGCGCCGCGGCCAATTTCTGCTTTTCCTACGGCGACGACATGATCAGTATGAACCTGCTGGGCTGTCGTCAGCTGATTCAAGCTGGCACCTATATGTGTGCAGAGACGGCGCCGGTTTTCCAGCACAGCCTGTATGGAATCGCCGACGTGCAGCGCCAGATTTAATGAATCATACGGCGCCTGGCTAACACCGCCATTGCGGCCGGTGACGCCATGGCATAAGCCGGCCTGATGAAGGAGTTCGCTTTCTTCCCAAGCCAAGCCATCTGCGTGTTCAAGCCAACGTGTACCCATCAGTTACCTCCACAAATATGACAACGGCGGCAGCCGTCAAAGCACGGCCGCGTATAGGCCCCTTTTTCAGCCTGACGCAGTTCCTGCGTCAAATAATTCGGTACCAGGCCATTGTCGAGTGTATCCCAGGGCAGCAGTGCTTGCTCCGGACGCTTCGTATATAAGAAAGCATCGACGTCGAAGTGCATTTCTTTCGCAGCCCGTTTCCAGCCTTTAACTCCGCCATAGGTGTGGGCCAGTAATAAAAGCTGGCCTACGCGCCGGTCACCGCGAGAAAGCACGCCTTGGATGTAACACTGCCGCAAGGGTTCAGCCAAAATTTCGATGCGTTTATCATGTGCCAATCCTTTTCGGATATGATCCAAGCGTTTTTCTACCGTTTTCTTATCGGTCATGGCCATCCACTGGAAGGGCGTCATCGGTTTGGGTATAAACGGATTGATACTCAGGGTAATCCCGGCACTATTGCCGATGGCGTCCATATGAGCCCGTACGCGGTGTGTCATGTCGATAATACCTTGTATATCTTCATCTGTTTCCCACGGCAGGCCAATCATGATGTACATACGCACCTTATGAATACCCGCTGCCGTGCAGAGATCAATGGAGTGCAGCAGATGCTCCTCGTTAATCCCCTTATTGATGATATTGCGCAAATGGTCACTGCCCGCTTCCGGCGCCAGGGTAATCGTTTTCTGTCCACTTTCCGCAATCCCCTTGACGATAGTCGGCGTAATCGAATCGGCCCGCAGGGAGGCACAAGAAAAGGCCAGCCCCTGGTCACGGATGAAGGTAACCAGCTCGTCAATGTAGGGATAGTCGGAAATAGCCGCGCCCATAAGACCTATCTTCTTGCCCAGTTTCTTGCCTCGCAGGACAGCCTCCTTGACGTATTCCAGGGGCCGTACGCGCGGCCGCCGGTAACAATAACCGGCCATACAGAAACGGCAATGCCGGCCACAGCCCCGGGCAATTTCAATGAGGTACATGGCACCAAATTCCGTATCAGGCGTGGCAATAACCGTTTCACCAGGCTTTGTCAGTTCGTGCCACTGCCGCCGTACATGCTCCGGCGCGCCTGCTTCCGGCACGATAGCCGTCAATTCACCGTCCTCATTATATACGTGCGTGTAGAGCGAAGGTACGTATACACCGTCCACCTGAGCCAGTCGTTGTAAGAGCTTCTGCCGGGTCATTCCCGGTTCGGCCTTCGCTGCCAGCCAGGCATCCAAAAAGGCATGGATCAGGTCTTCCCCTTCTCCTACGAGACAGACGTCAATGAAAGGGGTCAAGGGTTCAGGATTAAAGAAGGCTACAGGGCCGCCCATGACGACCAAGGGATCATCATCCTGCCGCTTAGCCGCTTCTACAGGCACGCGGCCTTGCTCCAAAATAAATGGCACGTTAAAATAATCCATTTCAAAATTAATAGAAAAACCAATAATTTCGAAATCACAAAGAGGCCGCTGGTTTTCCAACGTCAGCAAAGGAATGTGGTCTTTATCGTACAGCTTTTGCAGGTCCTTATCAGGAAGAAAGGCCCGCTCACATTGAAAGTCACCACGCCCATTGACCTGCTGATAAATGATTTGCAGCCCCAGATTACTCATGCCCGTTTCATACGTATTGGGGTAGCAGATGGCCATCGTATGACGACTGCCAAAGGGATACCGCACATAGCCCGTTTCCCGATCAAGCTGATCCGTCAATTTCTTTTCTATTTGCCAGCGCATATCCTGTCTCCTTTCATCGCGTCGTTGCGTGTCTCTTATTGTAACACACTGCCTAAAAAGTGGCTAGTAAAAACACCGCTTCCGTTCTTGTCAAAGAATAGCCTTTATAGTAGAATATATGTATATGTAAACAATTACAGTGCAGGGTAAATTTTTATTAAAGGGATGATCCGTACATGAAGCAGAAATGTGTTGAATTGAGCCAGTTTGAGTGCGAGTTGATCGTTGCTTTCGCACGTCAGCCGAAAACAGCTCCTGTTTCAACAAGTTTATGCCGTGCTATTTTCCGTCGTTTAGAGGGCAAGCCGGCATTTGCCAGAACCACCGTAGAAGTACATGAAAAGAGCAGCGTAACTGTTCATCCGGTCGCAGCGGAAAAATGATCAGCTCTTTAAAAAGGGAGTGTGACAAAATGCGAAAGCATTTTGTCCACTTCCTTTTTTTCATGCTCTTTTTCCTTTTTTAGAGAATGACCTTTGAAAAATGGGCGCAAAGCCCCTTTCCCCATAAAGCAGTATTTTTACAGTTTATGCGGATTTCTGCAAGCGTAGTTTTTTATTGTGATATTTATAGAGGTTATGTCCGATGGAAACCAGGAAAATCTCTAATCGAAC
>NZ_JACOGK010000050.1 GCF_014269395.1 Megasphaera hominis
GTACAGAGGATTTGTTTACTGACAATCGTGCTACAGCATGAGATACTGATTCTTTTCCTGCAAGAATATCTAGCACCGTATGTAGTTTTTCTTCTGCACAAACCTTAGTTCTATGCATAATAAATGCTCCCTTCCAAGTAGAGTGAGATTTTATTATTTCTCATGTCTACCTAGAAGGGAGCATATCACGTGCCAGTCCGGGCGATTTTTGTGTTATTCTTTTAAGCGGCGCCGGATCGTGCTATTGGGAATCTGCAGCTGCAGACGGAATTTGGCTACGGTACGCCGGGCAATATGGATCTGCTGTGCCGCCAGCCAGTCTGCCAGTTCCTGATCGGACCAGGGATGGTCCGGCGCTTCCGCCGCAATATGGTCACGTATTTTTTCCTTAATAGCCTGATCGGAGATTTCGCCGTCTTCATATTCATTCTGACAAGCGTAGGCCTGGGCAAAGAAATCCTGCAGACGGTACACGTGGCCGGAAAAGAGGACATATCGTCCGTGACAAACGCGGCTTACCGTAGCTGTGCTGAGGCCGGTCATGTAGGCTGCATCCTTTTGCCGCAAGGGCCGCAAGGGCAGTCCCTGCAGAAAGTGCTGAGACTGATACTGGGCCACACATTGAAGCACCAAAAAAATGGACTGCCAGCGGTAGGCCAAGGCCGATTGCAGGCTCAGAAAGGCCCGGCGGGCCCGGTGAATATACGTGCGCGTTTTTTTATCGCCTTGGGCTTCGTATTCCTTATATAAATCGTCCCGAAAAAAGACGTCCGGTAATTCTTCTAAGGAACGTACAGCCAATTTTCCCGGTTCCGCTTCATATATTTCTACGTCCGGACGGATAAACTCCGTTTCCGCATCGGCCGTACTGGCCGGCTGCAAGGCGAGGGTCTTTAAAAAATCGCGGATGGCCTTGAAGTCCTTCTCTGAAAGGTCCATTTCGTGCTGCAGCTTCTGCCATTTCCCCTGCAGGAAATCTTCATAGTATTGGCTCAGCAAGCGTTCTGTCCCGGCCGGGGCCTGACCGTGGCGGCGCGTCTGCAGCAACAGGCATTCACGGATATCACGCGCGCCGATACCGGGCGGATCCAGGCTCTGCACGACGGCCAGGCCCTTGTCCATCGTGGCCCCGTCCAAGGCGTATTCCTGCCCTAATTCAGCCAGATTGCCTGTACAAAAGCCTTTTTCATCGAGAGAACGGATGACGAGCCCTGCGGCCAGCAAGACCGGCCGGGGCAAGGTCTGCAGGCGGAGCTGCTTCATGAGACTCTCTTCCAGTGAATCGGCCCGGCTGCGGACAGCATCTAAGGGCTTTTCCTTGCCTGCATCGGCCTGGGACTTTACATCGCCGTAACGGATATCCAGCAAGGGGTTTTCCGCCACCTGCTCATGGAGGAAATCCGTCAGCTCTTGCGACCGGAGCGTCAGCATTTTAATCGTCAGCCGCTGAATTTGTGAAAGTTTCGTACGCTGTTCCAGTTTCAGTGCGACTTTTACCATGATCTTGCTCCTTTCAGCAGGTTGTCATTCAAGAAACAGGATGAGGGCCCCAATACCGGGAATACTCGTCATACAGACCTTCAGTACACTGCGGGGAATCCGGTTCGTAAACTTTGCCCCTACGTAAGCGCCAGTCATGAGACCGGCTACGACTTGGAAAAACAGGGTAAAGTCTAAATTGCCACTGAGCAAATAGCCCAGGCCGCCAAAGACAGCAATGGGCATGATGATTAGCATCGTCGTCCCAACTGCCGTGACCAGGGGCAGATCGAAGAGGATGAGCAGGGAGAGCTGTATAAAAGGCGTTGCGCCAATGCCAAAGGTACCGGAGAGAAAGCCTACGACCAGGCCGGCACCGACGGCAGTGAACCAAAAGCGGGAGCCCCCTCGTAATTCTTCCTTTGTCGCGTGGGCAAAGGGGCCTGAATTGGGATGATACAGGCGCAAGTACATGAGTATCATCGACAATAGGAGCATGCCGCCAGTCAGCCAGTGCAGGTTAGACGACGGAATCAAAGCCGCTACATGGGCACCTAAGAAGGACCCGATAGCACCGAAGGCACCGACAGCTGCACCGGTCCTGACGCGCACATTGCCTTCACGAAAATGACTTACCGCGCCGGAAAGCGTCGTAAACGCCATGGCACCCAGGCTCGTTCCCAAGGCCAGGTGAATCGGCACACCAAAGGCAGCCGTCAAAATAGCAATGACAATGCCGGCCCCGCCGGCGCCGGTCAGGCCCAGCAAACAGCCCATAATAAACAGTGTTCCTAAAATAAGCATGGTTTACACCCCTCTGACGGCAACACAGGACACGCAAAACAAACCGGTATGTGCCGTCTCAATTTACTTCTTCCAGTATACTACGAACACAAAAAAACGTCAGTCCATACATTGAAATTCACGTAAAATGAACGTACAATGGTAGTACCTGAAAATATATTTCATTTAACGAGGTTGCTATGAACGAACCTATTACAGTGGAACGGCTTGCGAATAATCCATACATGATCCGCTATATCGATCACCCGTCGCAGGACTTGCAGCTCGCAGCGGTCCGGGCCAACGGCCTGCTGATCCAATATCTGTCTGAGCCTGATCGGGACGTGCAGGAAGCGGCCGTCGCCCAGGCACCGGAAGCCATCCGATATATAAAAAATCCGCCTGAAGCCCTTTGCCGGCAGGCCATTGCGGCCAACTGGTATAACTTGAGCTATATTAAACAGCCCTCTGCGGCGCTGGTGCGCCTGGCGCTGGAACAATCGCCCTGGGCGATCCGTTACGCCGTCCGGCCCGGTGAGGAGTTACAATTGCTGGCAGTCCAAAAAAACTGGGAAGCCCTGCAATACATTAAAGAACCGACGACACAGGTACAATTGGCGGCGATCCGGCAAAGCCCTGAAGCACTCCGCTATTTGGACCCTGCCGCACCGGAAGCAGAGGATCTGGCCATTCTTACGGATGCGCGGACCCTGCGCTTTGTCCACAACCTGTCAGCCGCCAGGATTTTGCATTTTATCTCCTTGAATATTCTCGTCTGTACGGTTCTGAAGAAGGAGCAATACATACCGGAAAAGGATATCCTGCAGCTGCTGCAGCACATAGTCGCCCAAGAGGATGTGCCGGAAAAGTATATCCGTAATTTCATGAATTGCCGCAGTTTAAATCAAATCTATCATTGGACACCTGTAGATAAGCTGCATTTGGTATATCAGTACGGCAGCAAGCGGGCGAAGCGGATAGCCGTTGACGAACGATTGCGTTTTAAAGATACGAAAGAAGTGATATAAGTTGAATACAGAGCTTATGGATATGCGCCAACGCCTGATCGACGCCATACAGATCTGGGCCAACGAAAACCTATATACAGCTGCGCCTGGTAAGGCCCCGGCAGCCATGCCGGAAGAGCTAAACCAGCTTTTCTACGCCTTTATCAGCAAGCTCAGCCTGTCCCTCATGGAGGATGAAGAAAACTTTTACGGTTACTTTTTCTTCCAAATGGGCAAGAAAACAGACTGGGACCTGCGGGCGCCTACGGCCGTTACCTTTGAACACACACAATATGTATTGTACTTTCACCCCCTCCTTTTTCTGGAACAAACGCCGCAGCAAATGATCAGCTCCATCAAACACGAAATTCTGCACATCGTATTCCAGCATCTCCTGCGTTCCCGCGATCTGCGGCAGCATTATAGCAAGCTGGCCCTGAACCTGGCCATGGATGCCATTGTCAATACGTACGTGGACCCCGTACCGGAGGATGGCGAAACCATCGACAGGATCAATAACCAGTACGGCCTCTTTCTCATCCCCTATGATACGCTGGAAGACTATGCCGAAAAGATACAGCGCGGCATTGACTGGAAAGAACGGAGCAAGACGACTACGACCGATCACATTACGGAAACGGCCGATAAGGAGCCGCGCTTTGATATCCGCCACGCCCATGATCTATGGGAACAGCTGGATACACAGGATCCGCAGGTCTTAGTAAAATTTACGGAAAAGTATTTGGATACGGCCAGCCAAGGGCCTCTTTCGCCACACCTGGCCGGGGCCATTGCCGCCTTTAAAAGTCTCAACAAGGCCCTGCCCTGGCAGACCTATTTAAGCCGCATGGCAGGCACTTTATTTTGCGGTACCCGCCGCACGACGGCCCGGTTGAACCGGCGTCAGCCATACCGCCTGGATCTGCGGGGTGAGCTCCATCATTACAAGGCCCGCATCATCGTCGCCCTCGATGTCAGCGGCAGTATCAGCGATGCCGAGTTCCATCAGGCCATGCAGGAGGTATTGCAGATTGTCCGTTCCATGCAGGTGAAAATCACCGTACTCGAATGCGACGATCAGATCAAAAAAGCCTATCCCGTCCGTTCGCTCAGAGATCTGCAAAAACGCCACCCGTACCGGGGCGGCACGGCCTTCAGCCCGGTCTTTGCCTATGCCAATGCGCACAAGACAGACCTGCTCATTTACTTTACCGATGGCCAGGGCGAAGAAACGCTGAGCGTGACGCCTGGCGGCTATAAGGTTCTCTGGATCCTGTCCGGTCACAGCAAGGGCTTGTCCTTACGCAATCCCTGCGGCATTGTAAAACGGCTGCAGCCCCAGGAAGACATGACCCTTTCTGAATTAGATGATCCCCACGCTGACGGGTATTCCATGAACAATCAGGAACCTGTGGCCTTTATTTGAAGGTACGACAAAAACACCAAGACTCTTTTCCAAGGGCTTGGTGTTTTTTATGTCCGGACTAGCGCTTGTTGCTGCGCCGCCAAATATGCTGCTTTTCTGCGGCCTGAATCAGATCTTCCCGGAAATCAGGGTGCGCAATGGCGATCAGTGCCTCAGCCCGCTGCCACGTCGTGCGTCCCGGCAGGCAGGCGACGCCATACTCGGTGACAATATACGGAGCCTGCGTCCGCGGCGTCGTAATAATATCGCCCTGCGTAAACAACGGCAGGATGTTGGAATGACGCACACCCTTTTTGTCGACACGGCTGCTGGGCAGTGCCAAAAAGGCCTTGCCATGCGGGGCGGCGTAGGCGCCGGTAACGAAGTCCAGCTGGCCGCCGGTCCCGCTGATCTGGCGCGTACCGGCCGATTCGGAGCTGACCTGGCCGTAGAGGTCTACAGCAATGCAGCCGTTAATGGAAATGAAGTCGTCCAGCTGGCGGATCGTTTCTACGCTGTTGACATAGCGCATAGGCGCCGAAAGAACTTCCTGGCTGTGGTCCAGGAACTGATACAATTCCGTAGAGCCCAGGCAAATGGAGAAGATCCCCTTACCGCGCAGGAGTTTTTTCTTGCGGTTCGTAATCTTGCCGGCTTTGTACAGGGCCAGGTACCCATCGCTCATGAGCTCTGTATGCATGCCCAGGTCTTTGAGATCAGACGCGGCGATCAATTCGCCTAAGGCATTGGGCATGCCGCCAATCCCCAGCTGGAGCGTCATGCCGTCGTGCAAATAAGGGAAGATCTGCGCCGCAATTTGCCGGTCCAGGTCGCCCGGCGCCCGGCTCGGCGATGTATTGAGCGGTTCCCGGCTTTCTACGATACAGTCGACTTCCGAAATATGTATATGATCTTCCTCCAGGCCGTATACGACGGGCATGGCCGGATTGACCTCGAGAATAATGTGTTCTGCTACGGAAAGAAGCTCCGGCTGGCAGCAATTGGTCAGGCCGAAGGAAAAATTGCCCTGCCTGTCCATGGGCGCGACGGTAATCATAGCTACCTGTACAGGTGCATAACCGCGCGTATAATACGAGCCGCACTGGCGAAACAGCATGGGCTCATGGTAAGCCCGTCCGGCATCTATGTAGGTACGGTCCTGGGCCGAGCAATGGAGCAGGTTGTATGTAAAGGTCTTGTTTTCCGGATCCTTTTCCAGTACCGCTACGGGATGACAGGTAATGGCGTTGCGTACCTTTATATCATGCAGGTCATCCCGCCGTTCTGCCAGCGCCTTATCGAGGGCCGTCGGGTACGACGTACACTGGCTGTAATCGACCCAGTCCCCGTCTTTTACGAGCTGTACGGCCGCTTGGGCTGTACAGCGTTTTTTTTCATATTCCGCATAGACATCCATCTACATCGCTCCTTCAAAGCAGCCCCATAAACGGAGAAACGAGGAGGATGATTCCCATGAGTACGATAGGAATCAATTTCCACGTACGATACTGCTTGAATATATCCAATTTTATAACCAGAAAAACGGGCAGGAAGCAGGCAATCAAGCCGATGAGCCCGCCCAAAAGAGGCGTAAAGGTAAGTACCTGTATACGCAGGGCAATGACGCCCCAGCAAAGCAGGATGCAGCAAATACTGGTCGCGTGGGTAATGAGCCTTTTAGGAATGGCTTCGCGCGCCATGACACGGCCAAGCAGATTCAGTACCATGCCGCTGCAGGCATCGCGGAAGCAGAGGAACATGGCAAAGAAGGCCGTAACCACGGCAAAGATATTCAAGACGAGATTTAAAATCTTTATGGCTGAGCCATCCATATGCTGTGCCGCCAGAGCCAAGGCAGAAATATTGGCCGTATAGGCCGTAACAGCCTGACTGTGGTCCATCGCCAGGTTAAAGGATACCGTATAAAAGACGACGAGGCCCACCAAAAAGAGATAGGCATACTGATAAATCCGCGTAGAGCGATAGTGGGCTACAACTTTATTCTCCGTCTCTTTACGGAAATAGATGACCGCCGGCCCTAAGGCGATGAAGAACTCAATCGACATGGCAATGAAGGGCAGCATGACGATGAAATTTTTAATGACATAGCCCAGATCCGGCGGCACCATGATGTTGAGCAGGTCCCAGTGTTGCACCATGAGCAGGCCCAGGGCCGCAATGACCAGGGCCTTCGTCACGACCATACCGGACGAAATCTTCATGAGCAGTTTTTCACTCTGCGAAGCAATGACGACCATGAGTGAAATGAGTGCCAGGCCATAAAAGGCATTCTGTGCCAGGGACTCCTGCGTTACGCCAAAGGTCACCAAGAAGGATGAGCTGTCATTAGTCAGGGCCGTCGAATAGAGAAAGAGCAGGATCGTCGTAAAGACAAAATAGACGGCACCTAAGAAAAAGCCCCAGTTTTTTCCCAAATAGCCGGAAATGATACCGGCAAAGTCCTCGCATAATTCCGACTTGGCCAAGACATCCAAATACAACTTTTGGTGAGCATAGGCAATAGGATAGCCCAGGAGCGCCACGAGCAAAAAGACGGGCAAGCCGGATAAGCCCACCTGGATCGGCAAAAACACGATCCCTGCCCCTAAGGACATGCCGACACACATAATGATCCAGCCCACATCAATGGCGCTAAAACGGGTAGCTTCCCGCCATTCCTCCGGCGTCATACCGGCTGCCCGGGCATACCGTTCGCTGGCCCTGCCCGGTATTCCCTTGCGCCAGACCAGATTTTCTTTGTTTTCCATAAAAGCCAATGTGTTGTTTCCTCCTTTGAACAGAAAGATGCCAGGCAAAAGGCCCTGGCATCTGCCTATATACACATTGGTCTATTATATCATACGGCGGCCAGGCCAGCATCAAAGGCTTTGATATTCACGTCGGCAAAGGCCGGTTTGACTGTCTTTGCAATGATCTCTTTCCAGTCTATCTCCGTGAGTCCCAAAGCACCGACCAAGGCGCCTAAGAGGACGATGTTAGCCCCTTTAGGGTTACCCAGGCCGGCGGCGATCTGCGTAGCATCTACGACCTGTACGGACACGTGTTTTTTCAATTCGTCTATGATCCTGGCCGGATACTCACAAGCCCCGGATAAGATGGGCAGCGACGGAATCTGCGTCGTATTGACGACCATTTTCCCAGCCGGCTTGAGGAATTTGGCATAGCGCGCCGCTTCCATTTCTTCAAAGGAAACGAGAATATCTGCCATGCCGGCACCGATAATGGGCGAATATACCTTTTCGCCAAAACGCACTTGTGTACTGACACTGCCGCCGCGCTGGCTCATGCCATGGACTTCACTCATCTTTACATCGTAACCCTGTTCCATAAGGCCTATGGTCAGGATTTTACTGGCTAAAATAGTTCCTTGCCCGCCAACACCTACGAGCAGGATACTGGTTACGTCACGCATCATTTGTCCCCCTTCCGGCTAATGGCCTGTACAGGACAAACCTGTAGGCACAGCGTACAGCCCGTGCAGTCACTGGCAACGATTTCCGATTTTTTTGTCTGCGTATTAAAGCGCAGGGCCGGGCAGCCTGTAGTCAGGCACTTCCTGCAGCCAATACAGGTTTCCGTGTGGACGACGCAGGGCTGCATAGAGAGATCAAACTCTGCCTGATCTGCAGGGCTGAATTTTTTCAGGATACAGGGCCAGCGCGTAATGATGACCGACGGTTCGTCTTCTCTGGCATAGGCCCAGTCCAGTGCCTCATTCATAGCTTGCAAATCCAGCGGGTTGACCGTGCGGATATGCTGGATCCCCAAGGCCCGGACGACCGTTTGAATATCAATCAGCGTCGTCGGTTCCCCTTTGAGCGTATAGCCCGTACCGGGATTTTGCTGATGGCCGGTCATGCCTGTAATGCGGTTATCGAGAATAACACAGATCGTATTGGAATGGTTGTAGGCGACATCTGTAAGGGAATTGATCCCCGTGTGGAAGAAGGTCGAATCACCCATGCAGGCGACGACTCGCTTTTTCTGGCCGCTCATTTGGAACCCATGGCTCAGGCCGTGGCCGACAGAAAAGGCGCTGCCCATACAGACAGCCAAATCCTTAGCGTTGAGCGGTTCCGACCCGCCTAAGGCATAACAGCCAATATCGCCGACCATGACCGTGTCCTTGCGTTTGCCTAAGGCATAGAAAAAGCCGCGGTGCGGACAGCCGGCACAAAGAGCGGGCGGACGCGGTACGACATACGTATCAGGAATGGTCACGCCTTGGCGCTGTTGCTGCAAAATGGCGGCAGCGACGATATTCGGGTTCAGTTCATCAATGCCCGGTATGACATCACGGCCGTGACAGGCAATACCGGCCCCATGGATTTGATCTTCCATAAACGGATCCAGTTCTTCTACGACATACAACGTATCTACCTTGGCCGCAAAATCACGGATTTTCTGCAAGGGCAGGGGATACGTAAAGCCCAGTTTTAAGTAGGAAGCCCGGTCGCCTAAGACGTCGCGGGCATACATATACGCAGCGCCGGCGGCAACGATGCCGATTTTCGTATCATGCATTTCTTCTGCATTGAAGGGTGATGTTTCGGCATAGGCCTTTAGCTTCTGTTCCCGTTCTTCCATGACGTACCGGCGTTGTTTGGAAATGGCCGGTACAGCGTCCATTTTTTCCCGCTGTTTTACATACGGTACAGGCGGTACGTCCTGGCGCGGCCCTTCTGTCACGAGGCTCTTAGAGTGGCAAATACGCGTCGTCATGCGGAGCATAACCGGTACGCCATAGGTTTCACTGACATGATAGGCTTCCTTTGTCATTTCCAGGCATTCCTGGGAATCAGACGGTTCAAACATGGCGATCTTCATGGCCTTGGCGTAGTGCCGGTTATCCTGTTCATCCTGGGAAGAATGCATGCCCGGGTCATCGGCCGAGACAAAGACAAAGCCCCCGTTAATTTGTAAGTAAGAAAACGTAAACATAGCGTCGGCTGCTACGTTGAGGCCGACCATCTTCATGGCCGCAAAGGAACGGACACCGGACATGGAAGCACCGATGGCCGCTTCTACTGCGACTTTTTCATTCGGTGCCCATTCGGCGTATATTTCATCGTATTGGGCTGTGTTTTCCAAAATTTCCGTACTCGGTGTACCCGGATAGGCTGAAGCAAAGGAGACACCGCTTTCATACAGGCCCCTGGCAACCGCTTCATCGCCGGTCAGCAATTTTTTCATCATAGATCCTCCTATCTCGTTCAAGCAAGATTCTTTTCTCCTCCTATTGCATACTCTTGTATATGCAATCCCTATGCCAACTGGGAAAAGAGAAAAAGGCCTGATTTCCGGCCTTTTTTGACAAAATAAGAGTCCCTGTACCTATGCTGTGTAAAAAAAATTTGCTATACTTTACACAAAATATAGCAAGGCAGGAGGTGCTCCCCATGGATAGTATTTACTTTTTTATTGCCGACACGACGATGAAGCAGGCCGTTTCCCATATGCTGGCTTCGTACAGCGATTTGCCGGACCTGGATTCCGTGACGGTAAAAACGGAAATTGTCGATTTTCCCCATATGGTTGCACAGGCACAGCACATGGTCCGGGCCGGCGCCAAGGTCATCATCACCAATAGTGGCTCGTACCAAATTTTGTCGGCAGCGATTCACGAGATTCCCATTCTCTGCTTGTACAGTTCTACCTACGATGCCCTGTATACGCTGCGTCAGGCCAGCAGATACAAAAAAATACATCTCCTCCTCAACAAGCATTTCATTTTTAATCCTGATATTTGTCCGCCAGACCTGCGGGCTAAGCTCATCATACACGAGCCCTACAGCATTGATGATACGTACGACCAGCTTCTGGCGCGTATTCAGGATATTCCCATTACGCCGGATACCGCCATCGTCGGCTGCACCCTCTTGCCCCAGATTGCCAACATCGTGCCCTTGCCCGTCTTTCCCATCAGGCCAAGCGAATCGACACTCTTGTCGGTCTTCCAATATGCCCTGGGCATCGTCCGCTTCCAGCGGCAGGACCGGCGCCAGCTCTCTACGCTGGAATCGATCTTATCCCATGTCACAGACGGTATCATCCTCTATGGCGCAGGCGGGGCTATTTCCCATATTAACCGGCAGGCCTCTATTTTCCTCGGCATTCCGGCAGATACAGAAAATATACGCACCATTTTTCCCGATTGGCACGAAGGAACCAAGCCGTCCTTCAAAGACCGTATCATCCACCAGCCGCCGTATACACTCGTCGCCAATTCCGACTCCTTCATTTCCGGCCAGGAACGGCAATACATCCTGACGTTGCGGGACGTAACGGAATTACAGCGTCTGGAAAAAAATATCCGCTATAAACTATCGCGTACAGGCCTGGAGGCAACGCACTGCTTTTCAGATATCCATACGGCCGATGCACACATGAAGCAGACTATTGCCCAGGCCAGGCTCATGGCTACGTACAACGCACCGGTCCTGATTCAAGGCGAAAGCGGTACGGGCAAGGAGCTCTTCGCCCAGAGCATCCACAACGCCGGTCCCCGCCACAACGGGCCCTTTGTGGCCATTAACTGTGCGGCCCTGCCTCCGGACCTGCTGGAAAGCGAGCTCTTCGGCTACGCCGGCGGTGCCTTTACAGGTGCCCGCAAGGAAGGCAAGGCAGGACTGTTTGAAATGGCCCATAAAGGAACGATTTTTCTGGATGAAATCAACAGCATGTCACCTAACATCCAGTCCAAGCTGCTGCGCGTACTGGAAACCAAACAGGTCATGCGCATCGGCTCCGACTACATCATCCCCTTAGACATCCGCATCATCTCTGCCAGTAATGCCGATATTCTCGCTGCTGTCCAGGCCGGGACCTTTAGGCGGGATCTCTTTTTTCGCATTAACACGCTGAAGCTGAATTTACCCCCTTTAAACGACAGGCCTGCCGATATTCCCTATCTTTTTTCCTTCTTTTTGCAATCCTTGGGCGAATCCCCAAAGGAACTCCCGGAAAACCTGCGGCAAACCTTATTGCAGCACCACTGGTGGGGCAATATACGGGAATTATACAGCGCTGCCCTGCGGTACCACATTTTCGGTGAAACCGGAGACCGTACGTACAGCTATCTCTTTGATGCGCCAGCTAACGAAGGAACGGAGCATCTCCTGGCCCCCGGCACGGTAGCCCTTGATATGAAGCATTTGGAAACGGCTATCCAGCAGCTTGTCATTCGCGATTTAATGGAACAAGGCTATACCCAGACGGAAATTGCCAAGCTGCTTCACGTATCACGGCAGACCATCTTCAACCGCTTAAAAAAATAATAGGCTGTGTAACAAAAAAGCTGCCCCAAAAGGACAGCTTTTTTCTATGAACGGCAGACACGTGTTACGTATACTGTTCTATGAGCTTTTTAAAGGCCGGGAAGCTCCGTTTGATCATATCGGCTTCTACGCAATAGGAAATCCGTACGTAGCCAGGGCAGCCGAAACTGTCTGCCGGTACGATGAGCAGATTCAGGGCCTTGGCCTTTTCCGAAAAGGCATTGGCATCCGGTTCCGGCGACTTGACGAAAAGATAGAATGCGCCTTGCGGATAGACGCAGTCATAGCCCATTTCTTCCAGGCCATTATATAAGAGTTTACGGTTTTCGTCGTAAATATTCATATCGCTCGTCTGGCCCAGGCATTTTAAAACGACGTCCTGGAAGAGGTGCGGAGCACACACAAAGCCCATGGCCCGGCCGGCACCGCAGACGGCAGGATAAACATCTTTATCGCTTACGGAATCCGGTACGAGAATATAGCCAATGCGTTCACCCGGCAGGCTCAAGGATTTACTGTACGAGTAGCAGACAATCGTATTGGCGTAGAACTTTGGTACATAGAGAATGGGCAGGCCGTCATAAATGATTTCTCTATATGGTTCGTCAGAAATAAGATAAATAGCATGGCCTATTTCTGCCGATTTCTTCGTTAAGATATCGGCCATTTTTGTATACGTATCAGCCGAATAGACCGTACCGGCCGGGTTGTTCGGTGAGTTGACGATAATCGCCCGCGTATGGGGCGTAATGGCCTTTTCCAAATTTTCCAGGGAGATCTGGAAATGTTCCGTATCCGGCGGCAGAATAACGGCATGAGCACCGGCATTTTCAATGAATACAGTGTATTCCGGGAAAAACGGAGCAATGACCAGCACTTCATCCTCTGGCGCTTCGACAATGGCTTTCAAGGTAATCGTCAACGATGCCGCTGCGCCACAGGTCATATAAAAATTATCGGCCTTAACGTGCGCATCATACGTATCATTCATATATTGGGCTAAGCCCTGGCGGACAGCCGTATCACCGGAAGCTGCCGTATACCCGTGAATCGCTGCCGATTCCCGCGTAGCCATAATCTCAGCAATGGATTCCCTGATGCAGGCCGGGGCCGGTACGGTCGGATTGCCGATACTAAAATCAAAGACATTTTCTTTGCCTACTTTAGCAGCCTGTTCCTGGCCATACGAAAATAATTCGCGAATCACTGAGCTCTGTGAGCCCAGGGTATACATTTCCTTGTTTGCCATAAAAATCACTCCTTTTGCAATCTCGTTCCGTTCTATTGTACCATAGGACAGAGATATTACCTTGCTTTTTTATGTAAAACTTGCAAAAATCCTTTTTTATAATACAAAAGGGGCTGTGAAATAACACGGACCCAAATAACAAAGGAGGTCCACCGACTCTTTCGAGTCAGCGGACCTCCTTTTGTGGTAAAATTTACATAACCAATGAAAAATTCAACCACTAATTATTCTAAACCAAAACAGGCAATTTTGCCACTATATATTTCAGATTTTCTGGATATTTGCGATCCGGTGTTGGTTTTCAACAGATTCATGGAGGGAATCAACTTGGAGAAGTA
>NZ_JACOGK010000051.1 GCF_014269395.1 Megasphaera hominis
AGTATATCATTTGCTCCCTTCTCTGTCAAGCACTTTTTTTGAAGAACTTTTAAAACAGAAAAAGACAATAGCAAACACACTGACACACAGTAAAAAGACACAAAAAAATAGAACTTGCACTTCTTGCTTATTCATTCTTTCGCACGTCCGCAATAGCTGTTTATATATAGTACCACCACTTATACATATTTGTCAAGAGATGATGGGCCTGTTCTGCCTTACGCAGACAGAAACAGGCCTATCATCCCAGCCAGGTGTCACGCGTGGACAACGTGCTCTTTTATAAGTGCCTCGATCTCGGCTTCCGTATATCCGTATTCCAACAGTATGTCCCGCGTATGTTCTCCTAACAAAGGCGCTGCTTGCGGTACCGTATCTTTATCTTGAAACTGGATGGGTGGCTTAGGCAATACAGCCGTATGGCCGTTAGGAAACTTACGTGTATATACATAGCCATTAGCCCAGGCCTGTTCGCACTCTGTAATATCCTTAAAATGGCTTATCTTGTCATATACTATATCAGCGGCTGACAATAAGGGGCCCCATTCATCCCGTGTTTTCTTTAAAAATGCTTCCTGTACGAGGCTGACAAATTCCCGGGCATGCACTTGGATCGAATAAAACGTAGTAAACCGTTCATCGTCTAAGAGCCTTTCCAGCCCTAACAAGGTAAGAAAGGGTACACGATAGCGTTCATATTCCATAATACAGAGTTCCAGCCATTCTCCATCGGCACATTGATAGGGAATGCAGACCGGACTAGGCTGCTCATAGCGCTCGCGCGGATACGTATTACCATAGGCGGGTTGTGCTGCAACAGCAGGCATCGCCATGAGCCAGGTCGCAGTTCCCAACAAGGATAATTCTACTTTATCACCTATACCTGTACGCAGCTGCTTATATAAGGCAGCACACAAGCCACCCACCATAACTGAGCCGGTCGTCATATCGCCAAATGCATGAAATGGCATGAGCGGTGGTTCACCAGGGCTGCTATAATCCTGCATGAGACCACTACGGGCCCAAAAGGCGGCAATATCAAAGCCCGGCCGTTTTGCTTCCGGTCCTACAGGACCATAGCCACTCAGGTGGCCCCAGACCAAACGGGGGTATTGCTCGTGCAGTTCTTCATAAGTGACGTGCAAGCCCTCTAAGGCTGCCATACGATAATTGCTTACGAACACATCAGCCCGGGCCAGCAAACGATGCAGGATAGTCTGGCCTGCCGCTGTGCGCAGATTCAAGGCCAGGCCGCGTTTGTTGCTGTTGCTTACGTCCCAGCAGGGATTTTCTTCATCTGTACAGGGCACCTCTGCAATATCGCCGTAATGGCGCCAGGCATCGCCCTGCAAGGATTCCACTTTAATGACGTCAGCACCCCAGTCAGCCAGTATACGGGCTGCTGCCGGCACAGCCGCGTATGTAGATAAATCGACGACCTGCACGCCTGCTAAAGGCAAGGTATGTGTATCCATTTACGTCCACGCTCCTTTTAAAAAAATCAGCTCCGCCTGCAGGCCGGAGCTGATTCGCTGCTATTATTCTTCTTTCTTGGCCTTTAAGCCTTTATATACTTTTTCTGCTGTAATCGGCAGTTCCCTAAAATACACGCCTGTTGCCTGATGGACCGCTTCGGCAATGGCCGGGCCCGGCGTATTGATGACAATTTCACCAATGGACTTAGCCCCATACGGGCCAGTCGGTTCATAGCTCGGCGCAAACTCAACCTTGATATCGCAAACATCCTGACGTGTCGGAATACGATACTGCATAAAAGAGTTCGTCTGCAGCCGCCCACGCTTATCCATAATGACATCTTCCGTAAGCGTCATGCCAATGCCCTGCACCAAACCGCCTTCAGCCTGTACGCGGGCCAAAGCCGGATTGATGACCGTACCGCAATCGACGACAGCAGCATAATCGACGAGCGTAATTTCACCCGTGCCGGGATCAACATCGACGACGGCAGCACCGGCCATATACGGTGGTGGTGATACGGGAGAAAAATGGGTTTCCGTCGCTTCTAAGGCTATATCATTGGTAATCATGGCGGCATTGCCCAGTTCTTTACGCGTTACCTGACGTCCTGTCGCTCTGTCGATGATAGCATCGCCTGTAAAATCCAGGTCTTCCGCCTTGACGTCACCGAGCATACGGGCTGCCTTTTCCTTCATTTTTTCAATGAGCGTCTGGCACGTCTTATAGACGGCCATGCCCGTGAGATACGTCGTCGACGACGCATAGGAGCCACTGTCATAGGGAGACGTATCCGTATCTACCCCGTGGGTGACTACTTCATCGACGGGACATTCCAGTGCTTCTGCCGCAATCTGGGCCAGAATCGTATCACAGCCGGTGCCCATATCGGTAGCACCGATATCGAGGGTGTAGAAGCCATCGTCATTGACCTTGATGGTTGCCGAGGCGACGTCGACGTTAGAAATAGCCGAGCCCTGCATAGCCAGGGCCAGGCCGGCTGCGCGAATCTTGCCATTAGGCAGGACACGGCGGGGATAATTGTGTTTCCAGTCGATGAGTTCCAAGGTCCGCATCAGGCAGGCTTCAAGGTTGCAGCTCCTGGCTGTTTCATTGAAATAAGCCGGCATGACGTCCCCTTCATGAACGATATTTTTCAGACGCAGCGTTACCGGATCGATGCCCAGTTTTTCTGCCAGCTCATTAACAGCTGATTCTACCGCAAAGAGCCCCTGTGTAGCACCGTAGCCGCGATACGCACCGGCAGCAATCGTATTGGAATAGACAGCCGTATAGTTAAAACGGAAGGCCTCCGTATGATTGTACACCGGAATCGATTTATGACCGGCCAGGGTAACCGTTGTCGGGCTGTGATCGCTGTAGGCGCCGCCATTCCAGAGGGCCTCGACGGAAATGACGCGGATGTGCCCTTCCTTAGACGCGCCGATGCGCACGTGGATTTCTGCTTCGTGCCGCGGTGACGAAACGGTCTGCGATTCTTCACGCGTATAGAGCATGTAGGCCCGTTTGCCCGTGACCATCGTGACCAGTGCCGGATAGCATTCCATAACGGCCGTCTGCTTGGCACCAAAGCCACCGCCGATACGGGGTTTAATGACGCGCACGCGGGATTTAGGAATTTCCAAGGCCGTCGCGACAATACGGCGTACGTGGAACGGAATCTGTGTGGAGCTGACGATGACCAGACGGCCATAGGGATCGAGTTCCGTAAAGGCCTGGAACGGTTCCATCATGGACTGCTGGGCCTGCTTTGTATGGTATACATGATCGACGATAACATCGCTGTCAGCAAAGGTTCCGTCTACATCGCCCCAGTCTTCCTTATCCTGGGCGATGATATTGCGCTTGTTATCGCCGCCTACGGGAACCATGGGGTTCCAGTCGTCTTCGGGATGGACGACGATAGGATTATCTACGGCCTGACGGAAATCGAGGAGCGGTTCCTGTACTTCGTAGTCGACCTTGATCATGCGCAGGGCCTTATCTACACACGCTGCATCCTTGCCGGCAACGAGCGCTACAGGATCGCCGACAAAGCGGATCTGTTTATCTAAGATAAGCCGGTCGTAGGGACTCAGCTCCGGATAGGTCTGACCGGCAATGGTAAAGCGCTTTTTCGGCGCATCTTCGGCGGTAAGGATACATTCGATACCAGGTACCTTGAGGGCAGCCGTCTTATTGACGCTGCGCACGATAGCCCGGGCATGAGGACTGCGCAAGGCCTTGACGATGAGACAGTCCTTGGGTGCCAAATCGCCGGTGTAGACCGGTTTCCCTGTAATGAGCGGCAGGGCATCCTTTTTCATAACGGCTTGATTGACTGATTTCATGCGTCCTGCACCTCTTTTCCCTTAGCAGCCAAATAGCGGCGCAACACGCGCATATGGCTTACGTAGCCTGTACAGCGGCAGAGATTGCCTGCCAGGTATTCTTTGATTTCTGCTTCCGTCGGTGTATCGCTTAGCTCCCGTACCATAGACAGGACATTCATGACGAAACCCGGATTGCAATAGCCACACTGGTCACTGCCCTCGCTGGCCATGTATTGGGCAAATTCTTTTGCTTCGTCCTGCAAGCCTTCTAGTGTCGTTACATGCTGGCCATCAATACGGGCAGCCAGGACCGCACAGGAGAGGACGGGCTTTTCATTAAGCCAGACCGTACAGAGTCCGCACGCCGTCGTTTCACAGCCGCACTTGACGCTGTAACAGCCATGGTCACGTAAAAAGTCGAGGAGCATCAGGCCCGCATCGATTTCAGCCTGTTCTTTACGGCCATTGAGCCAATATTCTATCTTCATCAGGCTTCCTCCTTCCCTGTCTGTAAGAGCAGACGGCGGCACAGTTCTACAGCCATATCACGCCGGTACGCTGCAGAACCGCGCGTATTGTCTTCAAAGTTCATAGAGGCAGCCACTTCTGTTGCGACAGCAGTGGCATCCGCTTCGGTCAGTCCCCGTGTACCCTCAAAGGCGCGTACCTCAGCCCGGGCCGGCCGGGCACCGACAGCACAAAGCAGCGTATCTGCTGTGCGTACGACAGAACAGGCCAGGATGGGAAAATCCGTGGCATTCAGACGGAGTGACGTATAGGCCGTGCGGCGTTTTTTCTTGGGGATGATAATCTGCGTCAGTATATCGTTGCCACCGCCCTGCTTGGCAAATTCAGCCAGGGGCATGCGGCCGCCGCGGTGTAATTCTACTTCTGCTTCAAGCGTCAAAAACAGAGTTAGCACGTCAGAAAAGCCAAAACGGCCGAAAATACTGCCGCCTACAGTGGCCAGATTGCGAAACTGCACGCCGACAATATGACGCAGGGCTTCTTTTATGGCGCCATCTGTAGCAGTCAGGAGTGCCGGCGCTGTTTCGAGCTGGCGCAGGGTCACCATGGCCCCCAAGTGGATAGCCGTGTCCGTTTCTGTCATCGTATCCAGGCCCAGTCCGGACAAATCAATGGCCGTCTGAATCCGTCGCTGCGGCGATAAGCGCAGCCAACAGCCACCGCCAAAAACGACGGCTGTTTTCTTTTGATTCAGCTCCCAAGCCTCTTCCAGGCTTTTTGCTTTTACATATTGCGCAATATTCATGTAATCCTCCACTTGCCCGACCTATTTCGTACTGTATGACGGACAAAACAGGTCAGGCCATCGTATATAAAACGGTCAGGCAAACAAATCCTGATGCTGTTGAACGAATGACACGGCCCATGCCTGATCGAAAGTCAAGGTTTCTTCTTTCGCCAGCAGGGGCTCTAAATCCTGTGCCAACGCCTTATAAGTTTGTTCTACGCCGCCTTCAAAGGGCAAAATGCCAGAATTGCCTTTCTGCGTATCAGCAAAATGGAAGGCTTTTTTCCCGCCGGCAAAGGTAAATTCCACTAAATCAGCATGAATGGGCTCTGCCTGGGCAGCCAGCCAGGACCGGAGCATGACCTTCATGATTTCCAGCACCCGGTCATCCAGAGCCGCATCAAAAATGGCCAGCGTTTCCAAAAGGCGGGCCCGCGTGCGGATCAGGCGATACTGATAGGACTGCATAAACGCATATTCCGGCTTTTGCAGCGATTCGTGCATGGCAGAAATATCGCCACCGCCGGGTGCGTAATAAATGACCAGACGCACATCGTTTTGTACGTAAAGGAAATCATAATCCAAATACGTTTCCTGGCCACAAGCAGGACAAACAAAATGAAACAGGGATAAATCACGTACCTGGTCCTTCAATTCCGGTACTTTATCCGTATAAATGCGATCCCATATTTTAAAGCGGCTTTTTTTGCCGCACGCAGGGCACGCTAAATTACGATTATAATGATCTGCATGTTTCGTCATACTATATCCTCTCTTCTTACATAATAACCCATCTTTATCATACATGGTAACGGCCGTGCATGCAAGGCATTTCTCCACCTGGCAGAAACAACAAAAAAAGACCGTCTGCAACAGGCGGTCCCTTTTGGCGTCTTTACGGTAAGGCAAAGAGTGTTTCTGTATTTTTTCTGGCCTGGCATACGAGCTCTTCCTGATCGGCATGCATGTACCCGGCCAAGGTCTGAGCGACGTACGTAATATTTTGCGGTACATTCGTCCGCGGTAAATGAAAGCCTCGCGGCGTCAAGTAGGGAGCATCCGTTTCCAAGAGAACCCTGTCGAGAGGCAGTATAGATACGGCGTCCTGTAACGGACCGCCCCGCCGTTCATCACAAATCCAGCCCGTAATGCCAATATAAAACCCCATAGCAAGGAGGCGCTGGAGCGTTTCTTTATCGCCAGTATAACAATGAACGACCGAACGGGAGCACAGGTCTTCATGGCCCTTGAAGGCAGCGATGAAATCATCAGCCGCATCCCGTTCATGGAGAAACATGGGCTTATGCAGCTCTTCCGCCAGTTCAATAAGGCGGGAAAAATAAAACTGCTGGTTTTCCTTTTTGGAATACATGTGGTCGTAGTCGAGGCCGGTTTCCCCAACGGCGACAACGCGGTCATTACGCGTGATAATCTGCCGGATTTCGTCTATATCAGCAAGCGTCGCTTCATCGGCTGCATGGGGATGAATACCTGCTGTACCGTAGGCGTCATGGGTTTTGACAAAGTCCGAGACCAAACGGTTTTCCCGTGCTTCTGACCCCGTGAGGATGCAGCAAATCCCTGCCTCTGCCGCATCGGCAAAGATTTTTTCCGGATCCGGGAAGGACCGTGTAAAGAGGTTGAGACCAATATCGTAATATAAAGGTTGCAATGTATCTGCCTTCTTTCCCAGGTACTCTGTACCTGTCGTATCAAAAGAACCTGCACTATATAGAATAGTAAACTACTGCTGCTATGTTTTCTTTTCTGGTTCTCCCGTATTATACCATGACTGTACAGAAAGAAAAACAACCGGCATATACCTGAAAAAATCCCCCTGCCTGAACAGACAGAGGGATTTGCATTACGTACGGGCTGCTGCCACTACTTCAATTTCAACCAAGGCATCCTTTGGCAGCCGGGCTACTTCTACGCACGACCGGGCGGGAAAAGGTTCCGAGAAATACTGGGCATATACTTCGTTTACAGCCCCGAAGTTATTCATATCGCTGATAAAAACCGTCGTCTTGATGACATCAGCCAGACTGCAGCCGGCTTGTTCGAGAATGGCTTTTACATTTTCAATGGAGGCCTTGGTCTGTTCCTGTACAGTGGCCGGGAAAGCGCCGGTCCGCATATCGATGGGCAGCTGGCCTGACGTATAAACGACGCCATTATACGTGATGGCCTGGGAATAGGGGCCGATAGCGGCCGGTGCTTTGGTCGTAACAATTACTTCTTTCGTCATAATACATGCTCCTTTGTTTAATTCAATATAGTATAGCCTTAGCGGGATGGGTATTTTCCTTCCCAGACGATACGGCGATAATTTTCTTTATCTGTGTCTCCTTCAGTAGAAATACAGAGTATGCGGCTGTCTGCAGTAAGACCTAACTGCTGTTTCATAGCCTGCAGGCTGTCTTTCGAGAGGACATCATAGACAAACCCCGTCGTAGCAGCTCCGCTTTCACCGGAAATAACGGCTGTATCGCCTGGCAGGGGATTGCCCAGAACACGCATGCCATCGGCTGCCGTAGCATCCGGAACGGAGGCAAAATGATCGGCATGATCATGGAGAATACGCCAGCCCGTCGTGCAAGGCACACCGCAAGCCAGTCCGGCCATAATCGTATCCATCTCGGTCGTTACAGGATGCAGCTGTCCATCATTGGCCTTTGCTGTCGCATAGATGCAGTTGGCCTTTTCCGGTTCGACAATCGTTACAATGGGCGCATCAGGTCCATCACCATAATAATCGGCAAAGAAGCCTGTCATGGCCCCACTCATAGCACCGACACCGGCCTGAAGGAAAATATGTGTCGGACGGATGCCTGCCAGCTGCTGCACAATTTCATAAGCCATAGTCGTATATCCCTGCATAATATGGCCGGGGATTTCTGTATATCCTTCCCAGTCCGTATCCTGCACGAGAACCCAGCCGTTTTTTTCTGCCTGTTCACTGGCAAAACGAACGGCATCATCGTACGATAACGCTGTGATTTCTGCGTTTGCCCCCAAGGCCTGAATATTATGCAGCCGTTCCGGTGCGCTCCCTTTAGGCATATAGACGACGCAGTTCTGGTGCAGCTGCTTTGCCGTCCAGGCAATACCCCGGCCATGGTTACCATCTGTTGCCGTAACGAAGGTAAGTTTCCCCAATTTGTCAGCTATTTCCTGACTGATCAGCCGGTCATACGGCAGCTCCGGCAAGGGAATGCCCAATTTTTGAGCAATGTATGTGCCAATACAAAAGCTGCCACCCAGGCCTTTGAAGGCATTGAGACCGAAGCGTTTGCTTTCATCCTTTACGTGAATGGACTGCACGCCCAGTGCCTGGGCCAAATGGGACAGAGAAATAAGCGGCGTAGCTTCATAACCGGGAAAGCTACGATGGAACGCCTGCGCTTCCTTCGCCTTTTCATAACCAAAAGCGGAAACATCCTGGCCGTGTTGTGGCCGGGTTAAGGAAACAAGTTCATAGGACATAGTGTGTACTCCTTCCGTGATTTGCACTTCATTATACGTGCTATTTTATAAAAATGAATTAGCATACGGCTCCTTGGATCAGTGACTAAAATCCGGTTTTGTTACTTCCTGTTCATCGGAGCACTTGCCAAGATCCAGCTTGGTAACATCTTGATCAGGTTGCCAACAGGGTGTCTTGCCCCGGGCAGATTGACCAGCGTAATCCTTTAAAATATAGATGACATATTTAGATAAGCCCCAAAGTGCGATAGCATTAAAGAACACCATAAAGGCACTGGCAAAGTCTACCAATTCCCAGACAACAGGAACCGGCGCGACGGCACCGACCAGGACGAGGCCGCAGCAAATGACGCGATAGACCAGCACTGCTTTTGGGGACTGCACCAAATGTCTCAAGTTAACTTCTCCATAGTAATTATCCGCCAAGAGCGTCGTAAAGCCAAACAAGGTCATGGGCAGGAATATGGCCCAGCGTCCCATAGGTCCCAAATTGCTTTCAAAGGCACTTTGGGTAAGGGCAATACCCGTTTCACCGGAGCCTATTTGCCCCGAAAGCAGAATGCAAAAGGCAGTACAACTGCAAATAATGATCGTCGTAATGAAAGTCCCCAGCATGGCTGCAAAGCCCTGGTTCACCGGATGCGGAACAATGGCTGTCGCATGCATACTGGGAGCTGTCCCTTTACCGGCATCATTGGTAAAAAGCCCGCGGGCTACACCATAGCGAAAGGCTTCCTGCATCGTATAGCCGGCAGCACCACCCGCTGCAGACTGAAAGTTGAAGGCTGACGAGAAAATCGTTTCAATCATCCCTGGCAATAAAGAAAAATGAGTAAGCACAACATAAACAGCCATTACAAGATACCCCATGGCAACAAAGGGAACAATCGTCGACGCGACTTTTGACAGTCGCTTAATCCCGCCAAAAATGACCAGGCCTACAAAAAGGAGCAGGACCATACCGGCAAAGAGGGGGGAAATATCCACAACGCCTGTAACGGCCAGGGAGACCGAATTGGTTTGCACCATAAAGTCAAACACGCCCATGCCAATCATGATACTCACAGAAAGCAATACGGACAAGACGTGACTGTGCATACCTTTTTCCATATAATAGGCCGGACCACCGCGATACGTACCATCGGGATTCTTTTCCCGGAAGAGCTGGGCCAAGGTCGCTTCGGCAAAGCTGATAGGCATGCCCAGGAGAGCTGTCATCCACATCCAAAAGACGGCACCGGGACCACCGGACGCAATGGCCGTTGCAACCCCAACAAAACAGCCGGTTCCTACTTGCCCTCCCAAGGCGGAGCAAAGAGCTGCAAACCCACTGATACTACCGGATTCATTTTCATTACTATGCAGGCTTGCTTTCAGGTTGCTAAATAAACGGGTAAAATACCGTATTTGCGGAAAATGAAGGCGACACGTAAGATAAATCCCCGTACAAAGTAAAAGTCCTGCCACGAGCCAGCCCCAAAAGATATTGTTCAGGTACTGAATAATTTCCATAATTTCCATAATTGACGCTCCTTACGATCTTTTTCTAAAAAAGCAGATGCTACTTCACGTTCTATTACGCTAGTCTTTCCATCTGACCGGAACAGGATGCTTCGACTAGACATTCCTATTCCGGGCACCAGCCATTTTTTTAGCCAGGCTTCTCTCCTTTCCTATGTATATCTTCCTGCGTATATGTATGTTGTTCTTTACCTGTATATATGAAATAATCGTGCCAATATTTGTGTGTGTTACAAAAGGCCATTTTAAGCGTTTTCTCGGGAAATCAGCGCATAAAATAAAAAAAAGCGCAGCCTATCATTATCATAATGATTTATCAAAACGATAATAATTGACTGCGTTTTGTTCTGTACTTAGCGATACTTTTCCAGTTTCCGATATAACGTGGCAATGCCAATGCCCAGCCGTTTCGCAGCTTCCTGCTTACCTTCCATGGTTTCGCCACAGACGGATAGGGCGTGCAGGATGGCTTCTTTTTCCAGATCTTTTAGCTTGACAATCCCTTCATTCCCGGCCTGGGCGGTTTCTTCTTCAGCCGGGTGATCCGAGGGAAGTCCCGCATCGTGATAGTGGCGGATATTTTCCGGCAAGCATTGCGTCGTCAGGACACCTGAATCTGACATGTTGACCATGAACTCGATGGTATTTTCCAGCTCCCGCACATTGCCCGGCCAAGAGTATTCTTTTAGAATCTGCAGTGTGTGCGGCTCCATGGTCATGGTGCTACGGGAGAAAAGGCGGCTGTATTTCTTGAGCAGCAGCTGGATTAAGGCTGGAATATCTTCCTTCCGTTCCCGTAAAGGTGGTATGAGCAAGGGGATGACATTCAACCGGTAATAGAGGTCGCGGCGGAACTTGTTTTCCCGGATCAGCGTGACCAGATCTTTATTGGTCGCGGCAATGACGCGCACGTCGATGTCGATGATTTGATTGGAACCGATACGGGATAGCTTACGGTCTTGTAATACACTCAAGAGCTTTACTTGCAAATACAAGGGCATATCGCCGATTTCGTCGAGAAAAATGGTTCCCTTGTCGGCCATTTCAAATTTGCCGATTTTGCCGCGCGGGTCAGCACCGGTAAAAGCACCTTTGACATAGCCGAAGAGCTCGCTTTCTAAGAGCGTATCGGGAATGGCACCACAATTGACCGACACAAAGGGTTTATCCTTACGGGCGCCTTCACTGTGGATGACCCGGGCGATGAGGCCCTTGCCGACACCGCTTTCGCCGGTAATGAGTACGGTCGATGATGAGTCAGCTACTTTCCGGATCTGCTTTTTCAACTGGCGCATATTGTCGGCCTGGCCAATGATCTGGCTTACTCCCTGTTCCTGATCGAGGTTGGTCAATTGATAGATAGACGATTTTACATTTTTCAGATTGTTGAACAGAAAAATATGATCATACCCGGCTAAGGGCGAATCAATCGTAATCATTTCACCGTAACATACGATTGTCCGGTCATTGGCCGAAATGGCATATTCCTTCTGGTCCAGGATAGTGTCACCCGTTTCTTTAATGGTCACCGTATGTCCTAAGAGTTCTATACCTGGCAACTGGTTGACAGCGCTCGTATTGGCACCCTGGACACGGCCATCCTGACGCAATAGCAAAACCCCTTCGGCAACGTGGCTGATAACCTCATTGAGAACATCCATGGTCTGCTTCGTACGCAAGGATTCCTGGTATTCGTAAGCCTTCGTGCTGATGAAATCAGCAATCGTCTTGGTAAATTCCCGATAGGCCGTGACGTTGGCAGCAACCCGCGCCTGAGCCGCCTGGTTAAAACAAATAAGGCCAATAACACCAATCCGTTCTTCCCCTAGCGTAATGGGCATAGCCAATTCCGTCAGTTCATGACATTCCTCCTTTTGGGAGCAATAGCGGCACAATTCATTTTCCTTGGGATTATCTATATAGCAAGTCTCTCCCGTTTGCAGTACATAGTTATAAATGCGTCCTTCGTTAGCCATGCTCTTGCTGATATTCGTATTCTTGATACCTGTACCGGCAATGCGGTCCAGGCGCGTATCGACGATTTCTACATCGACACGCGTTACCTGTTCGATAATTTGTGCATATTTTATAACAGCCGGCTGAATCCGCTTCAATACCGTTGGCATACTGTCACCTCACTGGTTTCTCGTATTTTTTCCATTGTAGCATGGAAACCGGCAAAAGCAACTGCCCCATTTATCACAACAAAAACAGCCACACCATCCCTGAACCGCTCCCCGTCAAGTAGACAGAGCAAAAAATAAAACATGTACTTATTACTGCCACCGATATCCGGTGGCAGTTTTTATGCTGCCACGTAATAGTTATTGTGCTTTTCCATCGGGGTTACTACACCCAGTTTTCTCTGTAAACGCTTAGTATTGTAATAGCCAATGTAATCTTCAATCATTGCA
>NZ_JACOGK010000052.1 GCF_014269395.1 Megasphaera hominis
CTAGCACCGTATGTAGTTTTTCTTCTGCACAAACCTTAGTTCTATGCATATTAAATGCTCCCTTCCAAGTAGAGTGAGATTTTATTATTTCTCATGTCTACCTAGAAGGGAGCATATCACACAAAGGAAAAGCGGGGCTTTTTGTGTGCTTACAGGCTGCCGTTACGGGCCCAGCGGGAAAGAAGAAAATTACGAAACCGATCGACTACCGGCAGTACATGGGCATGCTTATAAACGGCCAAATAGAGATAGCGCCGTTCAAAGGGATCGGCAATGGGAATACGCTCAAGCTCATAATGCTTTAAGGTGTAAAAATCAGGCATAATAGCCACCCCGTACCCGGCGGCCACAAAGCCGGCCATGGCATTATCTTCTTCAACGTGACAAATGGTCTTCGGATGGGAATCGGCCTGTTCCAGCAATTTATGCGTCATCTTGTAGAGGCCGCTGTTTTTGCTGAAGGAAATGAACGGGTACGGCTCCAGTTCTTTTAACGATACAGAGCCGCGATTACTCAAGGCGTGCCCTTTGGGTACGGCTACGACCAGGTCTTCCTCCGCTACGGGATAAAAGAGGATATCCGGTTCATTTTCAATAGCTGAGCAAAGAACGACATCTATTTTTTCTTCTTTCAGCTCCTTAATCAAGGAAGCCGTCGTGCCTTGCCGGAAGTCAAAGGAAATCTTTTCATTTTCCGGGATTCCCCGGAACTGGGTAATCATTTCCGGCACCATCGTATAGCCCATGGTATAAATAAAGCCCAGGGTAATCGTACCCTGATCCGGTCTGGTATAGGCTTTTAGTAATGATATACCCCGGTCGAGTTCCTGCAGGGAGCGCGTCACATAGGGCAAGAAGAGGCGGCCATATTTGTTGAGATAAATATTACGGCCCCGCTTTTCAAAGAGCTGGATGCCCAGTTCTTTCTCCAAATCCCGCACAGCGCGGTTCAGGCTGGGTTCTGTAATATACAGGCGCTCAGCGGCTTTACGGTAATGCTCGGTCTCAGACAGGGTCTGAAAATACTGTAATTGCTTTAAATTCATAATAGGCTCCTAGTTATATATGTTGTGCATGTTATGTGATAAAAGTTCTTTTATCAATAGTCATTTACTAATGATTATATCGTAATTTACTATTAATTGATAGAGAAAAACCTATTTTTTTATGACAAAATAATCGGCTTATTCTCCCGCCTAAAAAGGCTGTCTGCCCGTTTATTCACGAAACGAGCCAGTCTGGCTTATCCTTTAGCCAGAGTATCCTCTGCCCTATTAATAGTTTACTTGTATCAATTTTATCATTTTTTATGAAATTGTCCTATTACTTGTTTCCTGTATAATGTGAGATGTCAAAGATATCTAGTTCTGTTTTTCACAATACTTTCTGTAATAGTAACCTATGGATACTATAGATAGTACTTCGTTAAGGAGGATCTCATTCATGAGTCAGAATTACCCGCACATTTTTGAACCTCTGACGGTAAAACGCACGACCTTCCGCAATCGTGTCATCATGCCGCCAATGGGTTCGAACCTTGCTTCTTTTACGGGAGAAGTAACGGAAGAAATGAAAGACTACTATGGTCTGCGTGCCCGTGGCGGTACAGCTCTGATTACCGTAGAAAACGCCTGCATTGACTATCCCTTGGCAACGAACGGTACAAAGCAGCTCCGCATTGATAATAAACAGTTTATTCCCGGCCTCTACGAATTGGCCGAACGGATTCACATGTATGGCGCCCTGGCTTCGATCCAGTTGAACCACGCCGGTGCTTCGGCCTATCCGGAACGCCTGCACGGTCTCCAGTCCGTATCGTCCTCGTCGGTTCCTTCCAAAGAAGGCAACCCGGCACCGCGCCCGCTGACTAAGAGCGAAATTCTGGCCATTGTCGACAAATATGCCGAAGCTGCCCAGCGTGCCATTCAGGCCGGCTTCGATATGGTCGAAATCCACGGTGGTCATTCGTACCTCCTGGACCAGTTCTTATCGCCTCTTTACAACAAGCGGACAGATGAATTCGGTGGTTCCTATGAAAACCGTGCCCGCTTCGCCCGTCTCGTCGTTGAAGCCGTCCGTAAGACCGTCGGCAAATGGGTTCCCATTTCCTTCCGTATTTCTGCTGACGAATTCATCGAAGGCGGCAACACCCTGGAAGATACACTGAAGCTCCTGGAATACATTGAACCGGAAGTAGACATTATCAACGTCTCCGCTGCCGTCAATGATTCCATTCAGTACCAGATCGATAAATGCGATATGCCCGACGGCTGGCGTGCGTACCTCTCGGAAGCAGTCAAAAAGAAATTCGGCAAACCGGTCATCATTTCCGGCAACATCCGCGACCCGAAAATTGCCGATCAGATCATTGCCGAAGGCAAAACAGACTTCCTGGCTATCGGCCGTGGCCTCATTGCCGATCCCGACTGGGTTCGTAAAACCAAGGCCGGCAAAGTCGACTGCATCAATAAATGCATCTCCTGTAACATCGGCTGCGCCGATCACCGTATTGCTAAATCCCAGCCGATCCGCTGCACAGTCAACCCCGACATCATCGGCGGTACGGCTTATAAAAAGCGTAAAGTCACACGGGATCTGCACGTCGTCGTTATCGGCGGTGGCACATCCGGCCTGAAAGCAGCTTGTACAGCCGCTGAAGTAGGCTGCCGTGTAACCCTGATCGAACGGGAAGGCGAAGTTGGCGGCCTGGCCCGCAAGATTGCCCGTTTCCCCGAAAAGAGCCGTATCGAAGATCTCCCGGCCTATCTGGAAAAACGTGCAGCAGCCCTGCCGAACCTGACGATCCGCCTGAATACGACGGCTACGAAGGAACTGCTCAACGAGCTGAAGCCGGATATCCTCTACGCAGCTACGGGTTCGAAGCCTATGCTGCCGCCTATCGAAGGCCTGCGCGAGCTGACCGACGTCGAAGGCTCCCACATCAAATCGATCTACGGTTTCATGGATAATATTCCGTACTACGCAGCCAATGCGGAAGGCAAAAAAGTGGTCATCATCGGCTGTGGCGCCGTAGGCCTGGACGTAATGGAATTCTTCACGCTCCGCAAAGCAGACGTAGCTATGATCGAAATGATGCCGTCCTTCGGTAAAGATGCCGACATCGTTTCCAAATCGACCTTCAAGGAACTCTTGGCCACACACCCCGTCGATATGCACCTCGGTACGAGCCTGCAGAAGGTTTGCCCCGATAAATTCGTGGCTTCCCACAACGGCGAAACGGCTGAATATCCCTTTGACTATGGCTTCATCTGTATGGGCCTCGTTCCGGATATCCCGGCTGACGATCCCTTCAGAGCCTATGCTGCAGAACACGATATTCCCTTCTGCAACTACGGCAACAGCCTGAAGACAGGCCAGATTATCCACGGTACAGAAATCGGCCGCAACATCGTCAATACCATCGATATGATTGGCGGCTTTGACGATTAAGCATATACCTGCTAACTGCCGGGTCATCCTCCGGGATGGCCCCGGGCAGTCAGTACTTATTTTCTACCCGTTGCCAGGCAACGGTATATCAGGCTTTCTCATGTGAAATTTAACACATGACGCAATACTACATTTCTACTATTATAACTTTTAGGAGGAACACCATTATGGGTAAAATTGCTATTACTGAACGCGTTACAGGTCATACGGAATTAATCGGTCTCATTGCGTATCCGATCCGTCACAGCATGTCGCCGACCATGCACAACGAAGCCTTCAAAAAATTAGGCCTCGATTATGTATACGTTTGCTTCGAAGTAGACAACTCCACACTGGAAGATACGGTAAAAGGCCTGCGCGCTATGAAAGTCCGCGGCTGGAACGTATCCATGCCTAACAAAGGACCGATCACGCAGTACCTGGACAAGCTGTCCCCGGCTTCCCAGATCGTCGGCGCTTGCAATACTGTCGTTAACGACAACGGCGTCCTCACGGGCACGATTACAGACGGCATCGGCGCTATGCAGGCTCTGAAAGAAGAAGGCGTTGAATACGTCGGCAAGAAAATGGTCGTTATCGGTGCCGGCGGCGCTGCTACAGCTATTCAGGTACAGGCTGCCCTCGACGGCGTCAAAGAATTGACCATCTTCAACCGTGCCGATGAATTCTATGCACACGGCGAAGAAACAGTTAAAAAACTGCGTGAACGCACAGACTGCATCGTCAACATTTATCCTCTCGAAGACCACGCTAAATTGAAAGCCGAACTCGATAGCGCTGATATCTACATCGACAGCACATCGTGCGGCATGAAACCGCTCGAAGACGTCGTCGCTATTCCTGATAAATCCTACCTCCGCCCGGACCTCATCGTCATGGATACGGTCTATGCACCGCGCCAGACAAAACTCATGAGATGGTGCGACGAAGTAGGCTGCAAAAACTTCAATGGCCTCGGCATGATGCTTTACCAGGGCGCCGCTGCCTTCAAACTCTGGACAGGTAAAGAAATGCCTGTAGATTTCATTAAAGACGTGCTTTTTTAAGCCGCATATAAAGGAGACTATTACCAATGGAAAAGACACATTCCTACCGCCCCTTGTGCCTTAGCCTCTACCTGAACTACTTTGTACATGGTATTGGTGTTATCATTCTCGCGCAGAACATGGATGCCCTCGCCGCCCGTTGGGGCAGCATTGCTGACGTTGCCTGGGTTATTTCTATGCTCGGCATCGGCCGCCTGATCGTACTGTTCGTATCGGGCAAACTGTCTGATAAATACGGCCGTAAACCCTTCGTTGTTCTGGGCATGATTACGTACATTTCTTTCTTCGTCGGCATTTTGCTCAGTCCGACTTCGACGGTAGCCTGCATCTTCGGTATTCTTGCCGGGATTGCCAACTCCTTCCTCGATGCCGGCACCTATCCGGCCCTGATCGAATCGTATCCGGAAAGCGCCAGCACGGCAACGGTCCTCTTGAAAGCCTTCATCTCTGCCGGCCAGTTCCTGCTGCCCCTCTTCGTTGGCTTCCTCGTTGCTTCTAACGAATGGTACGGCTGGTCCTTCATCGTAGCTGCCGTCATTCTGGCCGTCAACATTCCGGTCATGCTGAAAATGTCCTTCCCGTCCATGAATCCTGCCCAGGAAGCAAAAGACGAAGGCAAAGATGCAGCTGCCGCTGCGTGGATTCCGAAATCCAAATGGTACCTGGAAGGCATTTGCTTCGTAATTTACGGTTACATTTCCCAGGCTACGTTCTATCTGATCAGCCAGTGGCTCACGAAATACGGTGTAGCCGTTGCCCAGATGCCCGATATGGCTGCCCGCTCCCTCATGAGCTACTACTCTGTCGGTTCCCTGGCTTGCGTATTCTTCACGGCCTTCATTACGAAGAAAGGCGTACGCCCCATTACGCTCCTCGTCGTCTACACGCTCATTTCCACGCTTTCCATTAGCGCTCTGTACTTCATGCCGTCGGCTTCCCTGGCTCCGGTTCTTTCCTTCGTCGTTGGTTTCTCTGCCGCCGGTGGCGTTATGCAGCTCGGCCTGGTTATGATGACGGAAATGTTCCCGAAGGGCAAAGGCACGATGACCGGTATCTTCTACACGACCGGCTCCATTGCTTCCTTCACCATCCCGGTTATCACCGGTTACATGGCTGACAGCGGCATCAACAGCATCATGGGTCTCGACGCTGCCATCGCTCTGGCCGGCTTCATCATTGCCGTCCTGATTTACATCCGCTATAATAGCGTTATGAAAGAAAGACCTGCTGCTTAATATACTCTCAAGGAGGAACTATCCACTATGGTAAAAATTGGCAATGTTGTTCTCGACAACGGTATGCCCAAAATCTGCGTTCCCATCGTCGGCCGTTCTGTAGAAGAACTGGTTCAGGAATGCCGTTATCTGCAAGACAAAATTTATGATGTCGTTGAACTGCGCATCGATTTTCTGAAAGACGTAACTTCTCTCGACGCCATTGGCGAAGCCCTGACGGCCGTTCGTACAGAACTGCCGAACGGTGCCATCCTCTTCACCTTCCGTACGAAAGAAGAAGGCGGCGAAACGGCTGTACCGGAAAGCTACTATTTCGAGCTGATCCAGTACGCTATCAAGAGCGGCAAAGTAGACGCTGTCGACGTAGAATACTATCGTAACCGCGACAGCATCGCCCAGACCCTGGCGGTTGCCAAAGAACAGGGCGTCACGGTCGTCATGAGCAACCATGACTTTGCAAAAACTCCGTCCTTCGAAGAAATTACGGAACGCCTTATCGGCATGAAAAAACTCGGTGCTGACGTTGCCAAACTGGCTTGCATGCCGAATTCCGCTAAAGATGTACTGACGCTCTTGTCTGCTACAGAAGCCGTTAAATCCCAATACCCTGATGAACCCATCATTACCATGTCCATGGGCAAATTGGGCGCCATCAGCCGCATCAGCGGGGAAATCTTCGGTTCTGCCCTGACCTTCGGTTCGGCCAAGAAAGCCTCTGCTCCGGGACAGCTGGAAGTAACGACACTGCAGCAAATCTTACGGGCTTTGCACTAAGCTGTACGTGACGGGATACAGTTCCCGTTCTCTTCTAACCCCAGGCCATCGCCTGGGGTTAGTTTTTTTCCAGGCTGACCCGGCTCTGCCGGAACGGCCTGTTTGACAATACCACGGCAGGTAGTACAATGAGGGGTATCCTGATTTTTTTCTGCACCTGCAGCGGCAATGCCGCTTCGTCAGCCAATATCTAGTAGTTATATTCCAGGAGGGAATAATCTTATGGGAAAGATTCCTATTACTGAACGCGTTACGGGCCATACAGAACTGATTGGTCTCATTGCCGATCCCATCCGGCACAGCATGTCGCCGACCATGCATAACGAAGCCTTCAAAAAGCTGGGCCTCGATTATGTCTATGTTTGCTTTGAAGTCGATAATACTACCCTGGCAGATACGGTACAGGGCCTGCGGGCCATGAAGGTCCGCGGCTGGAACGTTTCCATGCCTAATAAAGGGGCCATTACAAAATACCTGGACAAGCTGTCACCGGCCTCGCAAATCGTCGGTGCCTGCAATACCGTCGTCAATGATAACGGCGTCCTTACCGGCACGATTACAGACGGCGTCGGTGCCATGCAGGCGTTACAGGCCGAAGGGGTCGGCTACGTCGGCAAGAAGCTGGTCGTCAGTGGTGCCGGCGGTGCTGCTACGGCCATTCAGGTACAGGCAGCTCTGGACGGCGTGGCAGAATTGACCATTTTTAACCGCCGCGACCGCTTTTGGGCGGAAGCGGAAAAAACGGTCGCCAAATTACGGGAACAAACGCAGGCGATTGTTAACCTGTACGACTTGGACGACCACGCAGCGTTAAAGCGGGAGCTGGACCGGGCCGATATTTATATTGACAGCACACCGTGCGGCATGAAACCCCTGGAAGACGTCGTTGCCATTCCCGACCCGTCGTACCTGCACCGTGATTTAATCGTCATGGATACGGTCTATGCGCCGCGTCAGACGAAGCTCATGAAATGGTGTGACGCCGTAGGCTGTAAGAATTTTAACGGCCTTTCCATGATGCTTTACCAAGGCGCCGCCGCCTTTAAGCTTTGGACCGGTAAAGATATGCCCATTGACTACATCCGAGACGTACTTTTCTAAAAAAGACTCCCTCGTGCCCGAAAAAATCCTCCGCAAATAACCGGAGGATTTTTTATACTTTTATAAGGACTGTATGAGGCGTATAATAGTGACGTTACTCACATTTTATTCAAGAAGGAGACCTGATACTTTGACCAAAGACAAATTATGGACAGCGCCCTTTCTCTGTATGGGCGGCATTAACTTCTTTCAATTTCTTACGCAGTATATTCTCGTTACGACACTCCCCTTGCTGATTATCCTGCAGCTCGGCGGCAATGAAGTACAGGCCGGCCTGGCCATGACCTTTTTCCAGGCAGGCAGCAGTATCTTCCGGCCCCTGGCAGGCCTCATCATTGACCGCAAGAACAAGCGCCGTATCTTGCTCCTGGCCCTGCTCCTCTTTACGCTGATCATGGCTTCGTTTAATTTCATTTTTGCCAGTGAAGGCATCTTCGTCCTACGCTTTATTCATGGTATTATCTTTTCCTTCGCAACGACGACAGCCACGGCCATTGCCGTCCTCGTTATCCCGGCGTCCCGCCGCGGTGAGGGCATCGGCTATTTCTCTGTAACGACGAATCTGGCCATGGTCATCGGGCCCCTGGCAGGCTTGCTCCTCTATAACCTGCTCAGCTCCCGGGCTCTTTTCCTCGTCCTGACCATAGCTGCCGCGGCGATGCTGGTCAGCACGGCCCTTACAGGCCTGTCCCGGTCTGTCGTAGAGCCCAAGGCAACGCACACGCAGCCGGCCCTTTCGCAATTATTAGAAAAGAAATCCCTGCCAGCTTCTTTCTTAGGCGGTCTCGTCTATTTCGCCTACGGCGGTATTTTAACCTTTATTCCCCTGTACATGCGCAGTCTGCACATGGCAGACCAGACAGGCGTCTTTTTTGCCATCTTTGCCTTGACCATCGTGGCCAGCCGTCCCCTCATTGGCCGCATGTTTGACCGGCTCGGTTCTTTTTATGTCATCATCCCCGGCTTTATTTTCTTCCTCGCCGGCCTGGTTCTCTTTAGCCGTATTGAATCCCTTACTTTGCTCTATGCCGCCGGGATCACCCTGGGACTAGGGTTTGGCGCCTTGAGCCCGGCCTTCCAGACCTTGGCCATTCAGAGTGTGCCGCCGTCCCGGGCCGGTGCCGCTACGGCGACGTACTTTTGGTTTCTCGATATTTTCATCGGCCTGGCTGCCGCCTCCTTGGGCTTTGTCGCCCATGCGTCCAGCTACGCCTTTGTATACGGCGTGCTTTCACCACTGATCGTCATTATGGCGGCCTTTTGTTTTCTCCTTTTCCATTACAAGAGCTCTGTCTTTGAGGAACAGGCCGAACAGCCGGCGCAGACGACAGAAAAATGACCGTCAGCAACACCCCGTGTGTTGTGACGGTCAGGGAACCGGCTTTTCCAAAACAGGCTGTGCTGTAACAGCCTGCGCCAGGAGCTCACGGGCTTAATCCAAGCTATTGACGAGTGCAATAAAATCAGCCAGTACTTCATCGATATGTTTGTTGTTGGCTACGCGGTGATCGGCAGCGTTACGGTATAAGGCAATCCGTTCGTCGTAGAGGTCATATACCTTCTGCTTGCCGTCCTTTAATAAAGGCCGCGTCGATACATCGACATCGCTGACAATGTCGTCAGGCGAACGGTCCAGGAAGAAGACCGTACCCGTTTTTTTGAAGATATCTATATTTTCCTGCCGCTTGATGACACCGCCACCACAGGCAACGACAATGCCTTCCTTATCAGCCAGGGTCTGGCTGGCCCGGACTTCTGCGTCACGGAAACAATCTTCACTGACGGCAAAGAGTTCCGGAATTGTCTTGCCTTCCTGTTCTACAATGACCGCATCGGCGTCAAAAAATTCACGGCCCAGCCGTTTGGCCAGGGCCTGGCCAAAGGTTGTCTTGCCACTACCGGGCATGCCGATGATGATGATGTTTTGTTTATTGTTCATAGTACGATTCCATCTCCTTTGCAATCTCTTCAATGACCTGGGACGCAATATCACGGTGCATCCATATTTCTTCTGAGCCAATCGCCTGGGCCACGAGCATGTACATGCCATTTAACGTACGTGCGCCGTGGCGCCGGGCGATTTGCAGTATCTGCGTATCTTTGGGATTGTAGACGATATCGACAACCGACGGGAATTGGGCAATGCTCGCTTCTGCCACAGGACAGCCGTTGACATCAGGGAACATGCCTACAGGCGTACAATTGACCAGTACATCGCCGCCGTGAGAGCGGGCAAAGGCTTCATAGCTGATCGTATCGATGCCCAAATTGCCGGTAAAGCGGTCGAAATCGGTTTTCGTATGGGGATTTCGGGAAATAACCGTAATCTGTTTTGCATTCCTGTCGGACAAGTATTGGATAATCGCCCGGGCACCCCCGCCGGAGCCGAGGACAACGCAGGTTTTATTTTCTACTTCAATGCCTGCATGCTGGAGAGAACGGCCGAACCCGCAGTAATCCGTATTGTACCCAAAGGAACCTTCCGGTGTAAAATGAATCGTATTGACGGCGCCAATGGTCCGCGCTTCCCGGGAAATGTCGGTCAAAAAGGGCATGACGTCCAATTTGTACGGAATAGTAACATTGGCACCGGTGTAGCCTTCATCACGCAGGCGCTGTAATTCGTTGGGTATATCGTTGCGATCCATTTCGAGAACGCCATAATCATGCTGTCCCTCTACCTGCAGCATACGGAACAGTTTGTTGTGTATCGCCGGGGAGGCCGTATGGCCCAATTTTGCCCCGATAACTCCTAATTTCATGTGCATTCCCTCCTCGCATCAGCAATATAGTTACCTAAAATTTTAAAATAATTGCAGTGGTCTTTCAAATTGTGTAACACATGATAGGTCACAGGATCTTTCAGGCTGCCCATGACATCGATGTGAAAGAAATATTCAAAAGGCCGCCCTTTCATGGGCCGTGATTCCAAGTGCGTCATATTCATGGAATTATAGAAGAAATAGCCCAGTACGTGATAGAGCGCCCCCGGTTCATGCCGCACCGTAAGGACCAGCGTAATCTTATCGGCTGTTTCCCGTTCTTCCGGCTGGGCTGCCAGGATAAAGAAGCGCGTATAATTCGTCGTATTATCGTTAATATGGGGTACGAGGACCTCCAGGCCGTACAGGCCGGCTGCCGTCTTATTGGCAATGGCTGCCAAATGGGGATCTCCCGTTTCCTGTACCTTAGCCGCACTCTGGGACGTACTGAAGTACGGATGCAGTACCCAGTCGCCGTGACGTTTCAGATAGCCCCGGCATTGGTCGAGGCCCTGAGGATGGGAATAGACCTCCCGTATATCCTCAAGAGCAGCTCCCGGCAAGCCCAGAAGATTATGTTCTACTCTGACGTATTTTTCGCCGACGACGTGGCAGTCAAACTGATGAATGAGATCGTATACTTCCGTAATACCGCCGGTAGAAGAATTTTCTATAGGTGCACGTGGTATGCTAAAGTTGGACATGGAGGGGGTAGAAATTGGATACTAAATGTAGTAATCTTGGATAAAAGATTTTCTAATTAGTATCCGATGCCCTCAATTGTTAGATGGGAGGTTGCCACGTGAAATTAACGAAAGAACAACGATTAGAAATAGGTCGC
>NZ_JACOGK010000053.1 GCF_014269395.1 Megasphaera hominis
GTACAGAGGATTTGTTTACTGACAATCGTGCTACAGCATGAGATACTGATTCTTTTCCTGCAAGAATATCTAGCACCGTATGTAGTTTTTCTTCTGCACAAACCTTAGTTCTATGCATAATAAATGCTCCCTTCCAAGTAGAGTGAGATTTTATTATTTCTCATGTCTACCTAGAAGGGAGCATATCACGCCCATATCATTTACTCTGGTGGCGATGACGTCTTCATTGTCGGTGCCTGGAATGACATCCTAGAACTGGCCGTAGACATGAGGGAAGCCTTCCGGGTCTATACACAAGGGAAATTGACCTTTTCCGCTGGCATTGCCTTCTTCTCACCGTCTTATCCCATCCATAGCATGGCTAAACTCACAGGTGAACTGGAAGATATGGCCAAAAAGACGCCCCAAAAGGACGCCGTCGCCCTCTTTGGTATGGACACCAACGAAGATGGTACAGAGCTCCTATGCCATCACGTGCACAAATGGGAACGGTTCGAACACGGTGTGTGTGAAGAAAAGCTGCATTTTCTGCAACATTCATTCAATCTGAGCGGTATGAACAGCGACGCACTGCCGGTGGGAAAGACCATGCTTTATCGCTTGAAGGGCCTCGTAGAAGAACTCGACCGTAGCGGCGACAAGATTAACCTCGCCCGGTTCCTCTACACACTGGCCCGTATGCAGCCGCAGAAGCAAAAGGACGAAGCGAAATACAAACGGCAAATGAAGATATACAGCGACGTACTGGAACAGCTCTATTATTGGGTAAAAGCAGGCAAAGACCGTAAGGAACTGCTGACTGCCCTGCATCTGGCAATATATTATTTGCGCGACAATCAGAAAAACTAGCGAGGAGAGATACGTATGAGTGAAAAAACACCTGTCAACATTGTGGATCAAGCAGAAGTCGTCATCCAAGGCCTGGAAACAGATAGATTCGGCAACGTATGCCTCAAGACCTCTAAAATCCGAAAATTCTTGTCCTCTGTCAATATCATCCGTAACGAAGTCCTGGCGCTGAAAGGGGCCAAAAAAGACATGGTACTTACGGAAGACATGGCCCTCGAAGTCAAAATGCTAAAGGCCAACATCCTGTACCAGGCAGGCCGTGATAAGTTTGTGCAGGAATTCATTGATAAGAGCCATATTATAGAAAAAATTGATGCTGTAGGTACGGATTATAAGAAATTCGATCTGCTCTGCAAATATATCGAAGCCTTGGTTGCCTTCCATAAATACTATGGCGGTGCCGATTAACCGATATATCCAGTTATTGACATAGAATTCAGGAGGTTTTTACCATGGAAGGAAATCAAGCCGTATTAAAAGGAAAAGCAATATTTAGTGGGACTCTCACCGTAGAAACAGGCCTGCACATCGGTGCCGGCTCGGACTTTGCCCCTATCGGTGCCGTAGACAGCACCTTCGTGCGCGATACGCTGACCCATGTGCCCATCATTCCCGGGAGTTCGCTCAAAGGCAAGATGAGAACGCTCCTGGCTAAGAAAAGCGCTACTGGCTACATCTTGCACAGCATCGACCAGGATAACGACGTCATTGCCCGCCTCTTCGGCATGGCCGGCAAAAACAAGGTACAGCCTGCACGGCTCCAATTCTATGATCTCTTTATGACTGAAGATAGCAAGGAACTGTTCAGCCAGCTCGATACAGATACATATATGGGCGAAATAAAAGCAGAAAATGTAATCAATCGTCTCTCTGGCGCAGCGAATCCACGTTTTATTGAACGAGTACCGGCAGGCGCGCAATTTGCCTTCAAGCTTGTATATAATCTGGAAACAGACGACCCACAGGAACTCCAGGAAGATTTAAAGACCCTGAAGGAAGGCCTGGAACTGATTACCTATGATTATCTCGGCGGCCACGGTTCCCGCGGCTACGGGCGCATTTCCTTTGCGGATTTGACGCTTAAGGGGATCGGCATGCCGGCAGACCAGGAAAGCAAACTCGTATCCCTTTGGGAAGGGATAGATGCGTAATGAGATACTACATCTATTCCTTGAAATTCCTCACGCCCGTCCACTTCGGCAACACGGCAGACGGTGGTACGCTGGAAAACGTAGCCCTGTCCTTTTCGTCGGACAGCTTTTTCAGCGCCCTCTGCAACGAAGCGGTAATAGCTCCAGAATTTCTACAGTCTTTTATTATGGCTATTAAAGAGGGGGCCATCCGTCTTTCGAGCCTCTTCCCATATCTTGATCGGGAAGAGGAAACGGGACAGTGGGAATACTACGTGCCCCGGCCTATCCGGATGGAAGCAAGGCCAGTAGTCCTGCGTAGCTTTCAGGAAACGAAGCAGGAAGCGACACGTCGCAAGGCGATGAAGAAAGTCGCTTATGTCCGTGCTTCCTTCTTAGCAGAAGCTAAAGAAAAACACACGGAAGATGAAATGCTCGACTTGCCGGAATTCGGGGCATTTGAGACATTAGGCAAAGTGAATCGTCGCGTTGATCCGGGCCTGCCGTACTTTGTCAGCACGTATAGATTTGCCCCACAAGCGGGTCTCTATTTCATTGCCGCCTTTGACGAAACGGCAGACGCACTAGAAGAACCCTTCGACGCACTGATGGAACAGCTCGGCTATTCCGGCATCGGCGGTGAACGTAGTAGTGGTTGTGGCAAGTTTGAATTGGCTGATGACAAAGAAGAACTCTACGCCGGGGAATGCATCTACGACGACACGGAAGCCATCATGACTATGCTGACGGCAGAAAAGGCAGACTACTACATGAATGTCTCCTCCCTTGTACCTACGGCAGAAGAAGTCGCGTCTATGGCAGAGGGGACCTATAAACTCCGCAAACGCAGCGGTTTCGTCAGCTCGCCGCAGCTTACCAATTTCGTGAAGCGCAACAGCTATTATAGTATTTTAGAAGGCTCGTGCTTTACGCAGCCCCTCTCTGGCAAGGTGTTGGAAATTTCCGTGCCAGGCTTGTCTCATCCGGTCTATCGCAATGGCCAGGGCTTATGTATGGGGGTGAAGCGCCATGACTGAAGAAAAAGCGGCTTTTTTAGAACAACGGACACTGACCCTGCAGGTTGTCACACCCGTATGCATTGCTGCCGGTACGAGTCTCAATTCACGGGAATATCTGTATGACCCGAAATTAGGCAAGGTCTACCTGCTGCATCAGCTGGAATGGTTCAAGTTTCTTCATCGCAAACGGCTCTTACCGCCGTATGAACGGTATATGAAAAGCCAAGACAGTAATAGCATACCACCCTACGAATGGTTGCAAAATTGCCTGGGCCCACAAGGCGCAACGCAGCAGCAGCTGGGGAAAGCCATCAAGGCTGCCGTGGATGTCCACGTGAGTCTCAAAAAAACTGGTGGCCGGCGGGGCGTCAACGACATCATCCCGACCATGCACCTCGCTGATGGCCGCGTCTACATTCCCGGAAGCTCTATTAAGGGCATGCTGCGCACAGCCATCCTCTTTCATCTAATACGCCGCGATAGTTGGGCCAGCCGGCGTAAGCAGTATTGGCAGCAGATTATGCGCATGGCCGGTGCTCTGGAATGTGCCAACAAGAACCACGACTGGCAGAGCCAAAAACAGGCCCTGAAAGACCTGGAACGGACAGCACAATCCATCGAACGGGAACTCCTTTGCATCCTTGATGTCGATAGGAGGAACATGCCCCTTAATGACGCCCTGCGGGGCCTGCGCTGTGGCGATGCCATGCCCGTAGCAACAAGTGAGAAAGGGAATACTACAGCCATCCTGCAGAAAATCGACATCACCAACGATTATGCCAGACGATTGCCGGTCTTCTTTGAATCGATGTTGCCAGGGACGACGTTCCAATTTTCCCTGACCATAGAAAAGGCCATGCTCGCCAAAATCGGCATTACGTCCATCGACGAATTGCTGTCCATCATGGGTGAGTACTACCGCTTCCTCAATGCGACCTTCCAAGCAGCCTTCCCGGAACGGCAGGACCTGTTTACCACTATGACAGAAGCAAATGCCTATCTAGGCAGGAATAATGGCTTCCTCCAGAAAACACTCATGCTGGCACTGGCAAACTCCCGACGTGACACAGTCCCCGTCGTCCGGGCCATCCTGCAAAAGCAATTTCATAATCACAAGCACGACGACAAATTGGATAAGGACGTCTCGCCACGAACCCTCAAAGGGACGCAATATGATCACACTATGTATCTTATGGGAGGAGTGAAGATTTTCGATGCTCACTAAACCCTTAACTACTATTGAATTGACGCTCAAGCTCCAGGGCCAGACAAAGCTCACCCAGTCGGCAGGCAGCCTGTTGCACGGCGTCATCATGGAACTTATCGACCCGGCTTATGCTGCGCAGATGCACACAGAAGCCCTACGGCCATATAGCCAGTACGTCTACTTTGACAAAAAGAACCAGGCCTTGAAATGGCGCATTTCCAGCCTCTCTGTAGAAGCGGCAGAAAAAATCCTCACACCCATGTGGAACTTGCCGGGCACCTTTCGCCTGAAGCAAAAGAACGTGACCGTAGAAATTGCTGCCCGCGACATCGTAACGGAAACGGATTATGATACCGTCACCAGTACCTACCTGGGTGGAAGTGACACGTACAGGAAACTCCATTTCCATTTCCTCACGTCTACGTCCTTCAAATGTGGCGGCACCTACGTCATTTACCCAGATGCGGGCCTCATCTATCAGAGCCTCCTCCAGCATTGGAACCTTTTTAGCGACAGCGAAGTCATCGACGCGCCCGATGCCGTGCAAGAACTGGTAAAGAACCTCTTCGTCGGCACGTACGAACTGCGCCTGCATCCCTTTGCCCTGGAAAAAACACGGATTCAGGCCTTCCGGGGAACATATACGCTCATTCTGAAATCCAATATTGTCATGCGCCGCATTGCCGCCATGCTGGCGTATTACGCCCAATTCGCCGGCGTCGGCGCCAAGACCGCCTTAGGCATGGGCGGGACACAAGTCGGAATGGAGGAATGGAAGTGAGAATACTGTACTCAGGTGTCGGCGACACAGACCCTATCCGTGAATGTCGTGACGGGGCTATTTTGCAGATTATCCGGGCCTATCACCCGGAAAAGGCCGTTCTTTTCCTAAGCAAAGATATGACTGCAAAGGAAGAGGAATACCAACGGTACACAAAACCGATTGAAGCAGTGGATCCATCGTGTGATATCGAATTAATTAAGACCGATATCGTCAATGTCCATAAAATTGATTCGCTGCATCAAATGGTCGATGAATTCTATCGCCTCATCGACCGGTATCCCGATGACGAATTTCTCATCAATACGAGCTCTGGTACACCGCAAATGAAGATGATTATGGCAATGCTGGCCATTGAATATGAAAAAGCAACGGCTATTCAGGTGGATAGCCCACAAAGAGGCTCCAACCGCAATACCCACGCCCTTAACGACGATGCAACCGTAGAAGAAATCATCGAAAACAACCTCGATAGCGATCCGGAAGAATATCGGAATCGTTGCAGTGAACCCAAACTGCGCTTTATCAAATACCGGCAAGTCGCACGGGAACTGGAAAAGCTGACACAGGCATATAGCTACAAAGATGCACTTGAATTAGCCAATAAAAACCGGGATATCATCTCTACCGAAGTAATTGCCTTGCTTCAACATGCCTATAAACGCTCCAATCTGGAAATACAAGAGGCTGCTGATGCCATCAAAGGAAAAAAAGACCTGCATGAATTTGCGATTCCCCATGACACGGATAATGAAGTGACAAAACTACGGGAATACCTGGGCATCATGGAAATCCGCATGAAACAGGAATACAGGCAGGACTTTTTCGTCAAGATGAGCCCCTTCCTGTATGAACTCCTGAAATGGTATATCGTAAAGAGGCTGCATATTCCCTTGGAAAAATTTACAGGAGACAAGAAGTCGACAAAGTTAAACCTGGGTCTGATTGAGAAAAATTTCCCGGCTTATATAAAAGTATTAGATCGTGAATTTGGCTATGCTAAGGATGGACAAGAAATGTCCTACTATAATTTGGAATTATTCCTGCAATCACGGGATGAAGTACCCGATGATATCAAGGAAAAACTACGGTTCCTGCGGGACGTAGAACGGAAAATCCGTAATCAGCAAGCCCATCAGATTGAGCCGCTGACAGAAAAAATAGTTCGCAATACCGTAGGAAACAGTATATTCAATATTTTCCAAGACATCCGGGCTGTCTTTACCTTTGCTCTCGGCGAAAACCGCGGCGCCGTAAAAGGATTAGTATACGATAAGATTAATGAAAAAATCAGGGAATTATTGAAGGAAGAGTAGTTTCCTCTGTACGTGAAAGGGGGCCAGGCCATGACATCACTGTATGTCACAGAAGGAGGGTCATTCATCAAACGCAAAGGCGGCCATATCATTATTGGACGTAATAACGAAGTCATGATGGAAGTGCCATTGGAAAAAATTGAAGATATTACTGTTGTCGATAATGTACATATCTCTTCAGGCCTTATGACAGATTTTATCAAACGAGGTGTCCCTATCACGTGGCTCTCGGGCTATGGGAAATATTTTGGTACGCTTGTTAATACAGAACAAGTCGATATTATCAAGCACAAAAAACAATTTGAATTAGCTTCGGATGGAACCTTCAATTTTAACCTGGCTATGAAAGTAATTCTGGCTAAAATTAATAACCAGCTCACCATTCTACGACGGTATAAGCGCAATGTACCAGAAGGACTTATCAATCAGCAGATCCACAATATCGTTTCTATTCGTAAGCACATACACGAGGCAGAAAAAACAGATGAATTGATGGGATACGAAGGAATTATTAGCAAACTCTATTTTGAAGCCATAGGTAAGATGGTTCCGGAAGAATTTTCTTTTTCACGTCGTTCTAAACATCCACCGTTGGATCCTTTCAATTCCATGTTAAGCCTTGGGTACAGTATGCTTTTCAATGAAATCCTCAGTGCTGTCGTCAGTCATGGACTACATCCCTTCGTAGGATTTTGTCATAGCATGTCCAAAGGGCATCCGGCTCTAGTTTCAGATCTAATCGAAGAATGGCGGGCACCCGTTGTAGATGCCTTAGTTCTTAGTCTAGTGAAGAAGAATATGTTGGATCTGGATTGTTTTGATATGTCAGAAAACGGCTGTTACCTTAACGCGGAAGGACGGAAGATTTTTCTTAAAGCTTATAATAAGAAAATTCGGTCGAAAAATCAGTATCTGGAAGGCGAATATAGTTACCGAGAATCCATTGTGCGCCAGTGTAGGAATTACGTAGGCGCCATGATGCATGAAGACCTTTCCAAGTACACCCCTTTGGAGATATTCTAAATGAGAGAAAAAGAATGTATCGTCCTCATTATCTACGATATCGTTGACAACAAACAACGGAATAAGATGGTGAAGTGCCTCGAACGTTATGGCGTACGCGTCCAGAAATCTGCTTTCGAGGCACTCTTAGGACGTAAAAAATATACAAGGCTTATAGAAGAAAGCCAGCGCATTATTGATCCTAGTACAGATTCCTTGCGCATCTACATCTTAGACTCGATCATTAATGTCTATACGTGGGGACTGGGAGAACGAAAAGAAGAGGATTGTGTTATTTTATAAAAAATGCGCCAACCATCTGTTTTTTGACGTGATAATCTTGCCGAAAAACGTGATACCAGGTATACTATACGTAGTGGCATGCCCGAAAATGTTAAAACAGCGCCGGCCCGCATAAACACTGGCCTCGTGAGCATTTTCTTAACAAATTAAAGTGCTGTCATGACAGCATTTTCCATCTGCGCCGATAATGCCCATTTGAGCCGCATAAGAATGCGGGTTTCGGGAGATAGGGTTTCTAAACATTAGCCCCGCAAGGGGACGGAAACGAACATGTTCCATCAAAGCTAATGGGTAAGCCTGTCTTGAATGTTTCTAAACATTAGCCCCGCAAGGGGACGGAAACTTTCTTAAAATCTCATTCTTATTCATACCGTTTCCTCCTTTAAGTTTCTAAACATTAGCCCCGCAAGGGGACGGAAACCGATACTGCAATGTGCCCATGCGGCGAACCTTCTTGCCGTGTTTCTAAACATTAGCCCCGCAAGGGGACGGAAACCCCCATTAACAGCCATCGTCACTCATCACCTTTTTCCCCAGTTCGTTTCTAAACATTAGCCCCGCAAGGGGACGGAAACTCAATGGCTCTGGTGTCAACGTAACGACACGGACGGTCAAGTTTCTAAACATTAGCCCCGCAAGGGGACGGAAACGTGACGAAACGAAAGAAAAAATTGCTAATTATTACGGTATGACGGTTTCTAAACATTAGCCCCGCAAGGGGACGGAAACGGCTTGTCCCTAGGTACAACAATTCATACTGTTCATCGTTGCTGTTTCTAAACATTAGCCCCGCAAGGGGACGGAAACGATGCCGAAAAAGTGTGTATATCCCTCGCTGTCCGTGATACAGGGTTTCTAAACATTAGCCCCGCAAGGGGACGGAAACTGTTGTTACTTGTGTCATTCTAATCACTCCTTTTATAATTCTTGTTTCTAAACATTAGCCCCGCAAGGGGACGGAAACGGCATGCCGTAACATGGAACAATGCTTTTTCAAGTTGTTCAACAGTTTCTAAACATTAGCCCCGCAAGGGGACGGAAACCGGGAAACCAGCTATTGGATTCTTCCCATCTATTGATATTGATTAGTTTCTAAACATTAGCCCCGCAAGGGGACGGAAACCTTCTTCCCATGAGAGAATAAATCTTGTCCAAAGAAACGTTGTGTTTCTAAACATTAGCCCCGCAAGGGGACGGAAACACGAAATTGTAAAACTGTGGAACGAACAATAACATAGATCAGAGTTTCTAAACATTAGCCCCGCAAGGGGACGGAAACACAAATACCTTGCACAAAGCATACCGCACAAAAAAACACGGAAGTTTCTAAACATTAGCCCTGCAAGGGGACGGAAACTGTTCAACCGTGTGTTTATTGCCACTGATAGCCTGCGAGTTTCTAAACATTAGCCCCGCAAGGGGACGGAAACAAATCATTTTTTCCGAATTAGTCATAATATTTCCTCTCTTTGTTTCTAAACATTAGCCCCGCAAGGGGACGGAATGATATGCTCCCTTCTAGGTAGACATGAGAAATAATAAAATCTCACTCTACTTGGAAGGGAGCATTTATTATGCATAGAACTAAGGTTTGTGCAGAAGAAAAACTACATACGGTGCTAGATATTCTTGCAGGAAAAGAATCAGTATCTCATGCTGTAGCACGATTGTCAGTAAACAAATCGTCTGTAC
>NZ_JACOGK010000054.1 GCF_014269395.1 Megasphaera hominis
GAAAGTCTTACCTCAGGCAGTGTCCAACTTATTAAAAAGTACTGTTCAACTTTGCGTCAAATTATATTTCTGATTCTAATTTTTTAGATTTTAGTGTCCAAGTTTTGTTGACCAGTGCACCCCGTGAAGCGGGGAGAGTACCCGCCTTGCGGGGGAGAGAGGCTGGAAGAAACAACAGGTTTCGTATAAAATATTATTTTTTACAAGTACCCTCTCTCCCCGGTTATATCAGCGCTATAGCTTACTAATCAGCCAATTGATTACACTGTCATGAAACGCCTCTATCGACCGCTTCGCGGCCACTTTCCCCTCAGGGAAAGCAATTGCTCCATAAACCTTAAAAATAATAGTTTTATGCATGAAAAACAATATTATCTTAAAAATATATGAAAAGAATGCTTTCCCCGTGAAGCGGGGAGAGTACCCGCCTTGCGGGGGAGAGAGGCCAATAAAAATCAAATCAGATAAATACGGACCACTAGAAGGTACCCTAGTACCCGTTTTGCGGGGGAGAGAGGCCAGAAAACCTAAAACTTCACAACACCTTTCAAAATCGGATCGGTCCCCGATGCCAAGCGTTCCAAAGTGTTCTGCAACGATTCCAGCGGCACAATGTCTGTCACGTAAATCTCCGGATCGATAATGCCCTTAGCAATGAGATCAATGGTGCCTTCAAATTCGCTGCGTGTACAGGAAACGCTGCCGATGAGCCGTACTTCCTGTAACACTGCTCGATTGATGGGCACGGGAATGGTTTCCGTCATGCTGTTACCAATCATGACCACTGTGCCACCGGGTTTCACAGCGTTGATACACGTTGTCAGCGTAGCCTCGCTGCCAACGACTTCAAAGGCAATATCAAAGCCACCACCTGTAGCTGTGCGCATGGCTTCTTCATAATCAGCCTCACGGCTATCAAAATACTCGTCGGCATAGCCGGCTTTTTTTGTCACGCCGATCTTCAAATCATTATTTTTCGACATGGCCACATAAGAAGCACCGGACTTCTTAGCGAGCTCGCAGATCATGTTGCCAATAATCCCCGTACCGATGACGAGCACCTTATCGCCCAGCTTGATACCCGCCTTGCGGACTGCATGATAGGCCACCATGAGAGGGTCGATGAGGCCGGCAGCTACATCGGAAACCGTATCAGGCAACTTGTAGGCATTACTAGCCTTGCCGACAAATTTTTCCGCATAGGCACCGTTGCAGACAAAACCGATATAATTCGTCCCATTCACGTCGCGGCACAAATGCTCTAAGCCAGCCTGGCACATATCGCATTTACCGCAATACAAATTAGCCCAAAACACCACGCGGTCACCGACAGCAAACGAAGACGTACCAGGATTCGTCACGACACCACAAAACTCGTGTCCCATAATGAAATCAGGCAAAGCCTCCTTCGCCCAGCCCTTGCCAGCCTTCCACAAATGCACATCACTACCGCAAATCCCACAAGCAGACACACGAATCTCCATCTCCCCAGGCCCAACAACCGGCACAGGTACATCCTTCACAACAACCGTCTCAGGACCAGTAAGCACAGCAGCCTTCATCATTTCAGTATTCATAGAAAATCTCTCCTTTACAAAATCAATAGGTATGATGAAACTTTAACATTAAAGTTAACGTTAAAGTCAAGCACTGTACAGAAAAAAGCGATAGAATTTCCAACACCACCTCTAGAAACCTTGCCAAACCGTGCTATAATACTAGTAGTAACAATCAATCTCAATTGAATTGCACTAAATGAATTTAAGAAGCAATGGCTTTCCCAAAATGCCTTCCCTGGGACGGAAGGCGTATGGTGCCCGTGCGCACCATACGCCGTAGGTGACGGAAGCGTAGTATGCCTGTGTGCACACTACGCCGTTACTACTCAAGACTTGAATGAAATCAAGTTTTGAGCCAACCGGTAGCCCTAACGCGGATAGGCTGTAGCGCAGCAAAGCGGTCGATAGAGGCTGAATCCACAACCCCACATCTCCAATCCAGATTCATGAAGCAGGCTTTCTCCAAGAGTGGAGAAAGTGGCCGCGAAGCGGTCGATAGAGGCTGATTCCACAAAACCACATCACCAATCCAAATTCATGAAGCAATGGCTTTCTCCAAGAGTGGAGAAAGTGGGCGCGAAGCGGTCGATAGAGGTTGAATCCACAACCCCATTTCTCCAATCCAGATTCATGAAGCAATGGCTTTCTCCAAGAGTGGAGAAAGTGGGCGCAAAGCGGTCGATAGAGGTTGAATCCACAAAACCATATCTCCAATCCGAATTCACGAAGCAATGGCTTTCTCCAAGAGTGGAGAAAGTGGGCGCGAAGCGGTCGATAGAGGCTGAATCCACAACCCCACATCTCCAATCCAGAGTCATGAAGCAGGCTTTCTCCAAGAGTGGAGAAAGTGGGCGCGAAGCGGTCGATAGAGGCTGAATTCACAAACCCACATCTCCAATCCAAATTCACGAAGCAGGCTTTCCCCAAGTGCCTTCCCTGGGACGGAAGGCGTATGGTGCCCGTGCGCACCATACGCCGTAGGTGACGGAAGCGTAGTATGCCTGTGTGCACACTACGCCGTTACTACTCAAGACTTGAATGAAATCAAGTTTTGAGCCAATCGGTAGCCCTAACGCGGATAGGCTGTAGCGCAGCAAAGCGGTCGATAGAGGTTGATTCCACAAACCCACATCACCGCGAGTACTCTCACCGAGCAGGGAAATCAGTAGCACGGCGGCGCTGCTTATGGTATAATATCAAAGAAACAAACTTACACTACGCATTTTATGAGGTGATTACATTGACAAAACCAATTATCGTAACAGGACACAAGAGCCCTGATACGGACTCCATTTGCTCATCCATCGCCCTGGCTCGTTTGAAACAGCTGCAGGGTATTGACGCTATCCCTGGCCGGGCTGGCGAACCGAATAAAGAAACAGCCTTCGCACTGAACTACTTCCACGTAGAACCGCAGCAACTCATTAAGGATTTCTACGTCAAAGTTGGCGAAGTAACCCATACAGACGTAGAACCGCTGAAAGTCAGCGCCAGCCTTAAAGACGCTGCCCAGTGGTTTGCTACGCACCCGGCTTCCATCGCTCCTGTTGCCGACAACGGTGCCTTCCGCGGCGTCATCGACCGCACGGCCCTGGCCGAAGAATTCATCAAAACCGTAACCGGTCAGGAACTGAGCATGGTCAAAGATCTCATGCACGATCCGGACGTCTTCTTCAGCACGAGTGACCGCGCTTGCGATCTCCCGGAAGAAGGCCAGGTAGTCGTCGTTGACGACGGCAAATACGTAGGCATGACCTGCGCAGCCTGTGCAGCCGGCGTAGAAAAACAGAAAGTATTCCTCGTCGACCACAACGAAAAGAAACAGATCATCGACGGTATTGACGACGCAGAAATCATCGGCGTTGTCGACCATCACCGCATTGGCGGTACCTTGGCTACAGACGGCCCGATCTTCATCCTTTTCCGTCCCGTCGGCTGTTCCGCAACGATCGTTACGGGCCTCTACAAACAGGCAGGCGTAGCAATTCCTAAGGAAATTGCCGGTCTCCTCTTGTCGGCCGTTATTTCCGACACGGTTCTTTTCCGCAGCCCCACGTGCACCGAAGAAGACAAGGCCGCAGCTCATGAACTGGCTGCTATCGCCGGTGTCGACATTGAAAAATATGGCATGGAACTCCTCAAAGCCGGTGCCAACGTTTCCGACCTCACGCCGGAACAGATCACCAAAAACGACATGAAGGAATTCTCTGACGGCAACATTACCTTTACCATCGCTCAGGTACAGGTCATGGACGTATCGGACCTCCTGGCTCAGAAGGACGTCCTCGTCAACGCCCTGGAAAAACTGCGCGCAGCCAACAACTACGCCGCTTCCTTCCTCATGATCACGAGCATCATCGACGAAGCGACGAACCTCATCTTCGCCGGCAACCTCGACGAAGTCGTCGGCAAAGCCTTTGGCAAAGACGTATTGGATAAAGAAGTCTACCTGCCCGGCGTCATGAGCCGTAAAAAACAGGTCGTACCGCCCATCCTGTCGGCGCTGAAATAAGTAAGACCCAATTGTACTGATTCGAAGTGCCCTCATTGAACGATGAGGGCATTTTCTTTGAAGGAGGATACATTGATTTGAATCCCATTCTTAGCACCCTCAACGACCAGCAGCGTAAGGCCGTAGAACACACGGAAGGCCCCTTGCTCATTACAGCCGGCGCCGGCTCAGGCAAGACTAAGGTTCTTACGAGCCGCATTGCCTATCTCCTCGAAAAAGGCGTCGCTCCCTACCATATCCTGGCCATTACCTTTACCAACAAGGCCGCCAAGGAAATGCGCGAACGTGTACAGAACCTCGTTGGCGCCGATGCCGAACGCATTTGGCTCAGCACCTTCCATTCCTTCTGCGCCAAGCTCCTGCGCTTTGAAATCGACGGCTTCGACGGCTACACTCGTAATTTCACAATTTACGACGCAGGCGACCAGCAGACCCTGGTCAAAGACTGCCTGAAGGAAATCAACCTGGACGACAAGCAGTTCCCGCCGCGCTCTGTCCTGGCCACTATTTCGTCGGCCAAGAACGCCCTCATGACGGCCAAGGAATTTGCCTCCCGGGCCGGCGATTTCTACGAGCAGAAGGTCTCCGACGTGTACACGCTCTACGAAAAGAAGCTCCACGACAACAACGCCATGGACTTCGACGACCTCCTCTTCATGGCCGTGCGCCTCTTGCAGGACAACGCAGACGTACGCGAAAAATACCAGAGCCGTTTCCAGTATATCCTCGTCGACGAATACCAGGATACAAACCGCGCCCAGTACCTCCTGACGCATATCCTGGCTGCGCGCTGGCAGAATATTTGCGTCGTCGGCGATGCAGACCAGAGCATTTACGCCTGGCGCGGTGCCGATATTAGCAACATCATCGACTTCCAAAAGGACTATCCCCAGGCGACGACGATCAAGCTGGAACAGAACTACCGCTCGACGAAAACCATTCTCAATGCGGCCAACGCCGTTATCGATAACAACACGAGCCGTCCCCAGAAAAATCTCTGGACAGAAAACCCGACGGGCCACAAGATCATTCATTATCACGCCCAGACGGAACACGACGAAGCCGACTACATTGCTGGCGTCATTTACAACCGTCACGGCATCGAAAAAGAACCCTACGGCGACATGGCCATCCTTTTCCGTACGAACTCCCAGTCCCGTGTTCTCGAAGAACAGCTCATGCGCTACGGCATTCCCTATACCATGGTTGGCGGCACAAAGTTCTATGACCGCAAGGAAATCAAGGATATTATTGCCTACCTGCGCCTCCTGTACAACCCCGAAGACAGCCTAAGCCTTATGCGCATCATCAACGTACCGAAGCGCGGCCTCGGCGCGACGAGCATTGAGCACCTCATGGACTACGCCGAAGAAGAGGGCATTTCCCTCTTTGAAGCCCTTTCGTCGACAGAAGAAATCCCTGTGAGCAAACGGGCCAAGGCAGCACTGGAAAACTTTTCTGTTACTATCTTCGATCTCTTAGGCCACGCCGAAGAATGGGATGTCCTGCATCTCATGGAAGAGGTCATTAAGCAGACCGGCTACGGTGCTATGCTCGACGCCGAAGCGGCCCACGATCCGCAAGGCGAAAGCCGCAAGGAAAACGTAGGCGAATTCCTTTCCGTTGCCAAAGATTACGTCGATGGCCATCCGGAAGGCAATCTCCAGGACTTCCTGGAAACGGTAGCCCTCGTGAGCGACGTCGACGAATTCGAAAGCAGCGAATCGAAGGTCACCCTCATGACGCTCCACGCCGCTAAGGGCCTGGAATTTCCTGTGGTCTTTCTGGCCGGCCTCGATGAAGGCCTTTTCCCGCACAGCAGGACCCTCATGGATGACAACCAGATCGAAGAAGAACGGCGTCTGGCCTATGTCGGCATTACCCGGGCCGAACGGCAGCTCTACGTCACCAATGCGTCGACGCGTACCATGTACGGCCGCGTTTCGGCGTACTTGCCCAGCCGTTTCCTCGATGAAATCCCGGAAGGCCTCATGGAAGAGTACCACCGCCGGGCGACGACACCGGTCCGCCAGACCGGCGACGTACTGGGACGCCAGCGCGTATCCGTCCTGGCTACCAAGCCTGTAGCAACGAACCTGCCCAAGCAGCACGCCGTCGACAGTACGTGGCAAGTCGGCGACAGCGTCCGTCACAAGGTCTGGGGCACAGGCCGCGTCCTCGCCGTCATCGGCGAAGGGCAAAACATGCAGCTCAAGCTGGAATTTCCGACCAAGGGCATCCGCCAGGTCGTCGTCAAATTCGCACCCATCGAAAAAATCTGAGAAGGGGAGTAGAAAACCATGTCGCAAACTGAAGACCTGCACAAACGCTTACAGGAACTGCGCGAAACCATCAATACCCTGAGCTATCAGTATTACACGCTCGACAAACCGACTATGAGCGACTACGAATACGATATGATGTACAGGGAACTGGAAAACATAGAAAAAGAACATCCTGAATGGATTACACCGGACTCGCCGACCCAGCGCGTAGGCTCCAAAATCTCCGGCGGCTTTGCCAAGTACACCCACGACCGGCCTATGCTGAGCATGGGCGACGTCTTTAACGACCAGGAGCTGCGCGAATTCGACCAGCGCGTCCGCGATGACCTGGGTGGCGAAGACCTGGAATATGTAGTGGAACTGAAAATCGACGGCCTGGCAGTCAACCTCATTTACGAACAGGGCCAGTTCATCCGCGGCGTCACCCGTGGCGACGGCGTCACCGGCGAAGACGTGACCAATAACGTCCGCACGATTCGCACCATTCCCTTGCGCATCGACAGCGACTCGCCGCACATGGAAATCCGCGGCGAAGTCTACATGCCCATTCCCGCCTTTGAACAGCTCAACAGCCAGCGCCGCGACGACGAATTGGAACCCTTTGCCAATCCCCGCAACGCCGCTGCCGGCTCGCTGCGCCAGCTCGACCCGCAGATTACAGCCCAGCGCAAGCTCGCCTTCTTTGCCTACGCCATTGGCGGCACTGTGGGCATCGACATTCCCAGCCAGGAAGCCCTCCTGCAGGATCTGAAGGCTTTCCATTTCCAGGTCAACCCGGAATACAGGAAATTCACGAACATCGAAGACGTCATCACCTTTATCCACAGCTGGGATGACCGCCGCGACACCTTGGGCTACGCCACAGACGGCATGGTCGTCAAGGTCAACTCCTTTGCCCAGCAGGCTCGTCTCGGCAATACCGTAAAGATTCCCCGTTGGGCCATTGCCTACAAATTCCCGCCGGAACAGGCCAAGACCAAGGTCCTGGGGATCTCCGTCAGCCTCGGCCGCACAGGTGTCCTCACACCGGCTGCGGACCTGAAACCGGTCCGGCTGGCCGGTACGACAGTAAAACGGGCTACCCTCCACAACGAAGACTACATTCGTGACAAAGATATCCGCGTCGGCGATACCGTCGTCATCCAGAAAGCAGGGGAAATCATCCCGGAAGTCGTCCGCGCCCTGCCAGAACTGCGCACAGGAAGTGAAGAAGTCTTTGCCATGCCTGCGACCTGCCCGAGCTGCGGCGGCCCCGTCGTCCGCAGAGAAGGCGAAGCAGCCACGCGCTGCATCAACCCGGACTGCCCGGGCGTCCTCCTCGAACGGGTAGCCCACTTTGTTTCCCGCAACGCCATGAACATTGACGGCCTGGGCGACGCCATCGTCAGCCAGCTCCTGGACCACGAACTCATCCATACTGTAGCCGATATCTACGGCCTGAAAAAAGAAGACCTCGTCGGCCTCGACGGCTTCGGCGAAAAATCAGCCGACAACCTCCTAAAAGCCATCGAAGCCAGCAAAAGCGTAGGCCTGGCCCGCGTCCTCTTCGCCCTGGGCATCCGCTTCGTCGGCGCCAAAGCCGGCCGCATCCTGGCCGAATGCTTCGGCACCATCGACGCCATCATGAACGCCAAAGCCGATGAACTCACCGTCATCGACGAAATCGGCCCGCGCATCGCCGAAAGCGTCGTCCAATACTTTGCAGACGAAAAACACCGCGCCCTAGTAGAAGCCCTGCGCCACTACGGCGTCGACATGACAGCCGAAAAACGCACCTTAATCAACGTCTCCTTCGACGGAGAAATCGTAGTCCTCACAGGTAAACTCCAAACCATGACCAGACAAGAAGCCCAAGAAGCAGTAGAACAACGAGGCGGCAAATGCACAAACTCCGTCACCAAGAAAACCACACTAGTAGTAGTAGGCGCTGACCCAGGCAGCAAATACGAAAAAGCCCAACAACTAGGCACCCACATCATCACAGAAGAAGAATTTAAAGAATGGCTAAAATAGCTTTCCCCGCTGTATGGCCTTCCCTGGCAGAGAAGGCGTATCGTGCCCGTGTGCACGATACGGCGAAAGTGTCGGAAGCGTAGTATGCCTGTGCGCACACTACGCCGTAACTACTGCCTGATTAATCAGGCAGCCAATTAGTGGTCCTAACGTTGATGTAACAAAGTGAAGCCGGGAGAGAGGCCTAAAATAGCTTTCCCCGCAAAGCGGGGAGAGTCCCCGCTTTGCGGGGGAGAGAGGCCGAAAAAAGAAACAGGATCTGTATAAAAATATAAATATCATTTTCTGCAAGTACCCTCTCTCCTGCTATATCAGCATTATAGCTTACTAATCAGCCGCCTAATTACACTGGTATAATACGCCTCTATCGACCGCTTCGCGCCCACTTTCCCCTCAGGGAAAGCAATTCGACCATAAACCCTAAAAAATATTGTTTTATGCATAGAAAATGATAATATCTTAAAAATATATGAAAGGTAGGCTTTCCCCGTGAAGCGGGGAGAGTACGGCGAAGCCGGGAGAGAGTGCACTGGTCAACAAAACTTGGACACTAAAATCTAAAAAATTAGAATCAGAAATATAATTTGACGCAAAGTTGAACAGTACTTTTTAATAAGTTGGACACTGCCTGAGGTAAGACTTTC
>NZ_JACOGK010000055.1 GCF_014269395.1 Megasphaera hominis
GCGACCTATTTCTAATCGTTGTTCTTTCGTTAATTTCACGTGGCAACCTCCCATCTAACAATTGAGGGCATCGGATACTAATTAGAAAATCTTTTATCCAAGATTACTACATTTAGTATCCAATTTCTACCCCCTCCATGTCCAACTTTAGCATACCACGTGCAGGAGAGGTAAAATTTCAAATCGTTCACCAAACAAAAAAAAGGTACCAAATGCTTTCTCCGAGACCGGAGAAAGTGCCCGCAGGGCGATAGAGGTTGAATACAAAAACCAAAATCCACTGCAAAAAAATCACAAAGTGATAAGAAAGCTCCCCAGTTACGAGACAACTTTCTTATATTTTATTGATGGACATTCTTAAAATCGAAGCGGTACTGAAAGAGAAGCATTTCCGAAGATAGGCGTTGAGGTTCACTCTTTCGAGCCTTGCGGCCCAGTTCCCGCTCCGTTAAAACAGCATCAAAGAGGCGGTAAGGCATAGTCTTCTATCTGGTTTCTGAACTCGTCAGAATCCAGCACATATACTTCGCCAAAAAATTCCAATAATTCACAATACTCCTTGATAAATTTTCCTTTTTCATCAAGTGGCCTTTTCCCGGCAAGTTTTTGGAGCGAGTCATTTATTTTAGTGTAGCTATTAGGACCATTTTTTACTTGGCCACCACAAACCAATATAAACCTTGTGGAAATCTGGCAAGTCTCAAAGAATCGATTCTCCAATATGATTTTTTCAAAATAGCGTACACTTTCCGCCACTTTTCTTTTTACATTAATTCTTTCGTCCTTATTTAGTGAACTATTTTTGAACTCGATGAAATTAAGGTATCCGTTGATCCACGTCAAGGCATCTACACTGCAAATCTCCGTGCTCTTCCGTTTTCGTTTACAGTAATTTTGGATAATTCTGTCAAAATTATACGCTGTAAAATCAGAAGCGCACCATTGATTGTCTTTTTTCTTGGAATCTGTAGATAGTTGTGTGATCGTCTGACGCTGATTACGATTTTTTATGAAGAAATTGTCAAGTGAATGTAACGTCATTAAGAACATACCACCTATCTGGCCTTTTGCCTATCTATATTCGTCTTCAATGCTGTTCAATATAGTGAAGGCATTTGCCATTTTTTCAAACAAAGCTTCCATATTATCGGTTCTATCCGTAAAATAGGCAGAATTATCATTCCAGTCCATATTGGAAAGATAGAATTTACACTTATTCTTAATATCATGCTTCATCGCAAAAACATCGATAGCCTTTAAAAAGTAAGGGCTATGCGTTGTGAGCAAAATAGTCAAATCAAAATACTTCTGCAACAACACAATCAATTCAGCATAAATAATCTGCCATTCCGGATGCAGATGGATTTCCGGTTCATCTAAAATTAATACATCCTTTGGTTTCAAAACATCATCTTCCAGCAGCTTTTTCAGTATGACAAAAGCCTTAATCCCAGTAGACAAGTTTGCTATATCGATTGTTCCTGTCAAGCGTTCACTTTTCAGCGCTACATCGCCTCGTTCAGAAATGGTGAATTCGCCTGGCACTACGCGTTTTAGCTTTTCATTAATTTCTTCTAATTGTTTTTCCGCTAAGAGCTTTTCAACCAAATGCCCTTCTTTCGGCTGGTTGAGATACTGCGTTAGTCGCCGATTTAATTCAGATCGAGAGCTCTTTCTCAAAACAAAATCAGGTAAGCTACTCTTTCTCAATGCCGTATCTACAATAAAAGGATCATCAATATAAACAGACTTATTCAATAGATTAATCTGCTGTCCAACCTCTATGCATTGATCGTGATAGAAAGTGCTGGAGATATTCTTGTTTTTAATAGACAAGGTTACGATAGCATTATCTTCTTTACTTCCGTCTTTAGACAGAGAGTTAATCTGCGAATTAAATAAATTTTGGAAATATTCCCCTATAATCCGCTCCTTCAACTCTTCATCCTGTACCTCTTTTATTTTATCCAGGCGAGCCGTGATATTTTTATGTAATTGTTGCTTATCCTCAACAGATAGCGCGTGAAAATCATCGCCTAAGGCATTTTGTATTATTTCATCTACATCAATGGCGTCGAAATCATCGTTGACCTTTATTTTCTTTATATATTGCAGGTAATTTGGCAAAAACAGTGTATTCCGTACATGTTCTTCATCGTTGAAAAAGTTGCCGAATTCAAACGATATGGCTCTATGAATCGCACTCTTCCGTTCTTCTTTTACTTTTTGCGTAATATCATAAAAAGCATCATAAAAAGCAAACAAAATCTTACCCACCGTACTCTTGCCTGTGTTATTATCCCCGGCAATAACAGTAATTCCGTTAAACTCAACAGTTGCCTCTTTTATTTTCGCAAAATTTTTGATAAATAATTTCATAGGGATCCCTCGAATTAACATATTCTCTACCTAATAATACATATGATACCATATTCTGATACAAAGAAAAACGGCTATAATACATACTACCAAGCAGGAAACGAATTAACCGATACTACAACGACTGCTTTCTCCGAGACCGGAGAAAGTACCGGCAGAGCCGGGGATAGAGGTTGACACTTGCTTTCTCCGAGACCGGAGAAAGTACCGGCGGAGCCGGGGATAGAGGTTGACACTTGCTTTCTCCGAGACCGGAGAAAGTACCGGTAGCGAAGCGTAACCGGGGATAGAGGTTGAATTCCACTCTATAAAGTCTTCGGCTCACTTTCGTTCCCAGAGAAAGTAAGGCTTCACTTCTCTCCGTCGATGGATTCCTGGCAAAAAATTAAGGCGCTCGTCATATCGACTCGCGCCCGATAAAACCAATATGGTTTTCGTAGTGACCAAAGTATAGACTATAAAACAAATGCTGTCAATATATGCTTGGCCCTTACTTACTATTCGGCTACAAACTAGTAAATTTATCCAAATTGGTAAGCTAATCTAATTGCATTTCAGTACATATTTGGTATAATGTAATAAGAGCTACTCGTGAAGGAAATAGGCTGGGTTCCCGAATGGGAGTAGGCATTATGCTTAGAAATCCTTTGCCCCTGGGGTTAGCTCTTTTTTATCTGTTTCTTTAGATTCCGAATAATGTTTTCAAGATCTTTTTTTATTTCTGAAAATATAAATTCTATAGCTGAATTACTATATGTAAACTGAGGTGTGGTGCCTCTATCATATATATAACAATATTCTTTATTCGATTTCATATTATAAAACTTTACAATCAAATCAAAATGACTTGTGTTAAAAGTATGATATTTATCATCTGACGGATCTTTAGTAGGGTTTATAAAATTTATATTATTCTTTTTAATTTCTTTATTGATTAATTCTATACACTTCTTCCGTCTATGCGGACAGGTTTGTTGCCAATCCTTCACATTTTTGAAAATAAATGCAGCCTGATCAGCATCCTTTGAGATTGCAACAGATGCCGACGCAATCTCTTTCTTTTTAGTTAAATAAATATCATGTTTTATAAGAATAGCATATTTTTCATTTCCTTCTTCCGGAACAGAATTATTAATATGTGTTAATGTCTCCAACAATTGTTCGGCAATTAATTTTGGATACCTTGCTTGTATTTCTTTTGGTTCAATCGAAGAGACCTTTATAGAAAGAGTTAAAAAGTTAGCAGGGATTTTATCTGTAACGTCAACATCAAAAAAAGTTAACATTTTATCACAATAATTCAACACGCAAGATTGAAAAAATGGTACGTAAATCTGTTCATATTCTTCCGTTATGAAATGTGTACTAGTATTACGCAATTCAATAATTCGTTCCAAATTCATGCGCAATGGATCATTTTTATTGGTAAAAATTTGTTCAATACAGTTAGATAAAGTTATCGTGCGTTTTTCATCCTTCGCGTAGTAGATACTTTTTTCTCCTTTAGTTTTTATAAGATAGGCCTTTAACATTAATTCCCAAGCATTACATATAAAAAATGAAAAGCCTTCTACACGATACCTAATTGTTGGCTTATTATAGATTTCTATCCCTATAATAAAAGCTTCCTGACTTTTTCCCAATAGAAGTTGTATTAAATTCTTAGATTTATCTGTTTCCATATGTGAATTCCTCCCTTCTATATTCCAACATATTTAAACTTCAATTCCACCCTAATGTATTATAGATTACATGAGTAAGATACAAATTTTTCAAAGCTTTCAATTATACTCGCCAAACCAGCAAACCTTATAAATTAAATAAGATTATCGAAATTACGTTCTCACTATTATATCATATGTAATTATTTCATTCAATATTAATACCCATTACCGTTCCAGCAAAATGGAAATCATACATCCTTATATTGTCGCTCTTAGATATCCATCTATCAGTCCGGTACGCATCAGCGGCAAAGTAGCCCATTTCCTGTGGCAAGATGGCCTAAGAGCTCCAGAGTCATGGCCTAAAAAAAGTCTATGCAGATGAGCTAGTTGCTCAGGTTTATGCAAAAAGTACCGGCGGAGCCGGGGATAGAGGTTGAAACACCAACCTAAATGAATCGAATTACAGAAAAAAATCCACCCTCTCAGTCAATCCGACAAGCCGTCTTGACAGCGTCCCCCGTCGGTGGAAGCCTTTCTCAATGCACAAAAATACTAGCAATAGCGCCAATGCCCCCAAGGACAGATGCTCGTTTTTGCCGGGCCTGTTCTTTTTCTTGTTCCTTCTTCAGCTTTTCCTGCCGTTCCTGTTCAGCCTTCAGCCGCGCCTGTTTTGCTTCTTCCGCTTTCTTCTGCTCCTCTGCTACCTTCTGAGCATAGGCCTTCTGCTTTTCCGGGCGATTCACAAGAGCCGCTGCGACGGTCATGATCTTTTCCTCCCGTCCCATAGGAGCTGCCGAATCATGATCAGCCTCGTAAATAGGGGCACTGATGATACCGGCATAAGCCCGGGAATTGGAAACACGAACCAAATCATCCTTGTAATTAGCCACGTATTGCTGCTGCAACTGGGCATTCTGCGACGGAATATCCGTCCGCACAGTGATCCAGGCCGTATCCGCTGCCGGTGAATAAGTCAGAGACGCCGTATCGATATATGTCGTCGTATTCGCATCCGATGCAATCCAATACCAATTCGCCGCGAATACAGGCAAAGAAAATAAAGTCGTAAAAACCAAGGCCAGAAATATCTTTTTCATACGTCCCCTCCTAATCATGCCACTGATGGCCGCACTGACGGCACGTATACCGCAGCTTGTTCGACTTATGCTTCCCGGCAATCAAACCTACAGGCCCTAACACCAGCGTCCCGACGACACCCTTCGTCAAGCTGTAGCCTTTCTTGTCGATATGGATATCCCGGGAATGGCACTTCGGACAAAACAGGCCCTCCATCTCGCGGCTCTCCTTATCAAACTGAGCCTTCTCCGCCTCCTGCGCAACCAGCACCAAACCCTGATCGAAAAAAATTTATACACAATCTGAATGCTTAATTGATTTGCTGAACCTACATCTTAATCAATGTAGGTATATCTTTAATAGGTTCACGTCTTTATTGATATTCAAAGGCTTAATATTAGATAAAACATCATTTTCTACTTCAGGCGTCCAGTATATTTTTAATTTCTCTTGAGCTCTCGTTATTGCTGTATAAAAAATATTATGAGTTATTAATTCACCAACCTCCTTAGCAATGACGATTTTTACAGATTTATACTCTAATCCTTGAGCCTTATGAATTGAAATAGCATAAGCAATTTGGAAGGGGACTACTGTTTCAGTGCTTAACTCATTATCTTCATCAATGTTCTTCTCTTTATAGACAAAAAAACGAATTACCGTGTTGCCATTTTTTGAATTATCTAGAAGCTCTAAGTCATATGGCTCCGCATCCAAACCATTTATTACATTAGTCAGTTCGATATCGAATTGGATGTATTTTGGAGAACCTGCTTCATCAAAAACTTTTACGTCCACTATTGTTCCTCTCATATTATTATAAATGAGAGGAGAAAATCGTTCCGATTCATTAAATAAAATTGGATCGCCAATTTTGTATTGTTGTATTCCCCATTGAATCGCTGGGTTTGGATTATTTTCTTGTAAGAATCTATTGATATTATTTATTCCATACAATCCATCATAATTTAAGCAAAGTATAATTTCATCTACTTCCGACCGTTCAAAAATAGATTCATCTAAGGTATGAGAAAAACCTTGTTGAGTAATCCATTCAATTACATCATCATTCATATTACGAACTTTTTTCCATAAAGTTAATAATTCATCATTTTTACTTCGATATGGATTATTCAAATGAAATACTGAATCGGATGAAATAAATTTTTCAGCAATAGAAAACCAGTTTCCAAATCGAATTGATTTAATTTGATAGTTATCACCCACTAATAAAAGTAGTTTGAATTTTGTGAGGTTTAGGAGAGTATTCATTTCCCTATTGCTCACAGTGCTGCATTCGTCTATTACAACTAAATCAAACTCTCTCTTGATTTTATTTTTTCTGATATACTTTGCGATCGTCATATAACTACAGTTCGCCGCACGTACTCTCCTTTTTAAATTATCAACAGCAGGATTTGTTTGCGCAAGAAAAAGTTTTTCCTTTTTTGCAAAAAAGTTAGAAACATGGTTGATAAGCGTAGATTTACCTACACCAGCAGATCCATAAACAAGTGCAACTCTCGACTTGGCGAACATTTGTCGCAAGACTATCTTTTTTTCTTCACTATCCACTGAACTCCCTTCATTGGCCAACCATTCATTTATGGATTCTGTATAATTCCTTATCCCTCCATTTGACAAAGTCCTAAATTTCTCTATTATTTCGCATGTATCATTCTTATACGCATTAATAAAAATTTGTTTATGCTCAATAACTAATTTGCTAATTTCAAAATGCCCTTCCCATAATAAATTATTATATTGTTGTACTAATGAATTATAATTAGCAAAACGATGTCCTAATTTCTTAATTTCTGTAAAAAGATGTCCATTTATTTCCGTATTATTTCTAACTACTCTGGCTAACAACTCATGATTCCTATTGTCAAATGGGATACACTTAAATAAGGTTGATATCCTAGGATTATGTCCACAAGGAGAATTGATAAACGGCATCGTATCAAACGGAATACATTTATTTTTTAGGTATAATCCTGAAAGTTTATTGTTAATATTTTTATTATATTGATCCTTTATAATCGTATTATTCATATTATATAAGAGGTATCTAATAATATTTTGCCCAGGTTCTTCATTTTGTATTATTTCCCTACACCGAGTAAGGGTATCAATAAATGGCGTAAACCGCAATTGAGTCTTCCATTTATTGATTAAACAATCATAAACCTCAGCAGGAAAACATACTAAATCATTTAAAGAAAATCCTGTTTTTGATAAATACAGGCATATAAGCTTATTTTCTTGTTGCAAAATACTTCTAGCTATATTTTTACCACCTGCTCGAATTGATATAAAATTTTTATATTCACATTCTCTAATAGCCACTGTCCAACCAACTATAATAATGATGGGCATAGTTTTTCCAAGGATATTAATATCCTCAGAAATAAACTCAAATGCGGCAGAATAGTTCTCTGTGATATTAATCTTGGTAAAGGCTATAATTCTATCCGTCTTTTTTATATTATCGCCGGCAGAGGTAAAAGTGATTTCATAATAAATATTCCTATCAACAAAAAAAGGCTTTAATTTCTGAATATAATACTTTTCTCTTATATTTTTTACTGTAACTATTTCATGCTCTTCAATTTTCTCCGCTATCTTAGCATAATATTCCTGTAAATTTGGGTCAGTATGTATAGGGAATTCCTCCAGATTCTCAAATAAACTCATCCCATATTTATTAAACATTAAATTTCTTATTTGAAATAAATATTGATAGTACTTAAGCATCAATCTTTCAGAATTTTCCTCGTCAAAGGTATAGTGGGATGCTACCATTTGTAAAAAACGATGGAAATCATTCAATACTTTCAAACTTCCCATTGATGATAGATTTTTTCTAGCTAATTTTATTTTCTCATATGAATTTTCAACATTAGCCCCGTTTGCATCAATCTTTACCATAATTGCTTCAACTAAATTTCGTAATTGAGATATAATTATTTGGGAAATTTCTCCACGTGAAGAACTCTTTGATCTTTTTATATTTTTACATATTAAATTATTAATATTTTCTATTTCTTGATCTACTAGAAGCATCCTATCGTTTCCTCCTATAATAATTAATCTGTAACAAGATTAATATATACTACGATTACTCCAAACTAGCTTCAATGTACGTTCGTTTCTTACGATACCCTCGAAAAAGCGTTTTCTGATAAGTTCTGAACGTAATTTCTTTACCAAAATTATTGACGCCATCCCAGTTAAAGAAGCTCTTTTTATAATTACCAGGGCTTTCAGCTTTCCTTAACAGAAAATTACAAATCAACCGAACAGCTTTTTCACTTGGTTGTTTTCCCGGATGTTTGTCTTTTACGCCACGAATAACTTCCTCCATACCTTTTATCAAATCCTCAGGCAAGTACGGACAATTATGGAATATCAATATAAACCAGAATTCACGCATTTCCATTGCGTCCGCTATATGTATGCTGATATCAGATAATTGCTTTTGGATTACACTCTTAATTTCGTTGCATATAGAAGCCGAAAATGATTTAGAATACCGAGAATGATATGCTCCCTTCTAGGTAGACATGAGAAATAATAAAATCTCACTCTACTTGGAAGGGAGCATTTATTATGCATAGAACTAAGGTTTGTGCAGAAGAAAAACTACATACGGTGCTAGATATTCTTGCAGGAAAAGAATCAGTATCTCATGCTGTAGCACGATTGTCAGTAAACAAATCCTCTGTAC
>NZ_JACOGK010000056.1 GCF_014269395.1 Megasphaera hominis
GCGACCTATTTCTAATCGTTGTTCTTTCGTTAATTTCACGTGGCAACCTCCCATCTAACAATTGAGGGCATCGGATACTAATTAGAAAATCTTTTATCCAAGATTACTACATTTAGTATCCAATTTCTACCCCCTCCATGTCCAACTTTAGCATACCACGTGCACGAAAGGGGTTCATTAGAAGATAAAAAATATTTAAATGAACCCCTTCAGGCCCAAATGCTTCGCATCCGGTCCAGCTCCCCCACGGGGGAGCCTATTTAAACACCGAGAAACCGGTGCTCTTTTTATTTCCTCGCAGCGGTCGTAGAAACCGATAGCGGCAGGCCCCATGCATTAAAGCATTATTTCAATTGTATCCAGAATACATGGTACAAGTAGATGTCCTTTTCTTGTCAGCACCCGCTATATATGGTATAAAGGAATCAATCATTAAAAAGGGAGTTGGTTATATGGCTACTAGTATTGCCGCTAAACATGCAAAAGGAAAATTTGCAGCCGATGCTATCATGGCTGCCGCTGCGCGTTGCACAGAAGACATTGAAAAGAATGGTGCTGCTGCCGTAATTAATGGTACTGTTGGTTCCATGATGAATGAAAATGGCGACTTAGTCGTCTTACAAGTCGTAAAGGACACCTTTGCTGCCTTAACACCGGAACAGATCGTAGCATATGCTCCGATTCCGGGTTTCCAGGAATTTTTGGATGCAGCTATTGATCAGTGCTTTGGCGCATCCCGTCCGGATGGCTTTATCCGGGCTATTGCTACACCTGGTGGTTCAGGAGCTATCCATACGGCTGTTCATAACTATTCCGATCCGGGCGATGAAGTCCTGACGACGGATTGGTATTGGGGCGCCTATCGGAATATTGCCCGTGATGACAACCGGATTTTGCGGGAATTTGAACTCCTCACGGAAGACGGTACCTTCAATTTCCAGAGCTTTGAAAAAAATGTAACCGAGCTCGTTGCAAAACAGTACAATACAGTCATTATCTTAAACTCCCCGGCCAATAACCCGACCGGCTATGGCTTAAGCTTAGAAGAATGGGACCGGGTTCTGGACTTTTTAAAACAGGCTGTCGCTGGCAAGGACAAGAACATCATCCTCGTATCGGACGTTGCCTATTTGGATTACAGCGGCGAAAAAGAAGAATGCCGCCAATTCTTTAAGAAATTCGGGAATCTCCCTGCTAATATCATGCCTATCGTAGCCTACACGTGCTCGAAGAGCTTTACCCTCTATGGCCAGCGTCTGGGCGCCATGATTTGTGTTACCCCGGAGGAAGCGATTGCCGATGAATTTATGGCTATCAATAAATACACGGCCCGTGCTACATGGTCTAACGCCAATAGCTCCGCCATGTGGACGATGATCGAAATTACGAAAGATCCGGACAAGGTGGCCCGTCTCGATCAGGAACGGGCGATGTATTTCCAGATGATTAAAGAACGGGCGGATATCTTCATGGAAGAAGCTGCTGCCTGCGGTTTAAAAATTCTGCCGTACATTTCCGGTTTCTTCATCACGATTCCTGTCACCCATGCCGATAAGATCTGCGACATTTTAGAACAGGAGCACGTATATCTCGTACCTTTGAAAAAAGGCATCCGTCTGGCTGTATGCTCTGTATCGAAGCAGAAAATCACCGGCCTGGCTGCTAAGGTTAAAAAAGCTATTGATGCTGCCGGCATCGTCCAGTAGCTGCCTGGCCAGTCCATTGTTACAGCGCGTTTTTTAGCTGAAGGAGGTTGCTTTTTATGTTTAAAACATTGGGGATTCTGGGTACAGGAAATATGGGACGGGCCATTGCGTCCGGCCTGGTCCGTTCGGGACTGATGCAGGGAAATCAAGTCTATCTCTATAACCTTCACCCGGAAAAGGCGCAACGCCTGGCTGACGAATTAGGCGCCGTCAGAGTAGATTCGGCTAAAGAGCTTTTGGAACGGTCTGAAGCAGTCATTTTAGCAGTTAAACCGTTCATAATGCCCGGCGTATTAGAGGAAATTAAGCCGTATATTACAAGCGGCAAGATTATGGTCTCCATTGCTGCCGGCCTGACCTTGTCCCGTTTGGCAGCGGCTATGCCGGAACAGACGAAAATTGTCCGGGTTATGCCCAATACACCGGCTATGGTCGGCGAAGGCATGTCAGCCCTGACGTTTAATACGTATTTGACAGAGGCTGAAAAAGAGGCAGTCGTAGCGATCTTCCGCAGCTTTGGCAAGGCAGAGGTCGTAGAAGAACGGCTCATTGACGCCGTTTGCGGCCTTAGCGGCAGCGGCCCGGCCTTCGTCTATATGTTTATTGAAGCACTGGCCGATGCCGGTGTGCGGGAAGGCATGTTCCGGCCCATGGCCTACACCTTTGCCGCTCAGACTGTCCTGGGCGCTGCCAAAATGGTACTGGAAACAGGGGAACATCCGGGCAAATTGAAAGACGACGTGTGCTCTCCTGGCGGTACGACCATTGAAGCCGTGAAAAGTCTCGAAGAAAATGGCTTCCGCGCTGCGGCCATGAATGCCGTCATCGTGTCGGCAGAGAAGAACAAGACGTTATAAGTGACAGCTTTCCCATAAGAAAAAAATAGTATATCCTAAATGGAATGGCTTGCTAATATTGATTAGTAAGCCATTCTTTTATTATAGACAAAAGGCATGAATTAATATTCTATTTTAAAATAACTTAAAATCATAATGCGAAAGTGAAAAAAATGACAATATTAATAATTTAAGAAAATAAAAGATTAAGTTTAAAAAAACAAAAGGATTATGCATATCAGTAAAGTGTACACTGAATGCAATCTGAAATAGATATGGGGAATATGTGTTAATGTAATGTGTCATACTATACAGTCGCATGGTTACGCGGTATAATAACGATATGAAGATTGAATCCGGATACAATCTAAATAAAGAACGGGTCTTTTTGCGCGTTTAAGTGCAGGAAGATATCTACTTGTTATTATTGTGCGCTTTTTTAAGGGGTGGTATGTAATGGTTCTATTGGCCTTGCTCCCGATCCTATTCCTCATTGTAGCATTGGGATTCCTTAAGATGGCTGGCTGGAAAGCCTGCCCGATTGCGGCCATTATTGCATTTATCGTCGCTGTGTTGTGCTTTGGCATGTCCGTTCCGGTCGCCATTTCGGCTGTCTTGGAAGGTGTGGCCTTGGCATGCTGGCCTATCTTGCTTGTTATCGTCATGGCCTTGTTCGCCTATAAACTGACAGTGGCAACAGGCAGCTTTGAAATCATCAAACAGATGCTGTCTACGGTCAGTGAAGATAAACGTGTCCTGTGCCTCCTCATTGCCTGGGGCTTCGGTACATTTATGGAAGGCATGGCTGGCTTTGGTACAGCCGTTGCTATTCCGGCAGCGATGCTGGTAGCTTTAGGTTATCCGCCGATCCGTACGATCGTTGCCTGCCTGATTTCGAATGCTGTTGCACCGTCTTTTGGTTCCATTGGTATCCCGACGACGACGATGGCTTCGATTACCGGTATTCCGGCCGTTACGCTGGCAACAAAGGTTTCTATCGTTTCCTTTATTCCTGATCTCATCGCACCTTTCCTGGTCGTTATTTGCATCGGCGGCGGTTTAAAAGCCTTAAAAGGGGTAGGTATTGTTACCCTTCTTTCCGGCCTGGCCCTGGCTATTCCGGAACTGCTCATTTCCATGACTGTAGGTGCGGAACTGCCGGTAATGGTATCGTCCGTCATCATCATGGCTGTCATCGTTCTCTATTCGAAAGCTTCCAAGACGGTCAGCAATCCGGAATACAAACTGGAAATGCATGAAGAAAATAAGAAAGCCGTTTCCTTTGGTGAAGGCGTGAAAGCCGCTATGATCTTCATCCTGATCTTCGTTCTTCTCGTCGGTACGTCGAAACTGTTCCCGGCTATCAACGGGCCGCTGGCTTCGATCAAGACGACTGTTCCTATCTATATCGGTGCCGGTGCTAAACCGTACACCTTCACGTGGATTGCCGTTCCTGGCATCATGATTTTCATCGCCTCTATTCTCGGCGGCTTGTATCAGGGTGCTTCTGTCGGCAAGATTGCCTCGGTATTCAAAGACAACTTCATCGGTCTGCGCTTTACCTATCTGACGATCATCACGGTCGTTATCGTTGCGAAAGTCATGACCTACTCGGGCATGACCCAGGAAATAGCTGATGCCCTCGTATATGCAACGGGCAATGGCTATCCGATCTTCGCTCCGCTCGTCGGTGGTCTCGGCGCTTTCATTACCGGGTCTTGCACGAACGCCAACGTTCTCTTTGGGCCGCTGCAGGTATCGGTTGCTTCTTCCTTGGGTATGAGCCAGCCGTGGCTTGCCGGTGCCAGCTCCCTCGGTGGTTGTATTGGCAAGATGCTTTCCCCGCAGAGTATTGCTCTGGGTATCGGCGCTGTTGGTGCCGTTGCTGATGGCAAGGAAAGCGAAATCATGCGCGGGACTGTAGGCTATTGCCTCTTCCTCCTGGTCGTTGCCGGTATTATCACCATCATCGCACCGAGCGTCGTTCCGTTCTTGGTTAACTGATTTCCTCTTGTGGATAGGTGGGAGCAAGAGTGTATGCTTAACTCTTTGTGTGGTGTACTCTCTTGCTTTCAATACGTGTAATTTTATAAATATGTACGTTACGCGCTGCCTTGCTGTGTTTCCTTTTGTGAATGTCTATTTATTACTAAAATGCATGAAAAGCGTCAGACTGTTTCATAATGTGCAGAATATGTTCCCTTGTTTTTGTGGCAAAAGCAACGGAAATAGAGAAAATTTATGATATACTATCATAGTCGACCATAAGTTTATCTTAAAAATGCAAGTTAAAAATGTGTAAATGTAATTTACAGATGCAGACAAGTAGGGTATAATAAAACGCGTAAGAAACAAACGAAAGATAAATAGCGTATGTTTTTTAAATCTTTCGTAATATTAAGTCGACGATCCGGTCGTTGCCGGATGCAATAAGCTTCAGTTTTTATTTTTTATATTATGGAGGTATGTATTATGGCAAAAGGTATTGTTACACCAGAGTTAATTGAACAGCTCAAAGCAATCGTTGGTGAAAAGTATGTATACACCGACAAAGACAAACTGGAACCCTATTCTCATGATGAAGTAACAGACCCTCATTATATGAGAGAACCGCAGGTTGTCGTTCTTCCGGCTACGACGGAAGAAGTTGCTAAAGTTGTAAAGCTCTGCTATGACAACGATACGGTTATGGTTCCGCGTGCTGCAGGTACAGGCCTGGCTGCCGGTGCTGTAGCTACCTTCGGTGGCGTTATCATCTCCATCGAACGCATGAACAAAATCCTCGAAATCGATAAAGAAAACATGGTTTGCGTAACCGAACCGGGCGTTACGACTGCTGTTCTCCAGAGCAAAGTAGCTGAAGAAGGCCTCTTCTACGGCGGCGACCCCTGCAGCGGGGACTCCTGCTTCATCGGCGGTAACGTAGCTACCAACGCTGGCGGCAACCGTGCTGTTAAATATGGCGTAACTCGTGACCAGGTTATGGGTATCGAAGTTGTTACCCCGACCGGCGAAGTTGTAACCTTGGGCGGTAAATTCCGTAAAAATGCTACAGGCTACATGCTCATGCACCTCTACATCGGTTCCGAAGGTACTCTCGGTATCATCACAAAGATCTACCTGAAACTCGTTTCCTTGCCGAAACATCAGATGGACCTCTTGGCTGTATTCGACAACCTCGACGACGCCATTGCCCTGACACCGAAAGTTATGAACGCTGGTATTACACCGGTTTGCGTAGAATTCATGGATAATGCTTCCATCAAACAGGTTGAAATCTTCCTCGATGAAAAACTGCCGCACTCCGACGTAGGCAACTACATCATCATTCAGATCGCTGGCGATAACGAAGACGTTCTCGACGAACAGTGCGAAAAGATCGTTGAATTGGCTGAAGAAAACAACGCTATCGATTCCCTCGTTGCTGACCCGGCTGTTATTTGGAAATCCCGTAAAGCGTACCTCGAAGCCGACCGTGCTCGCAGCTTAGTCTTCTCCATGGAAGATATCGTTGTTCCGATGACGGAAATTCCGGGCGCTGTACAGCAGATTTCCCGTCTCTCCGAAAAATATGATGTTGCTATGCACTGCGCAGGCCACTGCGGCGACGGCAACGTTCATATCGATATCCTGAAAGACGACCGTACACAGGAACAGTGGGAAGAAATGCTGCCGAAGATCCAGGGCGAAATCTATGATCTCGTTTACAGCCTGGGCGGCCGTATTTCCGGTGAACACGGCATTGGCTTCAAACGTGAAGCTCTGCTCGAAAAATACACGAACCCCATCGAACTGAAATTGATGAAAGCTGTTAAAAAAGCCCTCGATCCGAAGAACATCATGAATCCGGGCAAAGTTGTCAGCATCAACGACGAAGTTCCTGTTCAGGAATAAGTAGATAGTAATGCCGGAAGGCAGATAGGGCCAAACGGTAAAACCACTCCGGTTTTACCGTTTGCTCTTTATAAGGATCTTTTTAGTGAAAGAAAGGTTGGGTTATCTATGCAGAATTTTTCCATTCCCTTCGGTAAAGGTAAAGTTAATTTCGAACTTCCTGAAGAACAGGTAGCCGGCGTACTCGTATCTCATGCGCATGAATACAAAGCACCGAAATCGGAAGCCGAACTCGTCGCTGACGCCCTGGCCAACCCCATTGGCAGCCCGAAACTGAGCGAACTGGCAAAAGGTAAGAAAACTTGCACGATCATTTCCAGTGACCATACCCGTCCGGTACCGAGCCATGTTATCATGCCGCAGCTCCTGGCTGAACTGCGTAAAGGCAACCCGGATATCGATATTACCATCCTCGTAGCTACAGGTATGCATCGCCCGACGACGCATGAAGAATTGGTTGGCAAATATGGCGAAGAAATCGCTAATAACGAAAAGATCGTCATTCATGTCAGCCGTAACGATGAAGACATGGTCAGCATCGGCACGCTTCCGTCCGGCGGCGAATGCCTGCTCAATAAACTGGCTGTTAATACAGACCTGCTCGTAGCTGAAGGTTTCATTGAACCACACTTCTTCGCAGGCATGTCCGGCGGCCGTAAATCCGTACTTCCTGGCGTAGCCAGCAAGATTACGGTTCTTGCTAACCACTGCTCCGAATTCATCGACAGCCCCTATGCCCGTACAGGTATCCTGGAAGGTAACCCGATCCACAGAGATATGCTCTATGCTGCCAAAGTAGCTAACCTGGCCTTCATTTGCAACGTCGTTATCGACGCTGATAAGAAAGTCATCGCTGCTTTTGCCGGTGACAGAGAAAAAGCCCATGAAGAAGGCGTTGCTTTCGAAATGAAACTGGCTGGTGTTAAACCGGCTCCGGCTGATATCGTTATTACGACGAACGGCGGCTATCCTCTGGACCAGAATATTTACCAGTCCGTAAAAGGCATGACGGCTGCTGAAGCAACCTGCAAAGACGGCGGCGTTATCATCGACGTTTCCAATTGCAACGACGGTCACGGCGGTGAAGACTTCTTCAATACATTGAAAGAAGCTACAGACCTGCAGAAAGCGATGGACCAAATCCTGGCCCGTACACGTAACGAAACGATCTTTGACCAGTGGGAATCCCAGATTCTCCTGCGTCTGCTCCTGCACTTCGATATCATCATGGTAACGAGCGCACCGAAACAGATGGTCGAAGATATGCATCTGAAATATGCCAACAACATCGAAGAAGCTATCGAAATGGCTAAGAAACTCGTAGCCGCTAAAGGCGTAACGGATCCGAAGATCACGGTTATCCCCGATGGCGTATCGGTTATTGTAAAATAAGTCAACACCCACTTGCATAGGTCAAAAGGCCCGGTCAGCATATTGATATGCTCCCTTCTAGGTAGACATGAGAAATAATAAAATCTCACTCTACTTGGAAGGGAGCATTTATTATGCATAGAACTAAGGTTTGTGCAGAAGAAAAACTACATACGGTGCTAGATATTCTTGCAGGAAAAGAATCAGTATCTCATGCTGTAGCACGATTGTCAGTAAACAAATCCTCTGTAC
>NZ_JACOGK010000057.1 GCF_014269395.1 Megasphaera hominis
TCGTTCGACTTGCATGTGTTAAGCACGCCGCCAGCGTTCGTCCTGAGCCAGGATCAAACTCTCCATGATATGTGAAGAGCTATCTAGCTCTGTCTTACTTATTGTTTGTGTTACATTTGGTTGACGTTCTATAAAAATAGAACCTCGCACACTGGCATTTCATATGTTTACATTGTTCAGTTTTCAAAGGTCATCGGCTGTTGTGTTCTTTCGTCTAACAGCTTGTTTATTATATCACATCATTCCAGCTTGTCAAGCAATATTTTTAAATCATTTTTGAAGTCAATGTTTAAATTATCTTGTCTTGCTTCCGGTTCATGCGACATAGAGAATTCTACCATCAAAACAAAAAGCTGTCAATATACATTGACAGCTTTTTTTGTATTTCTTTTGTTTTTTTCTTATGAGACACGGCTCACGGTAGTAATACTTTCCAGGTCCTTCTGCTTGCTTTCTATCCCCAGAGAAAGGACGACAGCGGCCACTGCCAGGAATACGAAGGCAAACATATAGAAGACAAAACCAAAGCCAAAGCCGCGGCCAATGACGATACCTGTCATGAGCGGTGCTGCCATACCGCCAAAGCGGCCGAAGCCGGCAGCCCAGCCGCTGCCGAGAGCCCGGATGGTAGTAGGATACTGTTCCGGTGTATACGTATAGAGGACACCCCAGGCGCCGAGGTTAAAGAAGCTCATGACAGAGCCCCAGACCATAAGCGTCGTTGCTGTTGCAGCATGACCAAAGAAATAGCTGGCAACACCACTAAATAACAGGAAAGCCGAGAGGGTATACTTACGCCCTAATTTGTCGACGAGCCAGGCAGCACAATAATAACCGGGCAGCTGAGCCAGCGTCATGACCAATACGTATTCAAAGGTTTTTACGACTGTAAAGCCTTGTTGGAAGACCATCGACGGCAGCCACATAAAGATGCCGTAATAGCTAAAGTTGATGCCAAACCAAACGAGCCAGAGCATAACCGTCCGCGAGATAAAAGGCTTCTTCCAAAGCTCGCGGAAAGATACGACCGTCTTCGGCGGTAATATTTCATGATCAGACGTAAAGGGCTGTACCGGTACGTGCAGTTTTTCTTCGAGCTTGACGACTATGTCTCTTGCCTCCTGAACACGTCCCTTGGCCAGGAGGTAGCGAACCGATTCCGGCATATGCAGGCGAATGAGGAATACATAAAGCGCCGGCAGGGCACCAATTCCAAAAGCCATACGCCAGCCATAGACAGGAATGAAGAAATAGGCAATGCAAGCGGCGACGATCCAGCCCAACCCCCAAAAGCTTTCCAGGAGAACGATAAAGCGGCCACGTACGCGGGACGGCGCATACTCCGATACAAGCGTTGCTGCTACAGGCAGTTCACCGCCCAAACCAAAGCCAACGAGAAAGCGAAAACATAATAGCGACGTATAATCCCATGCCAGAGCGCACATAGCCGAAGCAATGCTATACAATAAAACCGTAATCGAAAACACTTTCTTGCGGCCCAAATGATCGGCTACAGTACCGGAAATGACAGCGCCCAAGGCCATGCCGATAAGGCCGATACTGCCGATCATGCCCATCTGCGCCGGTGCCAGCTGCCATTCCTTAGCCAGGACCGGCAGGATAAAGGCGATAAGGCCTGTATCCATTGAGTCAAAAAGCCAGCCCAAACCTGTTACAGCGAGTAATTTGTAATGAAACGAGCCGACTGGCAATGCTTCCAATCGTTCTAATACCATGTGTAATCTCCTCCCAATTCTTTTATTTCTTTTATAGCTGTCATGACAGCTGTCTATGTAGAGATGATACACCTAAAAAAAAATAAAAGCAATAGAAATATCTATTGCTTTTATGCATGCACCTTATTGTTTATACAGAATATGCAACTTTTCCAAGGCCTCTTCAATGGCTTGTAAATCCTCTTCCGAGGCAGCTTCAACGACGTGAGAATGAATACCACCGCTGATCCGGCTCAGCAGTTCAGACTTGGATTCAGCCATTTTCTTGATGTATTGTTCAATATCGCGGCGTGAACGCAGGCGCAGGGTTCCTTCCAGGTATCCATATACGTCGTGTTCGATGACGACATTTTGTACAGTACCGCCGTTATCTACGATGGCTTCCAGTTCGGCCCGTACCTGATCGGGACCATGGCAAACGACAAACGTCCGTTGTATGCCGCCATTGCCTGAAGCATTCAGCTGGTAGCCCCGCGGTGTAGAAATAATATCTTCACCGTGCGCACGCAGCATAGCTACATCGCCGACAATGATCTGACGACTTACATGACACTGCCGGGATAGTTCAGCTCCTGTTATGGGACCCGTTGCTTTTTCCAATACTTCTATAATCCGTTTCCGGCGTTTTTCACTATCCATACCCCTTCTCCCCTCCTAATCCATCACGGTATGCTCTGTCTGATTATGGGGATGAAAGAGGAAAAAGGCTACGAATAAAATTCCCCAAAGCAAACCCATGACGAGACCGGGAATAAACCCTAGTAATTCATTAAAGAGCCAGGAATGCACTAATAACGGCATATAATAAACTGCCTCCTGCACGCCTGTGAGAACCAGAATTTCCACTACCAGGAAGATGAGCATGCACAAGGTGCAGGGATAATAAAACATCCCGTCCGTTTGATAATAGCAAACGTGCAGCACATGGTGCCGCATCAGGATAACGCAGCCTACGCTGAGCAAGGCCCCCATCATAAACCAGAGGACAGCCAAATAGAAGAAATCGGCAAAATAGTAAATCGTCACACCATTCCACAGCACATACAGACACGGTGAGATTAAAAAGTGATGCATTTTCCCTTGACTATGCGCATGATGACGAAGGGCAAACACAAAGAGAAAGATGACCATGCACAGCTGAAGCCCGGCCAGCATATCAAATCCCATACTCATACAGGCTCTCCTCCCTTCTACCAGTTTATTATTATATTTTACCATAAAAAGTGACGTCTTATATTAGAGTCACGTTAATTTTTTACTAAAAAAATCCCGGCCCTAAGGCCGGGATTACGGGTGCTCTTAAAGGTTGGAAAAATCAAGGGTAGCAAAGAGATCGTTTATCGTTTCAGCACGACGAATCTTGGTTACCGTGCCGTCTGCATGCAGGAGCAATTCAGCCGAGCGGAGTTTGCCATTATAGTTGAAGCCCATGGAATGACCATGTGCACCTGTATCGTGAATGACGAGAATATCGCCATCGTTGATTTCCGGCAGGCTGCGGTCTGTAGCAAATTTATCGCAGTTTTCGCAGAGCGAGCCTGTTACGTCATAGACGTGGTCCAAGGGAGCGTTTTCCTTGCCCATAACTGTCAGGTGATGGTACGAACCATACATACCCGGACGCATGAGGTTAGCCATAGAGGCATCGACACCAATGTATTCCTTCCAAATGTGCTTGTGGTGGATAGCCGTCGTTACGAGGTAGCCGTAAGGGCCCGTAATAGCACGGCCGCATTCGAAGGAAATACGGCATTTGTGGAGGCCAGCCGGTTCCATAATGGCTTCAAAATTCTTTTTGATGCCTGCGCTCAGTACATCGTAATCGACAAAAGACTGTTCCGGGCGGTACGGCAGACCAATGCCGCCGCCGAAGTCGAGGAATTCGATGTTGACGCCGACCATTTTCTGTACATCTACAGCCAGTTCAAACATCATCTTGGCCGTGTTGATGAGGCCGTTCGGGTCGAGTTCGTTGGAAACAACCATGGTGTGCAGGCCGAAATGCTGGACACCTTTTTCCTTGAGAATCCGGATAGCATCAAAGACTTGTTCCCGCGTCATACCGTATTTGGCTTCTTCCGGTACACCAATGATGTCGTTACCGCCTTTGAGGAGCGGGCCCGGATTGTAACGGACGCACATCCAGTCCGGCAAAGGACCGCGTTCGGTCATATAGTCGATCATGGAAATGTCGTCCAAATTGATGAGTGCGCCTAATTCCATGGCCCGGGCAAATTCTTCATAGGGCGTATCGTTCGAGGAAAAGACGATATCGCGGCCGTGAATGCCCACTTTGTCGCAAAGTTCCAGTTCCGGCAGGGAGCTGCAGTCCGAACCGACACCTTCTGCCTTGAGCAGCTTCATGATATAGGGGTTCGGCGTGGCTTTGACGGCAAAATATTCTTTAAAATCATATGCCCAGTCAAAAGCTTTTATTAATTTACGCACATTATCAAGGATAGCCTGTTCATCATAGATATGGAACGGCGTGGGATAGTCAGCAATAATCTTGCGGATTTGTTCTTCATTAAAGGGAACGGTTTTCTTATTCATCCTGATTTCAACTCCATCTGTATAATGTGAAATATTGTTTCTTTCTAATATTGTTTCTTCATCGTTTATATTATATAATACCCTTGTGCAATGTGTAAAATAGATTATTTTAATTTAAACAATTCGTTTTCTAAATTAAAAAATAAAAGGAAAGGAGTACTATGGACACCAACACGCTACGAACGTTTATTGCCCTGGCTCAAATTAAAAACTTTACGAAAACAGCCCAACAGCTTTTCGTCGCCCAATCAACAGTAACCAACAGGATCCACGATTTGGAGACAGAATTAGGGAAAGAATTATTTGTCCGTACACACAAGCAGGTCGATCTCACACCGGCAGGAGAAAAATTTTTAGAATACGCCCAACGCTTCATTGACTTGGAAATCTCGGCCTTTCAGGATTTACAAAGCCCTACGGCATATGCCCAAAAGATTCACATCGGTTCGACCAATACGATTTATGAGTGTCATCTGCAAAAGAATATCCGCGCCTATATGAAAGCCAACACGGCCGTTTCCCTTAACATTACTATCAGTCACACCGCTGAAATGCTGCGCAGCCTGCAGGATGGCCTGTTGGATGTAGTCTTTACGTATTCAGCCCTCTATCGCGATGGGTTTATTTGTAAACTCTACCGCACGGATACACTCGATTTGGTCTGTGCCACTGAGGATACGACCTACGCCAACGGTATCCACAAGGAAGATCTGCAGAAGATCAATTACTTGTTCTGCAATTTTGCTCTCCAAGGTGTAGGCCTTTACATCCAGGATCTCTTCCCGCGGTATCATCATTTTCCCTTGGAAATCGATAACAGTACGAAACTGCCGCAATACATTGAAGAAGGGCTGGGTTATTCCTTTCTGCCCCATAGTCTGGTCGAGGAATATTTGGAACGGGGCACGTTGCGCTCCATTCCCCTCCTCGACTTTGCGCCACCCAGGGTAAGCAGCTATTTTATCACCAAAGCACCAGGCAATCTGCCGGAAGATTTGGAAGAACTGCTTCTCGAATAATAGGATAACAAAAAAACGTCGTTTCCGGTATAGTTCCAGGAACGACGTTTTTATATTCTTACTGCGCTTTGGCAATTTCAACGAGCTTCGTGAAAGCAGCTGCGTCAGCAACAGCCAGGTCAGCCAGCATTTTACGGTCTACGATGACACCGGCTTTGTTCAGGCCGCAGATAAAACGGCTATAGCTCAAGCCATTAGCACGGCTGGCAGCGTTGATACGGGCAATCCAAAGTTTACGGAATTCGCGTTTCTTTGCACGACGGTCACGACGAGCGTAGTACAGGGCTTTCATTACACTTTCGTTAGCCTTTTTGAAGAGGCGGGAACGAGTGCCGCGATAGCCTTTAGCCATTTTTAAGATTTTTTTATGACGAGCGTGTGCAGTAACGCCAACTTTAATTCTAGCCATTATGTATTTCCTCCAACTCTATAACTTTAAAATACGCAACGTAACGATTAGATGTACGGGCACATCTTACGAACAGCATCAACTGTTGTCTTAGCAACCAGAGCTGCTTTTCTCAGATTACGTTTACGTTTCGGGGATTTAGATTCCAGAATGTGGCTTTTGTACGGTTTCATACGTTTGATTTTTCCCGTACCAGTAGTGGAAAAGCGTTTAGCCGCAGCACGGCGGGTTTTTAATTTCGGCATAATTGAATGTCCTCCTCTTACTTTGCTTTATTGACAGCGATGACCATTGTCATATTTCTGCCTTCAACTTTAGGTTCTTTTTCTACGTGGCAAACGTCCTTCAGTTCATCAGCAAAACGTATCAACAATTTTTCGCCCAGTTCCGGATGGCTCATTTCACGACCGCGGAACATAATCGTGACTTTGACTTTGCTTCCTTCTTCCAGGAAACGTTCAGCAGCCTTCATCTTAACATAGAAATCATGATCTTCGATGTTAGGACGGAGCTTTACTTCTTTCAGCGTCAAGACTTTCTGTTTCTTCTTCGCTTCTTTTTCCCGTTTTTGCTGTTCGTAACGATATTTACCGTAGTTCATGATACGGCATACTGGCGGTTTGCCATTGGGCGCAACTTCTACCAGATCCACGTGACGTTCTTCAGCAATCTGACGCGCAGAACGAAGAGACATAACACCAAGCTGTTCGTTGCTATCGCTGACCACGCGGACTTCGCGGGCTCTGATTTGATCGTTTATACGTAATTCCTTACTAATCGTCGTTCACCTCCATAAAAAAAGAACGGAATGCATACGCTATCCGTTCCTGTAGCATTACATCTTTTACCTTAGTAACATTCTAGTCGTGTAAGGTGAGAGGCGGATAGCTTCTGCTTTGTTTTCAACAGTGCTATTCTATCAAAAACTGACACTCCTGTCAATCTAATTTTTCCTTTTGTTTTTTTGATATTTTTTATTAGCACTCTCTTGACTTATTGGCTAACAGAGTTATACTATAAGTGTAGTTAGAGAGGTTACCCTCTAACCGAAAAGGTCAAAAGAACAAATAAGTACCTGCCCTTAAGGGCACGGAATTGAAAAGAGGTTTTTACTATGAGAACTTTATTTCCTGTAAGTACAGATTTTGCATTTCCGGACAACACGTTTGATGACTTTTTCAATGGCTTATTCCAGCCGTCACCAACGACACAGTACCGCCTGCCGAAAATTGATATCGAAGATGCAGGCAAGGCATATATCCTGACAGCCGACCTGCCGGGCATGACGAAAGAAGACATTTCCCTGACCTATGCTAACGACGTCTTCACGCTCCGCGCCCAGCACCAGACTGAAAAGGAAACAAAACCGGCCCAGGCTGCAGCTGATCAAAAGGATGCTCCTAAGGCTGAAGAAAAGCAGCACGACGAACGTCACTACATCCGCCGCGAACGTTCCAACCTGGCCTACAGCCGTCAGTTTATCATTCGCAACATCAATCGCGATGGCATCGAAGCAGCCTTTGAAAACGGTGTCCTCACGGTAACCCTGCCAAAGCTTGATCCGGACGCCATCCAGGCGGGCCAGCGTATTGACATCAAATAAGGTGTTGTCAATCCTCCTTAAAAAAGGGGCTGTGAAATAACACGGACCCAAATAACAAAGGAGGTCCACCGACTCTTTCGAGTCAGCGGACCTCCTTTTGTGGTAAAATTTACATAACCAATGAAAAATTCAACCACTAATTATTCTAAACCAAAACAGGCAATTTTGCCACTATATATTTCAGATTTTCTGGATATTTGCGATCCGGTGTTGGTTTTCAACAGATTCATGGAGGGAATCAACTTGGAGAAGTA
>NZ_JACOGK010000058.1 GCF_014269395.1 Megasphaera hominis
GAAAGTCTTACCTCAGGCAGTGTCCAACTTATTAAAAAGTACTGTTCAACTTTGCGTCAAATTATATTTCTGATTCTAATTTTTTAGATTTTAGTGTCCAAGTTTTGTTGACCAGTGCAGTGCGCACGGGCACGATACGCCTTCCCTCACAGGGAAGGCACAGTGGAGAAAGCAGTTGCAGCACCAGATCTTTTTTACAAGGTCTGGTGCTTTTTTTTGTGAAAAGGACAAAGAAAACATAAGCTAAAAAGATACACAATGTGGTCAGTTTAGATCCATTAATATTACTAATAATTATTATTTAATGCAAATTGTTTGAAAAAAATCCATAAGAGGAGTATATTAAAGTTGTATAAGTATCTTTTCTCTATTCTTTAGGGAGTGAAAGGGAGAAAAGGCCTTGGCTAATCCTATGCAAGGGAAGGCATAGGGAAGAATGCTGTGTTAGGTGCAGGGAAGGCGCGTAGTACAGTGTTTGAGCCCCAAATCAAATGGCGGCCATGCCAAGGAGATTCGTTTTTTGCTTTGGAAAGTGGGGGATTCACATGAAAAGAAAGACCATGCTTCGCACACTCATCATTTCTGCGCTCTTTGCCTCTAGTACGGCTGTCATGCCGGCTTTTGCAATGGATATCTCGTCGGGAACAGGAGACCAATATGGCGTTCAGACGAATGATGGAACCGCCGCAACTAGCGGAACACTGAACGTTTCTGGTACGGCGAATTTGGGCAACGCTTACGGTGGCGCGGCAACAGGTACGAATGGCGGTGCAGCCACATCCAACACATTGAGCATCAGCGCCGGCAGCATGACCAACGGCTACGGCGGCTACACGACAAACGGCGATGTCACTGGAAACTCGGTCAACATGACCGGTGGCTCCGTAACGGGAGCCCTCTATGGCGGCTATACGAAGAACGGTACGGCTGGTGGTTCAGAAGCTGCTGCCAACACCGTTACCATTACCAAGCCTGGAGACAACAGCCTGGGGACCCTGATCACCGGCGGTGCCTCTGCCAACGGCAGCGCCTCGTATAACACCGTTTCCATTACGGACGCCAATGAGACAGACACAGACAGTCTTGTAATTTTCGGCGGCAATGCCAACGGCGGGGATGCCAGCAGCAACAGTGTTAATATTGGCAGCTCTAATTTTGCCAATATTAACATCCGGGGCGGCGTGAATCTCAATGGTACGGGGGATGTGAATGGCAACACGGTATCAGTAACGGGTTCCACGTTGAATGAAAGTACCATGAACAGTGTCGTCGTAATCGGCGCGCAGAATCTGGGTACGGGAACGCTCAATGGGAATACGCTCACCATCGACAGCTCCACGGTACAGTACAGCAACACTAACGGTACATTCTGGGGGCTGGTCCGGGCGGCTGACCGGAGTTCTGATACGGAAGGGGTGGCCAATAACAACACCATCACCATCAAAAATGGCAGTACGGTGGGCAAGGTAGACGGGGCCTATCAGCGCAATGGTACGGCTGACGGCAACAAGGCAATCGTTACTGACAGTACCGTAAACGGCATGGTGGCGGCAGCGGAAATGTCTGACACAACCACGTATGGGAATGTCACCAACAACGAAACTACCATTACAGACAGTACGGTTACTGGCAATGTGTACGGCGGGGAAACGACCCGTGGCTATGCAGCGGGGAATGAGGTGACTGTGGACGGTACATCTGAAGTTGAAGCCAACGTCTACGGCGGCCGGAGCTTTTTGAACGATATAGACCAGATCGGTGCAGCGGGCAATACGGTGACTATCAAGGACACGGCTAAAGTAGATACTGCTGTCTATGGGGGCTGGGCCGGTGGCGGCACAAACATAAACGGCACGCAGGTGAGCAGTACTTCCTCGGCTTATGGCAACAAGGTAATATATGAGAGCACTGCCGGGCAGACGGGCATCAAAATCTATGGCGGCTATGCAGTCAATGGCGATGCGGGCCAAGTGGCCTCCGGCACGATTGGTAATGTAGCGTATGACGGCGGCAACAGCGTCTACGCAGCAGGCAATGCCACGTACAGCAAGATTTACGGCGGCTATGCAGGAAACGGCGATGCCATCAGCAACGACGTGACCCTGGATGGGACAAATAGTGCCGTCTTCAATACGGTGTACGGCGGCTATACCGCTACGGGCAATGCCAACGAAAATACCATTACGGTAGAAAATAATGCTGATACAAATGACCTTTTGTATGCCGGGTATTCTGCCAGCGGTAATGCCGACAGCAATAAGCTGATTGTGACAGAGGGAACGGGCATCCAGGGCTACGCCGGCTACACCAACAGCGGCGAAGCGGCCAGCAACGCCATCACCTTTACGGCCGGAACTATGGGGGAAACTCTGGTTTCGGGCTACACCAAGAGTGGCGCTGCCCATGACAATACGGTGACGGTGGACGGCGGCTCCTCCACGGCCACGACGAACACCCTCTACGCCGGCCTGACACCGTCCGGCACGGCCTACAACAACAAGATTATCATCAACAATACGACGGATACAGGCGTAGGCAGCCTCATTGCCGGCCAGTCCGACCAGAAGGCCTATAACAACGAAATCGACATCAATGACGGTACGGTAAGCTCGGCCATTGCCGGCCAGTCTTCGGCAGCTGATGTGGAAGGCAATATTCTGCGCATTGCCGGCGGGACGGTCAGCACGGCCTATGGCGGATCGGCAGCGGCCGGGGCAGCAACGTCCAACCATGCCTATATTACCGGCGGAAGTACGGGTACAGTAACAGCCGGCCTGAGCAGTGGCACGGCCAGCGGCAATACCCTGGAAGTATCTGGGACTACGGCGGAGGTTGGTACAGCCGTTGCCGGCAATAGTGCCACAGGCGCTGCAACAGGAAATAGCCTGACCATTTCTGGGGGTAAAAAAGTGACCTCCGCCACAGCGGGCCTCAGTGAAACAGAGGCTTCGGGCAATGAGGCCAGCGTCAGCGGCGGTACGGTGGGCACGGTAATCGCTGGGGAATCCGGCACGGGTACGGTATCTACCAACACGACAACCGTCACTGGTGGCACGGTGACCAGTGCCTATGGCGGCTGGACAGACACCGGTACGGCATCTGGGAACACCCTAAATGTTTCCGGCGGCACCACAGAGCAGGCTTTTGGCGGCTACGCAAAAAGTACCGGGACCGCAACGGGCAACACGGCAGCGCTTTCCTCAGGGGAGGTATCCCAAGTGCTCTACGGTGGCTACTCCAATACAGGCGCGGCTTCTGAAAACACGGTCACTGTCTCTGGCGGCAGCGCAGGCGAGGTAGCAGGCGGCTACAGCACCACCAATGCTTCTGACAACAAAGCCTTTATGACGGACGGCAGCGTCAATATACTGGCAGGCGGTATATCTCCCAGCGGCAGTGTTACAGGAAATACCGCAGACATGAGCGGCGGCACGGCATACATGGTCATCGGCGGCCTCATGAACGTGGGAACGGGAGAGGGCGCTGAAGTATCCGGCAATAGCGTCACCATGTCCGGCGGCGAAGCCACTAATGTTTACGGCGCTTCTGCCGCTGCCGGCGATGCCGCAAACAATGCGGTCACACTCTCTGGTGGTACGGCAGATACGGTTACCGGCGGCAATGCATCCTCCGGCTCAGCCACGAACAACAAGGTCACCGTCGATGACGGCACCATTACGAAGAGCTTGGTCGGTGGCTCGTCCGATACAGGTGATGCCTCGGGCAATACGCTCAACATCAACGGCGGCACCATCGGCAGTACTGACACCGATAGCGACGCCAACCTTATCGTCGGCGGCCTTTCGAAGAGTGGTACGGCCAATGACAACACGGTCAACGTCTATAGCGGTACCCTGGGCAGCCTCATGAGCCTCTACGGCGGCTACATTTCCTCGTCCGGTACGACAGGCACGGGTAATATGCTCAACATGTATAACAAGGCCAACACCGTAAAGAACCTGGGCAACTTCCAGACCATGAATTTCTACGTACCGAAGGGGACGACACCGGGTGAAACCATGATTACCGTCACAGGCACTGCTGATGTGAGCAACACAGCCATCTACGGCGCCATCGACGATTCGACGAAAATGAGCAAGGGCCAGCAAATCAACCTCATCGTAGATACGAGCGGCATTACGTCCAACGGTACCCAGTACAAGATGATTCCCGGTAAGGATGAAGTCACAGACGAAGGCTTTGTCTCCCAAAAGGTTATCAACAAGAAAATCGACGCCAACCACATCGTCCTCATGATTCCTGACGACGATGTAGCGAAGATTGAAGACGACACGAAAGCCTTCCCGGAAAACCGGGCTAATGCGACAGGTACGTTGATCGAAGCGTCTGACCTGGCCGTCACCGACGGCTTTGCCAGTGCCGTTGCCGCCTTCCAGGCAGCCTGGCTGGAAGATCACTCCATCAAAGCCAAATTTACGCCGTACATCGTTCTCGGCGGTCACAACCTGCGCTACACGACAGGCTCCTACGTCGACAGCAACGGCTTCAACGGCGAACTGGGCTTCGTCAAACGAAACTTCCACGAAGACTATACGGATACGATTATGCCCTTCATCGAATACGGCAACGGCAACTTCACAGGCCACCAGGACTCCGGTGCCCGCAGTGACGGTGACCAGCGCTACGTAGGTGCCGGCCTCCTCCTGCGCCGGGATAGACAAAGCGGCCTCCATTATGAAGGCATGCTCCGCGCCGGCCGCATCAACGGCGACTACGCCGGCCTTATCGACGAACACCACGCCAGCTACAAGAACAGCTCGCCGTACATGGCAGCGCACTTGGGTATCGGTAAGCTTGTAAAACACGCTGACAACGACTTCGACTACTATGCCCGTTTCTTCTGGACCCACCTGGGTGCCGACCACGCCATCGTCACCAGTGACCTGGGCCACGCACCCTACAACTTCGACAGCGTCAACTCGTACCGTACGCGCTTGGGCATGCGCTGGACGAAGCATCTCCACAACGATACTACATCTGTTTACGCAGGCCTAGGCTGGGATTATGAATTCGATGGAGAAGCTAGGGCTATGTACAAGACATACAGCACGCCCGCACCGAGCCTGCAAGGCAGCAGCGGTTTCCTGGAACTGGGCTGGCAGAGCAAGGTTACGAAGGATAACCCCTGGGGCGCCGACGTACGCGTCACCGGCTGGGCTGGCATGCAGCGCGGCGTGACCTACAGTGCGACTATTAGCCGGGCGTTCTAAAACAGGCGCCACCTATGGGGGAGCTGGGCCAGTCGCGGAGCGACTGGGTCTGAAGGGGTTCATTTCTGTGTATTCAACTTCTATCCCGGCTTCGCCGTACTTTCTTCGGTCTCGGAGGAAGCCATTTTATATTACTACTAATTGGATAAGCGTGCGGCGAAGTAAATGGATCTGAGAGAGTTCATTTCTGTGTATTCAACCTCTATCCCGGCTTCGCCGTACTTTCTACGGTCTCGGAGAAAGCCTTCAGTAACATATTTTAGTGGTTATTATTGGTTTTGCAATTCACATTTAGGAGGTTGGTTCACTTGAAAATCAAGAAAACGTTATTGAGTTTAGCCTTGCTCGCGTGCTTGTGCACGGGCTCGGCTTTGGCAGCAGACTGGTATTATTTAGGTACATCGAGTAGTGGTGACACGTATTACGTTGATAACTCTTCAGTCGAAAAAAATGATGACACAGCTATTATATGGGAAAAAATCACGGATAAAAAGGGATCCAGTTGGGTTCAGCAGGTAATTGTCAGTCGTAAAAATAGAACGTCGGCGTTAGTCAAAAGATATATAGTTGAACCAGATGGTAAAGTTTATCAAAATTTTTCTGCCAAATCAAAATCTGATTTAGACTTTTATAGTATAAGGCCTGAGTCATCATCTGAGATTTTCTATAATTCCATTTGGCCGAATAAAGCCGATATGTCTTCGAATCGCTGGTACTACTTGGGAAATGAAGGGGATACGACCTATTACATAGATAATTCTACTGTGCAGAAGGATTCTAATACTGCTATTGTTTGGGTGAAGGAAATGAATTCTCATGGGGATTGTTACATACAACAATGTCTTTTAAAACGAAGAGATCAAACTATTAAGATATTAGATTTAACGTACGTCCAGGCAAATGGCTACACGGATTACGAAGGCGGCAGGCAAAACAGTGAGTCCATTTGGTCTCAACCGTTCTATCAAAAAATATATTACGCCATTTGGTCCAATTAATTTCTCTGCAAATTATCAAGTCTTAACCAGTCAAAAAACTCCAGCAGAACCAATCCCGGGTTCTGCCGGAGTCTTTTTATTTTCGCCGCATTCCGTATAATCATACAATATAAACCCAAAACCGATACAATACATAAACATTCTTATAAGATATATTATATATCTAGTAAGCGCTCAATAAAACCATGTACCTAACAAAGAAGCCCACCCGAGTTATTCTCGAATGGGCGATCACTGACCTATTTACATAATTCCTGCATACGCGTGCTCCAGGGCATGTAGCCATCTACTACTTCGGGATGATGCCGCACATCCAAATTTGGGAAATCCGTGAATACCTGAATCAGGTATTTCTCCG
>NZ_JACOGK010000059.1 GCF_014269395.1 Megasphaera hominis
TAGATATCTTCATTGGTATAACGAAGATCGGATTAAGATGTCTTTGGGTGGCATGAGCCCGATACAGTATAGAATAAGTTTAGGCTTATTGCCTACAAAGTGAGGACGGTCCAAAAAAACGTCTGCACCCCCGGTGACCGGCATTTATGAAAAAGACATTACCTTGCCGGTCGCCCTTAAAGCCAAAGCACTCTTAGAAGCAAAGGGCGCGATCGTTACCCTGACCCGAACGACGGACCGTGACGTGTATGGTCCTCTGGCAACGGCCCCACAGGAGCTGCAGGCCCGCGTGAACATAGCAGTACAACATCATGCAGACCTCTTCGTAAGTCTCCATGCCAATGCCTGTGCCGACACCAAAGTCGGCGGCTTCACGTCCTATTACTTCCCCCAATCCGCTCGCGGCAAAGCCCTGGCACAAGCGCTGCAAAACCGTCTTGTCCAAACGGCAAACCGCCCGGACCGGGGTATACAACCGGCTGGCTTTTATGTGCTCAAGTACAGCCCAATGCCGGCGGCGCTCGTAGAGATGCTCTTCCTCTCTAACCCCCAAGAAGAAGCGCTCCTGCGTCAAAAGCCCTTCCAGGACAAGCTGGCTAACGCCCTTGCCCTGGGCATTGAAGATTACGTCCGTCCACCTGCCAGGCCACAGCCTGACAGAAAAGGTGCAACGCGGACGGCTTTATAACCTATTTAAATATTATCGTAAGGAGGGACAGGGCCTGGTGATGCACATGCAATCACCAGGCCATTATTATGAAAATTCCCGTATCCATCGTATCCGGCTTTTTGGGAGCCGGCAAGACAACGCTCATCCGTCAGTTTCTCCAACAAGACAGCGGTGCCCACAAGACGTGGATTATCGAAAACGACTTTGGGGAAATCGGCTTGGATGCCGCCATTTTGAAAGGAAAAGGCGCTACGATCCGCGAACTGACCAACGGCTGCATTTGCTGTACCCTGGCCGGTGATTTTGAAACATCCCTGCGCTCCATTCTCTTAGAGCACGACGTAGAACAGATCATCATCGAACCGTCCGGCGTCGCCCTCTTATCCGATATTATCAAGGCCTGCACCAGTCCCGACCTAAAAGGCCTCCTGCGCCTGGCGTCGGCCGTGACCGTCGTCGACGCGCGGCAGTGCGAACTGTACCTGCGTAATTTCGGTGAATTCTATCGCGATCAGCTGCGTTACTCTGACCGCATCTTCCTCACCCACGCGGACCAGATTGAAACACTGTATGGCGCCATCGATGCTATTCAATGGGAAAATGATCACGCCTGGATCTACGAAGAAAGTGCCGACCGCCTCCATTTGCCATCACTCCTCTTCCCGGACGAAGTGAATCCTTCGCAGTGCGAAGGCGGCTGTCCGCAGGCCGTTACAGCAGGTGAGGCCCTGGCCGGACACAGCCACGACCACGCTCACGCTCAGCATGACCACACAGGCCCGTTCACAGAGCTTACGCTCACTGCGGTAACACCTTTGCCAATGGCCGTGTGGGAAAAGAAAGTCCGGCGCCTTATCGCTACGTGCGGCTCACAGCTCTTGCGGCTCAAAGGCGTCGTCCCGGCTGCCGAAGGAAATGTAGAATTCCAATTTGCCGGGCAACCCCTCTTTTTCCAGGTGACGACCCTCGCCGCAGCCGGCATCATGCTCATCGGCACCAGCCTCGACGAAGCCACAATCCGGCGTATCTGGGAGGACTAGCATGAGGCACATTATCGGCCAGATTCCGGTCTACATCGTCATGGGCTTCCTCAGCACGGGCAAGACGACGCTTACGAACTACCTGCTCCGCGAGCGGCGGGGCGCCATTGGCCGCGTGGTCATGGAAGAGGGCCGTACAGCGCCTGACAGCGACGCCTTAGTGCTGCCCATCCTGACTGAAGCCAACGTGGGCGCTACGGCCTACCGCCTGCGCGAAATGGCAACGACACAGGCGCCGTCCGAGCTTTGGCTCGAATGGAATGGCATGGTCCCCTTTACCCTCTTAGAACGCCTCTTTCTCTCGACGCGCGTACGGGACTACTACAAGCTGCAGCACATTTACTTCGTCGCCACGCCGGCGTACTGCACACAGCTCCTGGGCCGCACGGGCACGGCCAGCCTAAGCCAGCTCCGCGAAGCCGACACGGTACTTCTCTTCGATCACTTGCCAGAAGAAAAGGGTATGTCTGCTGCTGCGGACATAGCCGCAGCCAAGCAGGCCCTGCGCGGACAATATCCAGGCAGCTCCATTCGTCTCGTGTCGTCCCTGGCCAAGCAACGGACGCGCCGTCACGTCGTCGCTGCACCGTCCCACCGGGGACGTGTGTTCCTGCCCCTGGTACTCGTCAGTCTTACGCTTTTCTACACCTGGGCCTTACGGACAACAGGCCCGCTGCCGGAGCTCGTGCGTACGACAGCTACGCTGACTATGGCAACGCTTTTGCAGGCCCTGTCCTTCTTGCTCTTAGGTCTTGCCGTTTCCTCAGCCTTGCAGCTTTTCGTGCCGCCGTCCTTTCTGGCCCGGCGGTTTCGCGGCTCTACAGCAAAAGGCCTCTGCCAGTCCCTCGTCGCAGCCTTTTGCTTTCCCGTCTGCGACTGCGCCGCTGTACCTCTCTTTCAGACCTTCCTGCGCCAAGGCGTCCCCGTACCGGCGGCTCTCTTCTTTTTGCTCGCCGGGCCCATTGTCAACCCTATCGTCATCGCCTCGACGTACTATGCCTTTCAAGGCCAGAGCAGCATCGTCGTCGCCCGCATCAGCCTGGGCCTGTTGATCGCCCTCGTCGTGAGCCTCTCCTTTTATGGCAGCCGTCTGCCTGCTGCCGGCGTGGCTGCGGACAGCACCTGTACGTGCCTGCGCTACGTGTCTAAGCCTGCCGTCACGAAGAGTGAAAAATGGTTCCTGTACGTCATTCACATGCGGGAGGAATTCTTCCGCATGGCGCCATACGTCGTCCTTGCCGCCTTCCTGACGGCCCTCTTTCAGGTCTGCGGCAAAGACTGGCTGCCGGCCCAGACAGCGGCTCTGCCGGCGTGGCTGACCATTCTCGTTATGGAAGGAGCCGCTTTTTTTCTCTCCCTCTGTTCCACAGCCGACGCTGCCGTAGCCCGCAGCTTTAGCTCCTACGTTCCCATACCAGGCGTCCTGGCCTTCCTGCTCTTAGGCCCTATGCTCGACGTAAAGAATGCCCTGCTCCTGAGCCGCCTCGTATCGTGGCGCTTTACGCTCCGCTTGGCCCTGACGCTTATCCTTTGTGTCAGCCTGGCTGCAGCCGCTTTTTCCTTGTATCAGACAGGAGGTGTTCCCTTTCCATGAAATGGATTCCCTGGTCAGCCCTTATCGAAAGCCTCGCCTTCTTGGCACTCGGCCTCATGTGGCTCAGCCTCCTGGTGAGCAAAAAGTACCTGCTCTTCGTAGCGCCGCGGCTGGCACCCTTCCTGGCCTTTGCTGCCGTCTGCTTTTGCCTTTGGGGCCTGGCCGGACTCGTCAGCCTGGGCCAGCGCCATTACCAAAAACGCTACTGGCCCCTTACGGTAATTCTCATTCCCGTCCTCCTCTTAGCCGGCCCGCTGCTGGCCAAGCCGGCCCTTTTTACGGTCACAGCGCAAGCCCCGGTGGCGCAAGGAGCTGCTCCGGCCCAGGCCAAGCCTTACGGCGTAGACTTTTCAGCCGTCAAGGATACAGGCATTGATACGCAGGCTAAGCGCATTACCTTGACCACAGAGAATTACTACGAAACGATGCTCACCCTGACGAAGCACATCGATACCTACGTTGGCTACGATGTCTACGCTATTGGCTTCGTGTCCTACGCCAATCAGCCGGAGAACGGACATGATTTCACCTTAGCCCGCTATCTTCTCTTTTGCTGTGTCAACGACATTACGCCCTTTGGGCCTATGTGCTACTACGACGGAGCCGAAAAATTACCGGAGCACCAGTGGATCGCCGTCCACGGCACACTGACCAAGCGCAACTGGCACGGCCTCTTCCAGCCGGCCATTAACGTCAAAGCCATTGAACCGGCCAAAGAAATAGCCGGCTACATCTATCCGTAGATAGCGAGCCGGCTAAGCCGTCAGGAATGATATCCCTTATATATTTCACACGCCTCCATACAGCGTGTACAGCGGATGCATTTGGACATATCCACTAAGGGGCGGTCGGTTCCGTCCTCGCAGTGTTCCATGTCCAACGCTCCGACGGGACAAATACTCATACACATGCCGCAGCCTTGACATTCCTTGCGATTGAAGTAATCCGCAGAAAACCCCAGCATATCGTCAATGTTCTTGCTCATTTCACTCATCCCCTTTCGGTATGCCTGGTGTCATAGATGGCAAGCCATCTATTTCCTCACATTTAGTATAGCGAAGGGAGAGGAAATATTCCGTTGTAGATGCAACAAACAAAGAAGAAAGCCTTTTCGGGAAGGAGTGCCCTACAAGGACTTATTGAGCCTGCCGGCCAAAAACCCCCTGCGTTCCCGGCTGGGCTGGCTCATGGGGCGTTTCTTTTTCGCTCGCTGAAGCCACAGCCTGCACACGCTCCGTATCCGTAGAAATCAAAGTGGCGGCAACAGCTACACCGCTGATGAGTAAAAAACCTGCTAACACACCTCGCATAATCCGGTTCATCTTTTTCACCCCTTTCAAAAAAATGATATAGGTACAGTTTTAGTGTAATAGGAATACATGTACGACCAGAAAATGACACGTAATATTTGCGTAAAAAAACAGCCTGCCAGGGCTGTTTTTTCACAATCTATTATTTATTTCTAAAGCCCAGTCCAGCCAGCCATTTCTTAAAATCGCTGTTCTTGCCGGAAACGCGCAGGCCTTGTTCCCACGTAGCCTGAGGCGCACTGTCTTTTAGGATAGTAATGCTTTTGTCGATAGGATAACCGCCACTCGTGCAGAATGGAATAATGCGTTTGCCTTGCAGGTTATACGATTCCAGGAAAGTATTGATGATCAGCGGTGCCTGATAATACCAAATGGGATAGCCTACGAAGATCGTGTCGTACTGGTCCATATTTTTTACCTGCGTCGCTACAGCCGGCCGGGCATTATTGCGAATATCCGCCATCTGCCGGGCCAGGCAGGGATCGTGATCCTGTGGATACGAATCAGCCGGCTCGATAAAGACTAAATCGCCACCGGTTGCAGCCTGAATAGCTTCTGCCGCCTGCTTCGTCGTTCCTGTAAGAGAATAATAGGCAATGAGAACATGCGAGTTCGTACCTTTTTTCATGGTATCCGCCTCCTGTGGTTGCTGTTTTGTTTCTTGTGTACTCGCCGAGGCCGTAGCCTGGGTTTTCTGGGCGTCCGCACCGCCGCAGCCGCCGGCAACGACCATGAGTGCCGTGAGCATCAGGGCCGTGAGCACGTGTTGCCAAAATTTCTTCATAGGTCCTCCTTATTTGACGATTTCAAAGGAAACCTTTTCATCGCCGGAGCCGTTGAAGATATCCGTACCCGAATCGATGTGGCCGATTTGCTGGCGTTCGAATTCTTCACCGTTTTGTTTATACAGGATGACGAAACTGCCCCGCGGCGCCCAATAGACGATATCGCCTACTTCATAGCGGTCTGAGCGCAGGTGTTCCGTCGGCAGCGAACCGGCACCGAAGCGGTAGCACATTTCCCGGCCGTAGAGATTTTGCATGGTGAGCGTCATAGGCATTTTTTTGAGCAGTGCCCGCGTCGTCGCGTTGTCTTCCAGTGTGGCATACAGGACCTTATTGCCTACAGTAATTTTCAAGCGTGCATTTTTCATATCTACATCTCCCCCTTGATTCTGACTGGCCTGTTCTTCTGCCTTAGCCTGCGTCTTCGTATCGCTGGCAGCCGATTGCGTCGCTGTGCCGCAGCCGACGACGAGCAGGCTCAAGGCCATAATGGCTAACATAGCAAACTTCCTGAAATGTACGTGCATGATGAGCTCCTTTCGCGTCTGGGAAATCCTTTCTTTGTACAGCTTCAGTATAGTCGTCGCGGCGGAATATGTAAAATACTTATATTATCTACAAAAGTATGCCTCCTACGTATACAAAAAGAGACCCGCCAAGGGGTCTCTTTTTGTCGATTTTAGTTGACCTTAGGCACGCCTAGGGCACTGTCCCTTTTGACCAGCGCCAGGATATCGCCTATGTTCTTGTCTCCCAGGCGATAGGCCGTTTCCATATATTGCAATCCTTCGTAAGCATCCTCTGCGCATGTGCGGTTCATGACCTTGGCAATGCCATACGTAGACATACCGGAAAGGTTGCCGCCAGCCGCTGCTTCCTTAAAGTACGCCACAGCCCGGTCATGATTCTGCACGACATAGCGGGAATAGCGTTCATCAGTGCTCAAATAGGATAAGCCCAGCAAGAGGCACGCATTCGGTTCCCCCTGCGCAGCCGCTGCCTGTACCCAGTCGAAGCTGGCCATGAGGTCTGGCTCCGTCCCTTCCCCTTTGTAATACATGTCTGTGCACTGGTCAACAAAACTTGGACACTAAAATCTAAAAAATTAGAATCAGAAATATAATTTGACGCAAAGTTGAACAGTACTTTTTAATAAGTTGGACACTGCCTGAGGTAAGACTTTC
>NZ_JACOGK010000060.1 GCF_014269395.1 Megasphaera hominis
AGTCCCATACCTGCGTCTCGATGCAACAGGACTGCTTTCATTCGTTTTTCATAAGAATACATTTTAAACCTCCTGACATTTAGTGATCATGTCAGGTCCAACTTTTTGTCCGCACCTCCCTGCCAGGTCAGTGGTATGCATTGTCAATTTATCCATGAATCAGTTCCTCCCGTTTTTTCCTGTATTCTTGCATCTTTTCGTGGAGTTCAAATTTCCGTTTCGGCTGTCGTTCCTTCCATACAGCCTCTTTGAGTTTCGTGATTTCTTTATCGAGTTTTTCCAGTTGTTCTTGGCGATTAAGTCGTTCATTCAGGGATAGTTCATCTGTTTTTCCTGGCGTTTCTTCAGCCAGTGCGATCTCTTCTACCAGGTTTTCCCAAATTTCATCTAAGGAGTTTCCCTGTATTTCTATATCTATATCCCCTGCATCCTGCCAGGCCGTAGTATAGAGCTTCTGTTCAAAAAGTGCTACTTGGCACAGTCCTTCATTGTCCAAGATAAAGAGGAGCTTGTGGTGATTGTTGCGTGCAATGGCTTCCAGTACGCGGTGGTCGTAGTTTTCTTTTTTTACGGTAATACCCATGACAAGAATTTCCCGCGTTTTCGAATCTGTATTGAGATTCAGGTTCTTTTGTGTCAGGCTTTGTTCAACATAGATACGGTCGATATCGGTTACAAAGGCGTTTTGCACCGGCTTCGTTAATGATAAATGCCTGTAAAACGCTTTTTTCGGTATTGATTTATGTACGCGTGTAGCTTGTGGAAATTGGATCATGTCATATCACCACCAGGAAACAAATGAGTTCAAAATCGTCAAGGCCGGAGAAGCCTTCCTGTTGGAACGTCGTCACATCGTCAGAGAAGAAGCTGGCTATGTCGTCTTGTTCCTTTTCGGCAATGATGGAGTGAATGGCATCTTCGAGGAGCGCTGATATCTTTTTCATGTCCCGGCCGTCTTTGGTCGTCGTATTAAATTTATGGCACAAATCCCGGTCAGGTTCTGTCTTTCCCTTGGCCAGGTGGCGCATGACGTCTAGTGTGTCCTTCGGCTGAAGATGGTTCGTAATGATTTCGCCGTCCATGCTAATGTAAACCAGATAAAACGGGTGGAGCCTGTTGCGATTTTTGACGTTGATGTTTTCATTTACATTACGTAACACAAACATGACACCTGGTTTTTCACTTTTGACAACGGCATGGATACCAAAGGGCATCCGGTCAATGTCCGGATGTTCCTTCATATAAGCCAGGAGGTCCATGCGGAATTCATTGAGCCCAAGGTCCATAATCGATACACCGTTGGTCATATCTTCCAAGTCAACGACTTCTTCCTGAAGCTTTTTCAACTGGGCCTTACGGTAGGTAAGATCGCCTTTTTCTTGCAAGTTAATGGGATCATCATCACCGGTAGAGGAAAGGACAGAAATACGCATACGCGTTTCGACGCGATCTTTGAGGTTGATGTATTCATCCAAGTCCAGGTCAGGCCAGAAATTAACGAGCTGAATCGTCGCATTTTTACTGCTGATACGGTCGATACGGCCAAAGCGCTGGATGATACGGACAGGATTCCAATGAATATCGTAGTTTATGCAATAATCACAGTCTTGCAAGTTTTGCCCTTCAGAGATGCAGTCTGTACCGATAAGAATATCGATATTCCGATTTTTATCCTTAGGATATAGTTCATCCCGTTCCTTTGAAACAGGCGAAAAACAAGTCAGGACGTGGTCCATGTCCAATTTGAAATCACTTAGGGTCGTCTTGTTGTAACTCCCTGTAACCAGCCCTGTTTCGAGTCCTATTTTCTTTGCTCTAGGTGCTATTTCCCGGTACAAATATTCTGCCGTGTCAGCAAAAGCTGTGAAGATAAGTATTTTTCGATTGCCTTCATTAATGGGGTTAGTTTCCTTTTCTCCAATAATGCGGAAGAGCTGGTTAAGCTTGGCATCGTATTCCGGCGTAATGTCACTGACCATGTCCAAGATATTTTGCAGGGTTTCGATATCTTGCTGCATCTCCCGTTGCCAGGAAATAAAGTCCATATCTTTCAGCTTGATTTTCTTTTCTTTACCTACCTGGAAGAAATCTGTATTTTGGTCATCGCCATCAAAGGTGTTTTCATCTTGGTCAATGTCCCAAGGAGCGTCGAGTTCGTAGTTATCATATTCCTTGAATTTATCGATAGTATGCGACGTGTCCTCCATGCGTTCCTTAATGGCTCCTACGGTTAAGCGGAAAGAATACACGGAGCTTTCCATACGCTTTAACAGGTTGACTGCCATCAAACGGCGAATCCCGGCTTCACGACCTTTGCGAAAACCGACATTTTCATCTTCTCCCAGATACACTTTAAGCTTGCTTTTAAGAATAAATTCCGTCGGAGTGTAAATCGTCAAATGTAGTTTCGATAAGCTTTCATATATTTCTTTATAGTTAATACTATGTTCCCGATCCGATAATTTGGGGCGCACAGAAATAGGTTTATTCCGCTTCGGAAAGGTACCTATTTCTGATGTATCGTAATAGGTCTGAATATGTTTTCGCGAGCGGGCAATAGTGACACTGTCGAGGATTTCAAAGAAATCAAAATCCAAACGGGACAGGAGATTTTGGGTAGTCCGGCTTTCTTCCGGTTCCTTGCACCACTGGTTGTAAACTCTCTGTGCATTACGAAAAATCGTATCGATGTCAGACTTGATATCCAGTTTTTCATTGAGTTCTGCCGGATCGCCTTCGTAAATAAGTGCCAACTGGTTGCGCAAATCGTTGAAACGATTGTTGACGGGAGTTGCTGAGAGCATGAGGACTTTGGTCCGAACACCGGGGCGAATGATACGGTTCATAAGACGCATATAGCGGTTTTCCTTTTCACCGCCGTGGCTATTCGTTCCATTTCCGTTACGGAAATTATGGCTTTCGTCAATGACGACGAGATCATAGTTAGCCCAGTTGATACGCTCGATGGGCAGACCGATAACGGTACTGCCACTATTACGGGAAAGATCCGTATGATAAAGGACATCGCACCGGAACCTGTCGTTGGCCAAGGGGTTATTCGTGAGGTTGCCCCGATAAGTCATCCAATTTTCCGATAATTTCTTCGGGCACAGGACGAGGACATTCTTGTTTCGCCCTTCATAATATTTCATAACTGCCAGGGCTGTATACGTTTTACCCAGGCCGACGCTGTCAGCAAGGATACAGCCGTTATATTGTTCAAGCTTATTGATGATTGAAAGGGCTGCGTCTTTTTGGAACTGGAAGAGTTTGTTCCAAATGACACTGCTTTTAAAGCCTGTCGCTTCGTTCGGCAGGACATCTTCAGATATATCGGCCAGGAAGGTGCTGAAAATATTGTAGAGGGACATGAAATACAGGAGTTCCGGTGCATTATCCTCGTAAACGGTGGAAATCATGTCAATGACAAACTCCGTGACATCGGACAGCTTCTCTTCATCCTCCCACAGACTATTAAAAGCACGCAAAAACTCCTCTGTATCCGGTGCTTCATCTAAACGCATGACGATATTGGAGATGGTATTACCGCGCTCACAGCCCAAGTCGACGGTCGTAAAATTATTAAAAGGCGTGTAAATGTAGGTTGCATCAGGATTTTCCACAGCCAGGAATTGGTTCATACTACCTCTAGTCGTATTCGACTTAAAGCAGGCTTTTTTTCTCATCCAGGTGGCACATTCCTTAGCAATAGCTTTTTGCTTCAGCTCATTGCGCAAGCGCACTTCAAATTCCGTCCCATAGAGGCTTTTTTCACGGGCCAGCCGAGATATATAAAACTCCCTTCGTTCTTTTGGCGTCTTTTCAGCGATAAAGGTAGGTGACGTAAAGATGAAGCGGAATTCGTCGCACTTGTTCAGTTGTTTTAATAGTGCTTCATAGGCATAAATAGAAAAACATGCAGCTGCAATCGAAACCTTACTGCCACTATGTATCTTCTCCACCAAATCATCTTTCACGACATGCGTCGAATTGTTAAATGTCTTCATGGACTACCCTCTCCCAGCTGTTTTTAACGTACTTTCCTATTTAGCCTGTATCTATTGCCTACTTTGTTGAGAAATTATTCTTATATTTTAAAAATGCTTATAAACCACGCATATTATACATTATTAGTCTATTATAAAATACATCAAATTCAGTTGAAAATCAATAGAGCGCGGTCTTTTTTATAAAATTTTGTTATTAATATCAGCATGAAAAAGATTAATCTAAGCGTAGTTGACATTGTTAAATTCATAGGCATCCTCTATATTTTTTGATCTTTATACGCCATTATTCCCTACCCTCTGTCCCGTTGATCTATATGATTTATAACTTACGAAAAAAAAGACAGCCTCATGTCCATTTCAACATGAGGCTGTCCTTTCCCTACATAAATCATATTAATCCCGTCATCGGGAACTGCTTATTACTTTCTCTCCCCTTCCGCCACCAGCTTTTCACCAGGCTCATCTTTCTTCATCCTCATCCACGGCATCAATACCTGCATAAGGTCCTTCCACAGGGACGGAAAGGCATTAGTGCCTCTATATACGACATATTTCCCCTTATTTTGCATGATTTTCAAGGCCCACGTGACGTCGTTTTGGCCTGGGCTGCCTAGGGTGGTTTGGTTCCATTCGTGTAGTCTGACTTTGCTGTACAGTGTGTGTGTCAGGGTTTGCCATTGTGCTGGCGTCAGGGGGATGGTGGTCGCGTTTGCTTCGGCGAGGGTCGTACCGGGTTGTGTGGCAATATGGGCTGGTGCTTTCCGGAAGGTGTAGGTTTGGCTTGTGTCTTCATCATTTGTTTCTATGGTGTAGGTCATTTCTGTGACCATGTCAGCGTAGGCTTTGCCTGTTGCCGGGTCTACAGGGGCACTGCCGAAGTCGTAGTGGCAGTCGTAGCAGTGGTAGCGCGGGCCTTGCAGGGCTGGCATGCTGACGGAGCTTTTCTTGTTTTTTCCTTGTTCCTTCGTTTCCTGGTGAATGGGGGCTGTATGGGTGCCGCCGCAGCGCGGGCATGGTTCTACTAAGGGAGTGGTTCCATCATGGAGGACGTACTGGAAATAAGGCCAGTCGTCACGGTAGATATGGATAATCTCACTATTCCATTTGTTTGGTTTATTTATACCTGATTTTCCGTTTGTAAATATGTGCTCCAACGATAGCATCTGCAACCTGATACCAGTCTCATTGCGGAATTTATCGTCGATTTTATCTCCATTGGCAATGGCCCGCTGACGCAGTTGACGTGATATATCAACTATCATCTTTTCCCGGTCACAGTTGTTATATAGCACCTCTTGCAATGCTACCAACAATACGGCCTGTTCATGCCGATCCCAAAGATTTTTCCGTACCATAGCCCATTCCTCCTCGCGTGTAATTGTTATATTCATTGTAGCAAATATTCGGGTATAATCAATGGTTATGGTTGAATTATCCCACCGTAACTAGCAGCACCACAATGGAATAATGCAATCATAGGGCCCAGCCTTGCTAAAAAATTATTATATTTATGTAATCCCTCTATCCCCGGTTATTGAGCTGTATGGGATCCAGGTCATTGCTACTAATTGGCTGCCTGATTAATCAGGCAGTAGTATCGGCGTAATGTGCACACAGGCACATTACGCTTCCGTCACCTACGCCGTATCGTGCACACGGGCACGATACGCCTTCCCTCCAGGGAAGGCACCGCTCCCGGTACTTTCCCCTCTGGGAAAGCCATCATTTCATATATTTTCAATTTTATTTATATTTATTTTTTGAGATTCATGGAGCAATTGCTTTCTCCCTGCTGGGAGAAAGTGCCCGAAGGGCGATAGAGGGTACCTACAAAAATAAGTATTTATACACAACATTACATTTTAATCTCACGCCCTCTCTCCCCGGTTTCGCTACGCGTTATTACATCAACGTTATGACTACTAATTGGCTCAATACTTGATCTCATCCAAGTATTGAGTAGTAACGGCGCAACGCCCACACAGGGGCGTTGCGCACATTACGCTTCCGGTCCACCTTTTATTTTATGTAATCCCTCTATTGGAGGTGCGGACAAAAAGTTGGACCTGACATGATCACTAAATGTCAGGAGGTTTAAAATGTATTCTTATGAAAAACGAATGAAAGCAGTCCTGTTGCATCGAGACGCAGGTATGGGACT
>NZ_JACOGK010000061.1 GCF_014269395.1 Megasphaera hominis
TAGATATCTTCATTGGTATAACGAAGATCGGATTAAGATGTCTTTGGGTGGCATGAGCCCGATACAGTATAGAATAAGTTTAGGCTTATTGCCTACAAAGTGAGGACGGTCCAAAAAAACGTCTGCACCCCCCACTTTCCCCTCTGGGAAAGCCATCGTTTCATATATCTTAAAATTATCATTATTTTATATACAAATACATATTTTTTTAAATTTATAGAGCATTGGCTTTCTCCCTGCTGGGAGAAAGTGGCCGAAGGTCGATAGCGCAACACCCCCGTGCGGGTGTTGCGGCCGTGCTTCTCTATGATTGATAAAATCAATCATAGAGCCATTCCTGCAAAAATGCATAACCCAAAAAATGGATTCCTGACGCAAATCGTCAGGAATCCATTTTTCTTCCTCCCGTATCCTCCACTCTTTCCGCACTGCCGCAGCATTGCTGTTCTTTATCTATTCTTCCAAATCTACGATCTTAGCAGGGTTCAGGATATTATTCGGGTCTAGTGCTTTTTTGATGGCCCGGATCATCTTGTATTCGCCTGCTGGGGTGCAGCGTTTGAAGTCTTCTAGTTTCTTGTAGCCTATGCCGTGTTCTCCGGACATTTTGCCGCCTAGGGCGTAGACTTTTTCAAAGAGGTCTTTGTGGAAGCCGGCCATTTTTTTCATCCAGGCTTCTGGTGAGAGGCCGTCTTTATTGAGCGGGAGTACGTGGATGTTGCCGTCGCCGATGTGGGCCGAGGTGACGGTGTAGATGCCGTGTTTTTCTTCTAAACCCGGTACTTCTGCTGTGATTTCGGCGATTTTGTCCAAGGGTACGACGAAGTCTTCGGCTACGAACATGATGTCGATGTCGCGGGCGGCTTCGGCGAATTGTCTGCGGCAGCCCCAGATGCGGTCGTCGGCTTGGATGACGTCGACGGCGTCCATGGCTTCGCAGAGGTCGCTGATTTTTTCCATTTTCTTATCGAGTTCGTCTTCGTCGAAGGTTTCTACGGTGATGATGACGTAGCAGCAGTTGTCTTCTACGTGAGGCAGGGTGACTTTGCAGAAGTTGCTGCACATTTTGAGGGCTTTGTTGTCCATGTATTCGATGCTCGTCGGTTCGATGCCGGCTTTGAGGATTTTATTGGGCAGGGCGAAGGCTTTGGCGTCTTCGTCAAAGATGGCTACGAGGTCGAATTTGCACGGTGGCAACGGGCGCAGTTTGAGTGTGATTTCGGTTACGACGCCCAGGGTGCCTTCGGAGCCGCAGATGAGTTGTTCCAGGCAGTAGCCGGTGGAGCATTTTTGCAGGCGTGCGCCTACGTCTACGATGTCGCCGGTTGGGGTGACGATCTTCATGCCGTAAATTTGGTTCCGCGTGGTGCCGTATTTGACGGCTTTGTTGCCGCCGGCGTTGGTGGCTACGTTGCCGCCGATTTGGCAGCTGTCGGCGCTGCACGGGTCACCGGCATACAGGAGTCCCCGCTGCTTGCATTCCTGCTGGATGACGCTCGTACGGACGCCGGTCTGGACGATGGCGTAGAGGTTGTCTTCGTCGATTTTCAGGATCTGATCCATTTTGTCCAGTTCCATGACGATGCCGTGGTAGACAGGAATGGCGCCACAGGCAACGCCGGAGCCGGCAGCACGGGGTGTAATAGGCACGACGTACTTATTGGCCAGTTTGATGACTTCGGCTACTTCTTCCGTCGTCTTTGGGAAGACGACGACTTCCGGCGTATGGAACCAATAGGGATTGCCTTCTTCGTCGGTCTGGTAGGTTTCCAGTTTTTCCGGGTCTACAGTGACGCCTTTTTCGCCCAGTACGTGTCTCAATTCGTCCAACAGTTCTGCCGATATTTTATTGAATCTTACCATGATACATCTCTCCTTTCGAATATACATGCCTCACTGCGGCATTGTCTCCGTGTCAATGAGCGGTTCCCTGTGCCGGCGGCACTGCTTCTGTCGTGTCTTCTGTTTTGTTGCCCCAGAGAGAGGCTACGAAGGAGCAGAATACTGTCGTCCAGACGACGCCGATGGCGCCGGGGATTGCCGACATGGGATCAAAATAGGTAATACCCAGGGTAACGGCCAAGGCCGTATTTTGTACGCCTACGATGAAGGTCATGGCTTTCCGCTTCGGTGCCTTCATGCGCAGCAGACGGGCTACGGTGTAGCCAATGAGAAGGCCAATGGCCGTGTACAGTACCAAGGTCAGGGCAGCCATACCGGCTACGGCTTGGAGCCGTTCGACGTTGAGGGCCACAATGACGGAAATGATGCAGATAATGGCGCCAACTGTTGCCAGAGGCACGACCTTGAGGATGACAGGCATTTGCTTCGTAAAGAATTTGTGAATGAGAAGTCCCAGTGCGATGGGAATGATGACGATCTTGACGATACTCATGAAAAGGCCTACCGCGTCGATGGGCAGGTATTTGCCGACGTAAAAGAGAAGCAGCACAGGCATGACAGCCGGGGCAACGATGGTGCTCAGGCTCGATACGGTAACAGCCAGAGCCTTATCGCCCTTCGCCAGGAAGGTCATGACGTTGGAAGACGTCCCTGTAGGCGTGCAGCCCAAGAGCACGAGGCCCACAGTGAGCATAGGATCCAAATGGAAAATCGTGCCCAGGCCCAGGCCAACGAGAGGCATAAAGGCGTACAACGTGACGATGCCGATGATGACATCCTTCGGCCGCGTCAGGACCAGCTTGAAATCATTGGGCGTCATGGAAAGACCCATGCTCAGCATGATGATCCCCAAAAACCAGGGAATCGTCCCGCCGTAGGGCTTAAACGGTGCCGGCACAAAATAGGCAAAAACGGCACACAAAATAACCCACAGCGTCACATACTTGGTCACAAATTTGACGAACTTTTCGAAACCACTCATGCGTTCAACCTCCTTACTAAAAAATAAAACACGCTCCCTGCTCCGCTTAAGTATTACTAAACCGAATTTCTTTTATGCCTTTATGTTAACATCATGTAAAGAAAAGAGTCAAAATCTGGCCAGAATGACGTCCCTCCTCCCCTATTTCACTCATTTGGGCCTTTTTTTCGTCCAAAAATTTATAAAATACGACATTTTGTCCAGCTATCGTTCCGTAAAAGAATAAAAAAATCTGACGGAATGTCTAAATAAATTAAATATTCCGTCAGATTTTTTCTTAGTATTTTATCTATTTTGTTGTAAATGGGATTTTTCTGTTGAATTCCTGATTATCCTTAATGGGAAACTTGCGCTTGAACTCGGCCCGGGCCAGCGCCAAATGACGCCGCATAATCGCCTCGGCCATGCCCTGATCGCGAAGCTTCAAAATATCACAAATCCGCACATGCTCAGCGCCGACAACATCGAAATACCCCGCCGGCGGATCGTAATTCAGATAACTCCGGTAACGGTAGAGCTTGTACTTAATGTGTTCGTAAAACTCCTCAAGAAGCGGATGCTGCGCCAATTGAACAATACGCGAATGAAATTGGTACTCCAAATCCACAACATCAATATACCGGCGCCGCAAATCACCGCCATCTTGGCAAATACGCTGCAACTCCTCCGCCATAGCATACAAACCAACCAAATCAGCATCCGTCATCGCCAAAGCCGCCCGCCCCGTCGCATAAGGCTCAATAAGCTCCGACAACTCAGCAATATACGTATACTCCTTCTCAGAAAAAGCCGCCACCCTGTAACCAGGCTGACGCACAACGTATGAATTACGCAAAAGCCGCGTCAAAGCACTCTTCACAGGCGACCGGCTCACACCCAACACCTCCGCCACCGTACTCTCATTCACCCGGCTACCAGGAGCCAACCGGAAACTAACAATCTCCTGCAGCAAAATATCGTACACCATCTCACTCAGAGACAAAAACGGATTCCGTTCCCTCAAACACGCAACCGACTGCTTATCCACCATCGTCACCTCGTTATAGGATATTCAATTTTGACAATTCATATTTCAACACGGTCATAGTTTGATACTATTTTACCATAATTTTACAGTGGAAAGCAGAATTTTCAGAATTGATATAGTGAAGGAAGAAGTATTACGATTTTTGCAAGGAGTGCATGGTCTTTTTAAATTATATATATTTGTATAGAAATCATATATTTTTAAGATTTATGGAGCATTGGCTTTCTCCCTGCTGGGAGAAAGTGGGCGCGAAGCGGTCGATAGAGGGTACCTACGAAAAAATAAATATTTATACACAACACTCATTTTAATCTTACGCCCTCTCTCCCGGCTCCGCCGTACTCTCTCCTTTGGAGGAGAAAGCCACCATTTTATATATTCTTAAATAATAAGAATTTTTATATATCAATCATATATTTTTTAGGATTCATGGAGCAATTGCTTTCTCCTTGTAGGAGAAAGTGGGCGCGGCTCCGTCCGCGGTCGATAGAGGGTACCTATAAAAATCAGTATTTATACACAACACTCATTTCAATCTTACGCCCTCTCTCCCGGCTTCGCCGTACTCTCTCCTTTGGAGGAGAAAGCCATCTTTTCATATATTTTAAAATTATAATCATTTCTATATATAAACATATTTTTTTAAGATTCACGGAGCATTGGCTTTCTCCCTGCTGGGAGAAAGTACCGGTAGCGCAGCGTTACCGGGGATAGAGGGTACCTACAAAACAATGATTTACCATCATTTGTAACGCAAATTACTTTATATTTTCCTTAATTAGCCTTATAATAATAGTGAAAGGAGTTGAGTATAATGAGCGATACAAAGACTTTGAATCTCCGTGTCGATGCTGAGTTGAAGCGTCAGGCAGAGACTATTTTTGCTGATTTAGGTATTCCCACGTCTACTGCAATTAATATGTTCCTGCGGTCCGTTGTTCGTTACGGCGGCATTCCTTTTGATCTGCGCATTTCCCCTAGTGAATTGGAGACAATAAGGGCTATCGATGATGTCAATCATGATCGAAATATGAGCAAGACCTATGATTCTGTGGCTGAGGTTATGGATGATTTGGATTGAGGCACGCTTGCAGCGAGATGGTCTTGAAAAATCAGTATTTATGCACAACATTACATTTCAATCTCACGCCCTCTATCCCCAGTTACGCTTCGCGTTATTACATCAACGTTATGACTACTAGTTTCGCCTCTTCCGGCCGCGTTGCGGCCACCTTCTCCCCAGAGAAGGCAAAATGAGGAAAGCCATCATTTCATATATTCTCAAATAATAAGCATTTTTATATAACAATCATATATTTTTTAAGATTCATGGAGCAATTGCTTTCTCCTTGTAGGAGAAAGTGGGCGGTGCCTTCCCCGTGGCAAGGAGGGTGGCCGCGTAAGCGGACGGGTGCACTGGTCAACAAAACTTGGACACTAAAATCTAAAAAATTAGAATCAGAAATATAATTTGACGCAAAGTTGAACAGTACTTTTTAATAAGTTGGACACTGCCTGAGGTAAGACTTTC
>NZ_JACOGK010000062.1 GCF_014269395.1 Megasphaera hominis
ATTAGAGAAATTAGACAATTTAGATCAGACTCGAATTTATCTAATTTCTCCCGTTTCGTTATGATGATTATCTCATATCTTGGCAGGTGGGAGTATCCATGGTTTTATTTTACGCTTACACTGAACATACGCATTATTGCTTTATGAGAGGAATCATTGGTATCCATAATTTCAAAGTACTTACAAAACAAGAAGGAATACATTGCAAATTTTTTAACTTTGTCTTTAGTTATGTTATCGAGTGTTCCTTCATGGGTGGCAATATTTCGTAATTTACGTATTTCGTCAAGCGTTTCTAGTATAACGTTAGGCATAGGAGGAAGGTTATATTCAGATAATTGTTTTGGAAGGTCATGGAGTTTCTTAAAATATGTTGAGAAATTATTGTTATGCTTGGAATTAAAATTGCGTAATGCTAATTCACAGGCCTTCTGTAGCTGAGTAATAAATGACACATAATTCAATTTTGTCATGCTGTCAAATGCATTAATTAATTCATGCAAAATGGGATTATTCCATTGATCTGCAGAGGCATAGACATATAAAATAGAGACTTTTGTCTTTTGTTGAGGAACATTATTTATTGGAATAGGGAAAAGAGTTTTTACTTTAGAATATTCATGCCCCATAGGACAATTCCCATAAATTTCTGTGGGAATGCAACCTGCATTTTGTGCAGTGTAATTTATGTAAAGAAGTTTTCCATCACTGATTCTATCGGTCAAATCTAATTTATACATCTCATCAGGATATAGAGCGATTTGTTTGAATAGAATTTTACAGTCTAAGAGCATATAATGAAATCCGAAATTGATCAATGTGGGATTAAAGTATAATCCTGATATCCAAGCTGGGATACTTTTTACTGAAGGATGGAGAAAGAAGTAAGTGTAAGTTATATCATTTAGGATAAATGAAAATATTGAATTAAACGGAATAAATCCATTGATTAATGCTTCTGGAATTTTCGATGCATCGAGTTTATTTGTCATTCTTCCTCCTAAGTATAAAAAAATACAGAATATGGTATTTGCGGTATAAGATAAGTACTATATATAGGCTATCAAATATTAAACTATAAGTCAAATGGTAAACAAATAATATCTCAGTGTTGGAAGTACCTATAAACTTCACACATCAAAGGATAATTTCCAGGTGGGTTAAAATAACAGTAATCTTGCACGAATCACGCATTGCTGAATCAACGATATGATTTGGCTGTTTTTTTTCAAGCCAAAATCATAGATTCATCATTAGAATTCCCTAACGCCGTTATGAGAAGTCTCCTATATTCAGCTAGCTAGGCCTCCTCTATGTAGAATTACCAGCTCGCTACATATGAAGCCACGGCTGTGAGCTGATAATTTCTTGTACGCTAGACATGAACGTTGAGTCGTACCGGTTAGAAAAAATGAAGGAAGTAGAAACAACTGAACAATGGTAGTTCAGAATTAAATTATCGCATGAGGCACTTACTAATTAACGAATACAAATGGCTAATTCCATCCCTTCAGGATTGTTTTAAGGGAATGATGTATCCCGCTGCTTAATAAATCTATTAATTAATGGGCACAAACTAGTTGACCAAGTCAATCATAATCATAAGCCATTGACATGGATAAAGAGAAACGATACGATATGAAAAGATGATAAAGAAAAGCGGAAAATATTTGCATGGACAATCTGGTTTTGTGAGGTGACACTGTTGTATATTGAGGCCGAGATTAAACGAGCGGTGAAAAAGATTGTTGCTTGTGATACTGATACGTATAAGAATAACAGTGAGATAAGTCAGTTGACAAAAGAGATTTTAGAAAAAACATTAAATTTGGATACAAATGTAGATTTTCGTAAATTCGAACGATTTGTCTTGAGCCAAGGAAATAAAAAGAGAATCGTTGTAAAATATCCGGACTTAGACTCAGCAGAAAATGTTTTATGTCAGTGCATCAAGCAAATTTTGGATAAGGCATTCCATGTTAAATATCCTAATAGAAATAAGATTGCTAGGGAACTTTTTGATGTTATGGCAGCAATTGTAAAAATGTCAGATTTTACAATAGTCAGATTTGATTTTAAGAATTTTTTCAATTCTATTTCCACCAATTATGTATACGAAAAAATTATAAAAAATAAAATCTCAGATCGACTTGAACAAGAATTGATTGAGAAGTTTTCTCTTGAAACAGAATATGCCTATGCTGGTCTTAGTACATCCAATGTTATTGCAGAAATCATTGCTTTGCAATTCGATGAATTTCTAGAAGCAGCTCTGGAATAAGGGCTTGATTTTTTATGAACGATACATCGATGATGGAATTATTATCTTGAATCAGCATTATGAAGAAAAAGGAATCGTATCAGTACTCGATACAGCTGTCAAAGAAATATTTAGGAATCAATCCATAGGATTGGATAAAAAATGCAAGACATGTAAAACATCATTAAATAGGAAGAAGTTCTCTTATATAGCAAGAAGGGAGATAGGGGAACACGAAAAAATGTTTGATTTTTTAGGGTATAATTTTACATTTCATAGTGAATCAAATGGTAAAATGAATGGTTCCTTAGACATTTCAGTGCAATATGGAATCACACTTGAAAAACGGGAGAAATATAAAAAAAGAGTCAAAAAGCTCATTCGTGAATATAAGAATTCAGATGATGAAGAGAAGAAAAAGCTAGAACTTTTGCGACATCAGATTGCTGCCTTTACTAGGCGGACTGTGTATTTAACTAAAAAATCCAATACGTATATCTGGAAAGTGAAAGGCTTTATTTCAAATTATGGTGAACTAAGGGATTATTTAGAAACTGATCACGTTGATAAAGCAACAACCACGTTCCTTAAAACAATGGTTGAAGAGGCTTTTAAGGAAGAGAAGATGGCGCTTCCTTATTTCATGAACCATGAGAAAAATAAGAAAGCTAAGAAAGAAGAGTTTTGCGGCTATAATCTTTATGATAATATGAAAAGAAACCGGACTTTGCTCTTGGTGCAACATATTGGATATAATGCAAAATCATTGCGTGCTTTGTGTAAGCAAATAGATATTCTACCTACTGATTGTCATAAAAAATGGAGAGACTACGATAAGCTGGTGCGTGAATATTTGATTAAAGTAAAGGTAGGGTATTAAAAATGAGGACAGCTAGTTAGCCGCCCTCAGATGGATACGGAGCCTAGGCAGAGCCCATTTGTCGAAACAAATGGCCGTATCGATGATGTGTGTACTCTAAAGATTACCAGAGTACGGAAAACTATATGGTTTTCATCTACTATAATAATGTCGCATGGAGAAGATGTCAATGGAATTACAAGGAATGGAAAGGAACAAGCTGGATTTTATCTTGACGGATTTATTACCGGTAGAACTTTCAAATTTGTTTTCTTTCTACGAATTTTACTCGTATCTATCTACAAAAAGAAGCCATCGTGTTTTGCAAGATATCTTGGCAACGTTAAAGGCAAGCAGAGTAAAGGGGGATAAAGTGCTATTTACAAATGGCTGGGCATCATGTCCCCTTCGATATAAAATTATAAAAGGTACGGATTCTATGAGGAAAATGAGCGTCATTCATCCGTATGCAGCCTTAAATATATATTTCTTCATAGAGTGCTATCAAAAAGATATATTGAATTATTTTGAGAAAAAACATGATTTTTCGTTGCGCTACCACCAAAAAAATAAGCAACTGTATTATAAGGCAAGATCGAAGAATGTGACAGCTTATTTTCAAAAGCAGATTAAAAGTACTGGAAAAAGTATTATTCAGCAAGCCGGGAACTATTTTTATGTCGGTCCCTATATGTCTATCAATGCATTTACTGGATCAGATCAATGGAGAACCTGTAATTTTAATTTCAGGTATTACGCAAGGACAGACTTTAAAGCCTGCTTTGATAGCATATATACCCATGCCTTTAGCTGGATTATAGAGAAAAATTCATTGGATTCCAAGGATGCTAAGAACTCTCATCTGGCTCTTGTTATTGATAGATTGATGCAGAATATCAATGGACACATATCAAACGGTATTGTCGTCGGCCCGGAGTTTTCCCGCATGATAGCGGAGATATTACTTGAGCATGTAGATAAAGAAGTAAAGCATTCTTTACTGCAAGACGGGATTAAAACGAAGAGGGATTATAGAATCTATCGATATGTCGATGACATCTTTATTTTTGCCAATGAAACTCGTTCTATTGATCGAATCTTGGAAACGTATAGAGAAATAAGTGAGAAATATTTATTGCATCTTAATGAGTTAAAACTTGTTAAGGGAACAACTCCCTGCTTACCAAAGGATTGGTTGCAGCCGACAAGACAACTTTCTGAGATGATTGGAAATTATTTTTATCATGGAAATCATGCAGATTTTTTGAAATTGGATGTCGCAAAACAGCATGTCGTAGGCAAAAATTATATTCATATAGATACTATTAAAGACGGCATCAACGTTTTAATGCAAACGTACTTAAATGACAGGAGAACGATTGTATCTTATCTCTTATCAACACTTTTGAATAATATCAGCAAAAAGAAAACCGGCTACAGATTGTTCAAGAAAGATAAAGGGACCAAAAATGAACGTAAACATAATATAAATAGCGCCTTATTGATACTCGATATGGCACTATATATCTATGCGTATTTCCCATCTTTTGACCAGACGCAGAAGGTCATCTCGATCATCAGCTACATGGACTCGGAAATCAAGTTCAGGAAAAAGGATGATGATGAAATATACAATCAAACGTTAATGGAGTTGAATAATAAGTTTAACAAGTATTCTTTTATCTTTAGAAATGCAAATCTGTTTGATATATGCGACTGGTTTCCGTTTTTTAGAGAATATCAGATGACATTTAATGTAGAAACGGAAAATGCCTTATTGAAAAAAGCCAGTGAACTTGATGATCTGAACCGCTCCCCGTCAAGTAGACAGAGCAAAAAATAAAACATGTACTTATTACTGCCACCGATATCCGGTGGCAGTTTTTATGCTGCCACGTAATAGTTATTGTGCTTTTCCATCGGGGTTACTACACCCAGTTTTCTCTGTAAACGCTTAGTATTGTAATAGCCAATGTAATCCTCAATCATTGCA
>NZ_JACOGK010000063.1 GCF_014269395.1 Megasphaera hominis
GAAAGTCTTACCTCAGGCAGTGTCCAACTTATTAAAAAGTACTGTTCAACTTTGCGTCAAATTATATTTCTGATTCTAATTTTTTAGATTTTAGTGTCCAAGTTTTGTTGACCAGTGCAGAAGAGGCGAAATTACAGCCCACGAACACTAGATGGTATAAAAGAAAGGTGGTTCTATGTGCCCTGCACATAGAACCGAAAGAGGCGAAATTACAGCTCACGTAACCTAGATAGATTTCAATTGTAGTATGTCGAATCCCCGCAAGGGGTACGGAGGACCCGCGCACGTGGGGTGAATCTGCCATTTCCGCAGAGGGCCTGCCTCAGGCCTAACCCGTCAGCTAACTTCGGAGACAGAGAGGAGTATTCGATGTGGAATACAATGCGCCGCGCCCTGGGACTGAGTCTCGTCCTGGCAGCGGCAACCCTGTCCGTCAATGCCTACAGCATTGGCGATCAGGGAGTACAGGTACTGAAGATCCAAAAGCAGCTCAGCCAATACGGCTATCGTATCAAGGCAGACGGCGTCTACGGCGGCGAAACCGCCCGGGCTGTCCAGCTCTTCCAGGCAGATAAGGGCCTGGCCATTGACGGCATCGTCGACAACAAGACCTACCGCAAACTGACAGGGTCCTCCTTATCTAGGGACGAAGCAAAACGGGCAGAACAAGCTAAAAAAGCAGCAGCCACCTTGAAAACGAAGTATCCCAGCCGTAACTACGGCGAATATTCCAAAGCCAGAAACATTACGAGCCACGACGTCATTGGCGACCGCCTCGTATCGACGGCCAACCGCTACGTCGGCGTGCCCTACGTCTTTGGCGGCAACACGCCGAGCGGCTTCGACTGCTCGGGCTTTACACGGTACGTCTTTTCCCATAACGGCATCGAACTGCCGCGCATGGCAGACGAACAATACCGCCTCGGTTCTTCCGTTTCCCGCGAAGAACTCATGCCCGGCGATCTGGTCTTCTTTACGACGTACGAAGCAGGCGTATCACACGCCGGCATCTACGTCGGCAACGACCACTTCATCAGTGCCACGACCAGTGGCGGCATCCGCGTCGACAGCATGGACAGCGACTATTGGGCTTCCCATTACGTCGGTGCCCGGCGCGTACGCTAAACAATATAATAACTATTAGCACAAAATTGCCAGAAAGGTTGCTCAGACCAGGCAAATAAGCGTATAATCTGACGCAGAGAAGCTAATAAGAGGGAGTGTTTAATATCATGAAGTATATGACGGGTAATGAAATCCGCACAGCCTATTTGGAATTCTTTAAAAGCAAAGAGCATCTCATCTTGCACAGCTTTCCGCTCATTCCGGAAAACGACCCAAGTCTCCTGCTCATCGGCGCCGGCATGGCCCCGCTCAAACCCTATTTTACAGGCAAACTTGTACCGCCATCGTACCGCGTGACGACCAGCCAAAAATGCATCCGTACAGATGACATCGACAACGTAGGCCGCACAGCTCGTCATCATACGTTCTTTGAAATGCTGGGGAACTTCTCCTTCGGCAACTATTTCAAAAAAGAAGCCATTTCCTGGGCCTGGGAATTCCTCACCAAGGTCCTCGAACTGGACCAGTCCAAGCTCTCCGTCACCATCTATCCCGATGACGACGAAGCCTACGACTACTGGCACAATATGATCGGTCTCCCGGACGACCACATCTTCAAGATGGACGACAACTTCTGGGAAATCGGCGAAGGCCCGTGCGGCCCGGACAGCGAAATCTTCTACGACCTCGGCCCGGAACGGGGCTGTGGCAAACCGACGTGCACCGTCGGCTGCGACTGCGACCGCTACCTCGAAATCTGGAACCTCGTCTTCACGCAGTTCAACCGCACGAAGGACGGCGAATACGTACCGCTCGAAAAGAAAAACATCGATACCGGCATGGGTCTCGAACGTATTGCCTCCGTCGTCCAGGAAAAAGAATCAAACTTCGAAACAGACCTCATCTATCCGATTATTGAAAAAGTCATTGCCATCAGCGGCGGCGACTACAGCAAACCGGACCAGAAGATGGCCATGAAGGTCATTGCCGACCACATCCGCGCTGTCACCGTCATGATTGGCGACGGCATCCTGCCGAGCAACGAAGGCCGCGGCTATGTCCTGCGCCGTATCCTCCGCCGCGCCGTCCGTTACGGCCGCGTCCTCGGCATCAATGACCTCTTCCTGAGCTCCCTCGTCGACACAGTCATCACCATTCTCGGTGCCGAATACCCGGAACTCAAACAGTACGAAAGCCTCATCAAACGGATCATCGACACCGAAGAAAAACAGTTCAGCGCTACCCTGGCCCAGGGCCTGGAAATGCTGCAGGACCTCATGAACGCAGCCGGTGACAAAAAAGTACTCGACGGCCAGTCCGTCTTCAAGCTCTATGATACCTTTGGGTTCCCTGTCGAACTGACCCAGGAAATCGCCGAAGAAAACGGCTTTGAAATCGACCTGGACGGCTTCAAGGAAGCCATGAAGGAACAACAGGACCGGGCCCGTGCAGCCCGCACCAAGGTCGACGCCAAAGTCGTCGTACCGGATACGACCAAACTCGACCAGTCCAAGCTCGTCAACGACCCGGCTGCCGAACAGGCACAGATCGTCATGATCGGCAAGGACGGCGTAGAAGTAGAAACAGCCGGCGACGGCGAAGAAGTCACGCTCATTCTCGACGCCAACCCCTTCCACGCCGAAGGCGGCGGCCAGCTCGGCGATACAGGCAGCATCCGTGCTGCCGGCGGCAGTGCAGCCGTTAGCGACGCCAAGGCCTTGCCGAACGGCCTCGTATACCTCATTGCCACGGTCAAAGAAGGCGCCATCCACAGCGGCGACACCGTACAGCTCAGCGTCGACAAAGCCCGTAACCTGGCGCTCGCCCGCAACCATACGGCAACGCACCTCCTGCAGGCAGCCCTGCGGACCGTCCTCGGCAACCACGTCAACCAGGCCGGCTCCCTCGTCACACCGGACCACCTGCGCTTTGACTTTACCCATTTCTCGCCCGTCACGGCAGCCGAACTGGAAAAAGTAGAACAGCTCGTCAACGACGAAATCCTCAAAAACGACGTCGTCACCATCGAAGAAATGCCTATCGACGCAGCCAAAGAAAAAGGCGCTATGGCCCTCTTTGGTGAAAAATACGGCGACATCGTCCGCGTCGTCTCCGTCGACGGCTTCAGCTGCGAACTCTGCGGCGGCTCCCACGTCAAGAGCACAGCCATTATCGGCTCCTTCCGGATTCTTTCCGAATCGGGCACCGGTACAGGCGTACGCCGTATCGAAGCCGTAACCGGCGCTGCGGCCCTGCAGAAGGCCAAAGAAGACCAGGCCGTCCTGCGCCAGCTCGCAACCGACCTCAAAGCCAAGAACAGCGAAATCACGACGAAGGTCGCAAACCTCATGAGCCAGCTCAAAGAAGCAGAAAAAGAACTGCAGCAGCTCAAAAAGGAAGCAGCCCTCTCCGATCTCGACACCATTCTCGCCAGCCAGGAAACCATCGGCGGCGTCAGCGTCGTAGCAGCCGAAACCCAGGCCGACTCCATGGACAGCCTGCGTGACCTGGCCGATACGATCATGGATAAATTGGGCAACGGCGTTGTACTCCTCAGTGCAGCGCATGAAGATAAAATCAACTTCGTCTGCAAGGTTGCTAAAGCAGACACCAAAAAAGGCCTCCATGCCGGCAAGATTATCAAAGCGGCAGCCCAGGTTGCCGGTGGCAACGGCGGCGGCCGTCCCGATATGGCCCAGGCTGGCGGCAAAGAACCGGCCAAAGCCGGCGAAGCCCTGCAGGCTGGCAAGCAGCTCGTCCAAGAACTGCTCGGCTGATTTCCCTGCAGCGATGTAAAGAAAAAAAGGATGTGATTATGATGGCAGTTAGTGATGAAACGATGATCGTCCAAAACAGGAACGAAGAGCAGACCGTAGCCTCTATGATTCTGGAAGACGTATATCACGCACTGGAAGAAAAAGGGTACAATCCGATCAATCAGATCGTGGGCTACCTTCTTTCCGGCGACCCTACGTACATTACAAGTCATAATAATGCGCGCAGCAATATTCGCCGTATCGAACGGGATGAACTCATTGAAGAACTCGTCCGTTCGTATGTAAAACAGCATAACCTATAGGAGCTTTATGAGAATTTTAGGCTTAGATGTAGGCTCACGCACCATTGGCGTAGCCTGCAGCGATGCCCTGCTGCTCACTGCACAGGGCGTAGAAACGATCCGCAGGAAATCCAAACAAAAGGACTTCGAACGCCTGCAGGAACTCGTCAAAGAAAAAGAAGTACACCGTATTGTCGTGGGCAAACCCCGCCACATGAACGGCGACTACAGTGAAAATATCGAAAAGATAGAACACTTCGTCGAAGAACTCAAAGGCGTCATGCCGGACATGGAATTTGTCTACTGGGATGAACGCCTGACCACGGTCATGGCGCACCACGTGCTCATGGAAGGCAACGTGCGCCGCGAAAAGCGCAAGCAGATTGTCGACAAAATGGCGGCAGTCTTTATATTGCAAAATTACTTAGATGCCCAACAGGGAGGACAACATGACTGAAGAACGCATGGACAACGAAACGGTTGAAGAAGTAGAACTCATCACCATCACCGGTGAAGACGGACAGGAAGAGTACTATGCAGAAGATGTAACCATCGAATATGCAGGCAAACAGTTTGCCGTACTGGTTCCCTACGTCGAAGACGAAGAAGCTGCAGCCACCACCAGCGGTGACGCTATTATCGCCCGCATTGACGAAGAAGACGGCGAACCCGTCTACGTCTCGCCGACGGACGAAGAATTCGACGCTGTCGTAAAAATCTACGACCAGATCGTAGCCGAAGACACAGTAGAAGAATAAGAACAAGACAAACGCCCTGTCTGGGAGACACAAAGTCAGCCTGAACCGCTCCCCGTCAAGTAGACAGAGCAAAAAATAAAACATGTACTTATTACTGCCACCGATATCCGGTGGCAGTTTTTATGCTGCCACGTAATAGTTATTGTGCTTTTCCATCGGGGTTACTACACCCAGTTTTCTCTGTAAACGCTTAGTATTGTAATAGCCAATGTAATCTTCAATCATTGCA
>NZ_JACOGK010000064.1 GCF_014269395.1 Megasphaera hominis
TGTGGGACCTTACTTGCTTGCGCAATGAGAAACCTCATCTCTAGGCTGGTTTCACGCTTAGATGCTTTCAGCGTTTATCCGTCCCCGACGTAGCTACCCAGCTGCACGGCTGGCGCCATGACTGGTACACCATTGGTCGGTCCACTCCGGTCCTCTCGTACTAGGAGCAGCCCCTTTCAAGTTTCTTACGCCCGCGATGGATAGGGACCGAACTGTCTCACGACGTTCTGAACCCAGCTCGCGTACCACTTTAATGGGCGAACAGCCCAACCCTTGGGACCTACTTCAGCCCCAGGATGTGATGAGCCGACATCGAGGTGCCAAACCTCCCCGTCGATATGGACTCTTGGGAGAGATAAGCCTGTTATCCCCAGGGTAGCTTTTATCCGTTGAGCGATGGCAATTCCACTCTCTGCCACCGGATCACTAAGCCCGACTTTCGTCCCTGCTCGACCTGTCCGTCTCGCAGTCAAGCTCCCTTCTGCCTTTGCACTCTGCGTGCGGTTTCCGTCCGCACTGAGGGAACCTTTGGGCGCCTCCGTTGCTCTTTCGGAGGCGACCGCCCCAGTCAAACTGCCCGCCTGAGACTGTCCGAAGATTCGTTACATCTTTCGTTAGAATTCCAATAAAACAAGGTTGGTATCCCACCATTGGCTCTGCGTATACTGGCGTACACGCTTCTCCGCCTCCCAACTATCCTGTACATCTTCTACCAGAATCCAATCTCAGGTTACAGTAAAGCTCCATGGGGTCTTTCTGTCCAGTCGCGGGTAACCTGCATCTTCACAGGTACTTCAATTTCACCGGGTCCCTCGTTGAGACAGTGCCCAAATCGTTACACCTTTCGTGCGGGTCGGAACTTACCCGACAAGGAATTTCGCTACCTTAGGACCGTTATAGTTACGGCCGCCGTTTACTGGGGCTTCAATTCTCTGCTTCGCTTGCGCTAACAAGTCCTCTTAACCTTCCAGCACCGGGCAGGTGTCAGCATCTATACTTCAGGTTTCCCTTTCGCAGACGCCTGTGTTTGTGGTAAACAGTCGCTTGGGCCTCTCTTCTGCCGCCCGTTCATGCTCCGAGCGTTTCGGCTCTTCACACTCTCCGGGCTATCCTTTTCCCTAAGTTACGGATATATTTTGCCGAGTTCCTTAACGAGGGTTTTCCCGCGCACCTTAGAATTCTCTTCCTGCCTACCTGTGTCGGTTTGCGGTACGGGTGGCAGTTCTCTCACTAGAAGCTTTTCTTGGCAATCGAGTCCCAGCCCCTTCGTTTCTGTCTCCAGAAACTCCCCATCGCATCTCGGCTTTCAGAATGACGGATTTGCCTGCCATTCAACCTACCTGCTTGGACATGCGCTTCCAACCGCATGCGCGCCTTCCTTCTTGCGTCACTCCCTCGCTCAAACGAGAACTGTCAGTACAGGAATTTCAACCTGTTGTCCATCTCCTACGCGTCTTCGCCTCGGATTAGGTCCCGACTTACCCTGGGACGACGAGCGTTGCCCAGGAACCCTTTGGCTTTCGGTGGAAAGGATTCTCACCTTTCTTTTCGCTACTCATACCGGCATTCTCTCTTCCTGCCTGTCCACCTGTCCTTCCGGTCAGGCTTCTCCCATGCAGGAACGCTCCCCTACCCAGTTAGTTTGACTAACTGCCAAAGCTTCGGTTCCGTACTTTAGCCCCGGTCATCTTCGGCGCAGAGTCTCTCGACCAGTGAGCTATTACGCACTCTTTTAATGGTGGCTGCTTCTGAGCCAACATCCTGGTTGTTTTCGAAATTCCACATCCTTCGCCACTTAGTACGGCATTGGGGACCTTAGCTGTTGGTCTGGGCTGTTTCCCTCTTGACTACGGGTCTTATTACTCGCAGTCTGACTCCCATGTATAAGTACAGCCATTCGTAGTTTGATTAGGTTCAGTAGCCGGATAGGCCCCTACCCTGTTCAGTGCTCTACCGCCTGTACTCTTACCATGAGGCTAGCCCTAAAGCTATTTCGGGGAGAACCAGCTATCTCCACGTTCGATTGGCATTTCACCCCTACCCACATCTCATCCAAAAGCTTTTCAACGCTCACTGGTTCGGTCCTCCACACATTTTTACCTGTGCTTCAACCTGGACATGGGTAGATCACTGTGGTTTCGGGTCTATTCCATCCAACTCCTCGCCCTGTTCAGACTCGCTTTCGCTGCGGCTCCACATTTCCTGCTTAACCTCGCTGGATGAAATAACTCGCCGGTTCATTCTTCAATAGGCACGCCGTTGCACCACTAATGTGCTTCGACTGCTTGTAGACATACGGTTTCAGGTTCTCTTTCATTCCCCTCCCGGGGTTCTTTTCACCTTTCCCTCACGGTACTATGCGCTATCGGTCCATATCAGTATTTCGCCTTGGAGGGTGGTCCCCCCTGCTTCCCACAAGGTTTCTCGTGTCTCGTGGTACTCTGGATCCTGCTCCCTGCCGTTGCTTACGCTTACCGGGCTCTCACCGTCTCTGGCTCAGGTTCCCACCTGATTCTGCTTCACGCTGGCAGTTGATCGCAGTCCGCAACCCCGTCCCGGTTTCCCGGATCGGTTTGGGCTCTGCCCCGTTCGCTCGCCGCTACTTGGGGTATCTCTGTTGATTCCTTTTCCTCCGGCTACTTAGATGTTTCAGTTCACCGGGTGCCCTTCCTCTTAGAGGATGACAGCACTCCTGCTGCCGGGTTTCCCCATTCGGAGATCTGCGGGTCAATGGTTACTTGCACCTCACCGCAGCTTATCGCAGCTTATCGCGTCCTTCTTCGGCTGATATGGCCAAGGCATCCGCCGTACGCCCTTACTTACTTGACTTTCGTCATGATTATTCTAAGGTTCGTTAAGTCTCTTTTTTAAAAAAG
>NZ_JACOGK010000065.1 GCF_014269395.1 Megasphaera hominis
GCGCTGCACGAATCGTATGTCTCCCTAGAAAGGAGGTGATCCAGCCGCACCTTCCGATACGGCTACCTTGTTACGACTTCACCCCAATCATCGCCCCCACCTTCGACGGCTGGTTCCTTGCGGTTGCCTCACCGGCTTCGGGTGTGAATGACTTTCGTGGTGTGACGGGCGGTGTGTACAAGGCCCGGGAACGTATTCACCGCAGTATGCTGACCTGCGATTACTAGCGATTCCTCCTTCATGCAGGCGAGTTGCAGCCTGCAATCCGAACTGAGACTCTGTTTTTGGGGTTTGCTCCAGGTCGCCCTTTCGCTTCCCTCTATTAAGAGCCATTGTAGTACGTGTGTAGCCCAAGCCATAAGGGGCATGATGACTTGACGTCATCCCCGCCTTCCTCCGCATTGTCTGCGGCAGTCTCTCCTGAGTCCCCACCATCACGTGCTGGTAACAGAAGATAGGGGTTGCGCTCGTTGCGGGACTTAACCCAACATCTCACGACACGAGCTGACGACAGCCGTGCACCACCTGTTTTCTCGTCCTCCGAAGAGGAACAGGAAATCTCTTTCCCTTGCGATCAATGTCAAGGCTTGGTAAGGTTCTTCGCGTTGCGTCGAATTAAACCACATACTCCACCGCTTGTGCGGGCCCCCGTCAATTCCTTTGAGTTTCAGCCTTGCGGCCGTACTCCCCAGGCGGGGTACTTATTGCGTTAACTCCGGCACAGAAGGGGTCGATACCTCCTACACCTAGTACCCATCGTTTACGGCCAGGACTACCGGGGTATCTAATCCCGTTTGCTCCCCTGGCTTTCGCGCCTCAGTGTCAGTTGTCGTCCAGAAAGCCGCTTTCGCCACTGGTGTTCCTCCTAATATCTACGCATTTCACCGCTACACTAGGAATTCCGCTTTCCTCTCCGATACTCTAGTCTCCCAGTTTCCGTCCCCTCACGGGGTTAAGCCCCGCACTTTTAAGACAGACTTAAGAAACCACCTGCGCGCCCTTTACGCCCAATAATTCCGGACAACGCTTGCCACCTACGTATTACCGCGGCTGCTGGCACGTAGTTAGCCGTGGCTTTCTCTTACGGTACCGTCACTCCGAAAGGGTATTGGCCTCTCGTCCATTCGTCCCGTATAACAGAGTTTTACAACCCGAAGGCCGTCATCACTCACGCGGCGTTGCTCCGTCAGACTTTCGTCCATTGCGGAAGATTCCCCACTGCTGCCTCCCGTAGGAGTCTGGGCCGTGTCTCAGTCCCAATGTGGCCGTTCATCCTCTCAGACCGGCTACTGATCGTCGCCTTGGTGGGCCGTTACCCCTCCAACTAGCTAATCAGACGCAAGCCCCTCCTGCAGCGATAGCATAATGTAGAGGCCATCCTTTCAAGTCCGTGCCATGCGGCACAGTCTTCGTATTCGGTATTAGCAGCCGTTTCCAGCTGTTGTCCCCATCTGCAGGGCAGGTTGCTTACGCGTTACTCACCCGTTTGCCACTCGATTCTATAGGAAGCAAGCTTCCCATGTCCTCTCGTTCGACTTGCATGTGTTAAGCACGCCGCCAGCGTTCGTCCTGAGCCAGGATCAAACTCTCCATGATATGTGAAGAGCTATCTAGCTCTGTCTTACTTATTGTTTGTGTTACATTTG
>NZ_JACOGK010000066.1 GCF_014269395.1 Megasphaera hominis
GCGACCTATTTCTAATCGTTGTTCTTTCGTTAATTTCACGTGGCAACCTCCCATCTAACAATTGAGGGCATCGGATACTAATTAGAAAATCTTTTATCCAAGATTACTACATTTAGTATTCAATTTCTACCCCCTCCATGTCCAACTTTAGCATACCACGTGCAGTGTGGGTGTTTTGTTTTACTAGTTTACCCATGCCTAGTTCTGCGGCGATGTAGGGGGCGTTGGTATTGTAGCTGGACGGGAGGTTTTCGATGATGCCTTTGAAGTCACCGTGGAGTTTGCCAGCCCGGATGAGGGCTTCGTAGTGGAGGCCGTTATCTAGGTCTCTGCGGGCTAGGAGGCCGGCGCCTATGTAGTGTTGTTTGCCGTCAGCTCTGGCGCCGCTGTCTAGGTGACTGGTGTAGTTGCTGGTGCCGTATTCAATAAAGGGCATGAGGCTGTCTACGTGGCTTTCCCGTTGGTACTGTCTGATGAAGCCCAGATTAGCTGTGAGGCCGTTCGTATCTACGTAGGAGCCTGTTTCATTGCGCAGGTTGAAGCCGCCTAAAGAGACGTAGGGGGCAAAACCGGTACTGGTTTCTCCGGCTGCGGCTGCCAGGGCGTCAGCATAGGCTGTGGTTGCCGCTATGTCCGTGGCATTTCCTACGAGGGCTGCTCCGGCTGCGCGGGTTTCGGCGAAGAGTTTCGTGTCTTTGGAGAGGTACCAAGCGTTCGTGTTAGACGGGAATTCCATGATGACGGAGCTTCCGTCGTCACCTAGTTTTACGGTTGCTTCTGATTTCAGATACGACGCTGTGACTAGGGAGACCGTATTGGCCAGGTCTTCCGGCAGGGTAGGCAGGGAGTCGGCCAGGCCATAGGTGGTGATGGCGTCGGTGGTGAGTGTGCCTGCTTTGAGCAGCGTCAGGGTCTTAGGGGCCGTGCGTAAGACGTCTTCGCTTTGGAGGCCGGCTTTGATCGTGGCACCGGCGATGTTAGCTGTACCCGTAACGTTCAGCATGGTATCGGCCTCAGTCATGTCTGCCGGGACGTAGAAGTTCAGGTTTTGGAAATAGTCCAGGGCTGCCACGGTGATGCCTTTGGTGAACAGGTTCAAGGTGTTGTTGGTGCTGTTTGTGCCATAGCCGCCATACAAGGTCGCCTTTTCTCCAAACGTGCCGCCAAGGATATTGACCGTATTGTTGCTGGCCGTGCCGAAATACGACCAACCGCCTGCAACCCCGACGGGAATGGTTCCTGTCACATTAATATCATCGTCAACGATTGTAACAATCGGCATATTATTTCCCATAATCTTGCCACCTGTGATGGTGACCGTATTATAATCTGCTGCTCCCGCTGCCTCGCCGCCTGTAACCATGCCATTCATGGTGCCTCCGGTCATGATAACCGTATTGCCTGTAGCATTAGCTTCTTCAGAGTAGCCGCCTGTAACATAGCCGATAATCGTGCCGTCGCTGATGGTGACGGCATTATTCGTGACAGTGCCCCTGGCAGCGTAGCCGCCAGAGATACCATAACCGTTAGTTGCTCCGATGGTGCCGCCGCTGATGCGTACTGTATTGCCTGTGACCACGGCAGTGCTTTTGCGGGACGCACCGCCAATGACACTGCTTGTCACTGTACCATTGCTGATATCTACCGTATTCCCTTCTACTCTGCCATTATCGACAAAGCCGCCATAAACGAAATCGTGAATGGTACCGCCGCTGATGGTGACACTATTACCTATTGCATTGACTATTGCATACTCATTGTCATCTATCTGCCCTCCTTCTGCTCTGCCGCCGTGCACTTCTCCGTAAATGGTACCGCCGCTGATGGTGACTGTATTTTCATTGGCGCTGCCGTACTGCGAATAGCCGCCATAGAAATCTTCATTAACGTCACTGAGATTCCCTGCGTCTTCAGTCCCTACAACCCCGTCTTCCATAGTGAAGTGGTTCCTGATGGCGTTGCCTGCTTCTGCATAGCCGCCGTAGATGGAGCGCTCCGTAGTACCGCCGGTGATTTTCACGGTGTTATCAGTGACATCGCCTGTCGGAGAACTGAGAGGGGCATGGAAGCTTCTGACACTGTAGCCACCGTAGACGCCGTCGCTGTCAGAGCCGTAGATGGTGCCGCTTTCGATGGTGACCGTATTGCCGGTAACCGCCGCACTAGCGTTACTATAGCCGCCGTAGATGCTGGCAGGCTGGGTACGGGAGCTATCACCGATGCCTATAAAGCCACTACCAAGCGTTGATGCCGGCAGTGGCTCTTCAGGAGCCGTGCCGATAACCGTAGCGCTGCCGCTGATGGTGACCTTGTTGTTCGTGGCTTGGCTTTTATCAGACTGGCCGCCATAGATATTACCGGTAATTGTGCCACCGGTAATTTCTACCTCATTTAGATTGGCAATGCCGGAATCAGCTTGGCCGCCATAGACGTGAGGGTAAGCTCCGGAAATGGTGCCGCCGCTAATTTTCACCTTATTACGTTCGGCATTGCCCGTATTGCCGGCATAGCCCCCGATAAGCGAAGAGCTCAGCGCGCCGCCCTCGAAGGTTATGACATTGCTGGTAGCATCGCCTTGCTTTGCATAGCCGCCATAGACGTACCCGCCAATGTTGCCACCACTGATAGTTACGGTATTGCCGGTGACATTGCCCACCTGAGAGTAGCCGCTATAGACAGAGCTGGAAAGACTGCCGCCTGTGATGGTGATGGCATTCGTATTGGCCATACCGTTTTCTGTTTTGCCGCCATAAAGGGTATTATAGATCGTGCCGTTGCTAAAATTTATCTTATTGGTATTAGCAACACCGCTTAGCGTATAGCCGCCATAGGCATTGCCATAGATGGTTCCGGTTGTAGTTACTTCCAGAACATTCTCGCTTACATTACCGGATGCTGTGTAGCCGCCATAGACGTCTGCACCATTAGAATAACTAACAGAGGCTGTGCCACTGATGGTCAGTTTGTTATTAGTAGCATCCCCTGAAGAACCAGCGTTACCGCCGTACTGATCTCCCGACGTATCCGCTTTAATTTCTACCGTCTTATGTGATATGGACTCTGCATAGCCAGGCATGATGCCTGCTCCGGCGCAGAGCAGTGCTGACACGATGGCTAGTCTCAATAATCCGTTCCGCTTTGTCATATGAATCACTCACCTTCTGTTTTTTTCCGTACCTTTTCCTTTAGTTTGCGCATCGTTAGAAATGGCAAGCCCGTATATGGATTGCCTTCTTGTGATATGTTGTATAAGTTTTTATTATTTTTCTTTGTACTTGAATTATATCACGTTTTGTTTGCTGAAAAGGGTGAGTGGCATAAAAGGGACGTTTTTTGGCAGGAAAGGCGTGGGGAGTGACAGGAAAAAGCCCATCCGCATGTGAACCGCTCCCCGTCAAGTAGACAGAGCAAAAAATAAAACATGTACTTATTACTGCCACCGATATCCGGTGGCAGTTTTTATGCTGCCACGTAATAGTTATTGTGCTTTTCCATCGGGGTTACTACACCCAGTTTTCTCTGTAAACGCTTAGTATTGTAATAGCCAATGTAATCCTCAATCATTGCA
>NZ_JACOGK010000067.1 GCF_014269395.1 Megasphaera hominis
TACTTCTCCAAGTTGATTCCCTCCATGAATCTGTTGAAAACCAACACCGGATCGCAAATATCCAGAAAATCTGAAATATATAGTGGCAAAATTGCCTGTTTTGGTTTAGAATAATTAGTGGTTGAATTTTTCATTGGTTATGTAAATTTTACCACAAAAGGAGGTCCGCTGACTCGAAAGAGTCGGTGGACCTCCTTTGTTATTTGGGTCTGTGTTATTTCACAGCCCCTTTTTTATACTACAACGGTTAAGGCAGGTTTTCCGCGAAATCGAGGCCCGTATCGGTAGCATAATAGGTGCCTTCCTTTTCGCCGGGTTCCAAATAATTTTTAGCGACGAGCTTTTGCAATAAAGACGTGTCGACCGGACGTTCTTCGAAGAGTTCGGCTGCCGTCTTTTCTTCCCGTTCTGCCAGGGCTACCAGGCTAGCCGAGAGCTCTGTTTCACTAGGGCCTCCCTGTGTGTAATGGAGACGGGGCACGTACATCGGATATTCACGGCAGGCCAGGTAAAAGAACTGGCCAATAGCCCGGGCTTCGCTTAGGCAGTTATACTGATCCAGGTCGATATCCATTTCATCACAAATCGTTTCCAGTTTATTCGATTCGAAGGAATAGAGCTTTTTGGCAATTTCCAAGGTATCGATGAAGCGGAATTGAGGTACTTCGATGCCGAAGACTGTTAAGGCATGCGTAATACAGCCTATGACGTACGTGGCGTTATGACAGATCAGCGTGTGGTCGATAAAATAGTCTTTCATACCGGCATTCCAATATTCGCCAAATTCGTCAGCTTTGCTTAAGAGATCCCACGTTACATCGGGATTTGTTACGTGGGAAATGTCTTTTTCCGGCGGCTGAATATAGAAATAATGCTGGTCCCGTAATTCGCCGTCAGCAAATTCGGCAAAGCCAATGAGATAAATGGAATAAGGCTGCTCACCAGCGAGTTCGATAGAAACGGCTGTAAAGCGGCGGGGCCGGCGGCGTGTAAATTGTTCCGGACCTAAAGGGTATTTATAGTAGCCATCAGATGGCTTAATATCGAATTGGTGCAGATTCGCCACTTTTACGTGGGGCCGCTTGATGACGGCTTCCTTTGCCTTTTGTTTGCGATTGCGGCGGCGGATTGCCATGATCATAGAGTAAAGGACGGCTGCAATAAAAAGCACAGTGACGATCATACCGCCATAATGCAACAGGGTATTCATACGTATCAGTTCCTTTCGCGGGAATGGGAAGCGTGTAAATTATTTATTCTTATTGGCATTGTCTTTATTAAAACTGTGGTAGAAGGTCATGTTATAACAATTGAAGAAGGCCTTGTCAGCAGCGTTACCGTTGACGGAGTACCGTTCGGAAGACACGACTTCCGGATCAGGGTTGACTACCTGTGCCCGCGGAGTGCCTTTGTCGTCGTAGGTCGTCGTCGAAAGGGTTTGTGTTTTTACCACCTGGGAATTAAAGTCGTAGAAAAAGTTATCTTCGTAGCCCGTAGCGGTATTGGTGGAAAAATCGAACGTCAGGACTGTAGCCCGGATGACGTAATAGGGCGGATCGTAGCGGATCGGGCTGATTGAAGTCATATCGATATAGGATTCCGTCAGGGCATCGTGACCAACCTGAATGTAGCGGGGATTGTCATCGAAAAACATGGCAGAAACCAATGTGCAGCTGCAAAATACGAAAAGCATCAGCGCTGAACCTAGTTTTTTTAACATGATAAATCTTCTCCTTTAAACCACAAATTTATGATTCTGATACAATATATTATAGCAGAATTCATTTTAAGATAAAGGGTTCTTTTCGTCTATTTGCATGGAACCGTCTGCCTTTATTTTGTACAATAAGAAAATAAATTTCGCTGTGCAAAAAGCAGGAGTTTATCTGTTTAGGTTGAATATTATACTATAGAAGAAATGGAAGTGATCGTATGGCTCTCTTGTACATGGGACTGCCTTTTTCGCACTGGCAGGACGAGCCTTTTTGGCGTGCTGAAGATAAGCGGCTCACACGTGCCTTTGCACAGTGCGGCCAGCCTGTTAGCGCTCTTAACAGCGGTGTTGCAGGACACGCTATCTGCCAGGAAGCCGGCTGGGATGATACCTTTGTTACTACAGGGCCGGCGTTACCGGAGAGGGACTTTTTGTCTGACGCTGTCTATTGGGAAGATTTTCTCTTTCTCTATATTTCAGCGAGTGCAGCCATGGGCCCGGAAACCTACAGCCGGTTCGTTACTGAAGCGGCACGGCAAGCAGCAGACAACGGGCTCTTTGTCGTCGCCGATCAGCGGCGCCAGGCGAGAAATAAAGAATGGCAGGCCTATGCCCATTTGACTTGGTCGGAAGAAGAACGCCCTTTGCCGCGGCAAGGGAACTGCCGGCTTAGTTTGGCTGTCCGCGCTGGCCGGGTACAAATCGCTGGGCCGTCTTTTTCGGCGTATCCGTCAGATAGAGACGGCATTTCTTTCATGCCGCCGTTTCTATGTGCCCTGCTGGCAGGGAAAACGTTAGCAGACGCTGTCCGGGCAGGCACACATGAATCGGAATAACAGGCAGAGCATATAAGGCAATTGCGGCTTTATGTATAGTATCTAATACGATGTAATGTGTTTCTCAAAAAGGGGGTATTGTTTTGTCAAAAAAAATGACCGAGGAACATCCTTTACGGGCGGCTATTCTGACGATCAGTAACAGCCGTACTTTTTCAAATGACACGAACGGCCTGATGATTCAATCGGCCTTGACCCATGCCGGTCATCAGGTAGTGGATTATCAGATCGTCCGTGACGACAGGGAAGAAATTACACGGCATTTGCATGAATGGGTATGCAGCGTTGATGTCGTCATTACCAGCGGTGGTACAGGCCTGGCCAAGCGGGATGTGACACTGGAAGCTATTGAACCGATATTTGATAAAAAAATTACGGGCTTTGCCGGTCTCATGGATGCCCTGGCCTATCGCAACGACTGCGGTGTCCAGTCCCTGGCGTATCGTTCCAGTGCCGGTGTTTGCCGGCAATGCCTGGTCTTTTGCCTGCCGGGCTTGCCACGCCTGATCAAAATCGGTATGGAAAAGATTATTATTCCGGAAGTATTTCATTTGCATGATGAATTGCAGAAATAAGGAGCAGGGAGTGTGACAAAATGCGAAAGCATTTTGTCCACTTCCTTTTTTTCATGCTCTTTTTCCTTTTTTAGAGAATGACCTTTGAAAAATGGGCGCAAAACCCCTTTCCCCATAAAGCAGTATTTTTACAGTTTATGCGGATTTCTGCAAGCGTAGTTTTTTATTGTGATATTTATAGAGGTTATGTCCGATGGAAACCAGGAAAATCTCTAATCGAAC
>NZ_JACOGK010000068.1 GCF_014269395.1 Megasphaera hominis
AGTCCCATACCTGCGTCTCGATGCAACAGGACTGCTTTCATTCGTTTTTCATAAGAATACATTTTAAACCTCCTGACATTTAGTGATCATGTCAGGTCCAACTTTTTGTCCGCACCTCCTCTGGAAGATATGATGAACTCCGTTTCTTCTGCCGCCTTTGAAGGGGAGGACGACATAGAAGATATTGAAGCATTCAAAGCCACTATCAAGGCTGCCATGATCCAGGCAAAGAAGATAGCCAAGAAGAAATATACGCCGAAAAAATACCGGAGGGATTAAGACTATGGATGTGCAGCAGAAAGTTGCCGCTCTTATCCGACGCTATAAAACAGATGACCCGTTTCGGCTGGCCGCATGTAAGAATATCATCATCATGTATTCGGACCTGGGCGGCAAATACGGCAACTATCTCAAGTATAAACGTTCAAAATTTATTATCATTGATGACAGACGAACCCCGGAATCCATGCTGTCGTTTGTCTGTGCGCATGAACTTGGCCATGCGCTTTGTACGCCCAACGACAATACCCAGTGGCTCAAGACCTACACCATGGATATCAATGCGGACCGGGTGGAGAGACTAGCAAACACGTTTGCCGTAGAGCTGCTATTAAATGACGGGTATCTGGCAGAACATCTGGGGACATCTATTTACACTCTGGCCAATTGCCGGGGAGTACCCCATCGTTTCATTAAGCTTAAAAAAGTCAGGGAGGGATATATAAAATGTTTAACTTTCTAAGCAGCCTCTTTTCTTCCGACCCTGAGAAGAAAGAAAAACGGAGGATTGAAAAAGAAGAACGAGCCCGGCTCCGGGCACAAAAGAAGCACAATCAAAGGATAGCCAGCAAGCAGGTCCTTTCTGATGAATGGCATCCGGTGAACTTCCCTTACCAGGCCACCATCTTCAACATTCAGAGGGCCAACAAAGGCTATGGCAGCACATGCCAGATATCTGCCCGCTATATCGAAAACGCTCAGTACAAAGATATGATTTACCTGGTAAATCCCAAAGTGAAGTCATTTTCTTTTTCTAATTATCACGATATCAAGCCAGAAGATGTGGCCGATGCTCCGGCATTCAAGGACGTATGGGCAAATATTGAACAATATTTTTCTGGGAAGAACGTCATCACCTACTATGCAGATGCTCATCTGAAAGCGCTGCAAGCCACCTTGAAAAAGAATCACATTCCAGAACCGGAGATGCACTTCATCGACCTTTATGATTATTTTTGTGAGCGCCACGATAGCTGGGAGTCTCTCAGCCTAGACTCTGTGGCCGAAAAGCTTGACCTTGAATCCTACCCGAGCGCCAAGCATCCGAAAGCAACCTTGGACACCATTACAGAAATCCTTGAAGTAATGTATGAAAAACGGCCCGGCATCCTAAGGAAGCTATTGGACATCAAGGCAAAGTGAAAACAAAATAAAAAGCCCCTGCCATATCGCGAAATATGACAGGGGAATGCAGCCTGGCATTACCAGTACCAGGTTGCGGTTATAATCCACTCTTGTAGGAGGCAGATTATGTGTATATTATATCATGAAAGCCTCCATTCACCATAGAAGGAGGCTCGTTTTATGCCTAAAACAGAAGAAAAGCAAACCGCCAAGGCTGTCATATATGCCAGATATTCGTCCGATCGGCAGCGTGAGGAGTCCATTGAAGGACAGCTCCGCGTTTGTGAAGACTATGCTAGCCGGAACAATATGACCATCCTCCATACTTATGCGGACCGCGCCATGACTGGCCGCTCTGATCAGCGGCCGGAGTTCCAGATGATGATCCGCGACTCCGCCACCATGGCATTCGATGCCGTCCTGGTCTATAAGCTGAACCGCTTTGCCCGGAACCGCTACGACAGCGCGAAATATAAACACAAGCTGAAAAAGTACGGTATCAAAGTTGTTTCAGCCATGGAAAATATTGCGGATGACCCGTCCGGCATTCTGCTGGAATCCGTCATTGAAGGTATGGCAGAATACTATTCCGCGGAACTCGCGGAAAACGTTATGCGTGGCATGACCGAAAATGCACTGGAAGGGAAGTGGCCCGGTGGTGTAGTCCCCCTTGGCTACAAGTTGGATGAACAGCATCACCTTGTTATTGATGGGCCAAAAGCAGAGGTTGTCCGGCTTATTTATCAGCTGGCACTGGAAGGGCACAATCAGAAATACATCATCGACGAGCTGAACCGGCGCCATTACACCAATTCAGCTGGAGGCCCGTTCTCTTACAATACGTTGCGCACCATTCTGAGAAACGAAAAGTATATAGGAGTGTTCACCTGGGGAACTGTGCGCAGAGAGAATGCCTGCCCTGCTATTCTGGATAAAGCCACATTTGAAGCCGTGCAAGAGCATCTAAATTTCCGGACAAAACATCACATCCGGTCCTGCAATGAAGACTTCCTGCTGACAGGCAAATTGTTTTGCGGGTGTTGCCGCAGCAAGATGATTGGCGTGTCTGGGACTTCCAAAACAGGTGCCATCTATTATTACTACGCTTGCGCTGCTCATCTCAAAAAGAAATGCAAGACCCGGAACATCCGGAAAGATGCTATAGAAGACCTTGTATGTGAAGTGACCACGCGGATTCTCTCCAGTAAAGAAGCAGTGGAAGCCATCGCCCGGCAGGCCATAGAGATGCAAAAGAATAAAAAAGACTCCCTGGAACTCCAAGCAATCAAGAATCAGATAGCAGACATCAACAAGAAGCTCCAGAACTGCGTCAAGGCGGTTGAGAACGGCCTTATCTCTGATACCATAACAAATCATATCAACGAATACGAAAAAGAGCTTACACGGCTAAAAGACGATGCCGCACGGGTAAAACTGCTGGATGGCGATATCGAACTGACTCAGCAGCACATTGAATTCTTTTTCTGGTCCATTGCGCAAAAAATAAAAGCTGCGGACAAGTACAAGAGCATCCTGCTCTCATCCATCGTCCGCAGCGTAATCGTATATAAGGACTATATCGAAATCCAGTATAACTACAAAAACGAACTCCCCATCTTACAGAATCCTGTAAAAGTGGAGAGTTCGTATCTCAATCAAATGGTGACCCGGTAGGGATTCGAACCCTAGACCTACTGATTCGTAGTCAGTCACTCTATCCAGCTGAGCTACCGAGTCATGCGAAAAGGGAATAGCTCATGGCTTCCCTTTCCATGTGGC
>NZ_JACOGK010000069.1 GCF_014269395.1 Megasphaera hominis
GCGACCTATTTCTAATCGTTGTTCTTTCGTTAATTTCACGTGGCAACCTCCCATCTAACAATTGAGGGCATCGGATACTAATTAGAAAATCTTTTATCCAAGATTACTACATTTAGTATCCAATTTCTACCCCCTCCATGTCCAACTTTAGCATACCACGTGCACGCGGTCCGCTTTAGTGACTACTTTCTCCGCTCTCGGAGAAAGCCTTTTTAGCATTTATTTGTTTCTTTTAATCGAGGTGTTATTATCATGGAGTATACTACGTTAGGTAAGACGGATATTCGTGTTTCTAAGTTGTGTGTTGGTTGTATGAGTTTTGGTAAGGCCGGTACTATGCATGATTGGACGTTGAATGAAGAGGATAGTGCGGCTGTGATCAAGCATGCTTTGGATTTGGGTATTAATTTCTTTGATACGGCTAATGGCTATTCGGCTGGGACTAGTGAGGAGTATTTGGGCCGGGCTTTGAAGCGGTATGCGCGCCGGGAGGATGTGGTGATTTCTTCTAAGGTGTATTTCAATGAAGGCCGGCTTTCGCGGGAAGCGATTATGCGGGAGATCGATGGGACGTTGAAGCGTCTGGGGACGGATTATCTCGATGTGTATATTATCCATCGCTTTGATTATGAGCATCCGATTGAAGAAACGATGGAGGCTTTGCATGATTTGGTCAAGGCTGGTAAGGTCCGGGCGCTTGGCGCTTCGGCTATGTATGGATATCAGTTCCACGCTATGCAGATTGTGGCGCGTGATCATGGCTGGACGCCGTTTTCGGTGATGCAGAATCATTATAGTCTTTTGTACCGGGAAGATGAACGGGAGTTGATTCCTATTTGCCGTCATTTTGGTGTGTCGCTTATGCCGTACAGCCCGCTGGCAGCTGGTCATTTGTGCCGGCCGACGTGGCAGGGGACGACGATGCGGAGCCAGACGGACCGCGTGGCTCGTGGTAAGTATGATAAGGCTGAAGAAAATGATATGCTCATCGTCGACAGGGTACATGAATTGTCGGAAAAATATGGCGTGACTATGGCTCAGATTGCTATTGCCTGGGAATGGGCTAAGGGTGTGGCTACGCCGATTATTGGCGCGACGAAGGCTGGGCATTTTGATACGGCTGCAGAGGCGCTTAAGGTGAAGCTGACGCCGGAGGATATAGCATATTTGGAAGAACCGTATTTGCCGCACACGATCGTCGGTGCGATTGATAAGAATCCGCCGCAGAATGTGATGCTCTTGGACGAAAAGAAATAGAGGAGGCATATAGGAAAATGACTCATGTTGATCCTGAATTGATTGCGCAGTTCCACATGCTTTGGGATGGTTTTCCCGGCTTGGCACGGCTGATTACGACGAAACACGAAATCATCGCTGCCAATGACATTGCCCGCAAGGCAGGCTTTGTGGAAGGGGCTATTTGCGCCCGCGTAGGCGCGCCGGAAAGCCATCGGGGCTGTCTGCTCAATGAGATGGTAAAAACAGGTGTGGCACAGACACAAATGGCCGGGACGGATAAGGTCAAAGGTTGGATGCCCGTAGCCGGGCATCCGGACCTGCTCGTGCATTTTACGCTGTTTATGCCGTAGGGGTGCTTTCCCCGGCGTTCGACCGGGGAGAGTACGCGGTGCCTTCCCCGTGGCGGGGAGGGTGGCCGCGTAAGCGGACGGGAGAGGAGAAACTGGTAGCTAAAACGTGGAGCTAATAAAGCCTAATAAGCGGGGGAGAGAGGTGAGTTGTAGACAATTATATGTTTTATTATCAACCTCTATCGACCGGTATCGCATCAA
>NZ_JACOGK010000070.1 GCF_014269395.1 Megasphaera hominis
GGAGGTGCGGACAAAAAGTTGGACCTGACATGATCACTAAATGTCAGGAGGTTTAAAATGTATTCTTATGAAAAACGAATGAAAGCAGTCCTGTTGCATCGAGACGCAGGTATGGGACTTAAGAAGGTTATGAAAACACTTGGGTACCCTCGGGACATCAAGGTATTGCGTCAATGGTGCCGTGAATACCAGTCCAGTGGCACACTGCACAGTATCGAAGGCTATGCCGAAGGATATTCTCCTAAGCAAAAGGCAATTGCGGTCGCATATTATTGGAGAAATGGCGATCTGAAGCGTACCAGAGCCGAATTAGGCTATCCTACCACGACTCTCGCATTAAAAAGATGGATTGAAGAGATTGCTGTTTTAGAAAATAAACGGTTGCAATCTGGCCATAACCCTGTAAAATGTGTTCAAGAACCACAAACAGAAGCAGGGAACACTCTACCGATTCAGGAGAATTTGCTTGTACAGGCCGCTGATCCTCACAAGGACCCCGCCTTCCTGATGAAACTGCTTCAAGGGAGGCTGACACCGATGACCAAGAAAAAGCAGGAACCAACCACTGCCTCTTTACTGCAAGAGAAAGAAGAACTCGTTAGAGCGATAGAAGCCTTGCGTAAAGACGAAGAAACACTGCGCAAACAAAAAGAAGAGGCAGAAGAAAAAGTTAAAGTTCTTGAGAATAACCTTGAAAAACTCAGTAAACAGACTCGTGACCAGGAATTAGAGTACCGGGCGCTTGAAATAGCGAGTGCACTAATAAAAAAAGACGGGGGCGTCAGTCTAAAGGACCTGACAAATCGAGAAAAAGCCATTGTGATTGACGCCCTTTGTACAAAATACGAATTCCCTTTGAAACGATGCCTGCAGCTGCTTGCCCTATCGAAAAGCAGCTATTACTATCAGCGGCGTGTGCTACTTGCAGGTGATAAATATGCGGAACTCCGAAAAGAGATAAAAGAAATATTTGAAAACAATTTTAATGCGTATGGCTATCGCCGAATTTGGAAAGCACTCCGTAACAATGGCAAAATTGTTTCCGAAAAGGTAGTCCAACGTATCATGAAAGAAGACCAACTGGTTCCCTACTTCAAACGCCGGAAGAAATACAGCTCGTATGAAGGGGAGCCTACACCTGCGGTCTCTAACGTCATTGAACGGAACTTTAACGCGGATAAGCCTAACGAAAAGTTCCTGACAGACATCACAGAATTCAATCTTACGTTTGGAAAACTATATTTGTCTGTGTTAATTGATTGTTTTGATGGGATGCTGGTATCTTGGGGACTCAGCACGTCGCCCAATGCTAAGCTGGTAAATACGATGCTGGATGACGCCAAGAAACTGGTGAATGAGGATGACCATCCCACCGTTCATTCCGACCGCGGGATTCAATATTTTTGGCAGAGCTGGAGGAACCGGATGAATGAATTCGGATGGACACGGTCCATGTCGAAGAAAGGCTGCTCTCCGGACAATGCTGCTTGTGAAGGCTTCTTTGGCAGAATGAAAAATGAGATATTTTATGGACGAGACTGGCAAGGCGTCTCCCTTGCTGAGTTCAAGGCTTTAATAAATAGATATCTTCATTGGTATAACGAAGATCGGATTAAGATGTCTTTGGGTGGCATGAGCCCGATACAGTATAGAATAAGTTTAGGCTTATTGCCTACAAAGTGAGGACGGTCCAAAAAAA
>NZ_JACOGK010000071.1 GCF_014269395.1 Megasphaera hominis
GTAAGCGTAAAATAAAACCATGGATACTCCCACCTGCCAAGATATGAGATAATCATCATAACGAAACGGGAGAAATTAGATAAATTCGAGTCTGATCTAAATTGTCTAATTTCTCTAATTTATCCCATATTTCAGTAGGAGATGATCCCCACGAATACACGCGTAACAGCTCAACAGATACGACGGCAACACTGGACAAAAATCGTTCAGGAGCGACATGAAAGCGGTTTAACGGTCCGCGAGTATTGCCAAACTCATGGAATTCGCGAAAAACAATATTACTACTGGCAACACAAACTCCGCGTAGAATATGCTACGCAAATGGTAGAAGAACACGCCGCAACGGTAACGGACACGACACCTGTGTTGGTGCCTTTGGCTCAGCCAATAGCACCGGGCGATCCCATCAGACTCACCATTGGCAACTGCACATTGGAAGTAACTGAAACTACGTCACAAACCGTACTGCTGAAAACCTTGCAGGTCCTGCAGCAGATGCAAGATTAGTCATGGATCTGCAGTTATCAGCCAGTCAGGTCTTTATCGCCTGTGGCTATACGGATATGAGGAAATCCATCGATGGTCTCGCGGCCCTCGTGCAACTGCAGTTCCAGATGAATCCCTTCCAGCAGACCTTGTTTCTCTTCTGCGGCCGCCGCAGGGATCGTATCAAGGGGCTGCTCTGGCAGGAGGACGGCTTTGTCCTCCTGTATAAGCGCCTTGAAGACGGTCGCTTCCAGTGGCCCAAAACGCCACAGGAAGTCCGGGAAATTACGCCCCAGCAATACCGCTGGCTCATGGAAGGACTCGCCATCGATCAGCCGAAAGCCGTCCACAAAGTGGCGCCTAAACGATGCATATAATGCGAAATTGAAACGCCTGAAACCCGCATAAATAATAGGGGTTCGGGCGTTTTTTTGGTATAATAAAGGAACAAAAACCAGAAAAACGAGGTGCCTTATGTCCGACGCTCTTGAACAGGAAATGCAAAACAAAATAGATACACTCGCGGCAGAAAACGCGAGCCTGGCAGAGGAAAATGCAACGTTGAAACGCCAGGTCGCCATGTTACAGGAGCATGTCTTTGGCCAAAAAACGGAAAAGAGACAGGTTGTCCGTGAAGACGCACCAGACCAGCTGTCCCTGTTCAATGAGGCAGAAGTAGAAACCAAGAAGAATGCTGAAGAGCCCTCTATCACGGTGGGAGAACACACGCGGACCAAGAAAAAGAAAAGTTCCCGTGAAGAGCTGTTAGCGGCATTGCCGCACGAAAGGGAGCTCATCGATCTGCCGGAGGATGAAAAAGTATGCCCGGACTGTGGCAGTGAACTAAAACCAGTAGGTGAAACATATATCCGCAAAGAAGTAATCCTCATCCCTGCCAAGGTAAAGATTGTGGAATATTACCAGATTAACTACGAATGCCGGGAATGCCGAAAGGAAAAAGCACCAAAATTCATCAAGCCTGTCATGCCCCAGCCGGTCATTCCTCATTCTTTTGCATCACCGTCGGCCGTTGCACACGTCATGATGCAGAAGTACTTCTATGCAGTGCCGCTATACAGACAGGAAAAAGAATGGCAGCAACTCGGGATTTCCCT
>NZ_JACOGK010000072.1 GCF_014269395.1 Megasphaera hominis
AGTCCCATACCTGCGTCTCGATGCAACAGGACTGCTTTCATTCGTTTTTCATAAGAATACATTTTAAACCTCCTGACATTTAGTGATCATGTCAGGTCCAACTTTTTGTCCGCACCTCCGATAGAGGCGTTTCATAACAGTGTAATCAATTGGCTGATTAGTAAGCTATAGCGCTGATATAACCGGGGAGAGAGGGTACTTGTAAAAAATAATATTTTATACGGAACCTATTGTTTCTTCCAGCCTCTCTCCCCCGCAAAGCGGGGACTCTCCCCGCTTTGCGGGGAAAGCTTTCTTTCATGTATGGTTTTTGGGATAGAGTTCCAAAATTTCGTAGTAGCCGGGGATTTCTAGCATGGATTGGCCGTTTCTTAGGGCTGTGAGGACTTCGATTTTTTTGTCTAGGAGTTCCATGCTGTTTGGGTCGAAGTATTGTTTGAGTGGCATGTCTGAGCATTGGAGCAGCAAGTCCATTACTTGGTACCACTTGATTTCGTCGATTATTTCTTCGGGAGAGAATGTTTTTTTCAGTGCTCCCAGGGCTTCTTGCAGCATACTGCCACCTGCTTTCTCGTTTGAATAGGTTCTAAATTTGGGGCTTCTGTGTCCCTTGTGTGACATATTATAGCAGGTTCTGTGACAATTGATAGATTTTCTAAATCAGAGTTTATGCAGTTCATTTTTTGTTTATGGTATGGATACGAATAAAGGCTTTCTCCGCTGTATGGAGAAAGCCTTTGTTGTAAATTTTTCTGTATCGGCCACTACCGGCCCTATCGGTCCTCTCTCCCCCGCTTCGCGGGGAAAGCTATTTTAGGCCTCTCTCCCGGCTTTGCCGTACTCTCCCCGCTTCGCGGGGAAAGCTATTTTAGGCCTCTCTCCCGGCTTTGCCGTACTCTCCCCGCTTCGCGGGGAAAGCTTTCTTTTATGTATGGCTTTTGGGATAGAGTTCCAGGATGTTGTAGTAGTTCGGGATGTCTGAGATGGTGGCGCCGTTTCTTAGGGCTGTGAGGACTTCGATTTTTTCGTCTATGAGTTTTAAGCTGTTTGTGTCGAAGTATTGTTTGAGCGGCATGTCTGTGCATTGGAGCCAGAGGTCCATCATTTGGTACCACTTGATTTCTGTGATCGTGTCTTCTGGCGAGAAGGCTTCTTTGAGTTTTGCCATCATTTTTTGGACCATGTGTGTCCACCTGCCTTTATATAATACATATATAGTAATTATTTAATAGCGTGAGATCTGGGCCAAGCGATTGAGTTTAACCGTTTGTTCCCGCTAGTCTATTATACCATAATAATTACTAAAGAATAGCAGTTATTGATTTTATTTAGAAATGTTAATGTATTCTTTAGATATCTTTCCCGACAAAAAAAGGAAAAGCACCTGCGTGGGATGCAGGTGCTTGTTCCCCAGTAGAGGATTTTGTGTTGTCCTATTTGCTTGGAGGTGCGGACAAAAAGTTGGACCTGACATGATCACTAAATGTCAGGAGGTTTAAAATGTATTCTTATGAAAAACGAATGAAAGCAGTCCTGTTGCATCGAGACGCAGGTATGGGACT
>NZ_JACOGK010000073.1 GCF_014269395.1 Megasphaera hominis
GCCAGCTTCGAATACATAACTTCCTGGGCCTGCGGGCTGCCGGCACCGTGCATGCTTTCTACCAGCGCCGTACCACCGGTCATGACTTCGATCAGACGGGCTACGCGCATGCGGTCTGCCGTCGATACGCCGTCAACGCCTTTGAAGTATTTATCTACGTATTTGCCGATTTCCGGGCTTTCCAAATCAGCCTGGCTCGGCATCGTTGCGATGAAGCCGCCGGCAATATCCTGGGCCAGACGGTCGATTTCATAAATGTAGCGCGTAACGTTATGCTTGCTTACGTTTGCCAGCAGCATGTTGACGAAATACTGGCCGCTCGGCAGCTGTACCCCTTCAGCAGAGCAGGCAATGGAACAGGCATAGAGTGTTTCCGTCAGGTGGATCATTTCGTTGATCTTGCTCTTAATGTGGCTGGCTTTCGAATAGCCGTTCATGTCGGCCATAACCGCTGCGGCACCGATGACGATATCTGATACGCCGCCCTTGCAGCCGCCGTAGTTCTGGCGGTGGTAGCTGGCAAAGCGTGTAACCAGCATGCCTGCAAAGTCTACTTCGCCGCACATAAATACGCGTTCCCACGGTACGAAGACGTCGTTCAGGACGGTCAGGCATTCGCCGCCGACGATCCCGTACTTGGCATTGCCCTGATCGATGTCGCCTTCCAGTTTACGGCCATCATTGCTCTGGCGGCCAAAAATGTGCAGTACCCCCGGTGCGTCTACCGGCAAAGCACAGCATACGGCATAGTCTTCGTCGCCCGGTTTCAGGCTCATGGTCGGCATGATCAGCATTTCATGGCTGTTTACCATGCCCGTCATGTGAGCCTTGGCACCGCGGATGACGATACCTTTATCGTTCTTTTCTACGACGTGTACGAAGAGATCCGGATCGGACTGCTGGCTCGGCCGTTTGCTGCGGTCCCCCTTCGGGTCCGTCATCGCGCCGGCTACCATATGGTCCGTTTCCTGGATGTATTCGAGGAATTTCTTGAAGCGTTCATGATACTGCGTGCCATATTTCTGGTCCATTTCATAGGTCGTGCTGTACGTTGCGTTCATGGCATCAAAGCCAACGCAGCGCTGGTAGCATGTACCGGTCTTCAAAGACAGCATGCGCAGCATTTTTACTTTTTTAACCAGGTCTTCTACGCTCTGATGAATGTGCGTGAAGCGGTTGATCTTTTTGCCCGTCAGATGGGACGTAGCCGTCATCAGGTTTTCGTAAGCCGGATCCCAGGCCATATCGTACGTAACAGCCGCGGAATTCACGTGGCCGCGGATGAACGGATGGTCCGGTACTTCTGCTGCCGGAATCCGCTTACCCTGCAGATATACGACGATATTGCGTTTCTTCAGGCTTTCCTTGTATTCTTTCCCTGTCATCAT
>NZ_JACOGK010000074.1 GCF_014269395.1 Megasphaera hominis
ATAGTTTACTGATACTGTAACTTTTAACTTAAGCCGGACAATGCCCGCATGATGAGATCGATATCCTGGTTTTCCAATTCTTGAATAATATGCAAATATGTTTTCTGCGTCGTCGTCATGCTGGAATGACCTAAACGTCTGGCCACGCTGGCAATAGATACGCCAGCAAAAAGGAGCAATGATGCATGGGTATGGCGGAGCCCGTGAATGGAAATGACAGGAACATTGGCTCGTCTGCAATAGCGGGCCAAGATATTATTAACAGTCGAATTATATACACGCTCTTTCGTCACAAAAATCGGCATATCCGGTGGCAGATTCTTTACAAGTTCTGAAAATTGGATGACTGTTTGCCAGTCGATTTGTATTTTGCGGACGGATGATTTATTTTTCGTCGGCAAGAAACCGCCGTCATCTTTATAATCCCAGGTCTTGCTGATAGAGAGCATTTGATGGGCAAAATCAAAGTCACTAGGCGTAATTGCCAAGGCTTCCGAAAACCGCATACCCGTTTTTGCTACCAACAGAATGAGCCAGTCCCAGTTAATACCACTCTGCAGATTCAAGCTGCTCAGTAGTGTATGGAGTTCGTATTGATTCAGGTATTTCATCTTTTTGGGTGCCGGCGTTTTTCCTTTAATAATTGCCTTTCGTGTAGGATCTCTAGGGATCAGGCCTTCATCGACGGCATCAATGATGGCACCTTTCAATTGATGGTGAAAATCCATCGTCGTCTGTTTTTCATGAGTAGCAGCATACTCGTTAAGAATCTGCTGGTACGTCACGCGTGACATATCGCAGAGTCGCAGGTCCGGCGCCAGCTTCCTTAGCCAGGAAAGTGTCATTTTGTATTTATTGAGTGTAACCTTCCGCACAGCACCATCCTTATATACTTGAGTCCATTGATCATAGTAATCACAGAATAAATCTGTATCCTGAATTTTTCTTACCATGTGCAACCTCCATTTC
>NZ_JACOGK010000075.1 GCF_014269395.1 Megasphaera hominis
ATACTAAATGTAGTAATCTTGGATAAAAGATTTTCTAATTAGTATCCGATGCCCTCAATTGTTAGATGGGAGGTTGCCACGTGAAATTAACGAAAGAACAACGATTAGAAATAGGTCGCCGAATTTACAACAACGAAATCACCAAATTTGAGGCTGCTGAAAAATATGGTATCTCAGTAACGACAGCTCGCGACTACATGCGGATGTATCGTGATGCCAATCATCTACCACCTAAAAAGACGTCGCAGCATGCCCAGGGATCCGAACGAGAAGCAACCCTGCCAGCAGCCACAGAACCTGCAGGGCTTGAAGAAATACAGTCCATGACAAAGGACGAATTAATCAACGCACTGATTTGGGAACGTATCGATAATACGATACTAAAAAAAAAATATGCGAAGAAGGTGAATGCCAAGAAAAAATCCATTTAAGTCGGCGAGAAATTTACGAAGTCATTATGGAATTATCCGGACATTTTCCCGTTACGCTATTGTGTGAATGGCTGCATATCGGACACAGCAGTTTTTACTATTGGAAGCACCGTCTCAGCCATCCTTCAGCCAGGATGCAGCGCCGTACAGAGGCTAAAGTCACATTCATGGAATATCATAAACGGTATCCTTCTCATGGATATCGCTGGCTGCAGGCAAAGATTTATCTGGACATGGCCGTGTATTATTCTCCTTCCTATGCCTGTAAGATTTGCAAACTACTTGGCATCAGAAGCCAGGCCAGACGCTGCAGATACAAGAAGAAAGGGAACCCGTATAAGATCTATCCGAATCTATTGATGGCCGAGATGAATATTAACGGGCCTATGGAATGCGTGGTAAGCGATATGACTGCTTTTTACATAGAAAAGATATATTATGAATTAACGTTATACATGGATCTATGGAATAACGAGATTATTGCCTATTCCCTTTCATCCAAACGAGGAGACCGTATGACCTACCTCAATGGATTGCATGACGTCATCGAGTTCAAAAAGCAATACCCGGATCAAAAGCTCATCCTTCATAGTGACCAGGGTTCTGTCTATGCTTCAAAAGCGTACAACGAACTTTTGCC
>NZ_JACOGK010000076.1 GCF_014269395.1 Megasphaera hominis
ACTAATTATTCTAAACCAAAACAGGCAATTTTGCCACTATATATTTCAGATTTTCTGGATATTTGCGATCCGGTGTTGGTTTTCAACAGATTCATGGAGGGAATCAACTTGGAGAAGTATCTGAAAAATGTTCCCAAGCATATCACGGGACGTATCAGATACAACCCGGCCAACATGCTGAAAGCAATTTTATTCGGATTCATGTCCCATGGATATATCTCGCTCCGAGAGCTCGAAGATAACTGCAAGGTCAACCTTCGCTACATGTATCTCATGGATCATCAAACTCCATCATATCGTACCTTCGGATACTTTATCGAAAACGTTCTGGGGCCATCCGCTGAGGAGCTGCTCAACGACATCAATAAAAAGATATTTACCGAAGAACATGTGGATTTGAGCCATCTTTACATCGATGGTTCGAAGTTTGAGGCTAACGCCAATAAGTACAGCTGGGTTTGGAAAAGGGCTACGGAGAAATTCCGGTACAAGCTCTATGAAAAGATCACCGGACTGTTTCATGAGATGAATGAGGAGCTGGCTCCTTTTGGCATAAAGATTGAAACCCACACGGAATATGTTCCTGCCTATCTAAAAGAGGTAATCCGGCGCTACGCTGCCATTTGTGAAATCGACGAATCCCAATTTGTCCATGGAATCGGACATCGCAAAACGCCCCAGCAACGACACTATGAGCGTCTGAAGGAATATACGGCAAAGCTCGAAGACTATGTCGAAAAGATCGCAGTTTGTGGCCCCAACCGCAACAGTTATTCCAAGACAGACCCTTCGGCAACCTTCATGCGTATCAAGAAAGACTATATGGGCAATGACCAGCTTCTTCCTGCATATAATGT
>NZ_JACOGK010000077.1 GCF_014269395.1 Megasphaera hominis
GTGGCAGTTTTTATGCTGCCACGTAATAGTTATTGTGCTTTTCCATCGGGGTTACTACACCCAGTTTTCTCTGTAAACGCTTAGTATTGTAATAGCCAATGTAATCTTCAATCATTGCAATCAATGACTCTCTATCTGTAAAATGACGCCCATAATAACGTTCTCTCTTTAAGATGCCCCAGAAACCTTCCATCGGACCATTATCGATACACTTGCCAATCCTGGACATGCTCTGTACCATACCGGCTGATTCCAGTTTTGCGTGGAACGTTCTGTTTGTGTATTGAAATCCTCTGTCACTGTGGAACAGAGGATGAGCATCTGGATTTGCGGCCACTGCCTGATCAAAGGTATCAAATACTAACGGAGTATCATTTCTGTCGCGAATCACAAAAGAAACTATTCTTCGGTCATAAAGATCAAGTATCGCACTTAGGTATACTTTGTGAACTTCGACTCCGACGTAATACTTGAATTCTGTAACATCTGTAAGCCACTTTTCATTTGGTGAATCGGCAGTAAATTCTCTATGAAGAACATTTTCTGCTATGAACTGTGGATTTGAAGCGTGCCTTGTACAACCATGATTACTGTATTTTATAGTTGATTTGATATCTTTCTTGCGGCAGATCCGGAGAACCCGCTTATCATTCACATGGATATCATGATAGCGTTCCAAATCATCGCGGATTCTGCGATACCCTTTATCAGGATCCTGCTGATGTATTTCTTCAA
>NZ_JACOGK010000078.1 GCF_014269395.1 Megasphaera hominis
TAGATATCTTCATTGGTATAACGAAGATCGGATTAAGATGTCTTTGGGTGGCATGAGCCCGATACAGTATAGAATAAGTTTAGGCTTATTGCCTACAAAGTGAGGACGGTCCAAAAAAAACGTCTGCACCCCCAAAACGTCTGCACCCCCCACTTTCCCCTCAGGGAAAGCAATTGCACCATAAACCTTAAAAATAATAGTTTTATGCATGGAAAACAATATTATCTTAAAAATATATGAAAGGAATGCTTTCCCCGCAAGGCGGGGAGAGTCCCCGCTTTGCGGGGGAGAGAGGCTGGAAGAAACAACAGGTTTCGTACAAAATATCATTTTCTGCAAGTACCCTCTCTCCCCGGTTATATCAGCGCTATAGCTTACTAATCAGCCAATTGATTACACTGTCATGAAACGCCTCTATCGACCGCTTCGCGGCCACTTTCCCCCCAGGGAAAGCAATTGCTCCATAAACCTTAAAAATAATAGTTTTATGTATAGAAAACAATATTATCTTAAAAATATATGAAAGGTAGGCTTTCCCTGCACGTGGTATGCTAAAGTTGGACATGGAGGGGGTAGAAATTGGATACTAAATGTAGTAATCTTGGATAAAAGATTTTCTAATTAGTATCCGATGCCCTCAATTGTTAGATGGGAGGTTGCCACGTGAAATTAACGAAAGAACAACGATTAGAAATAGGTCGC
>NZ_JACOGK010000079.1 GCF_014269395.1 Megasphaera hominis
CTATTTACATAATTCCTGCATACGCGTGCTCCAGGGCATGTAGCCATCTACTACTTCGGGATGATGCCGCACATCCAAATTTGGGAAATCCGTGAATACCTGAATCAGGTATTTCTCCGGATCAATCTGGTTGGCCTTGCAGGTTTCGATGATGCTGTATACCATTGCGCTGGCCTTGGCACCTTTAGGGCTGTCACTGAACAGCCAGTTCTTGCGGCCGACGGTGAAGGGACGGATGCTGTTTTCTGCCAGATTGTTGTCTATGGAACAGTGGCCGTCTTCCAAATAACGGGTCAGCCCCTCCCAGTTGCTGAGGGTGTAATTGATAGCTTTGGAGATAGGAGATTTTATGGCAACACAGTCTCTATTTTTTTCAAGCCATGCAAATAAAGCCTCTAGCAGGGGTTTTTCCTGCTTCTGGCGTTCTATTTGTCGTTCTTCTGGAGATAAATCTTTGAATTCTTTTTCTTTGGCGTACAAGGCGCCAATGAGATCCAAGGCCTCTTGGGACAAGCTGTTTGCCTGAGGATCGGCAATGCCTTTTATGGCATCGACGAACTTCCGTCGTGCATGAGCCATACACAAGCATTGCCGAATTTCCAGCTTTCCATAGCCTGCGAAGTCGTCCGTATGAAGGTATCCCGTAAAGCCTTTCAGGAAGGCT
>NZ_JACOGK010000080.1 GCF_014269395.1 Megasphaera hominis
GCATACTGCATATCACATGAACATAATTATGCGGAGACAGCAGAAAAATACCAGGTTTCCTATCAACAAGCTCGTAGTTACACCGTTAAGTATGAGGCCGGCGGTCTCGATGCATTAAAGGATAACCGAGGGAAAAAGAAGGCGACCGATTCTCTTACCGAGGTTGAACGATTACGTGCTGAGCTGAAACTGGAGAAAGCCAAGCGTGAGAAAGCGGAAATGGAGGCTGCCTTCCTAAAAAAATTGGGGGAAGTAGAGAGGAGGCGGGGCTGAGCCGGCTAAGAAAACATCATATATATCTGGCAATTACAGAAGTGCATGGGGAGAACAACTATCCGATTTCTGCTCTCTGTAAGCTGGGAAAAGTAGCAAGAGCTGGTTACTATAAATGGCTTCATAGAGGTATTTCTGCGAATGAACAGGAAAACATGCTGATTGGAGAAAAGATTGAAGAAATACATCAGCAGGATCCTGATAAAGGGTATCGCAGAATCCGCGATGATTTGGAACGCTATCATGATATCCATGTGAATGATAAGCGGGTTCTCCGGATCTGCCGCAAGAAA
>NZ_JACOGK010000081.1 GCF_014269395.1 Megasphaera hominis
GCATACTGCATATCACATGAACATAACTATGCAGAAACAGCAGAAAAATACCAGGTTTCCTATCAACAAGCTCGTAGTTACACCGTTAAGTATGAGGCCGGCGGTCTCGATGCATTAAAAGATAACCGAGGGAAAAAGAAGGCGAACGATTCTCTTACCGAGGTTGAACAATTACGTGCTGAGCTGAAACTGGAGAAAGCCAAGCGTGAGAAAGCGGAAATGGAGGCTGCATTCCTAAAAAAATTAGCAGAAGTAGAGAGGAGGCGGGGCTGAGCCGGCTAAGAAAACATCATATTTATTTGGCAATTAAAGAAGTGCATGAGGAGAACAACTATCCGATTTCTGCTCTCTGTAAGCTGGGAAACGTAGCCAGAGCTGGTTACTATAAATGGCTTCATCGAGGTATTCCTGAAAATGAACAGGAAAACATGCTGATTGGAGAAAAGGTTGAAGAAATACATCAGCAGGATCCTGATAAAGGGTATCGCAGAATCCGCGATGATTTGGAACGCTATCATGATATCCATGTGAATGATAAGCGGGTTCTCCGGATCTGCCGCAAGAAA
>NZ_JACOGK010000082.1 GCF_014269395.1 Megasphaera hominis
AGTCCCATACCTGCGTCTCGATGCAACAGGACTGCTTTCATTCGTTTTTCATAAGAATACATTTTAAACCTCCTGACATTTAGTGATCATGTCAGGTCCAACTTTTTGTCCGCACCTCCTTACGCAAAAAGAGCACCGATTTCTCGGTGCTCTTTCTTTGCGTAATCAGCGGCTTCCTATCCTCCCAGGACGTTTCCATCCAAGTACTTTCGGCGTTTGCGGGCTTAACTACTGTGTTCGGCATGGGAACAGGTGGATCCCCGCAGCTATCGCCACTGAATTGTTTGTTTTCAAGGTTTTTCTACCCTGACAACCGCATAGAAAAGTGTTTGTTGTTCTTAACGTTCCTTACATCTTCTGTAGTCAAGTCCTCGGTCTATTAGTACCGGTCCGCTCCATACATCACTGTACTTCCACTCCCGGCCTATCAACCACATCGTCTTTGTGGGACCTTACTTGCTTGCGCAATGAGAAACCTCATCTCTAGGCTGGTTTCACGCTTAGATGCTTTCAGCGTTTATCCGTCCCCGACGTAGCTACCCAGCTGCACGGCTGGCGCCAT
>NZ_JACOGK010000083.1 GCF_014269395.1 Megasphaera hominis
CCGTACGCCCTTACTTACTTGACTTTCGTCATGATTATTCTAAGGTTCGTTAAGTCTCTTTTTTAAAAAAGAGGTATTTCTTTCTTTTCTATGCAGTTGTCAAGGTACAAATCCAAAAAGAAAAATTGGTGGAGATGAGGAGAATCGAACTCCTGACCCCCTGCTTGCAAGGCAGGTGCTCTCCCAGCTGAGCTACACCCCCACTGGTAAGGTCTTCCTCTGACGAGAAAAACAGTGGTGGGCCTAGGTGGACTTGAACCACCGACCTCACGCTTATCAGGCGTGCGCTCTAACCAGCTGAGCTATAGGCCCACGGAATGCTTTTTCTTTTTTGTTTTGAGAGGATGGCCTCTCAAAACCGAACAATGTAAATATGCTGCCATGTGCCGACCTAAAGTGACTGATTCCGTGCACTGCACGAATCGTATGTCTCCCTAGAAAGGAGGTGATCCAGCCGCACCTTCCGATACGGCTACCTTGTTACGACTTCACCCCAATCATCGCCCCCACCTTCGACGGCTGGTTCCTTGCG
>NZ_JACOGK010000084.1 GCF_014269395.1 Megasphaera hominis
AGGCAGTCCTTCCACTTGGCAAGTATCATTTAGCCAGCCAGATTATATCCGGTTTTGGCTTATGCCTCAATGATAAACCGTTGACGCGGATGCCTTCGGCATTCATTGACCCATAAGCCAAAACCGGAAAAACTGCAATTAGGCCAAATGAAAAAGCTATAAAGGCTTAGTCCTTTTCGGGTGCATACATTTCCCGATATTGTACGGGTGTGAGATATCCTAGCGCATAGGCCGGGCGCTCTTCGTTGAAGAACCGAATATACTGTTCAACTTGTCTATCAATGTCTTTGTTATGCGTAATATGGAAATCTACGAATAGTTCTTCCTTAATCCAGCCATTGATGGACTCCATCGAAGCATTATCTGTAGGAGTGCCGGCTCGTGACATAGAATGCGTAATATTATACATAGGCAAAAGTTCGTTGTACGCTTTTGAAGCATAGACAGAACCCTGGTCACTATGAAGGATGAGCTTTTGATCCGGGTATTGCTTTTTGAACTCGATGACGTCATGCAATCCATTGAGGTA
>NZ_JACOGK010000085.1 GCF_014269395.1 Megasphaera hominis
AGTCTTCGCATTGGTAGATTTCCTCTTGTCGTCCATATAGATTTCCTCTGACTTTTCGTCGATATTGCAAATGAAACGCCCTCCCCGCTGGACAGCGAAGTGTGCCGTTCTCGTCAATCCTGAAATTGACGGGACGGAAGGGATTCTCATGGTAGTTTTTGTCGGTTGTCTCTTTTTTGAACATGGGGAACTTCATATACTTTTCCATGCCATGCTGCTCGCAGTAGATGTAGTTGTTGTACGAACCATATCCCGCGTCAGCTACAGGGTACTTGGGATAAAATCCATACGTTTCATGAAACTTTTCCAGCAATGGGACGAAGCAATCCATGTCGGAACGGTATTGACTGACGTCAGCCACAGCAATGTATTCATCTGCAATACCAAATTGGACATTATATGCAGGAAGAAGCTGGTCATTGCCCATATAGTCTTTCTTGATACGCATGAAGGTTGCCGAAGGGTCTGTCTTGGAATAACTGTTGCGGTTGGGGCCACAAACTGCGATCTT